>NZ_JBRFIX010000006.1:0-407645 GCF_053456425.1 Pseudomonas sp. LF020
GTCGTCTTGTGATAGGCCCGTTTCCTGCGAACCAATTGCCGGTGCTCACGCAAAACCTCAAACAAACGATCCCGACCAACATGCAGTTCTGGCCTGTCATGTTTCTCATGCATCATCGAGTGCAGTTTGCGTGTGCCCAGGCAGGGTTGGCGTACGCGGATCTCCTGCACAAACTGCATGGGTTTCTGATCCTGCTCGAGCCGGGCTCGATAGACCCGATCACGTTTGTAAAAGGCTTGGCGACTGATCGCCATAAACTGGCAAGCCCTGCTGACACTCAGGGTTTGGGTTTGCGCAACGACTTGCCGGGCCGCTTTTTTACGACGGATACGCCGTAATCGTTCTTCAGAACATCGACCACGTCTTCGAAGAACTTGGCTTTCTGATTCGCCAGCGCCAACTGCTCCTCAAGCTCTTTGATTCTCTGCTCGGGAGTTAATGGCAAATTAGGCTCGTCCATCGGTCGGATCCTCTGGGAGCGAATGGAAGCGCCTTGGCTCCAGTCCTGCCGACCATGCTTACGTAACCAAACCAACACCGTCGACCTGCCCTGAATCCCGTAGCGCCGTTGAGCCTCTTTATAACTCAACTCGCCCTTTTCGACTTGGTCGACAACCGACAATTTAAAAGTCAGCGTGTAATCGCGCTGACTGCGTTTTGCACCTGTATCCATTGCACCCTCCTGATGAGAAGTCAGAAGGTGTAAACCTTATTCAGGACGAGACATCGGCCACAAAAAAGGCGACCTCTTGAGGTCGCCTTTTTTTATCCGCCAAGACTTTGGCGTGACGCTCAATTGTGGCGAGGGAGCTTGCTCCCGCTTGAGTGCGCAGCGCTCACAAGCTTTTGGGTCTGCTTCGCAGCCCAGCGGGAGCAAGCTCCCTCGCCACAGAACGCGTTCAGCCAAGAGTCAGTGCAAAATCACCGGCGCGGTATCACGCGGCAGATTGTTGCGCTGCTGCGCCTCACGCGGCTGCTCGTAACCGCCGCCACCGAGCTGCATGCTCAGTTGCCCGGCCACGTCTTCACCCAGCGCTTTCGACACTTCACGTACCACCCGTGGGCGATTCAACGAAATCTTGATGTCGCGACCATTCACCAGTTTGGTGTCCTGCGCTTCGCCCATCGCCGTGAAGGCCGAGGTGATCTCGTAGGTCTTGGTGTTGATCAGGCTGAAATCCGCCACCAGCGTCAGGCCGAGCACCGCCGAGTAGCTGTCGGTATGCGCCAGCTCGTTCATGTCCTGGGTGAAGTCGATGTCCGACACGGTGCCGAACAGCACGTAATCGGCACCCTTGAAGCTGCCGGCCTTGATGCGCTTGATCACGTCATAGACGTCACCCTTGGACGACGCCGTGTACGGCGTGCCCTGCATCAGCTGGAACATCCCGGTGCGCAGAATCTCACCCTTGATGTCGCCGGTGAATTTACGCAGTTCACCCTGTTCGATGTAGCTGGTGGTCGCTTCCAGCTCGTTGTAGTTCGAGGAACCACTGGAGCTGTAGTAACCCTCGCGGTAATTGTTCTGCGCCGAAACGATGTGGATGTATTGCTCCACACGCTCCTGATACGCCAGATCCGTCACCGCGACTTTCGGGGCCGCTTGCACGCTGAACGCGCAAGCCAGGGCCATCATGCCAATCCATGCGCGCATCAATTAACGCTCCGTGGTTTTGCGGATCTCTTTTTCGTCCATCCATTCGGCCAGACCGCTTTCGACGTCGATCAGTTGCAGGCTGAATTTGTAGAAGACGTCCTTGTAGTCGCTGCTGCGCTTGACGATCGAGCTGATCGAGCCTTCCAGACGGTACTTGGCGGCGATCATGTTGCCAGTCTTGGCCACGGTGCTCTTCTTGTACAGGCCGCTCTGGTTCTGCAGCTTGAGCTGGTCCACCTGGCTCTGCATCGCGGTGTTGTCGCTGGCGAAGCGGGCGGTGCCGGACTTCATCAATTGAGTCTTGATGCTGGTGGTGATTTCGCGGGTATCGATGTACTCGCTGGTCTTGTTCTTCACGTCGTAAACCTGCACCACCGGGCGGCCCTGCAGAATGCCGGACTGGGCCAGCGAGCGGGTCATCGATTCGGCGATCATTTGCAGGTCGGTCGAGCCGAATTCGTTGGTCACGGTTTCAACCGCTTTGGTGTCGCCGTAGCTGATGTTCTTGCTACCCAGGGTCGGCGAGGTGTTGGCGCAACCGGAAGCCAGCAGGGCGAGGACAGCGATCAGGGAAAAGCGTGCAAACATGGGAATGCTCTCTAAAACAGGAATAGGGTGGCGGGCTTAAGGCGTCTTGAGTTCCAGACGGAAATCCACGGCTTTCGGGGTCGGGGCGATGCCCTGGATGAAGCCGGTCTGGGCTCCGTACATCATCTGGCTTTTCCAGACTTCTTCCTCGGCGATCGGGAAACCTTCCGGGCCCAGCCAGGCGAAACGGTAGTAGAACGTCTTGTTGCTGTTGAGGGTGTTGGTCAACTGCACATTGACGGTCATGAAGCCGTTCTCACGGGCGACGCGCATGGCGCCGACCGCAATGTGTTTCTGCGGGCCCATGGCCACGACCTTGCTCGCGGCGCTGCCCGGCTCCGGTGGTGGCGGGGTGGCGCAGCCGCTGGCCAGCACGGCGAGAGCGGCAACGGCGAAGAGTTTGAAGCGCATGCAAAGACTCCGTTCTTAAGGTTGTTTGAGGCTGGCGACGTTAGTCGCGCCGGCGCTCGGGATGACATGGGCGGCGACGCCACCGGCAAACACCTGATTGCCCACGGCACGCAGGCTGATCACTTGATAACGCTGATCGACGGTGACCTTGACCAGCGAACCGCCGACGGCGCTCGGCAGACTGACTTGGTGCTCGCCTTTCTTCAAGCGCAGACGCACCACCTGGGTGTTGTCCGGCAGGGTGCGCCACGTACGGGTATCGGCACCTTCCAGCACAGCTGAAGAAATACCCACGGCCAGACCGGCCAGCGGGTTGGTTTCGTTGATCTTCTTCTGCGCCACGCCTTTGGTGATTGCGCGCACGGTGGTGCGCACAATGATCCCCGGCATGTCATCGCGCAGGGCGCGGCGCGACATGGCGGTGGTGCTGTTGAGGGCGGTCAGGTTGACTTGCTGGCCATCGACGCCAATCTGCGCGAACGGCGCAGTGGAGGTGTCAGGCTTGATGATCGGGAACGACAGTGGAGTGATCACCACATTGTTGGAGATCGGCAATGGCAGCGGCACGCGGATCGAATCACGCGAGGGTGCCAGACCGCTTTGCACCACGATCAGGATGTCGCTGTCGTCAGACTTGCTCGGCTTGTCGAGGTTGACCAGCGCCTGTTCCAGCAGCGGGGTGTTCGGGCGCAGTTCGGCCGCCTTGCGATAGCCCGGTGCAGCCAGGTCTTTCTCGCCCAGGGCTTCGTAGACGAAACCGGCCAGGTAATGGCTGAACGCACTCTGGTAGCTGTTTTTCAGGCCGACCACTTCCGGCGCGTCGAGGCTGGCGACCGGGTAGCCCTGCAGATCCTTGTACTGGGTCTTGATCCCTTCTTTCTCGGCCTCTTCCTCGCTCTTGAGGTATTCCTTGTCGCGCAGGTCAGCGATCACCGCTTCACGTTCGTGAGTTTTCTTGATCGCGGTGCGGGCGCCGTCGAAGTCGTTGACGGCCAGCAGGTTGAGGGCCATCTGCGTGGTCAGCATGACTTTTTCGTAGTCGTAGCCTTCGTAGCGACGCACCTTGTCGTTGACCAGGAAGCTGCCGAACTGCGCCAGGTATTTACCGGTATCGAGCTTGACCGAATCTTCCCACTGGCCAACCACCTGATCAGCGCTGGTCCAGGCATTCTGGCTGCCGGACAGGTCGCCCTTGGCGCGCAGCAGCTCACCTTTCTCGAAGTAATAGAGCAGGTCTTTGTCGGGGCCGGTGTTGTTCTTTTCCAGCAGGGTCAGCGCGGCGTCGACGTTGCCGGATGCCAGTTGCTGGTTGGTCTGGGCCAGTTCCGAATCGTAGTTGCGGAACGCCGAACAGCCGGACAGCAGAGTGACAGCGCTGAGCGCGATCAAGGTGGGAGTGCGCAATGCCATGGGGGTACTTCTTCCCTGAGCTAGTAACTGCATCAGCCGCCGGTGCTGGTCGGGCTGGTGTGACCCATCGACAGTGGCGCTGGCCTCCTGCCAATTCCTCATAACCAGAGGAGCTTTTATGCCGCGTCGCGATAGCGCGGGCGCGGCATTATAAGCAGGCGATGCTGGCCATGTAATAGCTTTTTAATCGCACTTGTTAGTTTGGTGCCATTACTTATTTCAGGGCGGATACGCGATTTCCCAGCGACGTGGCAGGTTGAAAAGCGCTGCCGTTTGCGTAGATCCGCTCGCCCAGCACGCGCAGGCCGATCATCTGGCGCTTCTGGTCGATGCGGATATTCACTGGAGCGCCTGACGTGTTCGGCAGGCTGATCTGGTGTTCGCCCTTTTTCAGACGCAGGCGCACGACCTGTGTCAGGTTGGGCAGGGTGCGCCAGGTGCGGGTGTCGGCCTGCTCGAAACCATCCCACTGGGTGACGTACGAGGCCTTGGCCGGATTGCGGCGATTGTCGGTGCCCTGAACGTCTGCCGCGAGGAAGGCACGGTAGGTGGTGCGCTGGATAATCCCGGGCATGTCGTCACGCAGTGTGCGCAAAGACATATCGGTGATGCTGTTGACCGCGATCAGCTTTTTCTCGAGACCGTCGATGCGGACCTGATTGAACGGCGCGGTGGAGTTATCCGGCACCATCACCGGGAAGGAAATATTGGTGACGATCACCTGGCCGTCCTTGAGTTGCACCGGATACGGTACCCGCACCGAACTGCGGGCCGGCGCCAGCCCACTTTGCACGATGATCAGCACATCGCTTTCGTCGGTCTTGAGTCCGGGGCTGTCGAGGTCGCGCAATGCCTGTTGGAAAAACGGCAGGTCCGGGCGCAGTTCGATGGCCTGACGATAACCGGGCGCCGCCAGGTCTTTTTCGCCGAGCGCCTCATAGGTGAAGCCGGCGAGATAGTGACTGAAGGCGCTCTGGTAACCGTTTTTCAGGGCGATCACTGCCGGGGATTCGAGCATCACCACCGGATAACCCTGCAGATCCTTGTAGTGCACGCGCGCGCCCTGGGCCTTGGCGGCTTCCTCGACCTTTTCGTATTCCAGTTCCCGTTGCCGGGCGATCAACGCTTCGCGTTCGTGGGTTTTCTTGATGTCGGCACGGGCGCCGTCGAAGTCATTCACCGCCAACTGGTTGAGAGCCATTTGCGTGGTCAGCATGACTTTTTCATAGTCGTAGCCATCGTAGCGCCGCAGCTTGTCATTGATGATGCTGCCCCATTGGTTGCCCATCGCCGCGAGCAACTTGTCGCCGGTGGTCTCGATCGTGTCCTGACGTTCGATGATCATCTGCTCGGCGCTGCGCCAGGTTGTCTGGCTCTGCGGCAGTGCGCCGCCAGCGCTGAGTACGGCGCCTTTTTCGAAGTAGTAGAGCAGGTCTTTTTCCGGGTCCGGGTTGTGCGCTTCGATCAGCGTCAGAGCACCGTCGATGTTGCCGGCCTTGAACTGGTCAGTGGTCTGTTGCAGTTCCAGGTCGTAATTGCGATATGCACCACAGCCGTTGAGTTGCAAAACGGCGGCAATCAACAGCGGCAGCAGCAAGCGATGGCGCATGAAGAGGTTCATCCTTGAGCGGGTAATACGGCAGGTGGCGCATTATAGGGGGCGATAGTGGCTAAGTGATGCGTCATTTTTTTCGTCGTCAATCGCACCCGTCGAGTGTGGACTGACCGGTGGGATGAGCGACGGGATTGAGCTAGCCTTGCCGGCCTGAGACTTAACCCACTGCGGAACATCAATGAATCAACTGCTGGCAATGCGCGCGTTTCGTTGCATCGTCGAGTGTCGCGGGTTCAGCGCCGCCGCCGAGCGCCTCGACACCACTCACTCGACCATCTCCCGGCAGTTGCAGCAGCTGGAAAGCGAACTCGGCACGCGGCTGATCAATCGCAACACTCGTGGGTTCAGCCTGACCACGGCGGGGCAGCAGTATTACGCGGCGTGCGTGGACATTCTCGAACGCCTCGATCAGGCCGCGCTGGCGGTGGGTCAGGCGCATGAGCGCCCCAGCGGTGTGCTGCGAATCAGCGCGCCGATGGTCATCGGTACGCTGGAGCTGGCAAGCTGGCTGCCGGCGTTTCAGCAGCGCTATCCCGAGATCGAGGTGGACCTGTCCTGCGATGACCGTTTCGTCGATCTGATCGCTGAGGGCTTTGATGTGGCGCTGCGCATCTGCGGGCCATTGGCCGATTCGTCCATGGTGGCGCGGTTGTTGACCGTTTCGGATTTGCTGCTGGTGGCTTCGCCTGTGTATGTGGCGCGCAACGGTCTGGTGCGTCAGGTGCGCGAACTCGTCGGGCAGCAGTTACTGGCGTTTGCCGGCGGCAGCGACTGGACGCTGACCGACGCGCGCGGGCTCACCACTGGTGTGCGCGTGCAGGGGCGGTTCAAGGCCGATTCGATCAGTTCGCTGCACGCCGCCGCGTTGGCCGGAGTCGGCATTGCCGCGTTCACCCGAGCCACCGTGCAGGACGATCTGCTCAGTGGCCGACTGGTGCAGATCCTGCCTAACTACAGCCTCGGCCAGCGTCACTATTACGCGCTCTATCCGCATGCCCGGCATGTGGCGCTGAAGGTGCAGGTGTTCGTCGAGTTCATGCTTGAGCACTACCGCAACACCGCCACAGCGTTGCGCTAAAACGCCACGAGACGTCGACAAAGCTTGAGTGACAGGCGTTCGAAGTGAACAATATGTAACTTCGCATTTCCATTTGAGACTCATTCATGACTGCCGCGTCCCGATTCCTGGCCTGGCTGGTGTTCCCTCTGTGCGCCCTGAGCAGCTTCAACCTGCTGGCCGACACCGTGGAGGGCGCCCCGCAGGCGCTGCACCTGCTCGATTACATCAGCGCCGATTACCCGCCGACAGTCGAGGCGGGCAAGGTCGTCGATGACGGCGAATACCGTGAGCAACTGGAGTTCACCCAGGTGCTGCAAGGGCTGATCGCAGGTCTGCCGGCCAAACCGGAGAAGGCTGCGCTGGAGCAGGGCGTCGAAGCGTTGCACGCGGCCATCAGCGCGAAGCAGGAGGGTTCCGAAGTCGCCCGTCAGGCGCGACAACTGGGGGCGAAACTGGCGGTGGCGTATGAAGTCAGCCAGGCGCCGATCATCACTCCCGATCCGACCCGGGGCGCGCCGCTGTACGCGCAGAACTGTTCGGTCTGTCATGGCGACACCGGTGTCGGCGACGGTCCGGCAGGCCTCGGCATGACGCCACCACCGGCCAATCTGCGCGATGCCGCACGCATCGATCATCTGAGCCTGTACGCGATCTACAGCACCCTCGGCCAGGGCGTCGAAGGCACCGACATGCCGGCCTTCGCCGATCAACTGGAAGACCGTCAGCGTTGGGATCTGGTGACCTACATCGCCGGTTTCAGTGCCGACCCGGCCTCAGCAAAGTCCGACAAGACCTTCAATATCGCCGATCTGGCGCGCCAGACGCCGGCCGAAGTGCAGGCCGCCGAAGGCCCGCAGGTCGCCGCAACCTTCCGCGCCCAACGCGCGCAGCCGCCGCAGGTCAAGCGTGGCCCGGCGCAGTTGCTCGACTACACCGCCGCCACGCTGGACAAGAGTCTGGCGGCGTACCGCGCCGGCGATCACGATCAGGCCTATGACCTGTCGGTGGCGGCGTATCTGGAGGGCTTCGAACTGGTCGAAAGCTCGCTGGATAACGTTGACGCCAACGTGCGCAAGGACACCGAAAAATCGCTGATGGCCTACCGTCAGTCGTTGCAGGACGGCTTGCCGGTGGCGCAGGCCGAACAACGCCTGGACGCAGCCAAGGGCAAATTGAAAGAGTCTGCAGAACTGCTCGGCAGCGATGGCCTGAGCTGGTCGCTGAGTTTTATTTCCGGCCTGCTGATTCTGCTGCGCGAAGGCCTCGAAGCGATTCTGGTGCTGGCGGCGATCCTCGCGTTCCTGCGCAACACCGGCCAGCAGTCGGCGGTGCGCAGCGTCAACATCGGTTGGGGCCTGGCGCTGCTCGCCGGTCTTGGCACCTGGGCGCTGGCGGCGTATGTGATCGACGTCAGCGGCTCGCAGCGTGAACTGCTCGAAGGCGCCACGGCGCTGTTCGCCAGCGTCATGGTGCTGTGGCTTGGCGTGTGGATGCACGACCGGCGCCACGCGGCTGCCTGGCAGGATTACATCAAGCAGAGTCTGGTGGGCGGCGGCGGGCGTTTCGGCTTTGCGATCCTCGCGTTCTTCTCGGTGTACCGCGAGCTGTTCGAAGTGATCCTGTTCTACGAAACCCTGTGGCTGCAGGCCGGCCCCGCCGGGCATGACGCGGTGCTGGCCGGTGGTGCGACCGCACTGGTGCTGCTGATCGGTCTGGCCTGGGTGATCCTGCGTGGCTCGGCGAAACTGCCGCTGGCGCTGTTCTTCAGCATCAACGCCGGGCTGCTCTGTGCGCTGTCGGTGGTGTTTGCCGGGCATGGTGTGAAGGCCTTGCAGGAGGCCGGGATCTTCGGCACGCGGCCGGTGGCGTTCTTTGAATTCGACTGGCTGGGGATTCACGCCGATGCCTATTCGCTGACGGCGCAGGCGGTAGCGATTCTGGCGATTGTTGTGCTGTATGGGCGTAGCCGGATGGCCGAGAAGCGGCGGGTCGTCGCTTAAAAAGCATTCGCTGGCGCTCACATTCGCGGGCAAGCCCGCTCCCACAGGTTTAGCGTTAACCTTGTGGGAGCGTGGCTTGCCCGCGATGCTTTTAAGAAAAGGAAAAAATCATGCGTGTATGGATCGATGCCGACGCCTGCCCCCGGGCCGCCAAGGATCTGGTGGTGAAGTTCGCCCTCAAGCGCCAGTTCGAAGTGGTGCTGGTGGCCGGGCAGCCGCAGACCAAGCCGGGGCTGGCCATCGTCAAACTGATCGTGGTGCCCAGCGGCCCGGATGCGGCGGACGACTATCTGGTGGAACACGCGGTGCCTGGTGAGCTGGTGATCTGCAGCGATATTCCGCTGGCCGATCGTCTGGTGAAGAAGGGCGTGGCGGCGCTGGATCCACGGGGCAAGGAGTTCGACGCGCAGAACATGGGCGAGCGACTGGCGGTGCGCAACCTGTTCACCGACCTGCGCGAACAGGGCCAGATCAGCGGCGGCCTGGCGCCGTTCGGCGAGCGTGAGAAGCAGGCGTTTGCCAATGCGCTGGACCGGATCCTCACGCGCCTGACCCGCAAACCCTGATTCAACCGTATACCTGTGGTGAGGGGATTTATCCCCGATGGCCTGCGCAGCAGGCCCAGTGCTTCAAGATGCAAGGGGCTGCTGCGCAGCCATCGGGGATAAATCCCCTCACCACAAAAACCCTTCAGAAAGGTCGTGTCAGGCGTCGTTCTCGTGGGTCAGTTCCAGAACGCGATCAACCAGTTTGTTGATCCCCGAAGCCGCCTCACTGATGTTCTGCGCCAGCATGTAAGCCGGGGTGGTCACCAGTTTGCGCGCCTTGTCTTCGATGATGTCGCTCACCGCGCAGTCTTCGTGGGTGGCGCCCATCTTGTTCATTGCGGTGGCGGTGTCGGCGTCATTGCCGATGGTGCAGGTCACGCCCGGGCCGTAGATTTTCGCTGCCAGCGCCGGCGAGATGCACATCAGACCCACCGGTTTGCCCGCTTCGGCAAACGCTTCCGCCAAGGCCAGCACTTCAGGCTGCACGGTGCAGCCGGCGCCTTCGACGGCGAAGTTCGAGAGGTTCTTCGCCGCACCGAAACCGCCGGGCACGATCAGTGCGTCGAAGTCATCGACGTCGGCTTCGCGGATGTCCTTGATGTTGCCGCGGGCAATGCGCGCCGATTCCACCAGCACGTTGCGCGTCTCGGGCATTTCTTCACCGGTCAGGTGATTGATCACATGCAATTGCGCGATGTTCGGCGCGAAGCACTGTACCTGCGCGCCGCGTTGATCGAGACGCAACAGGGTAATGACACTTTCGTGGATCTCGGCGCCGTCGTACACGCCGCTGCCGGACAGGATCACTGCAACTTTTTTGCTCATGGGTTTCTCTCCAGATTCATGGCGCTAAATGTCCACTAATTTGTCGTGCGTTGCCATAGGGGAAAAGGGCGGCTACACCTAGGATCTGTCCATAGAATCCGACCGGGGCGCGCCATGGACTTCATTCTGTATGCAGTGCCGTTTTTCTTCGTGCTGATGGCCGCCGAGCTGCTTGTCGATCGTTGGCGCGGGACCCGCCACTATCGCCTCGCCGACTCGGTAAACAGTCTCAGCGCCGGGGTGTTGTCGACCACTACCGGACTGCTGACTAAAGGTTTCGGACTGCTGACGTATGCGTTTGCCCTGGAACATCTGTCGCTGCTCAGGCTGCCGGCGAACGGCCTCTGGGTCTGGGTGTTGGCCTTCATCTTCTATGACTTCTGCTATTACTGGCTGCACCGCTTGGGGCACGAGCGCAACATCCTCTGGGCCGCGCACTCGGTGCATCACCAGAGCGAGGAGTACAATCTCTCCACGGCGTTGCGCCAGACCAGTACCGGGTTTCTGCTGGGCTGGATCTTCTATTTGCCGATGGCCGTGCTCGGCGTGCCGCTGCTGGTGTTCGTCAGTGTCGCGGCGATGAATCTGCTGTATCAGTTTTGGGTTCACACCCGGCACATTCCCAAGCTCGGCTGGTTCGAGTGGTTCTTCGTTACGCCATCCAATCATCGTGCCCACCATGCGCAGAACGCTCTCTACATGGATCGCAACTACGGCGGGGTGTTCATTCTTTGGGATCGGCTGTTCGGTACGTTTCAGGAAGAAGTTGACAACGAGCCAGTGATATTCGGTGTGACCACGCCGCTGGCGAGCTGGAATCCGCTGTGGGCCAATGTGCAGTTTTATGCGCAGTTGTGGGACGACGCGCGCCGCGCCGAACGCCCGTGGGACAAGCTGCGAATCTGGTTCATGCGCACCGGTTGGCGCCCGGCAGACGTCGCGGCGAAGTACCCGCTGAACAAGCCGGACCTGAGCCGCTTCCGCAAATTCGAAGTCCCGCTCGACAGCCGCCGCCAGTGGTATGTGGCGTTGCAGTTCTGCGTCTATATCGCGCTGGGCAGTTACCTGATGGGTCAGGCGCAGCATTTGCCAGTCGCAGCGTTGGTGCTGGGTTGGGGCGCGGTGGCGTGGGGTTTGTTTGCGCTGGGCGTGGCCCTGGAAAATTGCCCGTGGGCGTTGACGGTCGAGCTGCTGCGGCTGGGGTCGAACCTGCCGCTGGTGTGGCTGGCGCCGCTGGTGGGGCTATGGCCGGCCAGCCCGTTGGCCTGGGCTGGTTTGCTCGGTTACAGCCTGCTCAGCGGCATCGGGCTGTATGGCTGTCGCCAGCGCGTTACTCGGCTGGCGTCTTAGGTTCGGCGGGTTTGGTTTGCTCCGCTTGAAGCAGGTGCGCCGCTTTTGCAGCTTGCTCGTCGGCATAGACCTGCTTGGCCAGGCGCGCATTCTTGAAGCGGCGACGTAGCCACAGACCAACGCCAAGAATCAGCAGCGCGCCGAGTACCCACAGTTCGTACTTCTTGATGCTGCCGAGCATGCCCTCGAGGACCGCGCCGAAGTGGTAGGCGGCGGCCGCCAGCGCGGTGGCCCAGATTGCGGCGCCGATGCCGTTGAGCAGCAGATAACGTCCCGGCGGATAACCCGACAGGCCGATCGCCACCGGCATCACCGTGCGCAGGCCATAAACGAAGCGGAAGCTCAGGACCCAGATGTCCGGGTGCTTGCGGATGTGCTCCAGCGCGCGGTCGCCCATCATCTGCCAGCGCGGTTTGCGCGCGAGCAATTTGCGCCCGTGCTTGCGCCCCAGGAAGTACCACAGCTGATCGCCGGCATAGCTGCCGAAGAACGCCACGACCACCACCAGGTTGATGTCCATGTATCCACGGAACGCGAGGAAGCCTGCGAGCACCAGGATGGTTTCGCCTTCGAAGAACGTGCCGAGGAACAAGGCAAAGTAGCCAAAGTCATGCAGAAATTGTTGGAGCATTGTCTGGGTGCTGGCGAAATGAACGCGCAGCCTAACCCTTCGGACACATTCATGAAAGTGTCGAAATGTGTCTCGACGTGAACAATTCCTACGCTAACAATGGAATGCGGCTACATGTCACGGGGTACGCACAACTGTAATCTGTTGGTCATAATGGCCGTCTATAACTGTCACGCTCGCCCGTTTGCGCGGGCTCAGGAGTCCGCCGTGAGCTTTACCCCTGCCGATCGTCTGTTCCCCGCCACTCGCTTGCGTCGCAACCGTCGTGATGATTTTTCGCGTCGGCTGGTGCGGGAAAATGTGCTGACGGTCGATGACCTGATCCTGCCGGTGTTTGTGCTTGAGGGTGAAAACCGTCGCGAAGCCGTGGCCTCGATGCCCGGTGTCGAGCGCCTGACCATCGACCTGCTGCTTGAAGAAGCGGCGCAATGGGTCGAACTGGGGATTCCGGCGCTGGCGTTGTTCCCGGTCACGCCTGTCGAACTGAAATCCCTTGATGCTGCCGAAGCCTGGAACCCGCAGGGCATTGCCCAGCGCGCCACTCGCGCGTTGCGTGAGCGTTTCCCGGAATTGGGAGTGATCACTGACGTCGCGCTTGATCCGTTCACCACCCACGGTCAGGACGGCATTCTCGATGAAGAAGGCTATGTGCAGAACGACATTACCGTCGACGCACTGGTCAAGCAGGCTCTGTCCCACGCTGAAGCCGGTGCTCAGGTCGTGGCGCCGTCGGACATGATGGACGGGCGTATCCAGGCGATCCGCGAAGCACTGGAGATTGCCGGCCACGTCAACGTGCGGATCATGGCCTATTCGGCCAAGTACGCCAGCGCCTATTACGGGCCGTTTCGCGATGCGGTGGGGTCGGCAGCGAATCTGGGCAAGGCCAACAAGGCCTCGTATCAGATGGACCCGGCCAACAGCGACGAAGCGCTGCACGAAGTCGGCGCGGACTTGTCTGAAGGCGCGGACATGGTCATGGTCAAACCCGGTATGCCGTACCTGGACATTCTTTTCCGGGTAAAAGATGCCTTCAAAGTGCCGACCTTCGTCTATCAGGTTAGCGGCGAATACGCCATGCACATGGCGGCGATCCAGAATGGCTGGTTGAGCGAGGCGGTAATTCTTGAATCACTGACCGCCTTTAAACGTGCCGGCGCTGATGGCATCCTGACTTACTTTGCTGTCCGTGCCGCTCAATTGTTACGAGAGCAGAAATAGCCCTCCCAGGAACATTCGATGAATACCGAAGGACTCACTGAAGTTGCAGTAAAAGAAGCTCAACCGGTGGTGGAGCAAATCACCGAAACTCCGCCGGAACTCGAGCCTGCGCCACCCGCGCCGGTCACCGAAGCCGTCGCGGCGGCGCCGGTGATTGCGATCCCCGGGCTGGATGACAGCAGCCTGTACATCCACCGCGAGCTCTCGCAACTGCAATTCAACATCCGCGTGCTGGAACAGGCGCTGGACGAGTCCTATCCGTTGCTGGAGCGGCTGAAGTTCCTGCTGATCTTCTCCAGCAACCTCGACGAATTCTTTGAAATTCGCGTCGCTGGCCTGAAAAAGCAGATCACCTTCGCTCGCGAACAGGCCGGTGCCGACGGTCTGCAACCGCATCAGGCGCTGGCGCGGATCAGCGAGTTGGTGCACGGTCACGTTGACCGCCAGTACGCGATCCTCAACGACATCCTGCTGCCGGAACTGGAAAAGCATCAGGTGCGCTTCATCCGTCGCCGTCACTGGACGACCAAGATCAAGACCTGGGTGCGCCGCTACTTCCGCGACGAGATCGCGCCGATCATCACCCCGATCGGCCTCGACCCGACGCACCCGTTCCCGTTGCTGGTGAACAAGAGCCTGAACTTCATCGTCGAACTGGAAGGCATCGACGCCTTCGGTCGCGATTCCGGTCTGGCGATCATCCCGGCACCGCGCCTGCTGCCACGGATCATCAAGGTTCCGGAAGAAGTAGGCGGCCCGGGCGACAACTATGTGTTCCTTTCGTCGATGATCCACGCCCACGCCGATGACCTGTTCCAGGGCATGAAGGTCAAGGGTTGCTACCAGTTCCGCCTGACCCGAAACGCCGACCTGGCGCTCGACTCCGAAGACGTCGAAGACCTTGCGCGCGCTCTGCGTGGCGAACTGTTCTCGCGACGCTACGGCGATGCGGTGCGTCTGGAAGTCGCCGACACTTGCCCGAAACACCTGTCGGACTATCTGCTCAAGCAGTTCAACCTGAGCGAGACCGAGCTGTATCAGGTCAACGGCCCGGTCAACCTGACCCGTCTGTTCAGCATCACCGGTCTGGACAGCCACCCGGAGCTGCAATACACGCCGTTCACCCCGCAGATCCCGAAACTGCTGCAGAACAGCGAGAACATTTTCAGCGTCGTGAGCAAGCAGGACATCCTGCTGCTGCACCCGTTCGAGTCGTTCACTCCGGTGGTCGATCTGCTGCGTCAGGCCGCCAAGGACCCGCATGTTCTGGCGGTGCGCCAGACCCTGTACCGCTCTGGCGCCAACTCCGAGATCGTCGATGCGCTGGTGGACGCCGCGCGTAACGGCAAGGAAGTCACCGCGGTCATCGAACTGCGCGCACGCTTCGACGAAGAGTCCAACCTGCAACTGGCCAGCCGTCTGCAAGCGGCCGGTGCGGTGGTGATCTACGGCGTGGTCGGCTTCAAGACCCACGCCAAGATGATGCTGATCCTGCGTCGCGAGGCCGGCGAGATCGTGCGTTACGCGCACCTCGGCACCGGTAACTACCACGCCGGCAACGCCCGTCTGTACACCGACTACAGCCTGCTGACTTCCGACGACGCGTTGTGCGAAGACGTCGGCAAACTGTTCAGCCAGTTGATCGGCATGGGTAAAACCCTGCGCATGAAGAAACTGCTGCATGCGCCGTTCACCCTGAAGAAGGGCATGCTCGACATGATTGCCCGGGAAACCCAGTTCGCCGTCGAAGGCAAACCGGCGCACATCATTGCCAAGTTCAACTCGCTGACCGATCCGAAGATCATTCGCGCGCTGTACAAGGCCAGTCAGTCCGGCGTGCGCATCGATCTGGTGGTGCGTGGCATGTGCTGCCTGCGTCCGGGGATTGCCGGGGTTTCGCACAAC
This sequence comes from Pseudomonas sp. LF020, assembly GCF_053456425.1. Taxonomy (NCBI): domain Bacteria; kingdom Pseudomonadati; phylum Pseudomonadota; class Gammaproteobacteria; order Pseudomonadales; family Pseudomonadaceae; genus Pseudomonas; species Pseudomonas sp. LF020. The sequence continues at coordinate 15,222 of NZ_JBRFIX010000006.1, forward strand.
ATCCATGTGCGCTCGATCATCGGTCGCTTCCTTGAACACACCCGAGTGTTCTACTTCCTCAACGGCGGCGAGGAGCAGATGTTCCTCTCCAGCGCCGACTGGATGGAACGCAACCTCGACAAACGCGTCGAGACTTGCTTCCCGGTGGAAGGCAAGAAGCTGCTGACCCGCGTCAAGAAAGAGCTGGAGCTGTACCTGACCGACAACACCCACAGCTGGAGCCTGCAGTCGGATGGCCGTTACATCCGCAACACGCCAACCGGCAACCAGAACCCGCGCAGTGCGCAGGCGACCTTGCTGGAACGTCTGGGCAGCCCGATTCTGCCGGTGAGCAGCTGATCTTCAGCCCAATAAAAAAGGCGATCCCTCGGGATCGCCTTTTTTGTACCTACATGCATTCATTCGTGGTGAGGGGATTTATCCCCGATGGGCGCGAAGCGGCCCCGGTCTTTTTCGCCAAGAATTCTGGGACTGCTCCGCAGTCCATCGGGGATAAATCCCCTCGCCACAAGGTTATCAGTGGACTGTTAGCACGATGCCAACCCGCGTCAGCCAGTCGGCTTCGAGGCCAAAGTCGGCCTGGGTCAGCTGATTCTCATCCAGCCAGTTCTCCGGGAATTCCACGTCAAGGGTGTTGCCTTTGGCGTGCAGCGTCACTTGCGGCATCGCCTGGGTGCCACGGATGTGGTGGAACAGGATGGCGAAGCGCAGCAGCACGCACAGGCGGATCAGCTTGTCGCCGTCGTCACCGAACTCGGCGAACTTGTCCTTGGGGATGTTACGGCGATGGCCGCGCACCAGCAACGCGAGCATTTGCTGGTCTTCACGGGAGAAACCGGCGAGATCCGAGTGTTCGATCAGGTAGGCGCCGTGCTTGTGGTAGTGGTAATGCGCGATGTCGAGGCCGACTTCGTGGACCTTCGCCGCCCAACCGAGCAGTTCGCGCCAGATACCGTCATCCAGCTCCCAATCCACGGCAACCTGATCGAAGGCGTGCAGGGCTTTGCGTTCAACCCGCGCCGCTTGTTCCAGATCGACGTGATAACGCTCCATCAGCGAAGTCAGGGTGCGCTCGCGCACGTCTTCGTGATGATGGCGGCCGAGCAGGTCGTAGAGCACGCCTTCACGCAGCGCGCCTTCGCAATGATCCATGCGCTGCAGTTCGAGGGCGTCGAAGATCGCCTCGAGAATTGCCAGGCCTGCCGGGAAGATCGCGCGACGGTCAGGCTTGATGCCTTCGAAGTCGATCTTGTCGACGTCACCCAGTTTGAACAGGCGACGCTTGAGCCACGCCAGGCCTTCGGCATTCACTTCACCGGTGCCATGCCCGCCGGCCTTCAGCGCCAGGCCGATGGCGCGGATGGTGCCCGAGGAGCCGATGGCTTCATCCCAGGTCAGGCGGTGCAGGGCGTGCTCGATGCTCATGATCTCCAGCCGTGCCGCCGTGTACGCCTGGGCGTAACGGGCCGGGGTGATCTTGCCGTCCTTGAAATAACGCTGGGTGAAGCTGACGCAGCCCATTTGCAGGCTTTCGCGCAGCAGCGGTTCAAAACGCTGCCCGATGATGAATTCGGTACTGCCGCCGCCGATGTCGGCCACCAGGCGCTTGCCCGGGGTGTCGGCGAGGGTGTGCGAAACGCCCAGATAAATCAGCCGCGCTTCTTCACGGCCGGAGATGACTTCCACCGGGTGGCCAAGGATCTCTTCGGCGCGGTGGATGAATTCCAGGCGATTGCGTGCTTCGCGCAGGGCGTTGGTGCCGACGATCCGCACGGCGCCCAGTGGCATGCCGTTGATCAGTTGGGCAAAGCGCTTGAGGCAGTCGAGGCCACGCTGCATCGATTCTTCGTTGAGATGGCGCTCATCGTCGATACCGGCGGCGAGCTGCACTTTCTCTCCGAGGCGCTCCAGGATGCGGATTTCACCGTTCTGGGCCTTGGCCACGACCATGTGGAAGCTGTTGGAGCCCAGGTCGATTGCGGCGATCAAGGACAGATTCTTGGCTTTGGATTGCGGCATGGTCAGGGGGTCTCGGTCGATAACCCCGCCATCGTGCCACGATCAAACGCTGACGCCAACGCGCATGGCTCAAACCGTTGATCCAACACAGCTTCTGTGGCGAGGGAGCTTGCTCCCGCTGGGCTGCGAAGCGGTCCTGAAGCCATTCACCTTGCGATTCAGGCAAATCGCGGTCGACAGGTTTCACGACTGCCGCGCAGCCGAGCGGGAGCAAGCTCCCTCGCCACAGAGGATGTGCCGGCTCAGTTGGCGGCTTCCACGGTACCAATGAAATTCGCCAGCTCCGCCGTCTGCGGATGGGCAAACAACACCTTCGGATCCCCCACTTCATGCACTTTGCCATGGTGCATGAACACCAGTTTGTCGCCGACTTCCCGGGCAAAGCGCATTTCGTGGGTGACCATGATCAAGGTCATGCCTTCCTTGGCCAGTTGGCGCACCACGGCGAGCACTTCGTTGACCAGTTCCGGGTCCAGCGCCGAAGTGATCTCATCGCACAGCAACACTTTCGGTGACATCGCCAGCGCCCGGGCAATCGCCACCCGCTGTTGCTGCCCACCGGACAAACGATCCGGGAAGGCGTCGAACTTCTCCCCCAGCCCGACGCGCTCAAGCATCTTGCGCGCCAGTTCGGCCGCCTTGGCCTTCGGTACTTTTTGCACCACTTGCGGGGCGAGCATCACGTTTTCGCCCACGGTCAGGTGCGGGAACAGGTTGAACTGCTGGAACACCATGCCGACTTTCTGCCGCAAGCTGCGCAGATCGGCGCGGGCGGCGTCGAGGTATTCGCCGTCGACTTCGATCACACCGTCGTTGATCGACTCCAGGCCGTTGAGGGTGCGCAGCAGGGTCGATTTACCCGAGCCGCTGCGGCCGATGATCGCCACCACCTGGCCTTCCTCGACGCTCAGGTCGATGCCTTTGAGCACGTGGTGGTCGCCGTAGTATTTATGCAGGGCGGAAATTCTAAGCAGAGGCATGCAGTCTCCTTTCCAGGTAGCGCGCACTGAGCGACAAGGGGTAGCAGAGCAGGAAGTAGCCGAGGGCGACGAGGCCGTAGACCATGAACGGTTCGAAGGTGGCGTTGGCGAGCATGCCGCCGGTCTTGGTCAGCTCGGTGAAGCCGATGATCGAGGTCACCGCCGTGCCTTTCACCACTTGCACCGAGAAACCCACGGTCGGCGCCACCGCGATGCGCAGCGCCTGCGGCAGGATCACGTAGCGCAACTGCTCCAGTGGATTCAGTGCCAGGCTCGACGAGGCTTCCCACTGGCCATTGGGGATCGCTTCGACGCAACCGCGCCAGATCTCCGCCAGATAGGCACTGGTAAACAGGGTCAGGGCAATCGCCGCCGCCATCCACGGCGAGATTTCAATCCCGGCCAGCGCCACGCCGAAGAACACCAGAAACAGTTGCATCAGCAACGGTGTGCCCTGGAACAATTCGATCCAGGTGCGAGCGATGTTGCTCGGCAACGGGTTCTTCGAGATGCGCATGACCAGAATCAGCAGCCCGACGATCCCGCCGCCAATGAACGCCACCAGCGACAGCGCCAGCGTCCATTGCAGACCGGTAAGCAGGTTGCGCAGGATGTCCCAGAAGGTGAAGTCGCTCATCGGCTGCTCCTTGCGATATAGCGGCGACCGACCCAGTTCAGCAACTGGCGGATCAGCAGCGCCATGCACAGGTAGATCAGCGTGGTCAGCGCATAGGTTTCAAAGGCGCGGAAGTTGCGCGACTGAATGAAGTTGGCAGCGAAGCTCAGCTCTTCGGTGGCGATCTGCGAACACACCGCCGAGCCGAGCATGACGATGATGATCTGGCTGCTCAGGGCCGGCCAGACCTTGCCCAGTGCCGGCAGCAGGATCACGTGGCGGAACGCTTCGAAACGGCTCATCGCCAGTGCGGCGGCGGCTTCCAGTTGGCCGCGCGGGATCGCCTGGATGCCGGCGCGAATGATCTCGGTCGAGTACGCACCGAGGTTGATCACCATCGCCAGCACCGCTGCCTGCCACTCGGAAATCTGCACCCCAAGCGACGGCAGGCCGAAGAAGATGAAGAACAGCTGCACCAGAAACGGCGTGTTGCGGATCAACTCGACGTAGACGCCGAAGAGTGCCGAGAACGGGCGGATGTTCCACGCCCGCACCAGCGCGCCGACGATGCCCACGCCAACCCCGAACAGCGCACCAATGGCCGTCAGTTCCAGGGTGAACAGGGCGCCGCGCAACAGCAGGTCGGTGTTTTGCAGCACCGGCATGAAATCGAACTGATAAGCCATCGATTGTCTCCCGCGCGCCCGATCAGAGATCGGCCGGCAGTGGCTCCTTGAGCCAGGTCTGCGAGTTTTTCTCCAGCGCACCATCAGCCTTGGCGGTGGCGAGGATCTCGTTGACCTTGCCCAGCAGCGCCGGCTCGTTCTTGTTGACGCCGACGTAGACCGGCGAATCCTTGAGCTTCACTTTCAGCGCCGGCACGCGTTTCGGGTTCTTCTCGCTGATCGCCACCATCACCACGTTGCCGCTGGCGATCAGGTCCACTTGCCCGGCGAGGTAGGCGGCGATGGTCGAGTTGTTGTCTTCGAAACGTTTGATGGTCACGCCTTCGGGGGCGACCTTGGTCAGCTCGATGTCTTCGATCGCGCCACGGGTGACGCTGATGGTTTTGCCTTTAAGGTCGTCGAGCGTAGAGATGGCGGCATCAGGCGGGCCGAACACGGCGAGGTAGAACGGTGCGTAGGCGTGGGAGAAGTCGATGACTTTCTCGCGCTCCGGGTTCTTGCCCAGGCTGGAGATCACCAGATCGACCTTGCCGGTGGTGAGGAACGGAATGCGGTTGGTGCTGTTGACCGGGGTCAGCTCGAGTTTGACCTTGAGTTGCTCGGCCAGCAGTTTTGCCGTGTCGATGTCCAGGCCACGGGGTTTCATGTCCGGGCCGACCGAGCCGAACGGCGGGAAGTCCTGAGGCACGGCGACTTTCAGTGTGCCGCGTTTGACCACGTCGCCCAGACCGTCGGCATGGGCGGGGGCCTGGCTCAGCATCAGGCTGGCAAACAGGGCGGTGAGGAGGGCGCTGTAACGCAGGCTCATGGCAAATCTCCGGATCGGCGGGAAGTGATTTCTGCGATCGGACAGAGCATGCGCCGTGCCAATACTCGGATTCATCCCCGGCAGGCCGCGGGTTTGCCGGGTTTGTTCGGTCTTACTGGTCTGAACAGTCAGGTTGTATTTCGCACCCCGATAGCGCATCGGCAGCGGGCGCCGAACCCTGCTGGGGCACGACTTGCCGGATCCGGTGAATAGCTTTACAACTAGCCGCACCTTGGCCTGGCTCGTCCGAAAAACCATGAACTCGATCTCTCGCGCCGTACCCGAAGTGGCGCTGCAAGCGATTCGCAAACTGATCACCGAGCAGGGTTTCGGTGCGGGCGATGCGTTGCCGTCGCAACGGGATCTGGCGGTGCAACTGGGGGTCAGCCGGGCGTCGTTGCGCGAGGCGCTGTCGTCGCTCAGTGCGCTGGGTGTGGTCACTATCCAGCCGGGCAAAGGCGTGTTCGTACAGGCGCCGGTGGAGATTGCGCAAGGTGACAATGCGCCGGGCTGGCCGTTTGCGGCGCAGGCTTCGCCGCTGGACATCTTTCAGTTGCGCTATGCGCTGGAGGGTTTTGCCGCCGGGCTGGCAGCGGTGACCCTGAGCACGTTCGACCTGGATGCGCTGGAGGACAACGTCGCGGCGATGCGCGAGCAATTGAAGGCCGGCGATTTCGAGGCGGCGGCGAAACTCGACTTCGAATTTCACCGGCGCATTCTGCTGGCCAGCGGCAATCAGGCGATGCTGAGCATCCTCACCGCCAGCGCCGAAATCTTTCTGGAGAGCCAGAAGCTACCGTTCATCCGCGCCGAGCGGGCGATGGAAACCTGGCAGGAGCACCGCAAGATCCTTCGTGCGCTGGCGCGCCGGGCATCCGCTGCGGCCCAGAAGGCCATGCAGGAACACGTGCGCAACGCCGCCCTGCGCACCGGAATTTCCTTCATTGCCCCTGCCACGGCGTGACTTGGGCTATACCCAAACTCATCGAGTGCCATAGCAAGACTCAATCAACTGCAGCTTCCTGAACAAGGGAAGGGCGGCTATGATGGGCCACGTTTTTTTGCTTACAACCTGGAGAATTCCATGAGCAGCGATCTTATCAAACACGTTAGCGACGCCAGCTTCGAAGCCGACGTACTCAAGGCCGAAGGCGCTGTACTGGTCGACTACTGGGCTGAATGGTGCGGCCCTTGCAAAATGATCGCTCCGGTTCTGGACGAGATTGCCGAGACTTACAAAGGCAAGCTGACCGTTGCCAAACTGAACATCGACGAAAACCAGGAAACCCCGGCCAAGCATGGCGTGCGTGGTATCCCGACGCTGATGCTGTTCAAGAACGGCAACGTTGAAGCGACCAAAGTCGGCGCCCTGTCGAAGTCGCAACTGGCTGCTTTCCTCGACGCCAACATCTAAGCGTCGCAGTAAATCGCCGAAAAAAAGCCTCGCAATTTGCGGGGCTTTTTGCGTATTCAGGGCTAGACGCTCCGAAACTCAGGTGGTACATTCGGCCCCGCACTGGTTTCTCCACTGCCCCCTGCTAGCCGTCGCCGACGCACTCCTTTTCGAACAAGTTCGCGATCCTGTCGCCTTCTCCGCGGCGCGGCCTCATTAAGCCAAAAGCTTAATTTCCCCCCCTCCATAAATGATTACGTCATTCCTATATGAATCTGACTGAACTCAAGCAAAAGCCGATTACCGAACTGCTCGAATTGGCCGAACAGATGGGCATAGAAAATATGGCCCGTTCGCGCAAGCAGGACGTGATTTTCTCCCTGCTGAAAAAGCACGCGAAAAGCGGCGAGGAAATCTCCGGTGATGGCGTGCTGGAGATTCTCCAGGACGGCTTCGGCTTCCTGCGCTCCGCTGACGCTTCCTACCTGGCCGGCCCGGACGATATCTACGTCTCGCCGAGCCAGATCCGTCGTTTCAACTTGCGCACCGGTGACACCATCGTTGGCAAGATCCGCCCTCCGAAGGAAGGCGAGCGTTACTTCGCTCTGCTCAAGGTCGACACGATCAACTTCGATCGTCCGGAGAACGCGAAGAACAAGATTCTCTTCGAGAACCTGACCCCGCTGTTCCCGACCGTGCGCATGAAGATGGAAGCCGGTAACGGTTCCACCGAAGACCTGACCGGTCGTGTGATCGACCTGTGCGCCCCAATCGGCAAAGGCCAGCGTGGTCTGATCGTTGCACCGCCGAAAGCCGGTAAAACGATCATGCTGCAGAACATCGCCGCGAACATCGCGCGTAACAATCCTGAAGTTCACCTGATCGTGCTGTTGATCGACGAGCGTCCGGAAGAAGTAACCGAAATGCAGCGCACCGTGCGCGGCGAAGTGGTTGCCTCGACCTTCGACGAGCCGCCGACCCGTCACGTGCAGGTTGCCGAAATGGTGATCGAGAAGGCCAAGCGCCTGGTCGAACACAAGAAGGACGTGGTGATCCTGCTCGACTCCATCACCCGTCTGGCCCGTGCCTACAACACCGTGATCCCGAGCTCCGGCAAGGTGCTGACCGGTGGTGTTGACGCCCACGCCCTGGAGAAACCGAAGCGTTTCTTCGGCGCGGCGCGCAACATCGAAGAAGGCGGCTCGCTGACCATTATCGCCACCGCACTGGTTGAAACCGGTTCGAAGATGGACGAAGTGATCTACGAGGAGTTCAAGGGTACCGGCAACATGGAGCTGCCGCTGGACCGCAAGATTGCGGAAAAGCGCGTCTTCCCGGCGATCAACATCAACCGTTCCGGCACCCGCCGCGAAGAGTTGCTGACCGCCGATGACGAACTGCAGCGCATGTGGATTCTGCGCAAACTGCTGCACCCGATGGACGAAGTGGCTGCCATCGAGTTCCTGGTCGACAAGCTGAAAACGACCAAGACCAACGACGAGTTCTTCCTGTCGATGAAGCGCAAGTAACATCGCCGGTTGAACCGATAAAAAGGGCGCCCCTTTGGGGGGCGCCTTTTTTTTGCATGAAATTTACCCCGGCAATGGGAGGTTCCTGATCTGGTAAGGTCTGTGATCGGGCAACCCACAAACAGCGCTCGGAGCCTCTGTGATAAGGCTCGTGCTGTACAAAAAACAACCATCTGATTGGCATTAAAGATTTTATGAGCACACTCGCTTATCGAAGGGATATCGACGGCCTGCGCGCAGTCGCAGTGATCGCCGTAGTGCTGTTCCATTTTGGCGTCCCGGGGTTTACCGGCGGTTTTGTCGGCGTGGACGTGTTCTTCGTGATTTCCGGCTACCTCATCACCTCGATCATCTGGAATCAGCGTCAGGCCGGGCGTTTCAGCTTCGTCGAGTTCTGGGCGCGGCGTGCGCGGCGGATTCTGCCGGCGCTGTTCGCGATGATCATTGCGGTGCTGGCGGTGGGCTGGTTCCTGCTGGCGCCCAAAGACTATGAAGAGCTCGGGCGCTCGGTGCGCTATCAGGTGACGTTCGTCTCAAACATCCTGTTCATGCGCCAGGACGGCTACTTCGACGTCGCCTCTGACCTCAAACCGCTGCTGCACACCTGGTCACTGGCGGTGGAGGAGCAGTTCTACATCTTCTTCCCGCTGCTGCTGACGTTGCTCTCGAGCCGCCTGAAACACTGGCGGCTGGCGCTGTTCGGCGTGCTGCTGGTGTCGTTCGGTCTGAGTGTGTGGGCGATCCAGCATCATCCGGAAAAGGCTTTCTTCCTGCTGCCGATGCGCGCCTGGGAGTTGCTCGCCGGAGCGATGCTGGCGGTCGCGCCGAAACACGCCTGGCGCTTGAAGCCGCTGGCCGCCCAGGCCTTGAGCCTGCTCGGCATGGGGTTGATCCTGCTGGCGGTGTTTGCCTATGACAAGTCGACGCCGTTCCCGGGTGTCACGGCGTTGCTGCCGGTGCTGGGCGTGGTGCTGCTGATTCTGGCCAACGGTCATCGCGAAACGCTGGTAGGGCAATTGTTGAGCAGCCGGGTGATGGTCGGCCTCGGGCTGATCTCCTATTCCTGGTACTTGTGGCACTGGCCGGTATTCGTGTTCTCCAGCTACGCCAGTGTCGATGAACCGGGCGCACTCGACACGGCCGGACTGATTCTGCTGACCCTGGTGCTGGGGTATCTGTCGTGGAAGTTCGTCGAAACGCCGTTTCGTGAACGGCGCTTGCTCGCCGGGCGGCGGCAGATTCTGCTGGCCGGTTTCTGCGGGATTCTGCTGCTTGGTCTGGCCGGGCAATCGCTGCGCTGGACCGATGGCCTGCCATGGCGCTTGTCCGAGCAAGCGCTGCAATACGCCAAGGGCCGCGAGTGGCGGCCGGAGCTGATGGCGTGTCTGGCGGATGACAAGACCCCTGACGACAAGCTGTTCTGCCAGTACGGCGTGAAGGATCTGCCGACCCGTGCGCTGGTCTGGGGCGACAGCCATGCCACGGCGCTGATCCCGGTGTTCGATGACGGTGCCAAAGCCCACGGTGTCAGCGTGATTCTGGCCAGTTCTCCGGGTTGTATTCCGGTCGACGGCCTGGAGCATGACGGTGTCTGTGCGCGCTTCAACAAGCGGGTCGAACAGGGGCTGAAAACCCAGGCGATCAGCGATGTGGTGCTGGTCGCGCGTTGGAGTCTCTATTTGTACGGTGACGCCAAGGGCGATCTGGGCCATGTGCTGCGAACGCCCGATGGCCGCTATGATCGTGCCGATGCCGAGCGGCGCTTTGCCGAGGGGCTGCATGCGCGGGTCACACAATTGCGGGCGGCCGGGCATCGCGTATGGCTGGTGAAAGAGGCGCCGTTGCAGGCGTTCAGTCCACCGTATCGACTGACGCGGCTGGCGATGCTCGATCGCCCGGTGGATGACGTCGGTCTGGCCGTTGAGGCGCACCACAAGCGTCAGGTGTTCATCAGTCAGTTGTTAGCGCAGTTGGCGCAGAATGATCCGGCAGTGCGCGTGGTCGATCCGGCGCCGCGACTGTGTGATGAAAACGGCCTGTGTCACGCCGAACTCGGTGGGTATTCGCTGTACACCGATGACAATCACCTGTCCGAAGTCGGTGCGCGGTTTGTGGCACCGATCCTTGAGCCGCTGTTTATCGGCCTGCAAGGCCGGGAAAACCTTGGCAAAGCGCAGACGAATGCAGCCAAGTAAGCAGCGACAGGCTGCCACAGGGCTGCATAGCAGGTAGGATGTACGCCTATTTTGAGGGTGCCATCGTCAATGAAATTCAAGGATCTTCGGGATTTCGTGCAGCAGCTTGAGCAGCGCGGAGAGTTGAAACGCATCCAGATTCCCGTCTCGCCGGTGCTGGAAATGACCGAGGTGTGCGACCGCACACTGCGGGCCAAAGGCCCGGCGCTGCTGTTCGAGAAACCCACCGGCTACGACATTCCGGTGCTCGGCAACCTGTTCGGCACCCCTGAGCGGGTGGCGATGGGCATGGGCGCCGAGTCGGTCAGCGAACTGCGCGAGATCGGCAAGCTGCTGGCTTTCCTCAAGGAGCCGGAGCCGCCGAAGGGCTTGAAGGACGCGTGGTCGAAACTGCCGATCTTCCGCAAGATCATCTCGATGGCGCCGAAAGTCGTCAAAGACGCGGTGTGCCAGGAAGTGGTCATCGAAGGCGACGACGTCGATCTGGCGATGCTGCCGGTGCAGACCTGCTGGCCCGGCGACGTCGGCCCGCTGATCACCTGGGGCCTGACCGTCACCAAGGGCCCGAACAAGGAGCGCCAGAACCTCGGTATCTACCGTCAGCAAGTGATCGGCCGCAATAAGGTGATCATGCGCTGGCTTAGTCACCGTGGCGGTGCACTGGACTTCCGCGAGTGGTGCGAGAAGCATCCGGGTCAGCCGTTCCCGGTCTCCGTGGCTCTCGGCGCCGACCCTGCGACCATCCTCGGCGCGGTCACCCCGGTGCCGGACAGCCTCTCCGAATACGCTTTCGCCGGCCTGCTGCGCGGTAACCGTACCGAGCTGGTCAAGTGCCGTGGCAACGACCTGCAAGTGCCGGCCACTGCCGAAATCATCCTCGAAGGCGTGATCCATCCGGGCGAAATGGCCGACGAAGGCCCGTACGGCGACCACACCGGTTACTACAACGAAGTCGACAGCTTCCCGGTGTTCACCGTCGAACGCATCACCCACCGGATCAAGCCGATCTATCACAGCACCTACACCGGCCGTCCACCGGATGAGCCGGCGATCCTCGGCGTGGCGCTGAACGAAGTGTTCGTGCCGATCCTGCAGAAGCAGTTCCCGGAAATCACCGATTTCTACCTGCCGCCGGAAGGCTGCTCGTACCGCATGGCCGTGGTGACGATGAAGAAGTCGTATCCGGGGCATGCCAAGCGCGTGATGCTCGGTGTCTGGTCGTTTTTGCGACAGTTCATGTACACCAAGTTCGTTATCGTCACTGACGACGATATCAACGCCCGGGACTGGAACGACGTGATCTGGGCCATCACCACGCGCATGGACCCCAAGCGCGACACGGTGATGATCGACAACACGCCGATCGACTACCTCGACTTCGCCTCGCCGGTGTCCGGCCTGGGCTCGAAAATGGGCCTGGATGCCACCCACAAGTGGCCGGGCGAAACCACTCGCGAGTGGGGCCGCGTAATCGTCAAGGACGACGCCGTCACCCAGCGGATCGATGCCATCTGGAATCAGTTAGGAATAGATTGATGCGTGTAACCCTGCAGCCCTCCGGAGCGGTGCTTGAGATACGGCCCGGCGAGCGGATTCTCGATGGTGCGCGGCGCCTGGGCTATGAATGTCCGCAAAGCTGTCGCAATGGCAATTGCCACGTGTGTGCGGCGCTGTTGGTGGAAGGCCGGGTCGAGCAGGCCGGCAAGGTGCACGACCACGGCGAGTTCTACACTTGCATAGCCGAGCCGCTGGAAGACTGCGTCCTGCTGTGGGATGGCGTGCTCGCGCTGGGAGAACTGCCGGTGCGCAGCCTGTCGTGTCAGGTCATCGAATGCCGGGATGTCGGCGGCGACACCTGGCGCGTGCGTCTGCGTGCGCCGGCCGGCAAGCCGCCGCGCTATCACGCCGGGCAATACCTGATGATCGAGCGTGAGAACGGCGAGAAATCGGCGTTCTCCATGGCCTCGGCGCCGCACGGCGGGCGTGATCTGGAAATCCATGTGCTGGCCCGTGAAGCCAGTGCGCTGAGCCTGATCGAACAGCTGCAACGCAACCCGCTGGTGCGCGTCGAGCTGCCGTTCGGCGACACCCACCTCGCCGAATTGCCTGACGGTCCGCTGGTGCTGATCGCCGCCGGCACCGGCATGGGGCAGATTCACAGCCTGATCGAACACTGCCGCGCCAACGGTTTCAAACACCCGGTGCATCTGTACTGGGGCGTGCGCCGTCCGGAAGACTTCTACCAGATCGAGCATTGGGACGAATGGCTGAAGCTGCCCAACCTGTTCCTGCACAAAGTCGTCAGCGACCAGTGCGGTTGGGAAGGGCGCTGCGGGATGTTGCACCAGGCCGTGTGCGAAGACTTCCCGGATCTGAAGTCCCTGCACGTCTACGCCAGCGGCTCGCCGGCGATGGTTTACGGCACGCTGGATGCGCTGGTGGAAGCCGGCATGGATGCGCACCAGATGCGCGCCGATGTATTTGCGTATGCGCCTCGGTCTTGACCCGCGCGAATTGACTCGCGCTCTGGCCCCCCGCCCCTAGAAACGTACGCCGCTGGTCACCATCGCCGCGTTGGCGCCGAGAAATACCAGCTCGGCAGCCAACGGGCCATAGTGAGTACCTACAGAAGGGATGATCACCGGCGCAACGCCGTAGTGGTTCAACGGGATCTTGTCCTTGTAGTCACCGCGATAACCCTGCAACAGCCCACCGGTGACTTTCAGATACAGCGGGTACTCGCTGCTGTCATAGCGCTTGCCGACATAGGCATAGTTCGAGCGCTGGCGGAACGAGTTGCGGAAAGTTGCCCCGCCAAAGACCCAGCCGGAAGCCTGATTACGTTCGATGCCGATCAGGTCCTGATGATTATTGTGTTCGGGGTCGGGCGAATAATGTCGGGTGTAGACGCTGGTCTGGGCATACCAGAAGCCTTTGTCCTGTGCATCGTCCTCGGCCAATGCATGGCCGGCCTGAGTCATCAGCAATGCGGCCAGAAGTCTTGGGATTTTCATTGTGCAGCCTCGGTCAAACGGAATGGCTTGCGCCAGAGGAAGGCCGTTATACGTAGGCGTTCAGCGACGGAGAAGAAAGAAAGTCCGATATTTTAGTAGGAAGTTTCCCGCGCCTTCATGAACGAAACCTGAACGAGCGAAGGCTTATGCATATTTCATTCGGGTATTTAAGATATTTCTGCAATGGTATTAGGCTATATAAAACCGCATGGCAGGGGCTGATAATCCCCAATTAACGCTATCGGGCAGGTCATACATCCTTTAGCACTTTTCGTTTTACAGTTACTGCTATATGTTCTATCAAGCGAATTGTGCTTACATCTTGTAATACTTGCGGGGCCGAACACTTCCGTCATGACAGCCATTGAATCTGCTTTTGTGAATCTGGCTTATCCTCCGCGGCTCGATCTGGGGCCGCAGCTGACCCACGAACAACTTCTCGTCTCGATGCAATCGACCATGGCGCGCCACAAGGGCGGGCCGGTGTGGCTGTTCGCCTACGGTTCGCTGATCTGGCGTCCGGAGTGCACGGCTGTGGAGCGGGTGCGCGGGCGGGTGCATGGCTATCATCGTGGCTTGTACCTGTGGTCACACGAGCACCGCGGGACGCCGGAAATGCCCGGGCTGGTGTTTGGTCTGGATCGCGGCGGTTCGTGCAGCGGCTTCGCCTATCGGTTGCCGGAAGAGAATCTCGACAGTGCGTTGTACGCGCTGTGGAAACGCGAGATGCCGTTTCCGTCCTATCGCCCGCACTGGCTCAACTGCCGACTCGAAGATGGCAGTCAGGTTCAGGCGCTAGGGTTTGTTCTGGAGCGACACCTGCCCAGCTACGCCGGCAACCTGCCGGATCATGTGCTGAGCCAGGTGTTTGAAAGCGCTTGCGGGCGCTACGGCACCACTCGCGATTATGTCGAGCAGACCGCCCACGCCCTGCGCAGCCACGCCATGCCGGATCGAAATCTGGAGGCGCGGCTCAAGCGCTGTAGATCACAAAGCGATCAAGCGACCGCTTCGCGGCTCTGACTGGCGACTTGTTTGTGCCATAGCGTCGGCGCCAGGAAGGCCATCGACAGCAGGCAAGCGCCCACCAGCAACACGAAACCACCGTCCCAGCCGAAGTGGTCAACGGTGTAGCCCATCGCCGCACTTGCCGCGACCGAACCACCCAGATAGCCGAACAGACCGGTGAAGCCCGCTGCCGTACCGGCGGCTTTCTTCGGTGCCAGTTCCAGCGCCTGCAGACCGATCAGCATCACCGGGCCGTAGATCAGGAAGCCGATGGAGAACAGCGCGATCATGTCCACGGTCGGGTTGCCGGCCGGGTTCAGCCAATAAACCAGGGTCGCCACGGTCACCAGCGCCATGAACACCATGCCGGTCAGGCCACGGTTGCCACGGAAGATCTTGTCCGACATCCAGCCGCACAGCAGCGTGCCCGGGATGCCCGCCCATTCGTAGAAGAAGTAGGCCCACGAAGTCTTGTCGACGTCGAAATGCTTGGCTTCTTTGAGGTAGGTCGGTGCCCAGTCCAGTACGCCGTAACGCAGCAGGTAGACGAAGACGTTGGCCATGGCGATGTACCAGAGCATTTTGTTGCGCAGCACGTATTTGACGAAGATTTCCTTGGCACTGAATTCGTCTTCGTGGCTGGCGTCGTAGCCTTCCGGGTAGTCGTTCTTGTACTTTTCGATCGGCGGCAGGCCGACCGATTGCGGGGTGTCGCGCATGGTGATGAAGGCAAACACCGCCACGCCCAGCGCCACCGCTGCCGGAACGTAGAAGGCTGCGTGCCAGTCATTGAACAGGCCCATGCCGATCAGGAACAGCGGGCCGATAAGGCCGCCGCCGACGTTATGCGCCACGTTCCACACCGAAACCACGCCGCCACGTTCCTTCTGCGACCACCAGTGCACCATGGTGCGTCCGCTCGGCGGCCAGCCCATGCCCTGGGCCCAGCCGTTGATGAACAGCAGGATGAACATCATGGTCACGCTGGACGTTGCCCACGGCGCGAAACCGAAAATGAACATCACCCCGGCCGACACCAGCAGGCCGAACGGCAGGAAGTAACGCGGGTTGGAACGGTCGGAGACCAGGCCCATCAGGAATTTGGACAGGCCGTAGGCTATGGCGATGGCCGACATTGCCAGACCCAGATCGCCACGGCTGTAGCCTTCGTCGATCAGGTACGGCATGGCCAGCGAGAAGTTTTTGCGCAGCAGGTAATAACCCGCGTAGCCAAAGAAGATACCGGCGAAGATCTGCCAGCGCAGGCGTCGGTAAGTACTGTCTATTTTTTCTTCAGGCAATGGAGCCTGATGTGCGGCAGGACGAAAGAAAGCAAACATTCAAGAGCTCCAGATTTCTTGTTTTGACTGCGGATGCGAATGTTACAGTTTCGTTACCGAAAATAGCACCAGTTCGCATTGGCAAAACAGTGGAAATGTTGGAATTCGCGCGTTCTTTTACGAACCTGTCGCTCAGCTGTAAGAACAGGGCGTTTTCACCACTTATGAACATGGAGTGACTTAGACTCGCGGCCCGTCCAGTCGATTGATCAGCCGAGATAAGCAATGTCACTGAAGGTTCGCATGTTGGTGCCGAGATTTTTGGTGGCAGCGGGACTTGCCGTCGTGTTGCTGACATTGATCGTCACCGATCATCCTTCTCATTCCGGCCTGCGCAACGCCACGGTGCTGATCATTCGGCATGCGGAAAAACCGGATACGGGACCGGTGCTCAATGCCCGAGGCGAACAGCGCGCCGCTGCCTATGTCGACTATTTCAATCCGCTGCAGGTCGACGGCCAGACGTTCACCCCCCAGCGTTTGATTGCTGCCGGCGATACCCCGGAAAGTTCGCGCTCACGCCTGACCCTGACCCCGCTGGCCCAGCGCCTGAACCTTGCGATCGAGCAGCCCTACGTCAATGGCGACCTGCATCAACTGGTCAAACTGTTGCGCAAGAGCAATCAGGCGCAGACGGTGCTGATCGCCTGGCACCACGGCCATATCAATAAACTGCTCAAGGCCTTTGGCGGTGACCCCACAGCCCTGATGGGCCAGGAAAAATGGCCGGATGAGGTCTTCGACTGGCTGATCGTCCTGCGCTTCGACGACAAGGGTCGGCTGATTCCGTCGCGCAGCCTGAAGGTGCAGGAGCACCTGTTGCCAGGTGACTCGGCCGGGCCGAGCGGCGGCTAAACGTCCGTCAGAAAATGTACCTACTCCCATTTGCCCAACGGTTTCGTCAGATTTCCCGTCGGGATCAGGAAATGTCCTGCATCCAAAAGCGAAGCTGCGCCATTCAGTTAAAAGGGCGCGCTCCGTAACCTTTGTGCTGTTGCCGGATAAGGCATCTCACTCGGGAAGGGGCGCGATCATGCGGTGGTTTTTTGCGGGGATTTTATTGACGATCTTCAGTCTTGCACTGGCGGCAGAAGGTTTACTGATACCTGAAAATAATCCCCAGCCGATTTATCCAAAGATGTTGTCCAGGGCTGGGGTCGAAGGCGAGGTCAGGGTCAGCTTCATGGTCAAGGCCGATGGTTCGGTCAGCGCGATCGACATTGTGCGAAGTGATCATCCCGATCTGGCTGAGGCGGTCAAAGACGCAATAACACAGTGGCGCTTCAGACCTTGGACGGTTGAGGACGGTCGGCCTGCGCAGCAGTCTGTCGTGGCGCCGATGCTCTTTCGATTGGCCAGGGATCAGCCGATCGACATCAACCAGTGGCTGAAGTCAGTAAAGTGTCGGGTCATCAATGACGGTTTCAGAAACATGCCCGAGGAAGCCTGGGTCGACGCAAAAGTGTTTCATTACACCCGTGCTTACGTTTCGAACGTGATCCACAAGAGTCAAATGGCCGATGAACAACGTCTGGCAATAATCGCCAGGATGAACCGGCGCGTACCGATGATCGTCAGAGGCTGCCGGGAAGCCCCTATGCGTAGATACATGAGTTTTCTGCCGGGAGAGGTTCGTGAGTTGCTTTGAAAACCAGCGCCGCCGAAAGTGACACTGCGTTGCTGCCTGGGGCGGATCAGGCCGGCGCCGAGAGTCACCGGCCTGAAAAAACTCAGCGCACCTGCACCACCACCTTGCCCACCGCCTTGCGCTGCCCCAGATCGTTGATCGCCTGCGCCGCATTGCTCAGGGGATAAACCTGCGATACCAGCGGTTTCAACTTGCCCTCGGCGAACCAGCCGAACAGTTGCTGGAAGTTCGCCGCGTTGTCCTGCGGCTGGCGCTGGGCGAAGGAGCCCCAGAATACGCCGAGTACCGCTGCGCCTTTGAGCAGCGCGAGGTTGACCGGCAGTTCGGGGATGCGTCCGCTGGCGAAGCCGACCACCAGCAGCCGTCCGTTCCAGGCGATGGCGCGGATGGCCTGATCAAACAGGTCGCCGCCGACCGGGTCGTAGATCACGTCGGCGCCCTGGCCGTCGGTGAGGCGTTTGATTTCATCCTTGAGGCTGGTTTCGCTGTAGTTGATCAGTTCATCGGCGCCGGCGGCCTTGGCCACGGCGAGTTTTTCCGCGCTGCTGGCGGTGGCGATGACCCGGGCACCCATGGCTTTGCCGATTTCCACCGCCGCCAGGCCGACGCCACCGGAAGCGCCGAGCACCAGCAAGGTCTCGCCCGGTTGCAGATTGGCCCGTTGTTTGAGGGCGTGCATCGAAGTGCCGTAGGTCATGCTGAACGCGGCGGCGCTGTTGAAGTCCATCGACGGCGGGATTGGCAGCACGTTGTAGCCCGGCACCGCGACCTGCTCGGCGAAGCTGCCCCAGCCGGTCAGGGCCATGACCCGGTCACCGACTTTCAGATGGCTGACTTTCTCACCGACGGCGCTGACCACGCCGGCCGCTTCGCCCCCCGGCGAAAACGGGAAGGGCGGCTTGAACTGGTATTTGCCCTCGATGATCAGCGTGTCCGGGAAGTTGACCCCGGCGGCGTGCACCTCCAGCAGGATTTCGTTCTTCTTCGCGACAGGACTGGCGACGTCTTCCAGCACCAGCGATTCGGCAGGGCCGAAGGCTTTGCACAGCACGGCTTTCATCAGGGCTATTCCTTTGGGAGTGATGGCCGATAAGTGTAGGTGTGTCAGTCAACGGGTCAACGAGCATGCCCGGCCCTGATAGTCAGCCATAAGCTTGTGCTTGCGCGGCGGGTCGTTATGCTAGGCCGCAAACCGGATAAGGAGCGAATTGTGAAAGCGTGGATCATGTTGTTGCTGGCCCTGTCTCTGCCTGTGGCAGCGCTGGCCGAAGAAGCCAAAGAAGGCGAGGCACCGAAGGTCAACTACATCACCCTGAGCCCGCCATTCGTGGGCAACTACGGGCTGGACGGCACACCGAAGCTGAAGGTCTACAAGGCCGACGTGGCGCTGCGTGTGACCGGCGAAGAGGCGACCAAACTGGTCAAGGCCAACGAGCCGCTGATCCGCAATCAACTGGTGGCGCTGTTCACCCAGCAGACCACCGAGGCGATGGGCAGCATCGAAGGCAAGGAAAAACTGCGTCAGGAAGCCCTGAAGCAGACCCAGCAAGTGATGAATGACGAGACCGGCAAACCGGTGGTGGAAGATCTGTTGTTCAACAACCTGATCATTCAGTAACCACGCTGGCCGCTGTTCAGGACGCCAGGCTTTTGCGAAAGCGCGCCAGTGCGATAACGAAGAACAGCAGGCCGATGGCCGTCAGCGCCAGCAAGTCCGGCCAGACCACGCTCAGCCCGGCGTCGCGAAACAGAATCGCGGCGCTGAGGCTGACAAAGTGTGTGGACGGCGAACCCTGCATGACCCACTGCAGCCACTGCGGCATGCTGTCCAATGGCGTGCTGCCGCCGGACAGCAGCGACATCGGGATGATCACCGGAATCGCCAGCAGGCCGAACTGCGGCGTCGAACGCGCGAGCGTCGCCAGAAAGATGCCCAGCGCGGTACTGGCAAACAGATAAACCGCAGTCACCAGCAAAAACAGGCTCATCGAGCCGGCCAACGGCACATCCAGCAGGCCTTTGACCACCACCTCCAGCGACAGCCAGGTGCACAACACCACCACCAACAGGTTGCTCCAGATTTTCGCCAGCATGATTTCCAGCGCCGTCAGCGGCAGCACCAGCAAATGGTCGAGCGTGCCGTGTTCGCGTTCGCGCAGCAGCGCCGTGCCGGTAAGGATGATCGCCAGAATGGTGATGTTGTTGACGATCTGAATCACCGCCAAAAACCAGCCGCCCTCCAGATTGGTGTTGAACAGAGAGCGGGTAGTCAGTTGCACGGGCGCCTTGGCGGCTGCATCGCCCTGACCGGCATAGTCGAGCAATTCGCGCTGGAAGATCCGGCCGATATAGCCGGCTCCCATGAATGCCTGGCTCATGGCCGTGGCATCGACGTTGACCTGAATCGCCGGTTGCCGCGCGGCGAGCAAGTCGGTTTGAAAGCCCGCCGGGATGTTGATGACGAAGGTGTACTGACCGCTGTCCATGACCTGATCCAATTGCGCATAAGGCAACAGCACCGGCGTCTGGAATTCCGGCGGCTGCAGGGCCTGGGCCAACTGGCGCGAGAGGGCGCTGTGATCTTCGTCGACGATCGCCACACTGGCGTTGTGCACGCCGATCACCGAGCCGGCGGCGGGCATGTAGATCGCCACGGTGAAGGCGTAGAACAGGAACAGCAGCAACACGCTGTCATGGCGCAGGCTGGTCAGCTCCTTGAGTCCCAGGCGCAGGATGTGCGCGAACTTGTGCATCAGGCCTCCTGCTTTTTCAGCATGATCAGGCTCAGCCCGGTGAACCCGACAAAGAACCCGAACAGCGCCAGGCACTGCGGCCACAGCTGACGCAAGTCCAGCGCTTTGGTGAACGTGCCCACCGCGATGTCGAGGAAATGCCCCGCCGGAAACAGCATGCCCATCACTGCTGCCGCACCTTCCAGTGACGAGCGCGGCACGATCAGCCCGGAGAACTGGATAGTCGGCAGGCTGGTGATGATCATGGTGCCGAGGATTGCGGCGATTTGCGTGCGGGTGAACGCCGAGATCAGCAGGCCCATGCTGGTGGTCGCCAACACGTACAGCAGACCGCCGAACGCCAGCGTCAGCAGGCTGCCCTTGAACGGTACGCCGAACAACCAGCGGTTCATCGCCACCAGCAGCGCCAGGTTGACCAGGCTGATCAACAGATACGGCGTCTGTTTGCCCAGCAGAAACTCCAGACGGGTCAGGGGTGTGGCGTAGAAGTTGGTGATCGAACCCAGCTCCTTTTCGCGGACGATGCCGAGCGCCGTGAGCATCGCTGGAATGAAGGCGAGGATCAGCGCCATGACCCCGGGGCCGATGGCGTTGACGCTGACCACGTCCTGGTTGTAGCGAAAGCGGGTTTCCAGGCTGGCCGCCGCCGGGTGGGCCAGCGCGGGGCTGCTCTGCTCGGCCAGCTGTTGCAGATTGCCCAGGTGCACGGCTTCGACATAGTTACGGCTGGTTTCGGCGCGAAACGGCATGCCGCCATCCAGCCACGCCGCCACAGCGGGTTGGCGCCCGGCGTACAGATCGCGGCCGAATCCGGGGGGAATCTCCAGCGCCAGTTTGATTTCCGAGCGTTGCAGGCGCCGGTGCAGTTGCTGCGGATCATGAATGGCCGGCTGTTCGTCGAAGTACCGGGAGCCGCGAAACGCCTCCAGATAAGCCCGGCTCTGCGGCGTCTGATCCTGGTCGTACACGGCGAACGCGAGGTTTTCCACGTCCAGCGAGATGCCGTAACCGAAGATCACCATCATGAAAATCGCCCCGGCCAAGGCGAACGCCATGCGCACTTTGTCGCGCAGTAGCTCCTTGCCTTCGCGACTGGCCACGGCCAACAGGCGACCAAGGCTGAAACCGTGCTGGGGCACTGGTGTTGTCGCAGCGCTCGGTGGCGCCATTTGCGGCTCGGCCACAGGCGCTGATGGTTGAGCGCCCTGAGCCTGTTCCAGGCAAGTGACGAAGGCCGCTTCCAGTGTCTCCCCCGCAAACTGGCGTTGCAGCGCCGCCGGGGTGTCGCAGGCGAGGACCTTGCCCGCGTGCATCAACGAGATGCGGTCGCAGCGCTGCGCTTCGTTCATGAAATGCGTGGAGAGGAAGATCGTCACGCCCTGTTCGCGGGACAACTCGATCAACAGCCGCCAGAAGTCATCGCGAGCTGCCGGATCGACGCCGGAAGTCGGCTCGTCGAGAATCAGCACTTCAGGGCGATGCAATACGGCCACCGCCAATGACAGACGCTGGCGCAGCCCAAGGGGCAGGGCACCTGCCGGCTGATCAGCGACGCCGCGCAGATTGAAGCGCTCGATCAACGCTTCGATGCGTTGCGCGCTCTCGGTTTTGGGCAGGTCGAACAGCCGCGCGTGCAGTTCGAGGTTCTGCCGCACACTGAGTTCGCCATACAACGAAAAACTCTGCGACATGAAGCCGACCCGCTTGCGCGTGGCCAGATCCTTGGCATTAACCGGGTTGCCGAGCAGCGTCGCACTGCCTTCACTGGCCGGCATCAGCCCGGTCAGGACCTTCATGGTGGTGGTCTTGCCGCAGCCGTTGGAGCCAAGAAAGCCGAAAATCTCGCCACGCCCAATGGCAAAACTGACGTGATCCACAGCGGTGAAATCGCCGAAGCGCAGCGTCAGGTCGTGGGCTTCGATGGCGATGTCGCTGCAATTGCCGGTGCGCGGTGGAATCACCAGCGGCTGAGCGTCATGCTGGCTGTCGCCCTGGAAGTGGGTGAAGGCGTCATCGAGTTTGCCGCTGGGGGTGACGGTGGCCAGTTCACGGCTCAGGCCGGTGGCAATCAACTGGCCGGCGTCGAGCATCAGGCAATGCTCGAACTGCTCGGCTTCTTCCATATAGGCCGTGGCGACCAGCAGCGTCAGTTGCGGGCGCTGGCGTCGCACGTCGTCGACCAACTCCCAAAAGCGCCGGCGCGAGAGTGGGTCGACGCCGGTGGTCGGCTCGTCGAGGATCAGCAGATCCGGTTCATGGATCAGCGCGCAACACAGCCCGAGTTTCTGTTTCATGCCGCCGGACAACTTGCCGGCGGGGCGCTCGGCGAACTTCAGCAGATCCGTGGCGAGCAGCAGGCTGTGCATGCGTTGCTCGCTTTCAGTCTTCGACAGGCCGAACAGGGTCGAGAAGAACTGGATGTTCTCGCGGATCGACAGCTCTGGGTACAGGTTGCCGCCCAGGCCCTGCGGCATGAAGGCGATGCGCGCATAGAGTGTGTCGCGATGCCGGCGATCCTCGATCGCGCCACCGAGCACCTCCAGTTGCCCTTGCTGCAAGGTCTTCACGCCGGCAATCAATCCCAGCAGGCTCGACTTGCCCGCACCATCGGGGCCGATCAGCCCGCAGCGGGTACCGGCGGGCAGGCTGAAGGCGATGTCGCTCAGCGCTTGCTGTTTACCGTAGCGGTGGGCGATACCGGTCGCTTGAACCGCAAGGCCGCTCATTGCAGATTGGCCGGCCATTCGACGGGCGCGATCCGCACGTAGCCGGCCCCGGGCATGCCGGGTTTGGCTTGCGGCACGGCGCTGGGCTGGACCAGGCGCAGCTTGACGCGGAACACCAGTTTTTGCCGCTCGTCGCGGGTCTCGACCTCTTTGGGGGTGAACTGCGATTTGGCCGCGACGAAGCTGATTTTTGCCGGCAGCGGGTTATCGGGCAAGGCATCGAGCAGCACGCGCGCC
Source organism: Pseudomonas sp. LF020 (assembly GCF_053456425.1). NCBI lineage: Bacteria > Pseudomonadati > Pseudomonadota > Gammaproteobacteria > Pseudomonadales > Pseudomonadaceae > Pseudomonas > Pseudomonas sp. LF020. The sequence continues at coordinate 38,174 of NZ_JBRFIX010000006.1, forward strand.
TCATCGCCCACCGCCAGGCGTCCGGCCACTGCGGCTGACAGATAGAGATTCATGTATTGGTCGTTGGGATCGATCAGCAGCAAGACCCGGCCACCGGCCCCCAGCACTTCACCCGGTTCGGCCATGCGCAGCTGGATCACGCCATCAATCGGCGCGCGCAGACTGCTGTCGTCAATTTCACTGGTCAACTGTGCGACTTGAGCCTGTGCCGCGCCAATCGCCGCACTGACAGCAGACACCTGGGCCCGGGCGGCGACAACGGCAGCGTTGCCAGTGCCGATGCGTGACTGCAACTGATCGATGATCTGCGCGCTGACGTAACCGTGCTTGAACAGTGACTGCGAGCGGCCAAGCTCCTGTTGGGCCAGCAGCAGCTCACTCTGGCGCAATTGCACATTGGCCTGAGCGGCGTTGAGATTTTCCCGGGCGCGCAACACTTCGGCTTCGGCCTCATGACGCTGGGCTTCGAGGGTACGGGTGTCCATGCGTGCCAGCAGTTGGCCCTTGTTGACCTTGTCGCCTTCGTCGACCAGTACCTCGGCGAGGCGCCCCGGAGTCTTGCTGGCGATCTGTACTTCAGTGGCTTCCAGCCGCCCGTTGCCCATCGACAGTCCTTCGACCAGGCGGCTGCTGATGGACATCCAGTAACCCAATCCGCCAGCGGCGGCGAGTAAGACCAGGAGCGAACCGGCGTATAGAAGTGAAGAGCGGCTGTGCATCGACATGGGGGCATCCTGCGGCTGTGGCTTCCAGTCTGACTGTTCAAGCGTTCCGTTCGCTTGATGTCAGTCAAATGAGCGTCAAGCCTAGCCCCTTTTGTCGGTAAAAACCGTGACCGGCAAGTTCTCAGCGCAAGCCGAGCACGGCGGCCCACTGTTCGGCCGTCACTGGCATGACCGACAGGCGACTGCCTTTTTGCACCAGTGGCATTTCGGCCAGCGCGGTCTGCTGTTTCAGGTAATCGAGCTTCAGCACCCGGGCAAACGTCTCGACGTGCGCAACATCGATCGCACTCCAGGCGTTTTTCTCGGGTGTGGCTTTTGGGTCGAAGTAATGGCTCTCGGGTTCCAGTGCGGTGGGATCCGGGTACGCAGCCTGAATAATCCTGCCGATTCCGGCAATCCCTGGCTCCGGGCAACTGGAGTGGTAGAAAAAGAACTCATCGCCCACCGCCATCGCCCGCAGGAAGTTGCGCGCCTGATAGTTGCGAACCCCGTCCCAGCGCGCTGTGCCGAGTTTCTCCAAACCTTTGATCGAGAGTTCGTCAGGCTCGGATTTCATCAGCCAATAGGCCATGTCTTTTGCTCCTCAAGCGGTCATTGGGCAGGTTGTCGGGCAATTTTATGACAAACCGACGGTCGGTTGACGTCAGCGTTTGCGCCGAGGTTCACGTTGTCGCAAAATGCCGGCCTTTAAAGCTTGACGCTGCTGCACGGCCTACGAACGGAAACCGCTGCTGTCATCGTGATGATGTGCCTTGAGGGGGGCAATCGATGAAACGCAAACCGGATTTGCTATGGACTTTGGTTATTTTGTTCGGCCTTGGCGTCGTGACCACCGGTTACGCGCAAAGTCTGTGGACGAGCAAGACCGATGCTCCGGTTGAAGTCGCGCAACAGGTCCAACAGTCGAGCGCCTTCAAACGCTGAAACTGCCTTCCCGACGCCGCTGATCTGCGCGGCGTCTATCCCGCGAAATACCACGCCTTATCGGTGACCGTGCCTTGCAACGGTACATCCCAGCTTGCCTGCGCCAGGCGTTCGACCTTCTGACATTCATGGGCCAGGCCCAGCAACGTCGGCTTGCGCCAGTTCTTGCGCCGGGCCAGGTACGCCAGACTGCGGTCGTAGAATCCGCCGCCCATTCCCAGGCGTCCGCCAACATCGTCAAACCCCACCAGTGGCAACAGCACCAGATCCAGGGTCCAGATCTTGCGCTGAAGAGCCAGATTGGCCCGAGGCTCAAGAATACGGAAGCGATTGGGCTTGAGCTTGTCGCCGGGGCGAATTCGCTGGAACACCATTTTGGTTCGCGGCCAAGCGCTGAGCACCGGCAGATACGTGGCTTTGCCCCGGCGCTGGGCTTCGCGCAGCAGCAGGCGCGGGTCGATTTCACCGTCGGTGGGCAGATACAGAGAGATGTGTTTCGCCCGGCGAAAGTGCGGGTCTTGCGCCAGTTGGCGGAACAGGCCTTTGGCAGCCTGCCGTTGTTCAGCGGGAGTCAGTGAGCGGCGCGCCTTGCGCAGCAGGCGGCGGAGTTGCGGGCGGGGCAGCAGCGCAGGTTCGGTCATGGTTCGGCTTCGGCAGGTGAGGGCGAAAACGCACGCATAAAAAATCCGATGCCGGCAAAAACCGGCATCGGATTCGAATCAGGCTCCCCGGATGAACCGCTGTCAACTTAGCCCTTGAACCCGAAAGTTCAAGGTGGAGGATGCAGTAGACTTTAAGGCTTTCCGTCTGGCGGACATGCACACCAGCCCAACGTGCAACCTCCAGGGTAGTGCAAATCGGCTCAGGGACATCGTCAACTGGCAAGCACCCCAGGGAGTGCCGCGAGTATACCTCAAGCGGCCTGGCGAATCAGCCCTTGCTGATGTCCGGATCGTCGGCCAGCACCAGATCGACACGATCGAGCAAGTCGCGCACCTGTTCACGGGTCGAGCCGCTGGCCTGGATGTCCGGGCGCTCTTCTTTGTGCAAGAGGTCGTGGGTGATGTTCAGCGCGGCCATCACCGCAATACGGTCGGCGCCGATGACTTTGCCGCTGCTGCGGATCTCGCGCATCTTGCCGTCCAGGTAGCGGGCGGCACTGACCAGATTGCTGCGTTCTTCCTGGGGGCAGATGATCGAATATTCTTTGTCGAGGATCTGCACGGTAACGCTATTGCTTGAACTCATGAGTCTTGCTCCAGGGCCTTGAGGCGCGAAATCATCGATTCGACCTTACGCCGGGCGATTTCGTTTTTTTCAATGAGGTGAGCGCGTTCCTCGCGCCAGGTCTTTTCCTGAGCTAGTAAGAGTGCGTTTTGACTCTTTAGTTGCTCGACTCGGCTAATCAGCTTTTCGAGTCTGGCCATCAGCGCTTGCAGGTCGGTGTCTTCCATTGTGTCCACTGAATTCATCTGATGGGCGGCAGGCGCCTGGCTGGCGGACAGCCTTTAATAGTCTTGGCGAGTCTGTCGATGTAGGATACAAGGCCTTCATTCTAGACATAGCGCCGTCTGGCGCCTAGCTGCCCATGACCATTGCGAATTCCCCGTACCAAGCCTTTGCCACCCTGCTGACTGCCAGCGGCCACAACGTCTCGCCTGCCGAACTGCACGGCCTGCTGCTCGGCCGCAGTTGTGCCGGTGCCGGCTTCGATAACGAAGGCTGGCTGATCGACGCCGCCGAACTGCTCGAAGGCGACATCCAGGACAACGTCCGCAACGCCCTGATCGGCCTGCAAGAAATGGTCAAGGGTGAGTTGACCGGCAGCGACGTCACCGTCGTTCTGCTGCTGCCAACCGATGACGCACCACTGGCCGAGCGTGCTGCCGCGCTGGGCGAATGGTGCCAGGGCTTCCTCAGCGGTTTCGGCCTGAACTGCCGCGACAGCAGCATGCTCAGCACCGAAGCCACCGAAGTGCTGCAGGATCTGGCTGCGATCTCCCAGGTGCAAGACGCCCTGGAAGAATCCGAAGACGGCGAAAGCGATTACATGGAAGTCATGGAGTACCTGCGTGTCGCGCCGCTGCTGCTGTTCTCGGAAACCAAGAAAGCCGACGTGCCGCCAGCCGCCAAGCCGTCGTTGCATTAATCGCGTGCCAGGGAAAGCCATCTGCCCATGACCCATATCCCGAAATCGGAATACAGCCGTCGCCGCAAGGCCCTGATGGCGCAGATGGAACCCAACAGCATCGCTATTCTGCCCGCTGCCGCGGTCGCGATCCGCAACCGCGACGTCGAGCACGTCTACCGCCAGGACAGCGACTTCCAGTACCTCAGCGGTTTCCCCGAGCCGCAGGCCGTCATCGTTCTGATGCCCGGCCGTGAGCACGGCGAGTACGTACTGTTCTGCCGTGAGCGTAACGCCGAACGCGAGTTGTGGGACGGCCTGCGCGCAGGGCAGGAAGGTGCAGTCCGTGATTACGGCGCTGACGACGCGTTCCCGATTACCGACATCGACGACATCCTGCCGGGCCTGATCGAGGGTCGCGACCGGGTGTATTCGGCGATGGGCAGCAACCCGGAATTCGACCGCCACCTGATGGACTGGATCAACGTGATCCGTTCCAAGGCGCACCTCGGCGCCCAGCCGCCGAACGAATTCGTTGCCCTGGATCACCTGCTGCACGACATGCGCCTGTATAAATCGGCGGCAGAAGTGAAGGTGATGCGCGAAGCCGCACGGATTTCCGCTCAGGCGCATATCCGGGCGATGCAGGCCAGCCGGCCGGGTTTGTACGAGTACAGCCTTGAAGCCGAGCTCGATTACGAATTCCGCAAGGGCGGGGCGAAGATGCCGGCCTACGGTTCGATCGTCGCCGCCGGGCGCAACAGCTGCATCCTGCATTACCAGCAGAATGACGCGCTGCTCAAGGACGGCGATCTGGTGTTGATCGATGCCGGTTGCGAGATCGACTGCTACGCCAGCGACATCACCCGCACCTGGCCGGTCAACGGCAAGTTTTCCGTCGAGCAGAAGGCTATTTACGAGCTGGTGCTGGCCTCGCAGGAAGCCGCGTTCGCGGAAATCGCCCCGAACAAAAACTGGAATCAGGCGCACGAAGCGACGGTGCGGGTGATTACTGCAGGCCTGGTCAAACTCGGAATCCTGCAAGGCGAGGTCGACGAGTTGATCGCGACCGAAGCCTATAAAGCGTTTTACATGCACCGTGCCGGCCACTGGCTGGGCATGGATGTACACGACGTCGGCGAATACAAGGTCGGCGGCGAATGGCGGGTGCTGGAGGTCGGCATGGCGCTGACCGTGGAACCGGGCATCTACATTGCCCCGGACAACCAGCACGTAGCGAAGAAATGGCGCGGCATCGGCGTGCGCATCGAGGATGACGTGGTAGTGACCAAGAGCGGTTGTGAAATATTGACCAGCGGCGTACCGAAAACCGTCGCCGAGATCGAAGCGCTGATGGCGCAAGCACGGACACACGCGGCATGAGTCGAGTCAATCTGGCAATCATCGGTGGCGGCCTGGTCGGCGCCAGTCTGGCGTTGGCCTTGCAGTCCGGGGCCAAGGCCCGTGGCTGGAAAATCGTCCTGATCGAACCGTTCGCCCCCGGCGACAGCTGGCAGCCGAGCTACGACGCGCGTTCGTCGGCGCTGTCCTTCGGTTCGCGGCAGATCTATCAGCGGCTGGGCGTGTGGCAGGAGATTTCCCGCCGCGCCGAACCGATCAAACAGATTCACGTGTCCGACCGTGGTCGCTTCTCTACCGCCCGTCTGTCGGCGATGGAAGAGGGTGTGCCGGCCTTGGGCTACGTGGTGGAAAACGCCTGGCTCGGCCAGTGCCTGTGGCAGCACCTCGATAAAGACGTGATCAACTGGCGCTGCCCGGCGGAAGTCACGCGCATGGAGCCGCTGCCCGACGGCTATCGCCTGACCCTCAACGATGAAACCATTGTCGAGTGCGATCTGGCGGTGCTGGCCGATGGCGGCCGTTCCGGTCTGCGCGAGCAACTGGGCATCAACGTACGCAAGCGTCCGTACAACCAGAGCGCGCTGATCGCCAACATCACCCCGAGCGAAGCGCACAACGGCATGGCCTTCGAGCGCTTCACCGACGAGGGCCCGATGGCCTTGCTGCCGCTGCCGGACAACCGTTGCGCACTGGTCTGGACCCGCCTGGGCATGGATGCGCAACGCCTGGCAGACCTCAGCGAGCGCGATTTCCTCAGCGAACTGCAAGGCGTGTTCGGCTACCGCCTCGGCACCTTGCAACAGGTCGGCGCGCGGCATTTGTATCCGTTGTCGCTGGTCGAGGCCGAGGAGCAGGTGCGCTCGCATCTGGCCGTACTCGGCAATGCCGCGCACAGCCTGCACCCGATTGCCGGACAAGGTTTCAACCTGTCCCTGCGCGACGCCGATGCCTTGGCCGCCGCACTGCTCGCCAGCGACAAACCGCTGGGCGACTTCGCCACCTTGCAGGCCTATCGCGAGCGCCAGCGTCTGGATCAGGAGCTCACCGTGGGCTTCTCCGATCAGGTCACCCGGCTGTTCGGCAGCACTCAGCCGCTGGTCTCGCTGGGGCGCAACATCGGCCTGCTCGGTCTCGATCTGTTGCCACCGGCCAAGCGCTGGTTTGCCCGTCAGGCCATGGGGCTGGGGACGCGGCCGGATGCTTGAGCGGCGGGTCGGCACTTTCACTTTCAGCAGCGCGCCGCCAACTGGCGCGCTGGCTAAAACCCTTTACGGGCGGCGCATGCCGCCAGCGAGACAGGCTTAAAGCATGGAAATGCGCGCAGATCTGCTGATTGTCGGAGCCGGAATGGTCGGCAGCGCCCTCGCGTTGGCGTTGCAGGACAGCGGCCTCGAAGTGTTGCTGCTCGACGGCAGCCCGCTGAGCGTCAAACCGTTCGACGCGACCGCGCCGTTCGAGCCGCGGGTCAGCGCGCTGTCGGCGGCCAGCCAGCGGATACTCGAACGCCTTGGCGTCTGGGACGGCATCGCCAAACGCCGCAGCAGCCCCTACACCGACATGCACGTGTGGGACGGCAGCGGCACCGGGCAGATTCATTTCTCGGCAAGCAGCGTGCATGCCGAGGTGCTGGGGCATATCGTCGAAAACCGCGTGGTGCAGGATGCCTTGCTTGATCGTTTGCATGACTGCGATCTGGGCATGCTGGCCAACGCACGGCTGGAACAGATGCGCCGCTCCGGCGATGACTGGCTGCTGACCCTGGCCGATGGTCGGCAGTTGCGTGCGCCGCTGGTGATTGCAGCGGACGGCGCCAATTCGGCGGTGCGCCGGCTGACCGGCGTCGCCACCCGCGAGTGGGATTACCTGCATCACGCCATCGTCACCAGCGTGCGCAGCAGCAAGCCGCACCGGATGACCGCGTGGCAGCGTTTCACCGATCACGGGCCGCTGGCGTTCCTGCCGCTGGAGCGCGATGGGCAGCAGGACTGGTGCTCGATCGTCTGGTCGACTACGCCGAGTGAAGCCGAACGCCTGATGGCGCTGGATGAAACCGCGTTCTGCGGTGAGCTGGAGCGTGCATTCGAAAGTTGCCTGGGCGAGGTGATCAGCGCTGATCCGCGTCTGTGCGTGCCGTTGCGTCAACGCCACGCCAAGCGCTATGTGGCCGAAGGGCTGGCGTTGATCGGTGATGCGGCGCACACCATTCACCCGTTGGCCGGGCAGGGTGTGAACCTCGGCTTCCTCGATGCGGCGGTTTTGGCTGAAGTGCTGTTGCAAGCCGCCGAACGTGGCGAGCGTCTGGCCGATGTGAAAGTGCTGAGCCGCTACGAGCGTCGGCGCATGCCGCACAATCTGGCATTGATGGCGGCGATGGAGGGCTTCGAGCGCTTGTTCCAGGCCGATCCGCTGCCGGTGCGCTGGTTGCGTAACGCCGGGTTGAAGCTGGTGGAGCAGATGCCGGAGGCCAAGGCTCTATTTGTTCGCGAAGCCCTTGGCCTTACAGGCGACCTTCCGGCGCTCGCCAAACCCTGAAGGCAATTACTTCTTTGTGGCGAGGGAGCTTGCTCCCGCTGGGCTGCGAAGCGGCCTCAAAAGCCATTTTGGCAGCATTGGGAGTCCTTCGATCTCCAGCGGGAGCAAGCTCCCTCGTCACAGAGACCAGCAATTTGCAGGTCATGCAACATCTGGTAACTCCTTGGAAAAGAGTTCGATTGAGGTGGTAAATGTGAGTCCTTATCATTTGGCCCACATTTTCCGACCGAGAGACCACTCCCATGTTGGCACCCAAGCGTCTTCTGACCGCACTGGCCCTGACCCTGATCGGCAGCACCACCGCCCAGGCCGCCGACGAGGTGGTGGTCTATTCCTCGCGCATCGATGAACTGATCAAACCGGTGTTCGACGCCTACACCGCGAAAACCGGGGTGAAGATCAAGTTCATCACCGACAAGGAAGCGCCGCTGATGCAGCGGATTAAGGCCGAAGGCGAAAACGCCACCGCTGATCTGCTGCTGACCGTCGATGCCGGCAACCTCTGGCAGGCCGAGCAGATGGGCATTCTGCAGCCGTTCACTTCCAAGACCATCGACGCCAACATTCCCCTGCAATATCGCTCCTCGACTCACGCCTGGACCGGCCTGAGCCTTCGCGCGAGAACCATCGCCTATTCCACCGAGCGCGTTAAGCCGGGCGAACTGACCACCTACGAAGCGCTGGCCGACAAGAACTGGGAAGGGCGCCTGTGCCTGCGCACGGCGAAGAAGGTCTACAACCAGTCGCTGACCGCGACCATGATCGAAGTGCACGGCGCCGAGAAGACCGAGAAGATCCTCAAGGGCTGGGTCAACAACCTGTCCACCGATGTGTTCTCCGATGACGTTGCGGTGCTGGAAGCGATCAACGCCGGGCAATGCGATGTCGGCATCGTCAACACCTACTACTACGGGCGCCTGCACAAGCAGAAACCGGACCTGCCGGTGAAACTCTTCTGGCCGAATCAGGCCGATCGCGGCGTACATGTGAACCTGTCGGGTATCGGTCTGACCAAACATGCACCGCACCCGGAAGCCGCCAAGGCGCTGGTCGAGTGGATGACCACGCCTGAGGCGCAGAAGATCTTCGCCGACGTCAATCAGGAATTTCCGGCCAACCCGGCAGTGGCACCTTCGGAAGAAGTGGCGGCGTGGGGCAAGTTCGTCGCTGATACCTTGCCGGTGGAAGTGGCGGGCAAGCGTCAGGCGGAAGCCATTCGCATGATGGATCGGGCGGGCTGGAACTGAGCCGGCCACCACGGCGAGCCCTCTGTGGCGAGGGAGCTTGCTCCCGCTGGGTCGCGAAGCGGCCCCATGGCGCCCTTGCGTCTGGCGTGAATTGAACTGTTATCCTCCTGCGGCTGCTTCGCAGCCGAGCGGGAGCAAGCTCCCTCGCCACAACATGTGGTCGACGTCGAATGGGCGTTGGCCCTCTTGCAGAGAACCCCCTTGGCCCACCCCGCCCAACGCCGCTGGTACCCCATCGTCCTCGTCATTGCCGCGCTGGTGCTGTTGCCCCTGAGTGTTCTGCTGTTGTCGTGGCAGACCATCGATCAGCAGATCTGGTCGCACCTGTGGGAAACCCAGATGCCGCGCCTGCTGGGCAACACCCTGACGCTGGTGCTCGGCGTCGGCGTCGGCGTTACGTTGCTCGGTGTCAGCCTCGCCTGGCTCACCAGCCTCTGCGAATTCCCCGGACGCCGCTGGCTCGACTGGGCTCTGATGCTGCCGTTCGCCATCCCGGCCTACGTGTTGGCGTTCGTCTTCGTCGGCCTGCTGGACTTCGCCGGCCCGGTGCAAACCCTGCTGCGCGAATGGTTCGGCAGCGGCCTGCGCTTGCCGCGAGTGCGTTCCACCGGCGGGGTGATTGTGGTGCTGGTGCTGGTGTTTTACCCCTACGTTTATCTGTTGGCGCGCACCGCGTTTCTCGCGCAGGGCAAAGGCCTGATGGAGGCGGCGCGGGTACTCGGGCAATCGCCATGGCAGGCGTTCTGGCGGGTGGCGTTGCCGATGGCGAGGCCGGCGATTGGCGCCGGTGTGGCGCTGGCGCTGATGGAGACGCTGGCGGATTTCGGTGCGGTGTCGGTGTTCAATTTCGACACCTTCACCACCGCCATCTACAAGACCTGGTACGGCTTCTTCAGCCTGCCGAGCGCGGCGCAACTGGCCAGTCTGTTGCTGCTGGTGGTGATGCTGGTGCTGTACGGCGAGCGGCGTGCGCGCGGCGCCAACCGGGCGAGCAACGAGCGGCCACGGGTCAAGGCGTTGTATCACCTGCGCGGGCTCAAGGCGTTCGCGGCGACTGGCTGGTGCGCTCTGGTATTTGCCTGCGCGTTCGTGATTCCAGTCCTGCAACTGATTGTCTGGTTCTGGCAGCGCGGGCGCTTCGACCTCGATGAGCGCTACGCCGGGCTGATCCTGCACACCCTGTATCTGGGCGGCATGGCGGCGTTGATCACCGTCAGCGTCGCGCTGCTGCTGGCGTTTGCCCGACGTCTGGCGCCGACCCGGGCGATCCGGTCCGGGGTCAGTCTGGCCAATCTTGGTTACGCGTTGCCGGGTTCGGTGCTGGCGGTGTCGATCATGCTCGCCTTCAGCTATCTCGATCGCGAACTGGTGATTCCGCTGTCGGACTGGCTCGGCGGCGCCGGCAAGCCGCTGCTGCTGGGCAGTCTGGCGGCGTTGCTGATGGCCTATCTGGTGCGCTTTATCGCGGTGGCCTACGGGCCGTTGGAAAACAGTCTGGCGCGTATACGGCCTTCATTGCCCGAAGCGGCACGTAGCCTGGGTGTCAGTGGGCCGCGACTGTTTTTCAAAGTGTATCTGCCGCTGTTGCTGCCCGGCACGTTGAGCGCGGCGTTGCTGGTGTTCGTCGATGTGCTCAAGGAAATGCCCGCGACCCTGCTGATGCGCCCGTTTGGCTGGGACACGCTGGCAGTGCGGATCTTCGAAATGACCAGCGAGGGCGAGTGGGCACGGGCGTCGCTACCGGCGCTGACCCTGGTGTTGGTCGGCCTGTTGCCGGTCATCGGCCTGATCCGCCGCTCGGCGCACCGAAACACTTAGTAGTGAGTCCTGAATCATGCGGCTACAATGCGCGGCATTCGGTGCGGTTCGTCTGACAGACCCGTTCGCTGAAATCGGCTGAAAGCCTTCTGTTTCGCGGCTTTCACCCCGTACAGCGGCTGTCCGCACCTTCGCCACGCCCGGAAGGAGAAACCCATGGGACAGCGTACGCCTCTGTATGACCTGCATCTCGCCCTCGGCGCGAAGATGGTCGATTTTGGCGGTTGGGACATGCCACTGCATTACGGCTCGCAGGTCGAGGAACACCACGAGGTGCGCCGCGATTGCGGGGTGTTCGATGTTTCCCACATGACCGTTATCGACGTTGATGGCCCACAGGCCAAGGCCTGGCTGCGGCATTTGCTGGCCAATGACGTCGAGCGCCTGCACCGCCCCGGCCGCGCGCTCTACAGCACGATGCTCAACGAGCATGGCGGCATCGTCGACGACATGATCGTCTATCGACTCGAAGACCGTTATCGTCTGGTATTCAACGCCTCCACCCGCGATCAGGATCTGGCGTGGATGCAGGCACAGGTCGGCGGTTACGACGTGCAATTGCACGAGCGTCAGGATCTGGCGATGCTCGCCATTCAAGGCCCGCAGGCCCGGCAGAAAATCGCCGAACTGGTGACCCAGTCCCGCGCCGCACTGATCCATCACCTGAAACCGTTTGAAGCCGAAGTCGATGGCGACTGGTTCATTGCGCGCACCGGTTACACCGGTGAGGACGGCCTGGAAATCGCCTTGCCGGCCGAGCAGGCGCCGGGATTTTTCAACGATCTGATCGGTGCCGGCATTTCGCCGATCGGCCTCGGCGCCCGCGACACGCTGCGGGTCGAAGCCGGGATGAACCTCTACGGCCAGGACATTCATCAGGATGTATCGCCGCTGGCCTCCAATATGGCCTGGAGCATCGCCTGGGAACCGGCTTCGCGGCAGTTTATCGGTCGCTCGGCGCTGGAAGCGGAAAAAGCCGCCGGCGTGGCGTACAAACTGGTGGGTCTGGTGCTTGAGGAACGCGGTGTTTTGCGCGCCCATCAGGTGGTTCGTATCGCCGATGTTGGCGAAGGAGAGATCACCAGTGGTAGTTTCTCTCCTACGCTAAGCAAATCGATTGCCCTGGCGCGTGTACCGATGGCCACCGCCGACCGCGCCGAAGTGGAAATCCGTGGCAAGTGGTATCCGGTACGAGTGGTCAAACCGACCTTCGTGCGCCATGGAAAAACCTTGATCTAACCTTTTTCCGGCGGGCCTGACCGCTGACAATTTCTTGAGGACACCGAGCATGAGCAATATCCCCGCTGAACTGCGTTTTGCCGAAAGTCATGAGTGGGCACGTCTGGAAGCCGACGGCACCGTTACCGTAGGCATCAGCGATCACGCGCAGGAAGCGCTGGGCGATGTGGTGTTCGTCGAGTTGACCGAAGTGGGCAACAAGTTCGCCGCTGAAGATCAGGCCGGTGTGGTCGAGTCGGTGAAAGCCGCTTCCGACATCTACTCGCCGATTGCCGGTGAAGTGATCGCCGTCAACGAAGAGCTGAGCGGCACGCCGGAGCTGCTGAATACCGATCCGTACGGTGCGTGGATCTTCAAGCTCAAGCCGGATAACGCGGCTGATCTGGAAAAACTGCTGGACGCCGCCGCCTACAAGGCTGCAATCGGCGAATAATCCTCGCCCCGTGTAGGAGCTGCCGAAGGCTGCTCCTACAGGTAGTGTGGTTTAGGGCTTCAATACGGCTTTGACTGCCGCCACCGAACGCTCGACGTCGTCCTTGGTCATGCTGGTGAACATCGGCAACGACACAATCAGTCGCCCGACGCGTTCCGCTACCGGCAACATCCCTTCCTTGAATCCGCGTTCGCGGTACAGGCTCAGCAAGTGAATCGGCGGGTAGTGATAACCGATGCCGATGCCGTGCGCCTGCATCTGCTCCATGAACGTGGCCCGCGCCGGCAAGCCATCCTTGCGCTCCGGCAGCACCAGCTGGAACAGATGCCAGTTGCTCTGGGTGAAATCCGCTGGCGGCAGTTGCGCGCCATAGGTTTTTTCGAAGTCGTCGCCAAAACACTTGAAGTAGTGACGGGCCAGTGCCTGACGATGGGCGGTCAGCGCCTCGATTTGTGCGAACTGTCCCAGGCCGATAGTGGCGGCGATATCGGTCATGTTGAACTTGCCGCCGAGCACGTCGACGTCCAGACCATCGAAGCCGTTGCGGGTCACACCCTGCAAACGGTACTTCTCCGCCAACCGCGCTTCTTCCGGGGTGTTCAGCACCAAGCAGCCACCCTCGGAGCAGGTAACGTTCTTGTTCGCCTGAAAACTGAACGACACGAAATCGCCGGTGGCGCCGATACGCTGACCGTTCCAGCTCGAACCCAGGGCCTGAGCGGCGTCTTCGACAATGCGCAGGTTGTGTTTGCGCGCGATGGCATATAGCCGATCCATGTCCACCGGCAGGCCGGCGAGGTACACCGGAATCAGCGCTTTGGTGCGCGGGGTTATCGCTGCTTCGAGCTTGTCCAGATCGATGTTGCGGGTCACCGGGTCGATGTCGGCGAACACCGGGGTGGCGCCGACTTCGAGGATCACGTTGGCGGTGGCGACCCAGGAAATCGGCGTGGTGATCACTTCATCGCCCGGCCCGATACCGGCGATGCGCAAGGCGATTTCCATGGTGCAGGTGCCGGAGTTGAAGGTGCGCACCGGGCGCCCGCCGAAGTATTCCGACAGCTGTGCTTCAAAGGCCTGGACCTTCGGCCCGCTGGTGATCCAGCCGGAGCGCAGCACGTCGCCGACGGCGGCAATCGTGGCTTCATCGATGACAGGTTTGGAAAACGGCAGGAACGGCAGTTGGCTCATGAGGGTTCGATCATCCGAAAGTTGGACGCCTGATGCAGGCGCTACAGCATGCCCCGGAACACCCGGTGCCGCCAAGCCGTGCGCGTCAGGATCGGCTGCTATGCTGGTTTGACCGTGTTGCATTGACGCCGAGCGCCAGCCAAGAGAGAGCCCGTCATGTCCCAGTTGCCATCCTTGAGCCAGTTACGCGACCCCGAAGCCTTCCTGCGCCGCCATTTGGGCCCCGACGCCGCCGAACAGCAGGCGATGCTCGACAGCCTGGGCCTCGGCAGCCGGGTCGAACTGATCGAGCAGACGGTGCCGCCGGGCATTCGCCTGAATCGGGCGCTGGACTTGCCACCGGCCCTCGATGAGCAGACAGCGCTGGCGAAATTGCGCGGTTATGCCGAGCAGAACCAAGTGTGGACCAGCCTGATCGGCATGGGCTACCACGGCACGCTGACGCCGACCGTCATCCTGCGCAACGTGCTGGAAAATCCCGGCTGGTACACCGCCTACACCCCGTATCAACCGGAAATTGCCCAGGGCCGTCTCGAAGCGCTGCTGAATTTCCAGCAACTGACCATCGACCTCACCGGGCTTGAACTGGCCAATGCTTCGTTGCTCGACGAAGCCACTGCTGCCGCTGAAGCCATGGCGCTGGCTAAACGCGTGGCGAAGTCAAAGAGCAATCTGTTCTTCGTCGATGAGAACTGTCATCCGCAGACCATTTCCGTGGTGCAGACCCGCGCCGAAGGTTTTGGCTTCGAGTTGATCGTCGATGCTGTGGATAACCTCAGCCGGCATCAGGTGTTCGGCGCGTTGCTGCAGTATCCCGACACGCACGGCGAGATCCGCGACTTGCGTCCGCTGATCGATCAACTGCACGCACAGCAGGCGCTGGCCTGTGTGGCGGCGGATCTGCTGAGTCTGTTGCTGCTGACGCCGCCGGGTGAACTGGGTGCGGATGTGGTGTTCGGTTCGTCCCAGCGCTTTGGCGTACCGATGGGCTACGGTGGCCCGCACGCGGCGTTTTTCGCCAGCCGCGAGGAATACAAACGGGCGATTCCCGGGCGGATCATCGGCGTGTCGAAAGACGCCCGTGGCAATGTGGCGTTGCGCATGGCCCTGCAAACCCGTGAGCAACATATTCGCCGCGAGAAGGCCAACTCGAACATCTGCACCGCGCAGGTGCTGTTGGCCAACATCGCCAGTTGCTACGCGGTTTATCACGGGCCGCAAGGCTTGAAACGCATCGCCCAGCGGGTTCATCGGCTGACCTGCATTCTGGCGGCGGGCCTGGAGCGCCATGGCCTGCAGCGGGTCAACGGGCAGTTTTTCGACACCCTCACGCTGGAGGTTGGCGGCGCGCAGAGCGCGATCATCGACAGCGCCAAGGCTGCGCAGATCAACTTGCGGATTCTTGGCCGTGGGCGAGTGGGGTTGAGCCTCGATGAGACGTGCGATGAAAGCACGGTGGCTAAATTGTTTGATGTGCTGCTGGGCGCCGATCATGGGTTGAATGTCGACGAAATTGATGCAGAAGCGCTGATTTCCGGCATTCCCGGCCAGTTGCAGCGCACCACGCCGTACCTGCGCCACCCGGTGTTCAACGCGCATCACAGCGAAACCGAGATGCTGCGCTACCTCAAGCAACTGGAGAACAAGGATCTGGCGCTCAACCAGTCGATGATCCCGCTGGGCTCCTGCACCATGAAACTCAATGCCACCAGCGAGATGATTCCGATCACCTGGCCGCAGTTCGCCAATCTGCACCCGTTCGCGCCACGGGAGCAGGCGGCCGGTTACACCTTGATGATCGAAGAGCTGGAGCGCTGGTTGTGCGCGATTACCGGGTTCGATGCGATCTGCATGCAACCGAACTCCGGCGCTCAGGGCGAGTACGCCGGGCTGCTGGCGATTCGCAAATATCACGAGAGCCGGCATCAGGGCGGGCGGGACATTTGCCTGATTCCGTCCTCGGCCCACGGCACCAACCCGGCCTCGGCGCAAATGGCCGGGATGCGCGTGGTGATCGTCGAGTGCGACGAGGCCGGCAACGTCGATTTGGACGACCTGAAAACCAAGGCCACCGAGGCGGGCGACAAGTTGTCGTGCCTGATGGCGACCTATCCATCGACCCATGGTGTGTACGAGGAGGGCATCAGCGAGATCTGCGAAGTGATCCACCAGCACGGCGGGCAGGTGTACATGGACGGCGCCAACCTCAATGCGCAGGTCGGGCTGGCGCGGCCGGCGGACATCGGCGCCGATGTGTCGCACATGAACCTGCACAAGACCTTTTGCATTCCCCATGGCGGCGGCGGGCCGGGCATGGGGCCGATCGGCATTCGCGCGCATCTGGCGCCGTTCGTTGCCAATCACCCGGTGGTGCCGATTGACGGCCCGTTGCCGCAGAACGGCGCGGTCAGCGCGGCGCCGTGGGGCAGTGCGAGTATTTTGCCGATCAGCTGGATGTACATCGCAATGATGGGGCCGCAACTGGCGGATTCCAGCGAAGTGGCGATCCTCGCGGCAAACTATCTGGCACAGCATTTATCCGGCGCATTCCCGGTGCTCTACACCGGGCGCAACGGGAGGGTGGCCCATGAATGCATTCTCGATTTGCGGCCGTTGAAGGCGCAGACCGGGATCAGCGAAGAAGATGTCGCCAAGCGCCTGATGGATTACGGCTTTCACGCTCCGACCATGTCATTCCCGGTGCCAGGGACGTTGATGGTCGAGCCGACCGAGAGCGAATCCAAGGCCGAACTGGACCGCTTTATCGGCGCCATGCTGAGCATTCGTGCAGAAATCACCGAAGTGCAGAACGGCAACTGGCCGGCGGAGGACAATCCGCTGAAACGTGCGCCGCATACCTTGGCGGATGTCACTGGCGTCTGGGAGCGGCCTTACAGCATCGAACAGGGCGTCACCCCGGATGCGCACACCAAGGCGCACAAGTATTGGCCGGCGGTGAATCGGGTGGATAACGTTTATGGGGATCGCAATCTGTTTTGTGCCTGCGTCCCGGTGGACGATTACCGCTGAAGAGCAAAAGATCGCAGCCTTCGGCAGCTCCTACAGGGACCAGTGTAGGAGCTGCCGAAGGCTGCGATCTTTTGATTTTTTTACTCGGAGGCCACTGCGTTCTTCGCCAGAATCGCATTCGCCAGTTCCATGTCCGTGGCCTGCAGGCCCGGGTTGTCGGCACGGACTTTCTGCATGGCTGCCTCCAGGTATGGCCCACGGATGCCGCCATCGCTGGCAACGAAGCTGCCGGCATCGTCCTGTGCGGCAACGATCAGCTTGTGATCCTTGAAGGTCAGATAGGTCGAACCGGTGGTGGCGCCGGACGAAATGACGTTCCGCCAAAAGCTGTCGGCCATCGCTGAACCAACGGGAAGGGACAGCAAGGCAAGGGTGGCGACAGCAAGTTTGAGACGCATGATTGAGTGACTCCTGGGGGTTAACTACGGCGTTGGATTGCGATTTCCCCGATCCGGTTCCGTAGTGGCCTATTTCTGCTCGCTCTGCGGTGTCACCCGCAGTACTTCTTCAAGGGTGGTCAGCCCCGCCGCGACCTTTTGCGCGCCCGACAGTCGCAGGCTGCGCATGCCTTCCTTGAAGGCTTGCCGGCGGATGGCGGTGAGGTCGGTGTCCGGGGTGATAAGGGCTTTGAGGTTATCGCTCAACTGCATGATTTCGTAGACCCCGGCGCGCCCGCGATAACCGGTGTCGCGGCACTCCAGACAACCGATGGCCCGTTGCGCATTGCCCGGCAGCGGCGCTTGCCACGGGCGGGTCAGGGTCTGCCAGTCTTCCTCTTCCAGCGTCAGCGGCGCCTTGCAGTGCGGGCACAGGGTGCGTACCAGGCGCTGGGCCATGACCCCGAGCACCGTGGCTTTGATCAGATAGTGCGGCACGCCGAGTTCCAGCAGACGGCTGATCGCGCTGGGCGCATCGTTGGTGTGCAGGGTCGACAGCACCAGGTGGCCGGTGAGTGCAGCCTGAATCGCCATTTCCGCGGTTTCCAGATCGCGGATCTCGCCGATCATGATGATGTCCGGGTCTTGCCGCATCAGCGCACGCACGCCGGCGGCGAAGCTCAGATCGATGTTGTGCTGCACCTGCATCTGGTTGAAGGCCGGCTCGACCATTTCGATCGGGTCTTCGATGGTGCAGAGGTTGATCTCCGGCGTCGCCAGTTTCTTCAGCGTGGTGTACAGCGTGGTGGTCTTGCCCGAACCAGTGGGCCCGGTGACCAGAATGATGCCGTTGGGCTGGCGGGTCATGTCCTGCCAGCGGCGCAGGTCGTCGGCGGAAAAACCCAACTGATCGAAGTCCTTGAGCAGCACTTCCGGGTCAAAAATCCGCATGACCATTTTTTCGCCAAACGCGGTGGGCAGCGTTGAAAGCCGCAGCTCCACTTCGCCACCGTCCGGGGTCTTGGTCTTGACCCGGCCGTCCTGGGGTTTGCGCTTCTCGGCGACGTTCATCCGCCCGAGGCTTTTCAAGCGACTGACGATCGCCATGGTCACCTGCGGCGGGAATTGATAGACGTTGTGCAGCACGCCGTCGATGCGAAAGCGCACGGTGCCCTGTTCGCGACGCGGTTCGATGTGGATATCACTGGCGCGCTGCTGGAAGGCGTACTGGAACAGCCAGTCGACGATGTTGACGATGTGCGCGTCGTTGGCATCCGGCTCCTGATCGCTGGCGCCGAGGTTGAGCAGTTGTTCGAAGTTGCCGAGGTTGCCGCTCTGCGCGTCGGCAGTGCTGGCGCCGCTGACCGATTTGGCGAGGCGGAAGAACTCGACGCTGAAGCGCTGGATGTCCACCGGATTGGCGACCACCCGTTTGATCGGCAGCTTCAGCACATGGGTCAGGTCGGCCTCCCAACCGGTGACGTAAGGCTGAGCGCTGGCGACCACCACCGCATCGCGGTCGACCGCTACCGCAAGAATCTTGTGCCGTTGGGCAAAGGCGTAGGACATCAGCGGGGTGATCGCCGCAACGTTGATCTTCAACGGGTCGATACGCATGTACGGCTGGCCGGCCTGCTGCGCCAGCCACAGGGTCAGGCTTTCCAGGTCCAGATGTTTGCCCGGACGGCTGAGGTCATCCAGTTGCTGGCTGGCGATAAATTCCAGCGGATGCTGCTGGCCATGGGTCGCGTGGCGGCGCCGGGCATTGAGCGCCTGCTCCGCCGAGTCCTGGCTGATGAAGCCTTGGGCGACCAGTTCACGCAACACATCGTTGAGATCCAGCCAGCGGTCCTGAGTGGCGAGTTGAACGGACATGCGGGCTTCCTTTTAAACGACTGTGCGCAAAGGATAGTCGTGGCCCCGCCGACCGTTGGGCCACTACCCGACAAAGGCGTTGCCGGATTTTTCAGGCGCTGGCCTGCGCCGGCGCATCCCACGCCGTATCGGCGTTTTGCAGGTTGACCGAGCAGACGCTGATCAGGTTACGAAGTTTTTCCGCAATCACCTGGGCGCGATGCCAGCTCAAACCGTCGATGACGATATTGATCGACAGCAAATCGTCGAGCCGCTCGACGTGGACCTGCTGCGGGGTGAGGAATTGCAGGGCGAACAGGTTCAGCACCCGTACCAGCAGATCCGGCTCGGCTTCGGCGAGCAACTGGTAACACGCGCAGCAGTGGGCGTTGTTGACGTTCCACACATCGGCGCGGGGCGCGGGGGTATTCACGGCTTCGAGGTGAGGCATGTCCGGTCTCCAGAGTCAGTGGAGAAATTTTTACATTCGATGCCGGGCATTTCTTGTCTAAGATGAGCGGATCAGTGGATTGCTCGACAAGAAAAATTCGTAAAATGATCATTTTGAGGATTGGTTATGCACAGCGAATTGGACAGTTACGACCGGCGCATTCTCGCCTTGCTGCAAGAGGATGCTTCGCTGTCCAGTGCACAGATCGCCGAGCAGGTGGGCCTGTCGCAATCGCCGTGCTGGCGGCGCATTCAAAGGATGAAGGAGGAGGGGATCATTCGCGGCCAGGTGACTTTGCTTGATCGCAAGAAGATCGGCCTGAATACGCAGATCTTCGCCGAGATCAAACTCAACGCCCACGGGCGCTCGAACTTCACCGAGTTCACCGAGGCGATTCGCGGCTTTCCGGAAGTCTTGGAGTGTTATGTGCTGATGGGCGCGGTGGATTTTCTGTTGCGGATTGTCGCGGCGGACATCGAGGCGTATGAGCGATTCTTTTTCGAGAAGCTGTCGCTGGTGCCGGGGATCCAGGAAGTGAATTCGATTGTGGCGCTGTCGGAAATCAAGTCGACGACCAGCCTGCCAGTCTTGCGCTGATCCTTTTGTGGCGAGGGGATTTATCCCCGATGGGTCGCGAAGCGGCCCCAAAATCTGCAATTGCAGGAATCGGGAGTCCTTCGGCCTCCAGCGGGAGCAAGCTCCCTCGCCACAGTTTCAGGTGTTGCTGAGCATCACATACGCAGCAGCATTTTCCACGCACGATTCTGATAAACCGCAATCGCCTGCTGTTTGCGCGCATCGAGCAGTTCGTCAGTGATCGTCGGTTCGTTGGCCAGTTGCGCCAGTTTGTTCAGCTCGCCGTACAGGCGATCCATTTCCGCGATCTCCAGCACGTTGCGCGCGTGGTGCAGCCAGACCTGGATGCGTTCGATGCGCGGCAATTGCTCGGCCAGATCTTCCGGTTGCTGCTGATAACGCTGCAATTGCAGGGACGTAGCTTCTTCGCCCAGCATGCGCGGCAGCCAGCTGTGCAGTTGCGCCGCGCCCTGGCGATTGCCGCGGGTGTTACGCTCGGCGGTCCAGGTGCGGGCCAACAGCCAGCGCGAAACCGTCAGCGAAAACAGGCCCCAGCGCGGGTCCTCCAGCTCTTCAAGGAATTGCTCCGGCGCCGCCTTGCGCACGTCTTCGTCTTCGATGCCGACCTGAACCAGCGGGCGCCAGTCTTCGAGCAATGCGTCCAGCGCCACGCGCAGGTCGTGAGTCGCCGGACGCGGTGCGGCCTGGCCGAGGCTGCTGAGCAGGGCGCGCATTTCCGCGAGGTTCTCGACCCAGTCCTGCAGCAGGCGCCAGTGGCCGTTGAAGCGATATTGTTCGGCCAGACGCTGGCTGCTGCCGAGCAAGTGCCAGGCTAGAGCGGCAAAGGCGTCATCGAGTTGGGTTTCCGGGGTCAGTTGCGGCGCCGGCAGGCTCAGCGAGTAGCTGTTGGCGTCGTACAGACGGTAGCCGCGCTCGGCCTTGCTGATGTCGCACGGCATCAGGGCCAGGGTCTCGGCCAGTTCGGCAGCCAGTTCCAGCAGTGCGGCCGGTTCGCCTTCGCGCAATTCCAGTTCCAGCTCGCAGATTTCTTCTTTCTGTTTGCCGACCACCACGTGACCGAGATCCAGTGCGGCTTCGATCACCACCTTGGCCTTGCCGCGACCCCAGGCGATCTCCGCGCGCTCGCGGACGAAATCGGTGGTGAAAATCGGCTTCAGGGTTTTCTTGTCCAGCTCGGCCAGCGCCTCGGGCCAGCATTCGCCGTCGAGTTTCTTCACGTCGAGCTTGGCTTTGGGCAATTTCCAGTCGTACTCATTACGCTCGGACAGACCGGCCACGCTCTGGCCGCGGGTCTTGAGGGTCTGAATCACTTCGTCACCGTCCTTGCGCAGGCGCAGGGCGACTTTGGCCTGAGCCAGATCGCGCTCGGGGGTGTCGAAGTACTGGTTCATCAACTCACGGCGTTCCCAGCCATTTTTGTTGCGTTTTTTCAGGAGCGGGTGCTCGCGCAGGGCAGCGAGGGTTTCGCGGCTGACGCGGAGTTTGATTTCGGTTTCTTTCTGCATGGCCGGAAAATCCAGGATCGGGAGCGCAGCCGGGGGAATGTGTGGCTGCCAAGGCCGTGCAGTGTACAGGACTGATCGGTCCTACGCCCTGCGGCGGTTTATTCCGAGCGCCGGATGGCTCTATGATGGACTTCAAATCGGGAGTTGGAGTCAGCGATGCCTTTGCCATCCATGCAAGACCAGTTCGCTGCACTGATCGCCGCACCGTCGGTCAGTTGCACCCAACCGAGCCTGGATCAGTCCAACCGGGCGGTGATCGATTTGCTTGCCGGTTGGCTGGGTGATCTGGGCTTCAGCTGCGATATCCAGCAGGTCAGCCCCGGCAAATTCAACCTGCTCGCCAGTTTTGGCAGTGGCCCCGGCGGCCTGGTCCTGGCTGGGCATAGCGATACCGTGCCTTATGACGATGCGCTGTGGCAGACCGATCCGCTGAAACTCACCGAAGTCGACGGCCGCTGGGTCGGGCTGGGCAGTTGCGACATGAAGGGTTTTTTCGCCCTGATCATCGAGGCCGTGCAGCCGCTGCTCGAGCAACCGTTCAAGCAACCGCTGCTGATCCTCGCCACCTGCGATGAAGAAAGCTCGATGTCCGGCGCCCGGGCGCTGGCGGAGGCCGGGCGTCCGATCGGCCGAGCGGCAGTGATCGGCGAGCCGACCGGGCTCAAGCCGATCCGCATGCACAAGGGCATCATGATGGAGCGCATCGATATCCTCGGGCAGAGCGGCCATTCGTCGGATCCGCGCCTGGGCCGCAGCGCCCTCGAAGCGATGCACGATGCCATTGGCGAGCTGCGCGGTTTGCGCCTGCTTTGGCAGCGTGAGTTCAACAATCCGCAGTTCAGCGTGCCGCAGCCGACCATGAACTTCGGCTGCATTCATGGCGGTGACAACCCGAATCGCATTTGCGGC
Source organism: Pseudomonas sp. LF020 (assembly GCF_053456425.1). Taxonomy (NCBI): domain Bacteria; kingdom Pseudomonadati; phylum Pseudomonadota; class Gammaproteobacteria; order Pseudomonadales; family Pseudomonadaceae; genus Pseudomonas; species Pseudomonas sp. LF020. Next base: position 60,496 of record NZ_JBRFIX010000006.1, read on the forward strand.
CAGTGTTCGCTGGAGTTCGACCTGCGCCCGTTGCCGGGCATGGACCCGAAAGTCCTGCGCGCGGAAATCCTGCGCAAGCTCAATCCGGTGGCCGAGCGGCATCAGGTGAAGATCGACTACCAGCCGTTGTTCCCGGAAGTGCCGCCATTCGAGCAGGCCGAAGACGCCGAATTGGTGCGTATTGCTGAAAAGCTCACCGGCCACAGTGCCGAAGCAGTAGCGTTCGGCACCGAAGCGCCTTATCTTCAGCGCCTTGGCTGCGAAACCATCGTGCTCGGCCCCGGCGACATCGCCTGCGCGCACCAGCCCGGGGAATACCTTGAAATGTCACGTTTGCAGCCTACCGTGCATCTATTGCGGCAGTTGATTGAACATTACTGCCTGAACCCGGACAAACCCTGATGTCCCCTTTGTAGGAGTGAGCCTGCTCGCGATAGCGGTGAACCAGTCACCGAAGATATTGACTGACACACCGCTATCGCGAGCAGGCTCACTCCTACAGGGACGGTGTTTTGTCTGACCAAACGCTGTAAATTGCCAGCACCCCAACCCGTATTCATGAGGAGAGCGCGCGTGTCGCCAAGCCTGTTCCGACGATAACCATCAGCCCGCTGTGCGTTTTCCGTTTCGCCCTTTTTTCCGGCTGCTATTTATTACAGGCCCAGGTTCATGCCCGAATACGTCAATTGGCTTCGCCACGCGTCTCCTTACATCAATGCTCACCGCGACTGCACCTTCGTCGTCATGCTGCCCGGCGACGGCGTGGAGCATCCGAACTTCGGCAACATCGTCCACGACCTCGTGCTGTTGCACAGCCTCGGCGTGCGTCTGGTGCTGGTTCACGGTTCGCGCCCGCAGATTGAAACCCGTCTCGCTGCTCGCGGCCTGACCCCGCACTACCATCACGGCATGCGCATCACCGATGCGGCAACCCTGGATTGTGTGATCGACGCGGTCGGTCAGCTGCGCATCGCCATCGAAGCGCGACTGTCGATGGACATGGCCTCGTCGCCGATGCAGGGCTCGCGTCTGCGGGTGGCCAGCGGCAACCTCGTGACCGCGCGGCCGATCGGTGTGCTGGAAGGTGTCGACTATCACCACACCGGCGAAGTGCGTCGGGTCGACCGCAAAGGCATCAATCGTCTGCTCGATGAACGCTCGATTGTGCTGCTGTCACCGCTGGGCTATTCGCCGACCGGGGAAATCTTCAACCTTGCGTGCGAAGACGTTGCCACCCGCGCCGCGATTGATCTGGGGGCCGACAAACTGCTGCTGTTCGGCGCCGACCTCGGTCTGATCGACGAGAACGGCAAACTGGTGCGCGAACTGCGTCCGCAACAGGTGCCGGCGCATCTGGCGCGTCTGGGCAACAACTATCAGGCGGAACTGCTGGATGCCGCCGCCGAAGCTTGCCGTGGCGGCGTGGCGCGCAGCCATATCGTCAGTTATGCCGAGGACGGCGCGCTGCTGACCGAACTGTTCACCCGCGACGGTGGCGGTACGCTGGTCGCTCAGGAGCAATTCGAACTGGTGCGCGAGGCGGCGATTGAAGACGTCGGCGGTTTGCTCGACCTGATCAGTCCGCTGGAAGAGCAGGGGATTCTGGTGCGTCGTTCGCGCGAAGTGCTGGAGCGCGAGATCGAGCAGTTCAGCGTGGTCGAGCGTGAAGGCATGATCATCGCCTGTGCGGCGTTGTACCAGATTGCCGATTCGGACGCCGGTGAGCTGGCATGCCTGGCGGTGAATCCGGAGTACCGCCACGGTGGTCGCGGCGATGAGCTGCTGGAGCGCATCGAGACCCGTGCGCGGGCGCAAGGGTTGAAAACCCTGTTCGTCCTCACCACCCGTACCGCGCACTGGTTCCGCGAACGCGGTTTCGAGCCAAGCAGCGTCGAGCGCCTGCCGGCGGCGCGGGCGTCGCTGTACAACTATCAGCGCAACTCGAAGATCTTCGAAAAGACCCTCTGAAGATTACCGAAGGATTCTTGTGGCGAGGGAGCTTGCTCCCGCTGGGCTGCGAAGCGGCCCCAAACCGGTGTTTACCGGAATTGGGAGTCCTTCGGCCTCCAGCGGGAGCAAGCTCCCTCGCCACATATGTATCTTTATTCGGTTACAAACTTCGCACTGACGTACGGCGAATAGTCCGGCAGCACCGTCTCGACCTTGCCCTGCTCCTTCAAAAACTTCGCCGTCTCACCAATCGCTTTCGCCGTGCCGCCGTCCAGCAGTGCGGTGGTTTGCTGTGCCTTGGCATCGGGGAAGGCCGAGCCGGCCAGCAGCTCCGGTACATCAGCGGCGTTGGCACCGGTCAATTTGGCGATTTTCTGCACCGGCGCCGAGTCGGCCGTCCAGCTGTCTTTATGGCTGGCGTAATCGGCAAACGCGTCTAGAGTGACCTTGGCAAATTTGGCTACCACGTCAGGGTGCTTCTCGGCGAAATCCTTGCGCGCGACCCAGACTTCGAAGGTCGGTGCGCCCCATTGGCCGACTTGAGCGGCATCGGTCAGGGTCTTGCCGGTCTTGCGGATTTCCCCCAGTGCTGGCGACCAGACAAACGCGCCATCGATATCCCCACGCTTCCAGGCTGCGGCGATTTCCGCCGGTTGCAGATTCACCACTTTGACTTTCGAGGTGTCCAGGCCCCAGTGCTTGAGAGCACCGAGCAGACTGTAGTGGGAGGTGGAAACGAAGGGCGTGGCGATGGTCTTGCCGACCAGATCCTGCGGGGTGTTGATCCCGCTGCCATTACGCACCACCAAGGCTTCGGCGGCATTGATCTGCGCCGAAACAATGAAGGCGACGATCGGCAGATTGCGTGAAGCGGCGGCTGCCAAAGGGCTGGAGCCGAGGTTGCCGATCTGTACGTCGCCCGATGCAATGGCTGTCACAACTTCCGGGCCACTATTGAAGCGTCGCCAGTCGATCTTCTGGCCGATGGTTGTTTCGTAAGTACCGTCGGCCTGAGGAACTTTGCTCGGGTCGATACCGGTTTGATAACCCACCGTGAGGTTGGCGGCTTGAGCGGAGAAAGAAATTATCGCTGACACACAAACTGTAACAAATTGACTAGATAGTGCCCGTTTGGCCATGATGGCGTCGCCTTTTGGATAGGGTTTGACGTGATTCGAATACGTCAACGCTAATCGATCTAAAAATAGGCGAACAAATACCATTTAGTAATTAGCTTAGTAGCCGATATCCTGTGTTGCGCTGCAGGTGGCCATTACTGGGCCATATACCCGAATGGTATAAAAAAGAATGAAATAATTCTTTTTGGGGTTATCAGGAAAGTCAGTACTGTGCAGGGACCCAAATACTGCGATTAGACCTTGGTCGTAGACACACAAGGTTACGATTGACTTGTCAGTCACGCTCTGGCGCTAATCGCGAACCTACGGATCCGGGCATTCGACCAGGACCAGGAACACAAGAATTAGAAACGAGAGGAGCTTTACATGAACAAGTCCACCTTGGCCCTGGCTGTGGCCGTAGGGGTTTTGGCGCAGCAGGCAGGCGCCGCCGGTTTCATCGAAGACAGCAAGGCCACTCTGGGCCTGCGCAACTTCTACATCAACACCGACAACCGTGACGGCACTGGCCCGAACAAGAACGAAGAGTGGGGCCAAGGCTTCGATCTGCGTTTCATCTCGGGTTACACCCAAGGCACCGTGCAGTTCGGTGTTGACGCGATCGGCCTGTACGGCGTGCGTCTGGATTCCAGCCCGGCCAAGAGCGGCAACGCCGCCGGTACGTCGTCGGGTGGCACTGTGTTCCCAAGCGACGGCAATCGCGCTGTGAATGACTTCGCCAGCCTGGGCGTGACCGGCAAGGTCAAGATCTCCCAGACAGAGCTGAAGGTCGGTACCCTGATGCCGAACAACCCGGTCATCAAGTACAACGACGGTCGTCTGCTGCCGCAAACCTTCCAGGGCGAAGCGATCACCTCGAACGAGTTCAAGGACCTGACCCTGACTGCCGGTCAGGTTGAGGCCGTGAAAGGTCGTAACTCCAGCAACAACGAGAACATGTCGATTGCCGGTGCGAACGCTGGTTCGAACTACGACAAAGGCGTGTTCAGCAACAAGTTCTACTACGGTGGCGCTGACTACAAGATCAACAAAGACCTGACCGCTTCGTACTACTACGGCGAGCTGAAGGACTTCTACTCGCAGAACTTCCTGGGTCTGGTACACAACTGGGCAATCGGCCCGGGCGTGCTGAAAAGCGACCTGCGTTACTACCGCAGCCGTGACAACGGTGCCAACGGCGATACCGCTGCCTACTACACCAGCGGTTACTACGGTGGCACTACCACCAAGGGCAAAGTCGACAACGATCTGTACAGCTACCTGGCCCTGTACTCGGTTGAAGGTCACACCTTCGGTGCCGGCTACCAGTACACCAAAGGCGACAGCGACTTCCCTTGGCTGAACCAGGGTGACGGCTCGTCCAACAGCACCATCACCGACATGCAGATCCAGAAGTTCGCCCGTGCTGGCGAGCGTACCTGGCAGGCTCGCTACGGCTACGATTTCGCCAAGATCGGCGTTCCTGGCCTGACCGCCAACCTGATCTATCTGCGTGGCAACAACATCGACACCCCGCTGGGCGAAAAAACCGAGTGGGAACGTGACCTGACCATCGGTTACGTGATTCCGGAAGGCCCGCTGAAAAACCTCGGCGTTGCCTGGAAAAACGCGATGTGGCGTACCGATCTGGCGAACACCCGTTCCCAGGACGAAAACCGCCTGATCGTCAGCTACTCGATCCCGCTGCTGTAATAGCGCGCTCAAGCGGTTGATGTAAAAAAGCCCCGTCCGGCACCGTGCCGGACGGGGCTTTTGCATTTCCGGGTCAGACTCACCCCCGTAAGCCTGTCCCGGAATTCCCCTCTTTTGCAGCTACTCAAGGCCTTCTCGAACCTTGAGGGCGATGTTCGTCGCGATGCCGGCGAGCGTCCAGTGAACGATGTTTAATATTCCTTTAAGTACTAGATATCTAGTTATTTATTCTTTTTCATGATGGCAAATCCCGAGCTACAGTTGAGTTCTCCAACAACTCATCAGGAGCAGCACCATGAGCCTCAGACTCGGCGACATCGCCCCCGACTTCGAACAGGATTCCAGCGCCGGCAAGATTCGTTTCCACGAGTGGCTGGGCGATAGCTGGGGCGTGCTGTTCTCCCACCCGGCCGACTTCACCCCGGTGTGCACCACCGAGCTGGGCTTCACCGCCAAGCTCAAGGATGAGTTCGCCAAGCGTGGCGTCAAAGCCATCGCGCTGTCGGTCGACCCGGTGGACTCGCACCACAAGTGGATCGAGGACATCAATGAAACCCAGAACACCATCGTCAACTTCCCGATCCTGGCCGATGCCGATCGCAAGGTTTCCGACCTCTATGACCTGATCCATCCGAACGCCAACGACACCCTGACCGTGCGCTCGCTGTTCGTGATCGATCCGAACAAGAAGATCCGCCTGACCATCACCTACCCGGCGAGCACCGGGCGCAACTTTCACGAGATCCTGCGGGTGATCGATTCGCTGCAACTCACCGACAACTACAAGGTGGCCACTCCGGCCAACTGGCAGGATGGCGAAGAGGTGGTGATCGTGCCGTCGCTCAAGGACGAAGAAGAAATCAAGCGGCGCTTCCCCAAAGGCTATCGCGCGGTGAAGCCATACCTGCGCCTGACGCCGCAGCCGAACAAGTGAATCAGTGAGATTGGCGGCGTAGCCACCACCGTCATCGCGAGCAGGCTCACTCCTACATTTGAAATGCGTTCCCCTGTAGGAGTGAGCCTGCTCGCGATAGCGCCAGTCCGTTCAACGCAGAACCACTAAGCAGGGGATTTCAGGCCGTTTTCACGGCCTGTTTTTTTGCCCGGAACAAAGCAAACCTCATATCTCTTAAAAGCATAACCAAATGAATAAATATGATTTATGGATATATAAATCAGCTGGTAAGGTCACTCCATCGACGCGAGATCGCAACCCGCGAATCGCCTGTAACGCGCAAGGAATTGTCTGAATGCTGGTCGTCTCACTCGGTGGCAGTCCCAGCCAGCGCTCCCGCTCAGGAGTGTTGCTCGAGCGCTCGCAACGCTGGTTGCAGGAGCAAGGGGTGGAAGTGGTGAGTTATCAGGTGCGGGACTTCCCGGCCGAAGACCTGCTCCACGCCCGCTTCGACAGCCCGAAAGTGCTTGACCTGCTGGCGCAGATTGAAAACGCCGACGGTCTGCTGATCGCCACGCCGGTGTACAAGGCGTCGTTTTCCGGGGCGCTGAAGACAGTGCTCGATCTGCTGCCCGAACGCGCCTTGAACCACAAGATCGTTTTGCCGATGGCCACGGGTGGCAGCATCGCCCACATGCTGGTGGTCGATTACGCGCTCAAACCGGTGCTGTCGGCATTGAAAGCCCAGGAGATGCTGCAAGGCATTTTCGCCGAGGACAGCCAGATCGCTTACGGCGAAGGCAGTGCCGCGGCGCAACTGGCGCCAGCGCTGGAGCAGCGTCTGCATGAAGCGCTGGATCAGTTTGTCAGCGCCATGGCCCGCCGGCCGAAACCGCTGGAGCCGGGGCTGTTGAATGAACGTTTGTTGAGTGCTCGCTGGAGCATTTGAGCCTCACCGGAATTTGAAGTACTCACCTTACTCAGCCGTCAACGGCCAAGCAGGTGCAGCCACAACCCAACAGCAAAAAGGAGAGCGCTATGCGCACTGTATTTTTGCGTCGTGGTCTGGTCGCTCTGTTTGCTGCGGCTGTGTCCTTCGGCGCCATCACTCAAGCTCAGGCCGAGACTCTACGGATCGGTTATCAGAAGTACGGCACGCTGGTGCTGCTCAAAGCCAAAGGCACTCTGGAAAAGCGTCTGGCCGCGCAAGGCGTGGACGTGCAATGGACTGAATTCCCCGGCGGCCCGCAACTGCTCGAGGGCCTGAACGTCGGCTCGATCGACTTCGGCGTGACCGGTGAGACTCCGCCAGTGTTTGCCCAAGCGGCGGGCGCTGATCTGCTCTACGTCGCTTACGAACCGCCAGCGCCGAACAGCGAAGCGATCCTCGTGCCGAAAGACTCGCCGATCAAATCGGTCGCCGATCTCAAGGGCAAGAAAGTCGCCCTGAACAAAGGCTCCAACGTGCACTACCTGCTGGTACGCGCACTGGAAGACGCCGGCCTCAAATACGCCGATATCCAGACCGTATTCCTGCCGCCGGCCGATGCTCGCGCCGCGTTCGAACGTGGCAGCGTCGACGCCTGGGTGATCTGGGACCCGTACCAGGCCGCTGCCGAGAAACAGCTGCAAGCGCACACCCTGCGTGACGGCAAAGGCATCGTCGACAACCATCAGTTCTACCTCGCGACCAAACCTTACGCGCAGAAAAATCCCGAGGTGATCAAGACCCTCGTCGAAGAAGTGCGCGCTGTGGGCGAGTGGTCCAAAGCCAACCCTGAAGACGTGACCCAACAGGTCGCGCCACTGCTCGGCCTGCCGGCGGACATCACTCTGACCTCGGTGAAACGCCAGGGCTACGGTGCGCTGTTCCTGACCCCGGAAGTGGTCGCCGCGCAACAGAAAATCGCCGACACCTTCTACCAGCTCAAGCTGATCCCCAAGCCGTTGAGCATCAAGGATGTGATCTGGACCCCACCGGCCGCTGTGGCCCAAAGCTCGGTTAGCCAAGCCCAGTAAATCGAATCCCCAAGGAGACCACTCCATGAGCCTCAACATCTTCTGGTTCCTGCCTACCCACGGCGACGGCCATTACCTTGGCACCGCCGAAGGCGCCCGCGCCGTCGATCACGGTTATCTGCAACAGGTTGCGCAAGCGGCGGATCGCCTGGGTTTCGGCGGTGTGCTGATTCCCACCGGCCGCTCCTGCGAAGACTCGTGGCTGGTGGCCGCGTCGTTGATCCCGGTGACCCAGCGTCTGAAGTTTCTTGTTGCCCTGCGCCCCGGGATCATTTCCCCGACGGTGGCGGCGCGGCAGGCAGCGACGCTGGATCGTCTGTCCGGCGGTCGTGCGCTGTTCAACCTGGTGACCGGCGGTGACCCGGAAGAGCTGGCCGGTGATGGTCTGTTCCTCAACCACGAAGAGCGTTATCAAGCCTCGGTGGAATTCACCCGCATCTGGCGTCGGGTGCTCGAAGGCGAAACCGTCGATTACGACGGCGAACACATCAGCGTGAAGGGCGCCAAACTGCTCTATCCGCCGATCCAGCAACCACGTCCGCCGCTGTACTTCGGCGGCTCGTCGGAAGCGGCGCAGGATCTGGCTGCCGAACAGGTCGAAATGGTACTGACCTGGGGCGAACCGCCAGCCGCGGTGGCGGAGAAGATCGAACAGGTTCGTGCCAAAGCCGCCAAGCTCGGACGCACTGTGCGCTTCGGCATTCGTCTGCACGTGATCGTGCGCGAAACCAACGCCGAAGCCTGGCAAGCGGCAGACCGGCTGATCTCGCATCTGGACGACGACACCATCAAACGTGCGCAGGCCTCGCTGGCGCGCTTCGACTCGGTCGGCCAACAACGCATGGCCGCGCTGCATGGCGGAAGTCGCGACAACCTCGAAGTCAGCCCTAACCTGTGGGCCGGCGTCGGTCTGGTGCGCGGTGGTGCGGGTACGGCGCTGGTCGGCGATGGCCCGACCGTGGCCGCTCGCGTGAAGGAGTACGCGGATCTGGGTATCGACACCTTCATCTTCTCCGGTTATCCACACCTCGAAGAGTCGTACCGCGTCGCTGAACTGCTGTTCCCGCACCTCGACATCGAGCGTCCGGAACTGCCGAAAAGCGCCGGTTATGTCAGCCCGTTCGGTGAGATGGTGGCCAACGACATTCTTCCCAAAGCCGCGTCGCAGAGCTGAGGCGCGCCATGAACAAATTTATCCACAGCCTTGCGCCCTGGGCGTTGCCGGTGCTCTTGCTGGCGGTGTGGCAGTTGTCGGTGTCGGCCGGCTGGTTGTCGACGCGGATCCTGCCGGCGCCGGTGGCGGTGATCGAGGCCGGTGTCAGTCTGGTGCGCAGCGGCGAGATCTGGACGCACCTGGCGATCAGCGGCTGGCGCGCGGCGCTGGGCTTCACCATCGGCGGCAGCATCGGCCTGGTGCTGGGCTTCATCACCGGCCTGTCGAAGTGGGGTGAACGCCTGCTCGACAGCTCGGTGCAGATGATCCGCAACGTGCCGCACCTGGCGCTGATCCCGCTGGTCATCCTGTGGTTCGGCATCGACGAGTCGGCGAAGATTTTCCTGGTGGCGTTGGGCACGTTGTTCCCGATCTACCTCAACACCTATCACGGCATCCGCAACGTCGATCCGGCGCTGGTGGAGATGGCGCGCAGTTATGGTTTGAGCGGTTTCAGCCTGTTCTGGCAGGTGATTCTGCCGGGCGCGCTGCCTTCGATCCTGGTCGGTGTGCGCTTTGCGCTGGGCTTCATGTGGCTGACGCTGATCGTTGCCGAAACCATCTCCGCCAGCTCCGGCATCGGCTATCTGGCGATGAATGCCCGCGAGTTTTTGCAGACCGATGTCGTGGTGCTGGCGATCCTGCTTTACGCGGTACTCGGCAAACTCGCTGATCTCGCGGCCCGTGGACTTGAGCGTGTGTGGCTGCGCTGGCATCCGGCCTATCAGGTTGCCAAGGGAGGTGCGGCATGACTGCTCAACAACCTCCACGCCTGCTGCGCGGGATTCCGCTGGTGGTGCGCAATCTGCAGAAAACCTTCGGTGCGCGGCAGGTGCTGCGCGACATCGACCTGCACATTCCGGCGGGGCAATTCGTCGCCGTGGTCGGGCGCAGCGGGTGCGGCAAGAGCACCTTCTTGCGCCTGCTCGCCGGCCTCGATCAACCGACTGGCGGCGACCTGCTGGCCGGTGCCGCACCGCTGAGTGATGCGCGGGAAGACACCCGGCTGATGTTCCAGGAAGCCCGGCTGCTGCCGTGGAAAAAGATCATCGACAACGTCGGCCTCGGCCTTAAAGGCAACTGGCGCCCGCAAGCACTGGAAGCGCTGGAAGCGGTGGGCCTGGCGGATCGCGCCAACGAGTGGCCGGCCGCCTTGTCCGGTGGGCAGAAGCAGCGTGTGGCGCTGGCCCGGGCGCTGATTCACCAGCCGCGCCTGCTGCTGCTCGACGAGCCGCTGGGTGCGCTGGATGCGCTGACCCGGATCGAGATGCAGCAACTGATCGAACGCCTCTGGCAGAAGCACGGGTTCACCGTGCTGCTGGTGACCCATGACGTCAGCGAAGCGGTGGCGATTGCCGACCGGGTGATTCTGATCGAGGACGGCGAAGTCGGCCTCGACCTGCAAGTGGAGTTGCCGCGTCCGCGAGTGCGCGGATCGCATCGACTGGCGGCGCTGGAAACCGAAGTGCTCAACCGTGTTCTGTCCCTGCCCGGCGAGCCGCCGGAGCCGGAACCTGTTTCACCACTGCCTACGCAATTGCGCTGGGCTCAATAACTCAAGTTACATCCAACGACAGGAATCAAAGCCATGACTATCAAAGCCATCAACGTGCGCAACCAGTTCAAAGGCTCGATCAAGGAGATCGTTCTCGGCGACGTGCTGTCGGAAATCGACGTGCAAACCGCGTCCGGCATCGTCACTTCGGTGATCACCACCCGCTCGGTCAAGGAGCTGGAACTGGCGGTGGGCAGCGAAGTGATCGCCTTCGTGAAATCCACCGAGGTGTCGATCGCCAAGTTGTAAGCCTGTGGATAAAAACAAACCCCGAAAGGCGTGAGCCCTTCGGGGTTTTTTGTTATCTGCATCAGCTGAGGATGGTGTCGCGGCCATCGCTGGCAAGCCAGCTCCCACAGGTTATCTGTCGGTCACCAAATCTGCATACACAGAAGCTCCTTGTGGGAGCTGGCTTGCCAGCGATGAGGCCATTCAGCTCACCAGATGTCTCTTGGGTAGATAAGGCGGCAGATACAACCCGAGATAGGCATCAAACACCCGCATCCCTTCCTCGGCCATGCGCGGCGTGATCTGCCCGTGCTGCTGCACCGAGCGTGCATACACGCGGTCGCCCAGTTCCATCGCCAGCGCGAACACGTCGACATCGCTTGGCAGGCGCGGCAATTCGAAGTGATGGTCGAACAGCTTGTGCATCAGGTCGCCCAGTTCGATGTCGTGCTGCCGGTCGGCCTGGGTCACTTCGGTCAGGCCGTGCTGGGCGAGGATCAACTGGCGGGCGGCAGCGTCTTCGTCATAGATCTCCAGCATGCGTTGCTCGATCAGTCGCGAGAGGTCGCGCCAGTCTTGCAGCGCTTCGTGGGCGATCGGTGCCTGCAGGCAGGCGCGAAACGCTGCGTGCACATCTGCCGTCAGCGCTTCGAGCAGCGCCGGGACGCTGGCGAAGAAGTGGTACACGGAGGACGGCGGAATCTGCGCGCGTTCGGCGACGCTGTAGATCGACAGACTGGCCACACCCTCGGCGGCCAGCAGCGTGCGCGCGGCGTCGAGTATCGAATCGATTCGCGCCTGGCTGCGGGCACGGGGTTTGCGGACGGGGGCGGGACGCGTCATGGAAGTCTCCTGCGGGGCAGCGGGCATTGTACGAGCCGGGTTCGATGTTGTCTGCCCGGACGCCATCGCTGGCAAGCCAGCTCCCACAAGGAATGTTTGTGTACTCGGAATTTATGTTCGACGAAGAACCTGTGGGAGCTGGCTTGCCAGCGATCCGCCGCAGGCGGCCATTCACACCAAACACAGGGGGTTGTGTTCTGCCATAAAAAAGCGCTGCGGGCTGAAATGGCCGGCAGCGCTTTTTATTCCTGCAACCCGCTTAAACGGTATGCAGATACCAGTTGTACTCAAGGTCGGAGATGGAGTGTTCAAACTCCTCCAGCTCGCTTTCCTTGCAGGCGACGAAGATATCGATGTATTTCGGATCGATGTATTTGGCCATCACCTCGCTGTCGTCCAGCTCACGCAGGGCATCGCGCAAGTTGTTCGGCAGGCTTTGTTCGTTCTGCTCGTAGCTGTTGCCTTCGACCGGAGCGCCCGGTTCGATCTTGTTCACCAGACCGTGATGCACGCCGGCCAGGACCGAAGCCATCAGCAGGTACGGGTTGGCGTCGGCACCGGCCACGCGGTGTTCGATACGCACGGCATCGGCAGAGCCGGTCGGTACGCGAATCGCCACGGTGCGGTTGTCCAGGCCCCAGCACGGCGAGTTCGGTACATAGAACTGCGCGCCGAAACGGCGGTACGAGTTGACGTTCGGGCAGAGGAAAGCCATCTGCGCCGGCAGGGTCTCGAGCACACCGCCGATCGCGTGACGCAGCGCGGCGTTCTGCTCGGGATCCTCGCTTGCAAAGATGTTCTTGCCATCTTTGTCGAGCACCGAGATATGGACATGCAGACCGTTACCCGCCTGGCCCGGGTAAGGCTTGGCCATGAAGGTGGTGTCCATTTCATGGTCGTAGGCGATGTTCTTGATCAGACGCTTGAGCAGTACCGCGTAGTCGCACGCCTTGATCGGGTCGGCGACGTGGTGCAGGTTCACTTCGAACTGCGCCGGGGCACTTTCCTTGACGATGGCGTCGGCCGGGATGCCTTGCTCTTTGGCGCCTTCCAGAATGTCCTGGAGGCAGTCGACGTATTCGTCGAGGTCGTCGATCAGGTAGACCTGAGTCGAGTGCGGGCGTTTGCCGGAGATCGGTGAGCGTGGCGGCTGTGGACGGCCGTTCACGTTTTCCTGGTCGATCAGGTAGAACTCCAGCTCGAAGGCTGCACAGATGGTCAGGCCCAGCTCGTCAAACTTTGCAACAACTTGACGGAGCACTTCGCGCGGATCGGCGAAGAACGGGTCGCCTTCGAGTTCGTGCATGGTCATCAGCAGTTGCGCGGTAGGGCGCTTCTGCCATGGCTCGTTGCACAGGGTGTCGGGGATTGGATAGCAGATCCGGTCGGCGTCGCCGATGTCCAGACCCAGGCCGGTGCTTTCCACCGTAGAACCATTGATATCCAGAGCAAATAGAGAGGCCGGCAGGTTGATGCCTTTCTCGTAAACCTTGTGGAGGCTGGTGCGTTCGATGCGCTTGCCACGCACCACACCATTCATATCCGCAATCAGAAGGTCAACGTACAGAACCTCAGGATGTTCCTTAAGGAACGCGTTCGCTTCGTTAAGCTGAACGGCACGCGGGGGTACCGACATGATGCAACACCTTTGTTGTTAAAAATATCAATCATTGATCTTTTCTGGTTTCAGTCAACCCGAACGGCATGCCGAAGTCAAGCGAGGCCTTTTTTGCCCTAAAAAAGCGCTGCGAGGGCATTTATGGGGCACTTTGGGGCAGTTTTTTGTCCTTGGGACGCTTGGCACCCGCGGGCTTGAGCAGGCCGTGTTGTATTTTTTACGGGGGTGTTGTGTAAAAAAATGAACAAGGCTAAGCTCCGATCAAACCCATAACAGCAATAATACCGGGGTGCTTCATGTCTCGCCTGCCGTTAATCGGCATCACCGACTGCTCGCAACAGTCCGGTCTGCATGCTCAACACATCAGTGGCGACAAATCCGTCCGTAGCGCAGCCAGCAAGGCTCGCGTCCTGTCGACGATGTTCCAGGCGGCAGCAGCCGCAACGGCAGCGTCCGTTATTCTGGACGTACGACAAAGCATTCTGTTTATGGCGTCCCCTTCCAATATAGATCCCTTTGAGTCTCAAAACCTGTGCCGCTTCTCCAGCCGTGCTCGTGATTCTGCACGTATTGAATGTGCACAGGAAATGCAACGCCAGCGTAAAGGGCAGGTAAGCTCCTCTTTCATTGTCTATGCGCGGTGCCAGGCGTAAGCCGGCACTGCGCGCAAGCAAGCCCCCTTTAACGCGACGCCACGGCGTCAAACTTTGCCTGACACGATGTCAGGAGACTCAGCCCAGAGGCATTTATGAGTAACAACCTCGACCAGCTCACCGATTGGTTGAAAGACCACAAGATCACAGAAGTCGAATGCATGATCGGCGACTTGACGGGTATCACCCGGGGCAAGATCTCGCCGACCAACAAGTTCATCGCCGAGAAGGGCATGCGCCTGCCGGAAAGCGTGCTGTTGCAGACCGTGACCGGCGACTATGTCGAAGACGACATCTATTACGAACTGCTCGACCCGGCCGACATCGACATGATCTGCCGCCCCGACCAGAACGCCGTGTACCTGGTGCCATGGGCCATCGAGCCGACCGCCCAGGTGATCCACGACACCTACGACAAGCAAGGCAACCCGATCGAGCTGTCGCCGCGCAACGTGCTCAAGAAAGTCCTGAAACTCTACGCCGACAAGGGCTGGCAGCCGATCGTGGCGCCGGAGATGGAGTTCTACCTGACCAAGCGCAGTGACGACCCCGACTATCCGTTGCAGCCGCCGATTGGTCGTTCGGGCCGTCCGGAAATCGGTCGTCAGTCGTTCTCTATCGAAGCGGCGAACGAATTCGACCCGCTGTTCGAAGACGTCTACGACTGGTGCGAACTGCAGGAGCTGGACCTCGACACGCTGATCCACGAAGACGGCACGGCGCAGATGGAAATCAACTTCCGTCACGGCGATGCACTGTCGCTGGCCGATCAGATTCTGGTGTTCAAGCGCACCATGCGCGAAGCCGCGCTCAAGCATGACGTGGCCGCAACCTTCATGGCCAAGCCGATGACCGGCGAGCCGGGCAGTGCGATGCACCTGCACCAGAGCATCATCGACATCGAGACCGGCAAGAACGTGTTCTCCAATGAAGACGGGACCATGAGCCAGCTGTTTCTGCACCACATCGGTGGCCTGCAGAAACTGATCCCGGAATTGCTCCCGCTGTTCGCCCCCAACGTCAACTCGTTCCGCCGCTTCCTGCCGGACACTTCGGCGCCGGTGAACGTAGAGTGGGGCGAAGAGAACCGCACCGTGGGCCTGCGCGTACCGGATGCCGGCCCGCAGAACCGCCGCGTGGAAAACCGTCTGCCGGGCGCCGACGCCAACCCGTACCTGGCGATTGCCGCGAGCCTGCTCTGCGGTTACATCGGCATGGTCGAAGGCCTCAATCCGAGCGCGCCAGTGGTCGGTCGTGGCTATGAACGCCGCAACCTGCGCCTGCCGCTGACTATCGAGGATGCGCTGGAGCGTATGGAAAACAGCGCGACCATCGAGAAATACCTGGGCAAGACCTTCATCACCGGCTACGTCGCGGTCAAGCGGGCCGAGCATGAAAACTTCAAGCGCGTGATCAGTTCCTGGGAGCGTGAGTACCTGCTCTTCGCCGTCTGATACGCCGGGCGCGGCTGGCAGCAGCCGCGCCTTCACCGATAACAAGGAGAATTGGCATGACCAGCAACAACCCGCAAACCCGTGAGTGGCAAGCCCTGAGCAGCGATCACCACCTGGCCCCGTTCAGCGACTTCAAGCAGCTGAAAGAGAAGGGTCCACGGATCATCACCAACGCCAAGGGCGTGTACCTGTGGGACAGCGAGGGCAACAAGATCCTCGATGGCATGGCGGGTCTGTGGTGCGTGGCGATCGGTTATGGCCGCGATGAGCTGGCTGACGCCGCCGCGAAGCAGATGCGCGAACTGCCTTACTACAACCTGTTCTTCCAGACCGCGCACCCACCGGCGCTGGAACTGGCCAAGGCCATCGCCGACGTGGCGCCTGAAGGCATGAACCACGTGTTCTTCACCGGCTCCGGCTCCGAAGGCAACGACACCATGCTGCGCATGGTTCGCCATTACTGGGCGATCAAGGGCCAGCCGAACAAGAAAGTCATCATCAGCCGCAAGAACGGCTATCACGGTTCCACCGTGGCCGGCGCGAGCCTGGGTGGCATGACCTATATGCACGAGCAGGGCGACTTGCCGATTCCTGGCATCGTCCACATCGCCCAGCCGTACTGGTTCGCCGAAGGCGGCGACATGACCCCGGAAGAGTTCGGCATCTGGGCGGCCAATCAGCTGGAAGAGAAGATTCTGGAAGTCGGCGTGGACAACGTCGGTGCGTTCATTGCCGAGCCGATTCAGGGCGCTGGCGGCGTGATCATTCCGCCGGACACCTACTGGCCGCGCATCAAGGAAATTCTCGCCAGGTACGACATCCTGTTCGTCGCTGACGAGGTGATCTGCGGTTTCGGCCGTACCGGCGAGTGGTTCGGTTCGGATTTCTACGACCTGAAGCCGGACATGATGACCATCGCCAAAGGCCTGACCTCAGGCTACATCCCGATGGGTGGCCTGATCGTCCGTGACGAAGTGGTGAAGGTGCTCAACGAGGGCGGCGATTTCAACCACGGCTTTACCTACTCCGGGCACCCGGTGGCGGCGGCGGTGGGTCTGGAAAACATCCGCATCCTGCGCGACGAGAAAATTATCGAGAACGCGCACAACGAAACGGCACCGTATTTGCAGAAACGTCTGCGCGAACTCAACAACCACCCGTTGGTGGGCGAAGTGCGCGGCGTTGGTCTGCTGGGGGCGATCGAGCTGGTGCAGGACAAGGCCACTCGCAAGCGTTACGAAGGTCGGGGCGTGGGCATGATCTGCCGGCAGTTCTGCTTTGATAACGGCCTGATCATGCGCGCCGTGGGCGACACCATGATCATTGCGCCGCCGCTGGTGATCAGCAAGGCGGAGATCGATGAGCTGGTGACCAAGGCACGTAAATGCCTGGATCTGACCCTCAGTGCGTTGCAGGCCTAAGTGCTAGGCTTCGAGCGGGGGAGCTGCGGCGCTCTCGCTCGAAGGTGTCAGAAAGGTTGGCCTTTTCTTGAAAGACCGCCTCCGATCTTGCCAGACTAGCCGCAGTTCCAGTTGTCCGGGTTCGGCCGCTGAACAAAGTGGTTCAAAAAAGAAAAATTTGGAGCATGACGCATGAAGGCATTAGGTAAAAAGCTTGCTGGCAAGACTCTTCTCGCTTTGTCCGTTGCGGGCATGATGGCGGGTGCGGTTCAGGCGGATGACAAGGTACTGCACGTCTACAACTGGTCCGACTACATCGCGCCGGACACCATCGCCAACTTCGAGAAAGAATCCGGGATCAAGGTCGTCTACGACGTATTCGACAGCAACGAAACCCTGGAAGCCAAGCTGCTGGCGGGCAAGTCCGGTTATGACGTGGTCGTGCCGTCGAACAACTTCCTGGCCAAGCAGATCAAGGCTGGTGTTTATCAGGAACTGGACCAGTCCAAGCTGCCTAACTGGAAGAACCTGAACCAGGACCTGCTCAAGGCCGTGTCGGTCAGCGACCCGGGCAACAAGCACGCCTTCCCGTACATGTGGGGTTCGATCGGCATCGGTTACAACCCGGAGAAGGTCAAGGCTGCGCTGGGCGTCGACACCATCGACTCGTGGGACGTGCTGCTCAAGCCGGAAAACATCGCCAAGCTCAAGAGCTGCGGCGTGAGCTTCCTCGACTCGCCGACCGAAATGCTTCCGGTCGCGCTGCACTACCTGGGCCTGCCTACCGACACCCAGAAGAAAGAAGACATCAAGAAAGCCGAGGACCTGTTCCTCAAGATTCGTCCTTCGATCACCTACTTCCACTCATCCAAGTACATCTCGGACCTGGCTAACGGCAACATCTGCGTAGCGGTCGGCTACTCGGGTGACGTGCAGCAGGCCAAGTCCCGTGCCGCCGAGGCCGGTGACAAGGTCAAAGTCAGCTATGCCATTCCGAAGGAAGGCGCTGGCAGCTTCTTCGACATGGTCGCCATCCCTAAAGATGCCGAAAACGTCGAAGGCGCCTACAAGTTCATGACCTTCCTGCAGAAGCCTGAAGTCATGGCCGGCATCACCAACGCTGTACGTTTCCCGAACGGTAACGCCGCTGCAACGCCGCTGGTGAACAAGGACATCACCAGCGACCCGGGCATCTACCCGCCAGCCGACGTGCAGGCCAAGCTGTATGCGATCGCCGATCTGCCGGCCGCTACCCAGCGTGAAATGACCCGCAGCTGGACCAAGATCAAATCCGGTAAATAAGCCGGTTTGAAGCAACAACCACTGGCCGTCGTCGCCGCGACGGCGGCCAGCGGATCAATTAAATGACAGGAAGTTTTGCAGGAACGGTTTTTCGAGGGTAAGTTGCGCGCCGGTTTGGTTGCCGGGCAGCCATGGCTGTCATGTAACGCGGGGCAACTTGGGCCCAACTAATTTAGAGGACCTCCACTTGCCTATTTTTTCTTCTTTGCGCAAAGCCCTGCTGGCCACTGCCGGCCTGACGATCGCTGTCGGAGCCCAGGCCGCCGGTACGGTGCATATTTATAACTGGTCGGATTACATCGGCGAGACCACCCTGGCCGACTTCGAAAAAGCCACCGGGATCAAACCGGTGTACGACGTGTTCGACTCCAACGAAACCCTGGAAGGCAAGCTGCTGGCCGGGCGTACCGGTTACGACGTGGTCGTGCCGTCGAACCATTTCCTCGGCAAGCAGATCAAGGCGGGCGCGTTCCAGAAGCTCGACAGGTCGCAGTTGCCGAACTACTCGAATCTCGACCCGGTGCTGCTCAAGCGTCTGGAGCAGAACGACCCGGGCAACCAGTACGCCGTGCCGTACCTGTGGGGCACCAACGGCATCGGCTACAACGTCGAGAAAGTCAAAGCGGTGCTCGGCATCGACAAGATCGACTCCTGGAGCGTGCTGTTCGAACCGGAGAACATCAAGAAGCTGCACAGTTGCGGCGTAGCGTTCCTCGATTCGGCCGATGAAATGATGCCGACCGTGCTCAACTACATGGGCCTGAACGCCAACAGCACCAATCCGAAGGACTACGCCAAGGCCACCGACAAACTGCTGGCCGTGCGCCCGTACGTGACCTACTTCCACTCTTCGAAATACATCGGTGATCTGGCCAACGGCGATATTTGCGTGGCCATCGGTTTCTCCGGCGATATCTTCCAGGCCAAACACCGTGCCGAAGAAGCCAAGAAGGGCGTGACCATCGCCTACTCGATTCCGAAAGAGGGCGGCGCGCTGTGGTTCGACATGCTGGCGATTCCGAAGGACTCGTCCAACGTCAAAGAGGCCCACGCCTTCATCAACTATTTGCTGAAACCTGAGGTGATCGCCCAGGTCAGTGATTACGTCGGTTACGCCAACCCCAACCCCGGGTCGGACAAGCTGATGGAACAGTCCATCCGCACCGATGAAGCGGTTTATCCACCGCAGGCAGTCCTCGACAAGACCTACGTGTCGGTCGAGTTGCCACCCAATATTCAGCGTTTGATGACCCGTAGCTGGACCAAGGTCAAGTCGGGCAAGTAAGGCACAAACTATCCTGGGTTCGTCCGCGTTGGGCGAACTGCACAGTTTTTTTCTGGGAGTTTCGTAAATGGCAGTTGCCTCCGGCGCCTATAAGAAAGCCCTCGAGGGCGACCAGACACCTAAGCAGGTGTTGGTCAAAATCGACCGGGTCACGAAGAAGTTCGACGAGACGATTGCCGTGGACGATGTGTCCCTGGAAATCAAGAAAGGCGAGATCTTCGCCCTGCTCGGCGGTTCGGGATCGGGCAAATCCACGCTGCTGCGGATGCTGGCAGGGTTCGAACGGCCCACGGAGGGGCGCATTTTCCTCGACGGCGTCGACATCACCGACATGCCGCCGTACGAGCGACCGATCAACATGATGTTCCAGTCGTACGCCTTGTTCCCGCACATGACCGTGGCGCAGAACATTGCCTTCGGCCTCAAGCAGGACAAGATTCCGAACGCCGAGATCGATGCGCGCGTGGCCGAGATGCTCAAACTGGTGCAGATGAGCCAGTACGCCAAGCGCAAGCCGCATCAACTGTCCGGCGGTCAGCGGCAGCGTGTGGCCCTGGCACGCTCGTTGGCCAAGCGGCCGAAGCTGCTGCTGCTCGACGAGCCGATGGGCGCACTGGACAAGAAACTGCGTTCGCAGATGCAGCTGGAGCTGGTGGAAATCATCGAGCGTGTGGGCGTGACCTGCGTGATGGTGACCCACGACCAGGAAGAGGCCATGACCATGGCCGAGCGCATCGCGATCATGCATCTGGGCTGGATCGCGCAGATCGGCAGCCCGATCGACATTTACGAAACCCCGACCAGCCGCCTGGTCTGCGAATTCATCGGTAACGTGAACATCTTCGAAGGCGAAGTGATCGACGACGCCGAAGGCCACGCGACCATCACCTGCAAGGACCTCGACCGGCAGATCTATGTCGGCCACGGCATCAGCACCTCGGTACAGGACAAATCGGTAACCTACGCGATTCGTCCGGAGAAGCTGCTGGTCACCGCCGAAATGCCGACCTGCGAATACAACTGGTCGAGCGGCAAGGTGCATGACATCGCCTACCTCGGCGGGCACTCGGTGTTCTACGTCGAATTGCCGAGCGGCAAACTGGTGCAGTCGTTCGTCGCCAACGCCGAACGTCGCGGCCAGCGTCCGACCTGGGGCGATCAGGTTTACGTGTGGTGGGAAGACGACAGCGGCGTGGTACTTCGCTCATGAACATGCGCAAGTTCAAACGACGGCTCAACCGAATAATTCCCAATGGCCGGCAGCTGGTCATCGGGGTTCCGTTCATCTGGCTGTTCCTGTTCTTCATGCTGCCGTTCTTCATCGTCCTGAAGATCAGCTTCGCTGAAGCCGACGTGGCCATCCCGCCGTACACCGAGATCTACACCTTCGCCGAGCAGAAGCTGCAATTGCTGCTGAACCTCGGCAACTACGCGATGCTCGGCGACGACGAGTTGTACATCGCCGCCTATCTGGGCTCGCTGAAGATGGCGTTCTTCAGCACGCTGCTGTGTCTGCTGATCGGCTACCCGATGGCCTACGCCATCGCCAGTGCGCGCAAAGAGCTGCAAACGGTGCTGGTGCTGCTGATCATGATGCCGACCTGGACCGCGATCCTGATCCGCGTTTACGCGTGGATGGGCATCCTCAGCAACAACGGCCTGCTCAACGGTTTCCTGATGAGCATGGGCTTTATCGACGAGCCGCTGCAGATCCTCAACACCAACCTTGCGGTGTACATCGGCGTGGTTTATTCGTACCTGCCGTTCATGATCCTGCCGCTGTACGCCAACCTGGTGAAGCACGATCAGAGCCTGCTGGAAGCGGCTTCCGATCTCGGTTCGAGCACCTTCAACAGCTTCTGGAAAATCACTATTCCGCTGTCCAAGAACGGGATCATTGCCGGCTGCATGCTGGTGTTCATCCCGGTGGTCGGCGAGTTCGTGATCCCGGAACTGCTCGGCGGCCCGGAAACCTTGATGATCGGTAAAGTGCTCTGGCAAGAGTTCTTCAACAACCGTGACTGGCCGGTGGCGTCCGCCCTGGCGGTGGTGATGCTGGCGATCCTGATTGTGCCGATCATCCTGTTCAACCGCAGTCAGGCCAAGGAAATGGAGGGCAAAGAATGAAACGCATCCGTTTCTCCAGCCTGATGCTGGTTCTGGGCCTGTTGTTCATCTACCTGCCGATGCTGATCCTGGTGATCTACTCGTTCAACGCCTCGAAACTGGTGACGGTGTGGGGCGGCTGGTCGATCAAGTGGTACGTCGGCCTGCTCGACAATACCCAGTTGATGGGTTCGGTGGTGCGTTCGCTGGAGATCGCCTGCTA
Source organism: Pseudomonas sp. LF020 (assembly GCF_053456425.1). Classification (NCBI taxonomy): domain Bacteria; kingdom Pseudomonadati; phylum Pseudomonadota; class Gammaproteobacteria; order Pseudomonadales; family Pseudomonadaceae; genus Pseudomonas; species Pseudomonas sp. LF020. The sequence continues at coordinate 82,071 of NZ_JBRFIX010000006.1, forward strand.
CACCGCGGTGGCGGCGGTGGCGCTGGGTACGCTGGCAGCCTTCGTACTGACCCGCATCACCCACTTCAAGGGCCGCACGCTGTTCGGTGGTCTGGTCACCGCGCCATTGGTGATGCCGGAAGTGATCACCGGTCTGTCGCTGTTGCTGCTGTTCGTGGCCATGGCGCAGATGATCGGCTGGCCGCAGGAGCGCGGCATCGTCACCATCTGGATCGCCCACACGACGTTCTGTGCGGCGTATGTGGCGGTGGTGGTGTCGGCGCGTCTGCGTGAGCTGGACCTGTCGATCGAAGAGGCGGCGATGGATCTGGGTGCGCGGCCGTGGAAGGTGTTCTTCCTGATCACCATCCCGATGATCGCGCCGTCGCTGGCAGCGGGCGGCATGATGTCGTTCGCTCTGTCGCTGGACGATCTGGTACTGGCGAGCTTCGTTTCCGGCCCGGGTTCGACCACGCTGCCGATGGAAGTGTTTTCCGCGGTGCGTCTGGGCGTGAAGCCTGAGATCAACGCGGTGGCCAGTCTGATTCTGCTGGCGGTGTCGATCGTGACATTCCTGGTGTGGTTCTTCAGCCGCCGTGCCGAAGAAGCGCGCAAGAAAGCCATCCAGCAAGCCATCGAAGAAGGCGCCGCCGATTCGTGGAAGCAACCGGACGTGCGCCGCGCGCCTGCGCCGGAAGCGGCCTGACAGGCAAAAAGATCGCAGCCTGCGGCAGCTCCTACAGGGATCGCATTCCACTGTAGGAGCTGCCGCAGGCTGCGATCTTTTGCTTTTGGAGCTCAGGAAATCCAGGGAGATTGGCGGATGACCTCAACAAAGTTCAGCGGTTTGAACCCCGGCTCCTGATCCTTCAGCACATCGGTCTTCACGTTGCCGAACGTGGTCTGCGGGCGATGGCGCAAGCCGTCGGCAAACGCGCAGATGATGCACTCCTTGAAACCTTCTCCGCGTGGATGCGCATGCACCACCGCCTCGCGCTGGGTGCTGCTGAACGCCGCGTAATCCATGCCCAGCACGTCCATCTCAACCCCGGCGGTGACCAGCGCCACGGTCGGCCGCAAATGCTTCGGCACCCCCGGCGTGGTGTGCAGGGCAATCGACAGCCACACCTGCTCGATATCGTCATCGCTCAGACCGTACGGCTTGAGAAATGCCGCTGCCGCGTTGGCGCCATCCACTTCGAAACGCTCGTCGGCGCTGCGATAGCCTTCGACCAGCCCGAGGTCATGGAACATCGCGCCGACGTACAGCAGCTCCGGGTTATAGGCCAGTTGCCGGCGCTCACCGCTCAATGCGCCGAACAGAAACACCCGGCGCGAATGGTGGTAGAGCAGGTCGGATTCAATGTCGCGAATGTACTCGGTGGTGGCCCGGGCGAGGGCGCTGTCGGGGATCTTGATGCCGGCAATGGTCGTGCTCATGAAGGTATCCTCATCGAAAACGCCGTCGTGGCGCTGATGGGCAAAGTCTGTTCCCCGAGGCACTAAACGGACAATCAACGCATGGCTGCGATCCTTGCCAATCGACCTGCAAATCGTGCCAACTCACCTTGCACGACAGAGTGCGGTCCAGTTGTTGCGAGGGAGCTTGTCGAATCGTCGCACCGTCCCGCTCGGCTGCGCAGCAGTCGTAAACCGACGTCCGCGTTTTGACTGACATAATCCGGTTGAATGGTATTGGGGCTGCTTCGCAGCCCAGCGGGAGCAAGCTCCCTCGCCACAATGATTGCCTGGAGGCTTATGAACAAAACCGTCGCCATCGTGGTGTTCCCCGGCGTGCAGGCGCTGGATGTCAGCGGGCCGATGGATGTGTTCGCCGAGGCCAACCGGTTTCTGCCGCCCGAGGATCACTATCAACTGGAGGTGATCGGCCTCGAACGTGGGGCGATGGCTTGCTCCAATGGCCTGAACCTCAGCGCACACCGGCATTTCAGCGAAGCGCCGGATGCTTATGACTTGTTGCTCGTCGCCGGCGGCCCGCAGTTGCCGTTCATGGATTTCGGCAAGCCTTTCGACACCTGGCTGCGTGAGGCCTGCGCCCGTGCTAGGCGCTTCGGCTCGATCTGCAACGGCGCGTTCATGCTGGCGCGGGCGGGGTTGCTGGAAGGGCGCACCGTGACCACCCACTGGAACGATGCCGAAGCCTTGGCACAGTTGTGTCCATCGACCCAAGTCGAGGCCGATCGCCTGTATGTCGAGGACGGTGCGCTCTACACCTCGGCCGGGGTCACCGCCGGGATTGATCTGTCGCTGTACCTGTTGGCCCGTGATCACGGCGCCGAGGTGGCGCTGAGTGTGGCCAAGCGGCTGGTGGTGTTCACCCAGCGTTCGGGCGGACAGTCGCAGTTCAGTCCGTTTCTCACGCCGCATGCGGAGCCGACCTCGGCGGTGGCGATGGTGCAGTTGTATGTGCTGGCCAACCTCACCGGGGATTTGACGATTGCCGATCTGGCGAATGCGGCGAACATGAGTGCGCGCAATTTCTCAAGGGTGTTCGCCCGCGAGGCAAGGGTCACCCCGGCGGAGTTCGTCGAAAGTGCGCGGGTGGATGCGGCGCGGGTGCTGCTGGAAAGCACCACGGTACCGCTGAAGACCGTGGCCTATCAGTGCGGGTTTCGCGATGCGCAGCACATGCGCAGTGTGTTCAATCGCCGGTTGGGGGTGACGCCGCAGCAGTTTCGGCTGAATTTTGCTGGGCTGCTCTGAAGGTCTCTTGCGTTCTTAAGGACCCCATCGCTGGCAAGCCAGCTCCCACAGGGTTTTGTGTCGTTCACAAATCATGAGAACACCAGAGACACTGTGGGAGCTGGCTTGCCAGCGATGGGCCCAGACCAGCCTGCACAAATTTATTGGGCAGCCCTTGCCGGCAACAGCTTCAACGTACTGCGAGTATTGGCCGTCACCTCTTCCTCGCTGAAGTGTGCCTGCACATACATCCCCTCGACGTACTCTTCGGCCTGATCGTCATAGTGGCTGTCGAACGGCACGCCACTCTGGCCGACCGGGTTGATGGTCAGGCTGTGCGCCGGGTCGGCGAAGTCCATCAGCCGCCGCGTCGAAGGCCCGTAAGTCACCGGCCACGGCGCCGGGCCGAGCTTGGCTGAGAGGTTGTTCGGCACTTCATGACTGCCCGGCGCGGCGAACGGCCCGACGTTGACGATGCGGTCCAGTGGCTTCTGTTGTCCCAGTGGATGGCCATGGGTCAGGGTGTGCGCCGTACCCCATTGCCAGTCGGACGGATTGTTGCCGAGGCTCTGTTTCAGGTGCGTCATGCTCGCCTGCCACGCCGCTTTGACGATGTCGGCACGAGTTTCCTTGTTCGGCGTGTTGCGGTTGTCCCACCAGGGCGAATCCGCGTTCGCCGCCAGGCGCGGCAGGGCTGCATCGATCACCCGGGTCGACAGCAGCGTTTCGAAGAAATCGTTGCCCAGCTCATCACGCATCGCCGCATCGGCGAGGTCGTAGAGGAACTGGTTGAACACTGTGGCGTTGACCGAATCCAGCGGATAGTCGCCTTGCCACTGTGCCAGTTGCTCGACCAGTTTCAGCTGCGCCGGATCGCTCACCACTTCTCGCAGCACCGGCAGCAGCGGCGCCAGGGTACGCGGGCCGTAGGCGGTGGTGGTGCCCAGTTGCAGCTTCTGGTTGGCCTCGTTGCTCCATTTCACGCTCTTGTCGCTGAGCTGGCGGTTGAGCTGCTGGCCGCGATCGGCGAGGTTGTAGTAACCGGGGATTTCCATCCCGGTGGGCGACAGCGGCTGGAAGTTGGCCGAGACGATGTAGCCGCGCGCCGGGTTTTCTTCCTGCGGGTTGGCGCTGAACGGGTAGTAACCGTCCTTGTCCGCCTGATTGCCGCTGCCGTCGAGAATGAACTCCGGGCGCACGCCCGTCGGACGTTTGGGCAACAGCGCCGAGGCCCACCAGGCGATGTCGCCCTTGGCGTTGGCGTAGACAATGTTCAGCCCCGGCGCCTGCACCTTGGCTGCTGCGGCGCGGGCCTTGGCCAGGGTGTCGGCGCGGTTGAGCTGGTAGAAACCTTCGAGAATCGGGTTCGGTGTTTCGAGGAACGCCCACCACATGGCGATCGGTGTTTTACCGGCAGCAGTGCCGAGGGCGTCGTTGACGATCGGGCCGTGGGGCGACTGACGCAAGGTCAGCTTCACCGGCGCCTGGCCCTTCACCGCGATCTGCTGCTCGGTGCTGACCAGATCGGTCCACTGGCCGTGGTACCAGACCTGATTCGGATTGTCCGGGTTGACCTTCTCGGCGATCAGATCCAGATCGTCGTTCTGGAACATGGTCAGGCTCCAGCCGAAATCCAGGTTGTGCCCCAGGAACGCGAACGGCACCAGCGCCTGATGATGGCCGTACAACTCAAACCCCGGCGCCGACAGTTGCGCCTCGTACCACACCGACGGCACCGAGAAACGAATGTGCGGATCACCGGCCAGCAGCGGTTTGCCGCTCTGGCTGCGGCTGCCGGCGATCACCCAGGCGTTGCTGCCTTCGAATTGCGGCAGGCCGTTTTCAATCAGCGCCTGCTCGCTGAGGCGGGCGAGGGCGTTGAGGTCTTTCCAGTCGCTGGCGGCGAGGGCCGGCGTCTTTTTGGCGTGACCTTTGGCAAGCACGCCCTTGGGCTGCCAGTCGAGGTCGAAGACGTTGAGGTAATCGGCGCCGAGTTGATCGCGCACGTAGGTCAGCAACGGCTCGGTGCGAAACGCGGCGGCAAAGCTGTAGGCCATGTAACCGGCGACGCTGATGCTGTCTTCGGCGGTGAACGGCCGCTTGGGGATGCCCAGCACGTCGAACTCGATCGGCGCGGCGTGGCTGTCCTGATATTGGTTGATTCCGTCCAGATAGGCTTGCAGGGCCTTCCACGCCGGTGACTGCTTATCGAGGCTGGCGACATAACTGGCAGCGCGCTCGCGGATGCGCAGGCTGCGGAACAGTTTGTCGGTGTCGAGCAGCTTCGGCCCGAGCACTTCGGCCAGCTCGCCGCGGGCGAGGCGGCGCATGGCTTCCATCTGGAACAGCCGGTCCTGGGCATGCACGTAGCCGAGGGCGCGATACAGGTCGGTTTCGTTTTCGGCGCGGATGTGCGGCACGCCACGTTCGTCATAGCGCACGGTCACCGAACCCTGCAGGTTGCGCAGCTCCACCTGGCCCTGACGCGTCGGTTGCTTGCTGTAGACGTACCCGCCGACGCCGGCGAGCAGGACAACGATGAGCAAGGCAAGAACGGTGAACACGCGTTTCATGGTGACTCCTTGTGCATGCGGGATTGCCGCCCGTCGGGCTGCAAACAATTAGCACAGACCTTCCGTGCCGTGCATCGCTGTCCTTGAAAAGTCCGGAATGCCTTACTGCACCACCACCGGCCACGGGCAATAACAACCGACCGCCAGGGTATGCGTAGCGTTGACCGGGCGATCATCCATCAGCGCGTTGAGGATCGGTTCGATGAAGCTGTTGCTGGAGTTGCAAGTCAGCCCTTCACTGTACGGGCCGAAGTACGCCAGTTTGCCGCTGCGGTCCCAGATCGCCACGGCGGGGCTGGCCGGGATCTGCTCGGAGCCGGGCAGCACCGTGATGGTTTTCAGATTGCCGAGGGTGGCGGGCAACTGGCCGTGGCTGCCTACGCGCTGCACGGCGAAGAATTCCACGCCGCGCGGGCCGAACTGTTCGACCATTTCCGTCAGGTGCTGTTGATTGCCGACGTTGCACGGGCAGGCCGGGTCCCAGAAGTGCACGAGGCGGATTTTGCCGGGACCGGCCAGCTCATCGGGCAGACGCAACGGATCCCCGGAAAACACCGCCGTGTGCTGACTGAACGCGCGCAGATAACGCCCCTGAAACCAGTCGTACGCCGCCCACAGCACCCCGGCACACACAAGCGCGAGCAGGCTGGCAAACAGTGCGGTGCGGTAGGGCGAGCGCATGGTTTTTCGATCCTCGAAGGGGGGCTAGCTTGCCATGCTTGCCGCAACAGATGAATATCGCAGGCCGATAAAGTCTGTTTACCGCTTTGGAATACCCGCATGCCTGACACTTTCGATGCCGATCATTTACGCGCCAGCCTCAAGCCTTTGGCCCAATGGCAGCCGTTGTCGGACGAGGCGAAGGCGTATCAGCGGTTCTATCAGACCGACTTCCCCGAGCGCGATGTCTGGCGCGGCATGGGCCGGTTCGAAGTCGATGGTTATGAACTGGTCAGCCATTGCTGGTGGCCGGAAAAGGTCAAGGGCACGCTGTTTCTGCTGCACGGTTTTTACGATCACACCGGGCTGTATCGGCATGTGATCGAGTGGGCGCTGGATCAGGATTTTGCCGTCATCGCCTGCGACTTGCCGGGGCATGGCCTGTCGAGCGGAGCGCGGGCGAGCATTCGCGACTTCTCCGAATATCAGGACACCTTGCAGGCGTTGTTCGCTGAAGCCAGTTCGATTGCGCTGCCGCAGCCTTGGCACCTGTGCGGGCAAAGCACTGGCGGCGCGATTGTCGTCGACCATGTGCTCAACCATGGCGAGCACAGTCCGGCGCAGGGGCATCTGATTCTGCTGGCGCCACTGGTACGTCCGCGCGCCTGGGGCTGGTCGCAGCTCAGTTATTACCTGCTGAGGCCTTTCGTGCGAGGCGTCACCCGGCGTTTCAGCGAGAACTCCAACGACCCGGATTTCCTGCCGTTTCTGCAAGCTGATCCGTTACAGCCCAAACGCTTGCCGACCGCGTGGGTCGGAGCACTGTCGCGCTGGATCATCCGGGTCGAACACGCGAAGAAAAGTCCGCGACGGCCGCTGATCATTCAGGGGCAGGCGGACATGACCGTGGACTGGCAGCACAACTTGCAGGTGCTGAAGTGGAAGTTCGACCGGCCGCAGATTCTGCTGCTGCCGGAGGCGCGGCATCATCTGGCGAATGAGACGCTGGAGATGCGCGAGGAGTATTTCGAGTTTCTGAACAAGCGAATCAGGGGGCGGAATCTTTAGGGGATTTGCTGGCCACATCGCTGGCAAGCCAGCTCCCACAGGTTTTCCGGCGTTCACAAACTCTGTATTTGATGAAAATCCTTGTGGGAGCTGGCTTGCCAGCGATGGCGGTCTGAAAGGCGATAAAGCTTACTGGCCAAGGTTCGAGGAGCTTTGCCCCACCGCCAACCCCGCCCTAATCGCCGCCAGCGCCGCCTGGTAGTACGCCTTGCCCTCGGTGGATTCGGCAAAGGTCGCGAACTGCTCCAGTTCGTCATCCGACAGATCGCGATAAACGTAGAGCAGCGTGTTGTTCAAATCGGCACCGATCTGCTCCATCAGGCGCTGGCGCTGGCCGTTCAGCATGCCTTGCGCCTGACCGCCACCGAGCAGGCCGGGAATCATCGAACTCAAGCTGTCCGCCGCCACGCCGGCAATCGCCAGACTGACCTCGGCACCGGCCTCGCGCGCCGGCAGCGCTTGCGCCAGATGGCCGATGATCAGCAAACGGCTGTCGCTGACCTGCATCTTCGGCAAGCCCTTGGCGTTCTTCGCCAGTTGATCGCGACGGGTGGCGAGCAATTCAGCAGCGACGATTTTCTTGCCCAGTGGCGATTGAAAGAAGGTCAGTGCCGGTTGTGGATCGGCAAGGTGCTGGCGCAATTGCGCTTCGGCACGCTGATCCATGGCCTGGGGGGCGAAGCGCTGGTTGCTGTTGTTGACCAGGGCTTGAAACACCGCCGGCGGCAGGTTGTTCTGGTAGCGCTGCTGCGCGGCACTCAGGGCATCATTGAAATGCGCACGTTGATCTGGCCAGCCGGCGATCTTGTACAACTGATCGTGGCCGTCCGCCCAGGCGGGCAAAACGCAGAACATCAACAGTGAAAAAAGCAAACGGCGCATAGGGACTCCTGTCAGCAGCGGACTATTCTCCGTGCGGTGCCGGTACTTGTCGAGAATTCGTATCAAGCCGCTGCGTGGCTCTGTCGGATTTCTTGCCGCCGGCATACTATGCGCGCCATGCAAATATCCTCCGAACACCCGCTGCTGTTACGCATCGTCGACGACCTGGCCGAGCATGGCTGGTCGCAGCAGAACATTTTCCTGCCCGCAGGTTTGACCCGCGAGCTGGCGGCCGAGTGCCGCAAACGTGAGGCCGAGGGCGAGCTGGCGCCGGCAGCGGTAGGCCGTGGGCCGTTTTCGGAGATTCGCGAGGGCATTCGTGGCGACCACATTCAGTGGATCGACCCGGGCCAGGCCGAGGCCAGCGACCGTTATCTGAACCTGATGGACAGCCTGCGCGAGGCGCTCAATCGCGGCTTGTTCCTGGGGCTGGAGGATTTCGAATGCCACTTCGCCCTGTATCCGCCGGGCGCGTTTTACCGCAAGCACGTTGACCGTTTTCGCGACGATGACCGGCGCATGGTCTCGGCGGTGGTCTACCTCAATGACGCGTGGCTGCCGGAAGACGGCGGTCAGTTGCGCATGTATCTGAACAATGAACGGGTGCATGACGTGCAGCCCACCGGCGGCTGTCTGGTGGTGTTCCTCTCCGGTGAGGTGCCCCATGAAGTGCTGCCGGCGCACCGCGAACGCCTGTCGTTGACGGGTTGGTTCCGCCGCCGTGGCAACGAGCCGTTCTGATATGCAGAAGATTCTGGTCAGCCGCTGCCTGTTGGGCCACCGCGTGCGCTACGACGGCGGGGCCAGCGGGCCGTTCGATCTGCTTGAGCAGTGGATCACCGAGGGGCGTGTGGTGCCGTTGTGTCCGGAAGTCGCCGGTGGGCTGCCGACTCCACGGGCAGCGGCGGAAATCCCCGGCGGGCAGGGCGCCGAAGTGCTCGATGGCAACGCGGCGGTGATCACCACCGAGGGCGAGGACGTCAGCGCGCAGTTTCTCGACGGCGCGCGGCAGGCGCTGGCGCTGGTGCAGAAACACGGCATCCGCGTCGCGGTGCTCAAGGCCAACAGTCCTTCCTGCGGGAATCTGCTGACGTATGACGGGACGTTCAGTGGGGTGAAGGTCAGTGGAGAGGGCGTGACGGCTGCGCTACTCAAACGGCATGGGGTGCAAGTCTTCAGTGAACTCGAACTAATGCAGGCCGCAATGGCCCTGACCCAACTCGACTAAAAACCCCACCCCGGATTCTTCTGTAGGAGCTGTCGAGTGAAACGAGGCTGCGATCTCTTGATCTTCAAAATCAAGATCAAAAGATCGCAGCCTGCGGCAGCTCCTACGGTTCGCTGAACCACTTTTGCGACAACGCCGCCAAGCGTCCATCCGCCTTGATCCGCTGCAAAGCACCTTCCAGGCTGGCGTGAAACGCCGGATTACCCTTCTGAAACGGAATCGCCAACTCCACCGGGGTCGCCTTCGGTTTCTCCTCGGTCAGTGTCTGCACCAGCACCATTGGCCGTGGCTGCTCATCCTTCTTTGCCCATAGCTGCGAGTCGACCTTGCCGTAAGACTCGCTGAAGTCGAAACGATCCTTGAGTTCAGGTGTCAGTGCTATGTGGTTGAGCGCAACGTCGTACTTGCCGCTTTCAACGCCCTGAAGCAGGTCGGCTTCGTCGGTGACAATGAAGTCGGCGCGCACATCCAGCTCGTTGGCCAGCAGTTGCCCAAGCTCGACCTCGAACCCCGTGAGTGTGTCGCCATCCTTGAAATTGAAGGGCGGTGTATTAGCCTCAAGGGCTATGCGCAACTCGCCACGGTCGTTGACGTCATCAATCAGTTCGGCGTGAGCCAGAGGGCTCAAAAGGGGTAGCAGGCAGATCAGGCCAGGCAGAAAACGCATGGTCACTCCTTTGAAATCATTATCGCGATGCTCTGAGTCAGGCTCGCTTTGCTATGGTTGTCGAGTGCCTTCGACAACGAATGGTCATGAAGTTGTCATGACCGCGCGGATTTTACGGAAAAACTGGAGAAGAGAATGAAAACGTTTATGTCACGAGCAGCCTTGGCTGGCCTGTTGATGGGTGTTTCAGTGCTGGCCAGTGCAGCGACCCCGGCGCCCAAAGGTGCCGAAGTGTTCATCGTTTCTCCCGAAGACGGGGCCACGGTTTCTCAGGAGTTCAAGGTCAAGTTCGGGGTCAAGGACGTTGCGCTGGCACCGGCCGGTGATGTCACCAAGAACACCGGTCACCATCACCTGCTGATCGATGCCAAGGAAATCGTTCCGGCCGGTTCCGTCGTGCCGACCGACGCCAACCACATGCACTTCGGCAAGGCGCAGACCGAGGCCACGATCAAACTGGCCCCGGGCAAGCACACCTTGCAGCTGGAGCTGGGTGATAGCGGCCACATGGCGTTCGATCCGCCGATCGTCTCGAAGAAAATCACCGTCAACGTCAAATAAATTTCGGCGTTGCATGAAAAAGGGAGCCCGAAGGCTCCCTTTTTTTGTCGCTCAGCGTCGGATCAGAACAGCACGCGGCTACGGATAGTACCGTTGACGTGTTGCAGCTTCTCTTGCGCCAGCTCCGAGTACTCGGCGTCGACGTCGATCACCACGTAACCGACTTTCTCGTTGGTCTGCAGGAACTGACCGGAGATGTTGATGCCGTTTTCGGCGAAGACCTTGTTGATCTCGCTCATCACACCCGGAATGTTCTCGTGGATGTGCAGCAGACGGTGCTTGCCAGGGTGAGCCGGCAGGGCCACTTCCGGGAAGTTCACCGACGAAACGGAGGTACCGTTGTCGCTGTACTTGACCAGTTTTTCCGCCACTTCCAGACCGATGTTGGCCTGCGCTTCGGCAGTCGAGCCACCGATGTGCGGGGTCAGGATCACGTTGTCCAGGCCACGCAGCGGGCTTTCGAACTCTTCGTCGTTGGAGCGTGGCTCCACCGGGAAGACGTCGATGGCCGCGCCGATCAGGTGCTTGTCCTTGATCGCGTCCGCCAGAGCGTCCAGCTCGACCACGGTGCCGCGCGCGGCGTTGATCAGGATGCCGCCCTTCTTGATGGCGCGGATTTCCTTCTCGCCGATCATCCACTGGGTCGCAGCGGTTTCCGGAACGTGCAGGGTGACGATGTCGGACATGCCCAGCAGCTCGTGCAGGTTGCCGACCTGAGTGGCGTTGCCCAGCGGCAGCTTGGTCACGGTGTCGTAGAAGAACACCTGCATGCCCAGACCTTCCGCCAGAACCGACAGCTGCGTACCGATCGAGCCGTAGCCGACGATGCCCAGTTTCTTGCCACGGATTTCGAAGGAGTTGGCTGCGGACTTGATCCAGCCGCCACGGTGGCAGGAAGCGTTTTTCTCAGGGATGCCGCGCAGCAGCAGGATCGCTTCGGCCAGCACCAGTTCCGCGACGGAGCGGGTGTTGGAGTACGGCGCGTTGAACACGGCGATGCCGCGCTCGCGGGCAGCACTCAGGTCAACCTGGTTGGTGCCGATGCAGAAACAGCCGACCGCGACCAGCTTCTTCGCGTGATCGAAGATCTCTTCGGTCAGTTGGGTGCGCGAACGAATGCCGATGAAGTGAGCGTCAGCGATCTTTTCCTTGAGCTCGGCTTCCGGCAAGGAGCCTGTCAGGTATTCGATGCTGGTGTAGCCCGCCGCCTTGAGGACGTCGACAGCCGATTGGTGGACGCCTTCGAGAAGAAGGAACTTGATCTTGCTCTTATCGAGAGAAGTCTTGCTCATCTGCGTAAACCTGTATCCCGGAGAAAAATGGCAGGAAATGGTCAACAGACATTGACCTGGACGACAAGAAAGCCGTCACCGCAGAACTGGCCTTGGGCACTGGCCTGCGGGGTCGGTATGCTAGCATAGCCACCCCGCTAAACACTCATTCCTGCGACGTGAAGCGTCTTCAGGATGACCATGAATTGTTCGAGAGTTCTGTCGATGACCAATCCTGCCCTGATTGATGAACTGAAGACCCTGGTCGAGCCTGGCAAGGTCCTGACCGACGCCGACTCCCTGAACGCGTACGGCAAGGATTGGACCAAGCACTTCGCGCCCGCGCCCTGCGCCATCGTGTTTCCCAAGACCATCGAACAGGTGCAGGCGATCGTCCGCTGGGCCAATGCCCACAAGGTGGCGCTGGTGCCGTCGGGCGGGCGCACCGGGCTGTCCGCCGCCGCCGTCGCCGCGAATGGCGAAGTGGTGGTGTCGTTCGACTACATGAACCAGATTCTCGACGTGAACCTCACTGACCGCACCGCTGTGTGCCAGCCGGGCGTGGTCACCGAGCATTTGCAGAACGTCGCCGAAGAAAACGGCCTGTACTACCCGGTGGACTTCGCGTCGGCTGGTTCCAGTCAGATTGGCGGCAACATCGGCACCAATGCCGGCGGGATCAAGGTGATTCGCTACGGCATGACCCGCAACTGGGTCGCCGGGATGAAAGTGGTCACCGGCAAGGGCGATGTGCTGGAGCTGAACAAAGACCTGATCAAGAACGCCACCGGTTACGACCTGCGCCAGTTGTTCATCGGCGCCGAAGGCACCCTCGGTTTCGTGGTCGAAGCGACCATGCGCCTGGATCGTGCGCCGAAAAACCTCACCGCGATGGTCCTCGGCACCGCCGACTTCGACTCGATCATGCCGGTGCTGCATGCGTTCCAGGGCAAACTCGACCTGACCGCGTTCGAATTCTTCTCCGACAAGGCGCTGGCCAAAGTGCTGGGCCGTGGCGATGTGCCGGCGCCGTTCGAGACCGAGTGCCCGTTTTATGCGCTGCTGGAATTCGAAGCGACCAGCGAGGAAGTGGCCAACACGGCGTTGGAAACCTTCGAACACTGCGTCGAGCAGGGCTGGGTGCTGGACGGTGTAATGAGCCAGAGCGAAACCCAGTTGCAGAACCTGTGGAAGCTGCGCGAGTACATCTCCGAAACCATCTCGCACTGGACGCCGTACAAGAACGACATCTCGGTCACCGTGTCGAAAGTCCCGGCATTTCTGCAGGAAATCGACGCGATCGTCGGCGAATACTACCCGGATTTCGAAATCGTCTGGTTCGGCCACATTGGCGACGGCAACCTGCACCTGAACATTCTCAAGCCGGATAACCTGAGCAAGGACGAGTTCTTCGCCAAGTGCGCGACCGTCAACAAGTGGGTGTTCGAAACCGTCGAGAAATACAACGGTTCGATTTCCGCCGAGCACGGCGTGGGCATGACCAAGCGCGACTACTTGACGTACAGCCGTTCGCCGGTCGAAATCGAGTACATGAAAGCGGTCAAAGCGGTGTTCGACCCCAACGGCATCATGAACCCGGGCAAGATCTTCGCGGTTTGATTGGCAATCCCCTGAATCAATGAAGGCAGGAGTCGGTAAATGAGCTATCAGCACCAGTATGTCGACGGCACGCGCATCCACTTCCCGATCGGGAAAGTGGTGTGCATAGGCCGTAATTACGCCGAACACGCCAAGGAACTGGACAACCCGGTGCCTACCGAGCCGTTGCTGTTCATCAAGCCAGGCAGTTGCGTGGTGCCGCTGGAAGGCGGTTTCAGCATTCCGACCGAGCGCGGTTCGGTGCACTACGAAGCGGAAATCGCCGTGTTGATCGGCAAGCCACTGTCGACCAAACCGAGCCGCGAAGAAGTGCTGGATGCGATCTCCGGTTTCGCCCCGGCGCTGGACCTGACCCTGCGCGACAAGCAGGCCGAACTCAAGTCCAAGGGCCTGCCATGGGAAATCGCCAAGTCGTTCGACGGCGCGGCGGTGATCGCACCATTCGTGGTCGGCAGCACTTTCCCAGACCTGACCGACATCGGCATCCGCCTGACCATCAACGGCGAAGTGCGTCAGGACGGCAACAGCAGCGCAATGCTCAACCCGATCGTGCCAATGATCCAGCACATGGCCGGCTGCTTCTCGCTGCAGGCCGGCGACGTGATCCTCACCGGCACGCCGGTGGGCGTCGGCCCGCTGAACGTCGGCGACGACATCGTGCTGGAACTGGTTGGCGCGAGTAGCTTCAGCAGCAGCGTGCGCTGACCGAACGCATCCGATACACAGCAACTGTGGCGAGGGAGCTTGCTCCCGCTGGACTGCGCAGCAGGCCCCTGCTTTTTGAAGTGAAAAGCAGGGTCGCTTCGCGCCCCAGCGGGAGCAAGCTCCCTCGCCACAATAAATCCCCTCACCACTGGGTTCACTTCCACACTGGTTATGTGTTGCGGCTGGCAAACACACACGCCAATCCCGCCATTTGCCGTTTTTTTCACATTCTGTCCGGATAATTCCTCTCATTCTGGCGTCTGAGCCGGCCTCTTTGTGCTATTACCCATAGCCTGAATTTTCGGAATGCGTCCCTGATGTCAGCTCACACTCAGCTCAATCCTCCTCGTCGCTCACGTTTCGCCCTGCGCTGGTATGTCTGGCTGTTGCTGGTGCTCGCTGTCGCTTATGGCGTGGCGCATATCATGCATTGGGACGACCGTGGTCTGCTGTGGCTGCGCGAGCGTCTCGAGACTCAGGCTGAGCAGAAGGCAAGCATCTGGCTGCCGGACTATCGGGCGGTCATCGACGGCAAACTGCTGCCGGGCATGGAAAAGGACGAGGCTTCGGACCTGTCCTACAACCCGCAGACCAAAACCCTGTTTTCGGTGATGGGCAAGAATCCGTTCCTGGTCGAGCTGACTCTGCAAGGTGATGTGCTGCGCAAGATGCCGCTGGTGGGCTGGACCAACCCGGAAGGCGTGACAGTGATGGAAAACGGCCTGATGGCGATCGTCGATGAGCGCGAGCACCTGCTGACCATCGTCAAGGTCGATGCCAGCACTCGCGAACTGAATATCGCCGATTTCCCGAAATACGACCTCGGCCCGTCGAAAAACCAGAACAAGGCGTTCGAAGCAATCACCTGGGATCCGCGCAATCAGCAGTTGCTGCTGGGCGAAGAACGGCCGCCGGCGCTGTTCACCTGGAAAAGCGACGGTAGCCAGATCCTCAAGGGCGACAAGCAGAAGCTGGCCAATGATGAACTGGATATCCGCAACCTCTCGGCACTGGCCATCGACCCGCGTACCGGCCACACCCTGGTGCTGTCCGCCGACTCGCATCTGCTGCTGGAGCTGGACGAGAAGGGCGAGCAGGTCAGCTTCATGACCCTGCTCGGCGGCTTCAATGGTCTGAAGAACACCATTCCCCGTGCCGAAGGCGTGACCATGGACGACGCGGGTACGCTGTACATGGTCAGCGAACCGAACCTGTTCTATCGCTTCGAAAAGCAAAAGTAACAACTCTTCCTGTAGGAGCTGCCGCAGGCTGCGATCTTTTGCTTTTGTTTTTCAAGATCAAGATCAAAAGATCGCAGCCTGCGGCAGCTCCTGCACGGTTATGTTGTGGGAAAGGGCAAGTGGCCATTAAGCTTCAGTTCAGACAGGCGTGATATTTCATCCGCCTGTTTTGATCCCGAGCCTGCCTGAATGCGTCGACTTGCCCGTCCCAAACCCCTGATCGTCATCCTGTCGGTGATTGTCCTGATCGCATTGGTCGCGATTGGCCAATACCTGCGCCTGTTCGAGCGCGCCTGGTTCAATCTGCACAGCCTGTGGCAACCTTTGAGCAGCGAGGCCATTGGTCTGGATCAATACCGGGTCGAGGTCGAGGCCAGGGTCATCGACGGCCTGAACGACGATGTCTCGGCGTTGACCTTCGATCCGGTGCGCAAAAGCCTGTTCACCGTGACCAACAAGAATGCCGAACTGGTCGAGTTGTCGCTGGAGGGCAAGATCCTGCGGCGCATCGCGCTGATTGGCTTTGGTGATGCGGAAGCGGTTGAGTTCATCAGCGCCGACACTTACGTGATCACCGACGAGCGCGAGCAACGCCTGATCAAGGTACATCTGGAGCGGGACACCACGTTCCTCGATGCAGCAGACGCCGAACAAATGACCCTCGGCGTGCACATGAGTGGCAACAAGGGTTTCGAAGGTCTGGCCTATGACTCGGTGGGCAAACGCCTGTTCGTCGCCAAGGAGCGTGACCCGATGCTGATTTATGAAGTGCACGGTTTCCCGCACTTCAATCCGGAAAAATCCTACGCGGTGCACGTGATCAACAACCCCAAGCGCGATGCCGGGATGTTCGTGCGCGATCTGTCGAGCCTACAATACGACGAGCGCAGCGGCCATTTGCTGGCGCTGTCCGACGAGTCGGGGCTGATTCTGGAGCTGGATGTGGACGGGCGGCCGTTGAGCACGCTGTCGCTGAACAAGGGCCGGCAGGGCTTGCGCAAGAGCGTGCCGCAGGCCGAAGGCATTGCGATGGATGATGACGGGACGTTGTATCTGGTGAGTGAGCCGAATCTGTTTTACGTCTTCAGGAAACCTATCCAACCCTAATCAACACCATAGAACACTGTGGGAGCTGGCTTGCCAGCGATTGCGGCCTGTCAGTCAACATTGTTGTTGAGTCTGACGGCCTCATCGCTGGCAAGCCAGCTCCCACAGGTTTATCCGTCTGCCCACAAAAATGTGGGTGACTGGGATTACTCAGCCTTCAGCGTCTTCACACCTTCGCTGGTGCCCAGCAGCAACAGATCCGCCGGCCGCGCCGCGAACAGACCGTTGGTAACCACGCCGACGATCGCATTGATCTGCGCTTCCAGCTCCACCGGGTTGGTAATTTGCAGGTTGTACACGTCGAGGATGATGTTGCCGTTATCGGTCAGCACGCCTTCGCGGTACACCGGGTCGCCGCCCAGTTTCACCAGTTGGCGAGCCACATGGCTGCGGGCCATCGGAATCACTTCCACTGGCAGCGGGAATTCGCCCAGCACCGGCACCAGTTTGCTGGCGTCGGCGATGCAGATGAAGGTCTTGGCCACGGCCGCGACGATCTTCTCGCGGGTCAGGGCCGCGCCGCCGCCCTTGATCAGGTTCAGGTGTTCGTCGCTCTCGTCGGCGCCGTCGACGTAGAACTCCAGGTCGCTGACGGTGTTCAGTTCATACACCGGAATGCCGTGGCCCTTGAGGCGCGCGGCAGTGGCTTCGGAGCTGGCAACCGCGCCATCGAACGCGCCCTTGTGCTGGGCCAGCGCATCGATGAAGCAGTTGGCAGTGGAGCCGGTGCCGACCCCGACGATGCTCTTGTCGTCGAGTTTCGGAAGGATGAAGTCGACGGCGGCCTGAGCCACTGCCTGTTTGAGTTGATCCTGGGTCATGCGGGCTCCGGAAGCGGGCAAGGGGAGAACGGAAAGGCCGGCATTATAGGCCCCGCGGTGGTGAAGGGGGAAACACCCCTGTGGCGAGGGAGCTTGCTCCCGCTGGAGCGCGAAGCGGTCCTTTTGCATTCTTTCAGACAAATCGTATGTTCTGATTTACGACTGCTGCGCAGCCGAGCGGGAGCAAGCTCCCTCGCCACAATAGGTCTCCACACCCTAAAACCCCCTGTTCAGTGTGGTCGTGCGCCCAAAAGCCGGGTTAGACTCGTCGGTCCCGCCCAATCGCCAGTGATGCTTTCCGATGCTCGAACAGTACGTCAAAAAGATCCTCACCTCGCGCGTTTATGACGTTGCCGTAGAAACCCCGCTGCAGAACGCTCGCCAGCTCTCCGAGCGGCTGGGCAACGATATCTGGCTCAAGCGTGAAGACTTGCAGCCGGTGTTCTCGTTCAAGATTCGCGGCGCCTACAACAAGTTGACCCAACTGACGGACGAAGAGCGCGCCCGTGGCGTGGTCACCGCGTCGGCGGGCAACCATGCGCAGGGTCTGGCGCTGGCGGCGAAAGTGCTGGGCGTGAAGGCGACCATCGTGATGCCCAAGACCACTCCGGAGATCAAGGTCGAAGGCGTGCGTTCGCGCGGCGGTAAAGTCGTGCTGCACGGCGATTCGTTCCCGGAGGCGCTGGCCTATTCGCTGAAACTGGTCGACGAGAAGGGCTACGTCTACATCCACCCGTACGACGATCCACACACCATTGCCGGGCAGGGCACCGTGGCGATGGAAATTCTGCGCCAACACCCGCAACCACTGGACGCGATCTTCGTGCCGGTCGGTGGCGGCGGTCTGATTGCCGGCATCGCGGCGTACGTGAAATACCTGCGGCCGGACATCAAGGTCATCGGCGTCGAGCCGGACGACTCCAACTGCCTGCAAGCGGCCATGGCCGCCGGTGAGCGCGTGGTGCTGCCGACCGTGGGTATCTTCGCCGACGGCGTGGCGGTGGCTCAGATCGGTCAGCACACCTTCGACATCTGCAAGGATTACGTCGACGAGGTGATCACCGTCAGCACCGACGAAATCTGCGCCGCAATCAAGGATATCTACGACGATACCCGCTCGATCACCGAACCTGCCGGTGCCTTGGGCGTGGCCGGGATCAAGAAGTACGTCGAATCACGTGGTGTCAGCGGCCAGACCTTCGTCGCGATCGACTCCGGGGCCAACGTCAACTTCGACCGCCTGCGCCACGTCGCCGAGCGCGCCGAGCTGGGTGAAGGTCGCGAGGCGATCATCGCCGTGACCATTCCGGAGCAGGCCGGCAGCTTCAAGGCCTTCTGCGAAGCGATCGGCAAGCGCCAGATCACCGAATTCAATTACCGCTACAACACCGGCAGCGAAGCGCACATCTTCGTCGGCGTGCAGACGCACCCGGAAAACGACCCGCGCAGCGCGCTGCTGGCGAGTCTGGCCGAGCAAGGCTTTCCGGTCATCGACCTGACCGACAATGAACTGGCCAAGCTGCACATCCGCCACATGGTCGGCGGGCGCGCGGCGCAGGTGGTCGATGAAGTGGTGCTGCGCTTCGAATTCCCGGAGCGCCCGGGCGCGCTGTTCAACTTTCTCAACAAGCTCGGCGGACGCTGGAACATCTCGATGTTCCATTACCGCAACCATGGTGCGGCGGATGGCCGTGTCGTCGCAGGTCTGCAAGTACCGCATGACGAGCGTCATCTGGTACCGGCGGCGCTGGCGGAGATCGGCTACCCGTACTGGGACGAAAGCGACAACGCGGCCTATCAGCTGTTTCTTGGCTGAGCGGCTACGCTGATGGGCAGGCCCTAAGGAAATCGAACAATGGAAACGTTAACTGCCCTGAAGATGGCGCACGTGGTGGCAACGGTGGTGTTGCTGGCCAGTGCGCTGGGGCTGGGGATCTGGGTTTTTCTGGCGCGCCGCAAAGGTGATGCAACGGCTGGCAGCCGCACCTTGCAACGGCCACGGGTGTTCATCTGGCTGTTGATGGGCCTGGCGCTGTTGAGCATGCCGTTTACCGGCTGGGGCATGGTGCATCGGGTCGGCTGGCCGCTGGGGCAGACCTGGCTGCTGGCCTCCAGCGTGCTGTACACCGTGGCGGCGCTGGCGTGGTTCTGGTTGCTGGTGCGGTTGAATCGATTGCGCAAGGCGCCGGGTGGGGTTGGCAAGTTCACGTTTGCCTTGGCGTTGTTCAGCTTTGTCTGCTTTATCGCCATTGCCGGGTTGATGGGCGCCAAACCTGTTTAAGGCTTGAGACCGCGTCGCTTCAATCGCTGGCAAGCCAGCTCCCACAGGATCTGTAGCGAACACAAATGGTGTGATCACCTGGAAAACCTGTGGGAGCTGGCTTGCCAGCGATAGCTATATCAGCCGCGCAGACTAATGATTGGCCAGCCACGCTTCTCGGCCTCGGCCCGCAGATTCGGATCCGGATCCACCGCCACAGGATTCGCCACCTGCTCCAGCAGCGGCAGGTCATTCATCGAATCGCTGTAGAAATAGCTGTCATCCAGCGAATACCCGGTTTCGTCGAGCCAGTGATTCAGGCGCGTCACCTTGCCCTCGCGGAAGCACGGAATATCAGTACTGCGCCCGGTGTAGCGGCCATCGACCATCTCGCACTCGGTGGCGATCAGGGTTTCAACGCCCAGGCGCACGGCAATCGGGGCGGTGACGAAGCGGTTAGTGGCGGTGATGATCACCAGTTTGTCGCCGGCGTCGCGGTGCTGTTTCAGCAGTTCCAGCGCCTTGGGCAGCACGATCGGCTCGATGCAGTCGCGCATGTAATCGTTGTGCCACTGTTCGAGTACGGCCATTTCGGTGCGGCCGAGGATTTCCAGGCAGAAGTTCAGGTACGCGGCGTTATCCAGCTTGCCGGCCAGGTAATCCTGATAGAACTCGTCGTTGCGCGTCTTGTACGCCACCGGATCGAGGAAGCCGCGTTCGCACAGATAGTCGCCCCAGGCGTGATCGCTGTCGCCGCCCAGAAGGGTGTTGTCCAAATCGAATAGAGCCAGGCGCATTGCAGTTACCCGCTGAAAAGTCAGTAAAAAGGCGACAAGAATACGGTCTTTTCACAAGAGTGCACATAAGGTAGGAACCTTCGTTGCCGCCTTATCAAGCTTTGTGGAACAATGCGGCGACATGCGTTTGCGAGGTTGTTGCCGTGATCGACCCCGATGGTTTCCGCCCCAATGTCGGGATCATTCTGACGAATGACGCCGGCCAGGTGCTATGGGCTCGCCGTATCAATCAGGATGCCTGGCAGTTTCCACAAGGGGGAATCAACCCTGAAGAGACGCCGGAAGACGCCTTGTACCGCGAGCTGAACGAAGAAGTTGGCCTGGAACGTGAAGATGTTGAAATACTGGCCTGTACCCGGGGCTGGTTGCGCTATCGTTTGCCGCAACGTCTGGTGCGTACCCACAGCCAACCGCTGTGCATCGGCCAGAAACAGAAATGGTTTCTCCTGCGCCTGATCTCCAACGAGCAGCGGGTGCGGATGGATTTGACCGGTAAACCGGAGTTCGATGGCTGGCGCTGGGTCAGTTATTGGTATCCGTTGGGCCAGGTGGTGACATTCAAGCGCGAGGTGTATCGACGCGCCCTCAAAGAGCTTGCCCCGCGCCTTTTAGCGCGCGACTGACGACGGAGTTCGACCCCGAGCCATGCTCAATACGCTGCGCAAGATCGTCCAGGAAGTTAACTCCGCCAAGGATCTCAAGGCGGCGTTGGGGATTATTGTGTTGCGCGTCAAAGAGGCCATGGGCAGCCAGGTCTGCTCGGTCTACCTGCTTGATCCCGAGACCAACCGCTTCGTCCTGATGGCCACCGAGGGCTTGAACAAGCGCTCGATCGGCAAGGTCAGCATGGCACCCAACGAAGGTCTGGTGGGTCTGGTCGGCACGCGTGAAGAACCCCTGAACCTCGAAAACGCCGCGGATCACCCGCGCTACCGCTACTTCGCCGAGACCGGCGAGGAGCGCTACGCCTCCTTCCTCGGGGCGCCGATCATTCACCACCGCCGCGTCGTCGGCGTGTTGGTCATCCAGCAGAAAGAACGCCGCCAGTTCGATGAAGGTGAAGAAGCCTTCCTCGTGACCATGAGCGCGCAGCTCGCCGGCGTAATCGCCCACGCCGAGGCCACCGGTTCGATCCGCGGTCTGGGCCGTCAGGGCAAGGGCATTCAGGAAGCCAAGTTCGTCGGCGTACCGGGTTCACCGGGTGCGGCGGTCGGTACTGCGGTGGTGATGCTGCCGCCGGCGGACCTGGACGTGGTGCCGGACAAGCACATCACCGACATCGACGCTGAGCTGGCGCTGTTCAAGACCGCCATCGAAGGCGTGCGCGCCGACATGCGCGCGTTGTCCGCCAAACTCGCGACCCAGCTGCGCCCGGAAGAGCGCGCGCTGTTCGACGTCTACCTGATGATGCTCGACGATGCCTCGCTGGGCAGCGAAATCACCACCGTGATCAAGACCGGCCAGTGGGCCCAGGGCGCGCTGCGTCAGGTGGTCACCGAGCACGTCAACCGTTTCGAACTGATGGACGACGCCTACCTGCGTGAGCGTGCGTCGGACGTCAAGGACCTCGGCCGGCGCCTGCTGGCCTACCTGCAGGAAGAGCGTCAGCAAAACCTGGTCTACCCGGAAAAAACCATTCTGGTCAGCGAAGAGCTGACGCCGGCCATGCTCGGCGAGGTGCCGGAAGGCACGCTGGTCGGTCTGGTGTCGGTTCTCGGTTCGGGTAACTCGCACGTCGCGATCCTGGCCCGGGCCATGGGCATTCCGACGGTGATGGGCCTGGTCGACCTGCCGTACGCCAAGGTCGACGGCATCGAGGTGATCGTCGATGGCACCCGCGGCGAGGTCTACACCAACCCCAGCGATGTGCTGCGCAAGCAGTTCGCCGAGGTGGTCGAAGAAGAGAAACAACTGGCGCTGGGCCTCGACACCCTGCGTGATCTGCCGTGCGTGACCCTAGATGGCCATCGCATGCCGCTGTGGGTCAACACCGGCCTGCTGGCGGATGTGGCGCGGGCACAGAAGCGCGGCGCCGAAGGTGTCGGCCTGTACCGCACCGAAGTGCCGTTCATGATCAACCAGCGCTTCCCGAGCGAAAAGGAACAGCTGGCGATCTACCGTGAGCAGCTCGCCGCGTTCCACCCGCAACCGGTGACCATGCGCAGCCTGGACATCGGCGGTGACAAGTCGCTGTCGTACTTCCCGATCAAGGAAGACAATCCGTTCCTCGGCTGGCGCGGGATTCGCGTGACCCTCGACCACCCGGAAATCTTCCTGGTGCAGACCCGCGCGATGCTTAAGGCCAGCGAAGGCCTGAACAACCTGCGGATCCTGCTGCCGATGATCTCCGGCACCCACGAACTCGAAGAAGCCCTGCACCTGATCCACCGGGCCTGGGGTGAAGTGCGCGACGAAGGCACCGACGTGCCGATGCCGCCCATTGGCGTAATGATCGAGATACCGGCTGCGGTGTACCAGACCAAGGAGCTGGCGCGCCAGGTGGACTTCCTGTCGGTCGGCTCCAACGACCTGACCCAGTACCTGCTGGCGGTGGATCGCAACAACCCGCGAGTGGCCGATCTCTACGACTACCTGCACCCGGCGGTGCTGCAAGCCCTGCAGACCGTGGTGCGCGACGCACATGCCGAAGGCAAACCGGTGAGCATCTGCGGCGAAATGGCCGGTGATCCGGCAGCTGCCGTGCTGTTGATGGCGATGGGCTTCGACAGCCTGTCGATGAACGCCACCAACCTGCCGAAAGTGAAGTGGATGCTGCGCCAGATCAACCTGAGCAAGGCCAAGGATCTGCTGGCGGAGCTGATGAAGATCGATAACCCGCAAGTTATCCACAGCTCGCTGCAACTGGCGCTGAAGAATCTCGGGCTGTCGAAGATGAACCCGCCGGCGGTCAACAAGGCCCTCTGAAAGGCTGATGACCCTGTGGCGAGGGAGCTTGCTCCCGCTGGAGTGCGGAGCGCTCCCAATTCGGTCAATGAGACTCTTCTGAGAGATCGCATTGACTGGGTTGCGGCTGCTTCGCACCCGAGCGGGAGCAAGCTCCCTCGCCACAATGGTTGCTCACTTTCAGGTATTGATCTCCACCTCGCCCAAATGCCCGCCATACGGCCCGAAACTGCGCTCCACCATCCGCCGCGTGCCATCCGCCTGCACGATCAACGCCGTACTCGCCCGCGTCCCGTAACTTTGACTGGCAATAAACACACTCGACAGCAGTGATTCAGTGGCCAGCCCGACCCCGGTGTCCGGCAGCTCGGCAAACGGCGCGGTCTGGGCATCGCTCAGTAACTCGAGCAGTCGCGCAGGCTGCGGATCATCCAGGACCGCGCTCAGGGCAGCCTTGGCCTTGAGCAACTTCGGCCACGGCGTATCCAGCCCGGCATTCGACAGCCCGTAAATCCCCGGTTGCAGCATCACCGGCTCGGACGTCCGCGCATTGAAGTGCCACAGCTCATGGGCATTGCCCAGCAGCAGGTTAAACCCGGCGTATTCCGGCGAGCGACCGACCACATCGCTCAAATAATCATCAATCGACGCATCGCCCGTGAGAAACCGCGCCACCAGCTCCCCCCGCGATTTGCGCGCCGGTGGCTGGTGCGGATCGCGGATGTTGGTCAGTGCGGCGAAACGTCCGTTGGCACCAATCCCCAGCCACGTGCCGCCCGCCTCAAGATCGCGCCCCGCGTGCACGTGCGGCGCGTCGGCCCATGGCGCCAGCGGCAGGCTCGGGCGGGCGTAGAACTCGTCACGGTTGGCCGCGACGATCAGCGGCTGGGCATGGCCCGGGCGCCAGGCGAAAACAATCAGGCACATAAGGTGGTCCTTGTGTGTTTTCTGCTCACTCTACGCAGTCGGCGTCCGTGCATCCATCGTCAGTGGAGCCAAAGGCCATGCATCCGTTACCATGCCGCTCCGGTTTTGGGGATGCGTCTGGGAGACGGCCGTGGAATTTCTGCTCTATCTGGCGTTGGGCGCCTGTGCGGGCGTGCTGGCCGGGCTGTTCGGGGTGGGCGGCGGGATCATTATTGTCCCGGTGCTGGTGTTCAGTTTTACCTTGCAGGGCTTCGATCAGTCGATCCTCACGCATCTGGCGGTAGGGACATCGCTGGCGACCATCATCTTCACTTCGGTCAATGCCGTGCGTGAACACCATCGACGTGGTGCGGTGCGCTGGCCGATCTTCAAGTGGATGGCGGTTGGCATACTGCTAGGCGCCGGTTTCGGTGCGCTGACGGCGGAGGCGATTTCCGGGCCGAACCTGCAAAAGATCATCGGCGTATTTGCCTTGGTGATCTCGCTACAGTTGGCGCTGGACATCAAGCCCAAGGCCAGTCGAACCGTCCCCGGCAAACTCGGTCTGACCGTGGCGGGGAGCGTGATCGGTTGGGCTTCGGCGATATTTGGCGTCGGCGGCGGTTCACTGACCGTGCCGTTCCTGACCTGGCGCAGCGTGCCAATGCAGCAAGCTGTGGCGACCTCGTCAGCCTGTGGCCTGCCGATCGCCCTGGTCAGTGCATTAAGTTTCATGATTCTGGGCTGGCACGATCCGTTGTTGCCAGCTCATAGTCTCGGTTTTGTCTATTTGCCGGCGCTGCTGGGGATTGCCCTGACCAGCATGGTGTTCGCCCGTCTCGGCGCGCGACTGGCGCACAGGTTGTCGCCGCGCTTGCTGAAACGGCTGTTCGCCGCTTTGCTGTTCTGCGTCGGCCTGAATTTTCTGCTCTGAGCTTCGGGTTCAGAACAGACCGCAATCCTGACTTAATCCTGAGGTGGCAGCGTCGCCCGGGAATTCTGCTTTCAACTCTAACGAGGAGTCGCAATGCTGCCTTACCCGCAGATCGACCCGGTGGCTCTGGCCATCGGTCCGCTGAAAATCCACTGGTACGGTCTGATGTACCTTGTCGGCATCGGCGGCGCATGGCTGCTGGCGTCGAGCCGGCTCAACCGATTCGACCCGACCTGGACCAAGGAGAAGCTCTCCGATCTGGTGTTCTGGCTGTCGATGGGGGTGATTGTCGGTGGCCGTCTGGGTTACGTGCTGTTCTATGACCTGAGCGCCTACATCGCCAACCCGACGCTGATTTTCGAAGTGTGGAAGGGCGGCATGTCGTTCCACGGCGGGTTCATCGGGGTGATGCTCGCCGCGCTGTGGTTCGGCAAGCGTAACGGCAAGACCTTCTTCCAGTTGATGGACTTCGTTGCGCCGATGGTGCCGATCGGTCTGGGTGCCGGGCGTATCGGTAACTTCATCAACGCCGAGCTGTGGGGCAAGCCGACTGACGTGCCGTGGGCGATGATCTTCCCGCCGTTCAGCGATCCGGCGCAGTTGCCGCGTCACCCGTCGCAGCTGTATCA
Organism: Pseudomonas sp. LF020; assembly: GCF_053456425.1. Lineage (NCBI taxonomy): Bacteria > Pseudomonadati > Pseudomonadota > Gammaproteobacteria > Pseudomonadales > Pseudomonadaceae > Pseudomonas > Pseudomonas sp. LF020. The sequence continues at coordinate 107,587 of NZ_JBRFIX010000006.1, forward strand.
GTTCGCGCTCGAAGGCGTGGCGCTGTTCCTGATCCTGTGGCTGTTCTCGCGTAAACCGCGTCCGACCATGGCAGTATCCGGCATGTTCGCGCTGTTTTATGGCATTTTCCGTTTCATCGTCGAGTTCGTCCGCGTACCGGACGCGCAACTGGGCTACCTGGCCTGGAACTGGCTGACCATGGGTCAGGTGCTGTGCGTACCGATGATCGTCGGCGGGCTGTTCCTGATCTGGCTGGCCTATCGTCGTGCGCCGGCAGCGCCGCTCGCGCCGACCGCTTAAACTACGAACCCCGGCGCGCGACGCCGGGGCTCAAAGGACACAGGTAACTCATGAAGCAATATCTCGAACTGGTCTCGCACGTCATCAAGAACGGCAGCAAACAGGCCAACCGCACCGGCATCAACACCATCAGCTTCCCGGGTGCGATGCTGCGTTTCGATCTGCAGGAAGGCTTTCCGGCGATCACCACCCGCAAGATGGCGTTCAAATCGGCCATCGGTGAGATGTGCGGTTTTCTGCGTGGGGTGAACAACGCCGCTGAATTCCGTGCGCTGGGCTGCAAGGTCTGGGACCAGAACGCCAACGAAAACGCGCAGTGGCTGGCCAACCCGTTCCGTCAGGGCGAAGACGACCTCGGCGAAATCTACGGCGTGCAATGGCGCAAATGGCCGGCGTACAAGCAGATCCCGCTGAGCAACACCGCCGCCATCGAACAAACCCTGAGCAACGGCTACAAGCAGATCGCTCAAGGCGAAGAAGACGGCCAGGCCTATGTGGTGCTGTACAAAGCCATCGACCAGGTGCGCCAGTGTGTCGACACGATCATCAAGGATCCGGGCAGCCGCCGCATCCTGTTCCACGGCTGGAACGTCGCCCAGCTCGATGAAATGGCCCTGCCGCCATGCCATCTGCTGTACCAGTTCCACCCGAATGTCGAGACCAGAGAGATCTCCCTGACCCTGTACATCCGCTCCAACGACCTGGGCCTGGGCACGCCGTTCAACCTCACCGAAGGCGCTGCGCTGCTCAGCCTGATCGGGCGCCTGACCGGCTACACGCCGCGCTGGTTCACCTATTTCATCGGTGATGCGCACGTCTACGAGAACCACCTGGACATGCTTAACGAACAGCTCAAGCGCGAGCCGTTCGCCATGCCGAAACTGAAAATCTCCGACCGCGTGCCGGAGTTCGCCAAGACCGGTGTGTATCAGCCGGAGTGGCTGGAGCTGGTGGAACCGAGCGATTTCTCGCTGGAAGGTTACGAGCACCATGCGCCGATGACCGCGCCGATGGCGGTCTGACAGACTGCCATTAAACCTGTGGGAGCTGGCTTGCCAGCGATGACGGCAGCACATTCAACATTGATGTGTCTGTAAAACCGCTATCGCTGGCAAGCCAGCTCCCACAATATTTTGTGGTGTTGTCAGTGGCCGTGGCTGCGGCCTACGTGGGAGTGTTCGACCTCCGTCGCCACAACCCCGCCACTCACCTCCAGCCGCTGCAAGATCCCGCACTGATCCGCCCCCGGCCCTTCGCCGCAACGTTGGCGCAGGTCGAGCAGTTGTGTCTGCAACGCCAGCAAGCCATCAATCCGCGCTTTCACATGCTGGATGTGTTCGTCGATCAGCGTATTCACGCTTGCACACTGATCCTGCGGGCTGTCGCGCATGGCCAGCAGGCTGCGGATTTCTTCGAGGGTCATGTCGAGGGTGCGGCAGTTGCGGATGAAGGTCAGGCGTTCGGCGTGGGCCTGGGTGTAGACGCGGTAGTTGCCGTCGCTGCGCGCCGGCTCCGGCAGCAGGTTTTCGCGCTCGTAGTAGCGGATGGTTTCCACGGCGCAGTCGGTGAGTTTCGCCAGTTCGCCGATCTTCATGACGGCCATCTCCAAATGGGTGCTTGACCCTATAGTGGCTACAGGGTCTTTACTTGGCAACAGGCACCTTCATGGACGCGACCAATGAGCGATTCCCAGCACACCCACAAATCCCACGCGGGACACGACCACAGCCACAAATTGCAGCCTGTGCACAAGCACGACCACGGTGGCGATGCCTGCTGCGCGTCGAAAGCCCCCGCACCTGCGTTGGTGCAACTGAGCGAAAAGACCAGCGCCGACGCCCGGTTGAGCAGTTTCCGCATCGAAGCGATGGACTGCCCGACCGAGCAGACGCTGATCCAGAACAAACTCGGCAAACTGGCCGGTGTGCAGCAGCTGGAATTCAACCTGATCAATCGCGTGCTCGGCGTGACCCACAACCTGCCGGATACCGCGCCGATCACCGAGGCGATCACATCCTTGGGCATGCACGCCGAACCGCTGGAGGCGGGCGTCGAAGCCCCGGCCTCGGCGCCGGTGAAAAAACACTGGTGGCCCCTGGCGTTGTCCGGCGTCGGCGCACTGGCGGCGGAAGTGATCCACTTCACCAACGCCGCGCCAACCTGGGTGGTGGCGATCATTGCGCTGATCTCGATCCTCAGCGGCGGCCTGACCACCTATAAAAAGGGCTGGATCGCCCTGAAAAACCGCAACCTCAACATCAACGCGCTGATGAGCATCGCGGTGACCGGTGCGGTGCTGATCGGGCAGTGGCCGGAAGCGGCGATGGTGATGTTCCTGTTCACCGTGGCCGAGTTGATCGAGGCGCGCTCGCTGGATCGTGCGCGCAACGCCATCAGCGGTCTGATGCAGATGACCCCGGAACAGGCCACAGTGCAGCAAGCCGATGGCAACTGGATCGAACAAGAGGTCAAAAGCGTCGAAATCGGCGCCCGGGTGCGGGTAAAGCCCGGCGAGCGCATCGCGCTGGACGGCGAAGTGGTCAGCGGCAGCTCGACCATCGATCAGGCGCCGATCACCGGTGAAAGCCTGCCGGTGGAGAAAACCATCGGCGACAAAGTCTTCGCCGGCACCATCAACCAGGCCGGTTCGCTGGAATACTCGGTGACTGCGGCGGCGAACAACTCGACCCTGGCGCGGATCATCCACGCCGTCGAGCAGGCGCAAGGTGCGCGCGCCCCGACGCAGCGCTTCGTCGATCAGTTCTCGAAAATCTACACCCCGGTGGTGTTCGTGCTGGCGCTGGCCGTGGCGATCATTCCGCCGCTGTTCATGGGCGCGGTGTGGTTCGACTGGATCTACCGTGCGCTGGTGTTGCTGGTGGTGGCGTGCCCGTGCGCACTGGTGATTTCCACCCCGGTGACCATCGTCAGCGGCCTCGCGGCAGCGGCGCGCAAGGGCATTCTGGTCAAGGGCGGCGTGTACCTGGAGGGCGGTTTCAAGCTCGATTATCTGGCGCTGGACAAGACCGGCACCATCACCCACGGCAAACCGGTGCAGACCGATTACCTGTCGCTCGACCCGACTGCCGACGCCACGGCTCCGGCCATTGCTGCCGCTCTGGCCGGGCGTTCCGATCACCCAGTGTCGCTGGCGATCGCCAATGCGGCTGTGGATAAAAACCTCGCCGTGCTCAGTGTGGATAACTTTGAAGCGCTGGCGGGTCGCGGTGTGAAAGGCCAAATCAATGGCCAAACCTATCACTTGGGCAACCACCGTCTGGTTGAAGAGCTGGGCCTGTGCTCGCCGCAACTCGAAGAGAAGCTGTTTGCGCTGGAGAAACAGGGCAAGTCCGTGGTGTTGCTGCTCGACAGTTCCGGCCCGCTGGCGCTGTTCGCCGTGGCCGACACAGTCAAGGAAACCAGCCGCGAAGCGATCCGCCAGTTGCACGCCCTCGGGGTAAAAACCCTGATGCTCACCGGTGACAACGTGCACACCGCACAGGCGATTGCCGCGCAGGTCGGCATCGATCAGGCCAAGGGCGACTTGCTGCCGACCGACAAGCTGCAGGCTATCGAAGAGCTTTATGCACAGGGGCATCGGGTCGGCATGGTCGGCGACGGTATCAACGACGCCCCGGCGCTGGCGCGGGCCGAAATCGGTTTCGCCATGGCGGCGGCCGGCACCGACACCGCGATTGAAACCGCCGATGTCGCCCTGATGGACGACGATCTGCGCAAGATTCCCGCGTTCATCAGCCTGTCGCGTGACACCGCGAGCATCCTGAAACAGAACATCGCCTTGGCCCTGGTGATCAAGGCTATCTTTCTTGGGGTAACCTTCGCCGGGCTCGCCACCATGTGGATGGCGGTGTTCGCCGACATGGGCGTGAGCCTGCTGGTGGTGTTCAACGGTTTGCGCCTGCTGCGCAAATAAACGAGAGGGACGGTTGTGCTGAGTGCCGAGCTGAAAGCGTTTTATATGGTCGCCCGCCTGGGCAGCATTACGCTGGCGGCGAAAAAGCTCGGCCTCAGCCAACCCACCGTGACCACGCAGATCCGCAACCTGGAAAGTCAGTACTCGGTGGAGCTGTTCTACCGTGGCGGTCGGCGCCTGAGTGTCAGCGATGAAGGCGCGCGACTGCTGCCGATGGTCAAGGCGCTGTTGCAGCAGGAGGCCGACATCGAGTTCTTCCTGCGCAACAGCGGTCAGGTGCAGGGCACGTTGCGTATCGCTGCCACTGCGCCGTATTACATCCTCGATCTGGTGAAGACCTTCCGCGAGCGCCTGCCGCAGGTGGAAGTGTCGGTGGAAATCGGCAACTCGCAGCAGGTGCTTGAAGCGCTGGAGGATTACCGGGTGGATGTCGCGGCCTCGTCGCAGTTGCTTGAGGATGCGCGGCTGATTCGCCGGGTGCTGGGCAGCGATCCGCTGGTGCTGGCGGTGCATCGCAACCATCCGCTGGCGGCGCAGGAGCATGTGGCGTTGAGTGCGCTGGCCGGGCATACGTTGTTGATGCGCGAGTCGGGTTCGACCACCCGCCGTTTGACCGAGGAGTTGCTGGAGAGCGCCGGGGTCAGTTTCGGGCCGTTGCTGGAGATTGGCAGCCGCGAGTCGATCCGTGAGGCGGTGCTGCGCAATATCGGCATCAGCATCATTGCCCGCCAGGAAGTGCCGCATGATCCGCAACTGCGGGTGCTGACCATCGAGAATGCGCCGCAGATTCCCGAGTATCTGTATTGCCTCAAGGAGCGCAAGGGCGCGCGGTTGCCGGCGGCGTTCCTTGGCTTGGCTCAGGAAATGTCTCCGGCCTGAGATCTCCATCTATCTTGCTGGCCTCATCGCGAGCAGGCTCACTCCTACAATGGAATGCGTTCCCCTGTAGGAGTGAGCCTGCTCGCGATGGCGCCAGTCCAGACACCGAATAATCTGAACCAAAATCCCCGAATACCACTATCGGCCGTTTTTGCCTCACTGCCACATGACGGACGCATTACAACTCTAGGATTGGCCCCATCTGCTTGATGAGGTCTGTCCATGAATCCTGCCATCGCAACTGCCCTGACCAACCCCGGTGCGCCGATGAAAGTGCGCGGCGTACAGAAGCGCTTCGGCGCGTTCACCGCGCTGGATAACGTCTCCCTCGATGTCGCCGCCGGCGAGCTGGTGTGCCTGCTCGGCCCGTCGGGTTGCGGCAAGACCACGCTGCTGCGCTGCATCGCCGGGCTGGAGAAGCAGGACAGCGGCGAGTTGTACCTCGGTGATCGCGATGTCTCGCACCTTGCACCGCAGGCCCGGGACTACGGCATCCTGTTCCAGTCCTACGCGCTGTTCCCCAATCTGACGGTCGAAGCGAACATTGCCTACGGCCTCGCCGGCAGTGGTCGCGACGAAGTGCGCCGTCGCGTCGGGCAGATGCTGGAACTGGTCGGCCTCAGCGGCAGTGAGAAAAAGTACCCGGGCCAACTGTCCGGTGGCCAGCAACAGCGAGTCGCGCTGGCTCGCGCCCTGGCCCCGGCGCCGTCGCTGCTGTTGCTCGATGAACCGATGTCGGCCCTCGACGCCCGTGTCCGCGAGCATCTGTGCACCGAACTGCGCCAACTGCAGCGCAACCTCGGCATCACCACCCTGATGGTCACGCACAATCAGGACGAAGCCATGCTGATGGCCGACCGCATCGCCGTGATGAACAACGGCCGCGTCGAGCAGTACGCCACCCCACAGGAAATCTACAATCGCCCGGCCACGCCGTTCGTGGCCGAGTTCGTCGGGCAGGGCAACTGGCTGCCGTTCCAGCGCAGCAGCGCCAGTCACGCCCGGGTTGGCGGGATGGATGTGCGTCTGGCCGATGGCAGCGTGAGTGGCGCTTCGGGCCGACTGTTCTGCCGTCCGGAAGCAATCAGCGTCAATCCGTTGGTGCACGAAGAAAACCTGTTCCCTGCGAAAGTCCGTGAGATCACTTTCCTCGGCAATCGCTGCCGCATGAGCTTCGAACTCGACCAGTTGCCGGGCCATTCGCTGCTCGCCGAACTGGCGCCGGAAGCCATGCCGCGCCTCGGCGCCCAGCAGATCATGGTCGCCTTGCCACCGCGCAGCCTGCAGGTGTTCGCCTGATGAGCGCGAACATCGCACTGCCGCTACCGCACAAGCAGGCGCGGCAGGTGTCCGGCGCCGAGGTCGGTGACCGGATTTTTGTCCTCGGCGGCAAACTCCTGCTGCTGTTGCTGCTCGGTGTCGCGGTGCTGCTGCCGTTGCTGGCAATCTTTTGGCGCGGTTTCAGCAGCGAGGCCGGGCAGGGCGGTGGCTGGCTCGCCGCCAAGGATCTGGTGAGCAGCGAGAATTTCCACTGGCTGCTCGGCAACAGCCTGAAAGTTTCCCTCAGCGTCGCGGCCATCGTCGTACCGCTGGCCTACCTGTTTGCCTACGCCCTGCAACGCACCCTGATTCCGGCCAAGGGCATCTGGCGCGGGATTTCCCTGCTGCCATTGATGGCGCCATCGATGCTGCCGGGGATCGCGCTGGTCTATCTGTTCGGCAACCAGGGCATGTTGCGCGGGCTGCTCTCGGACAACATCTACGGGTTCTGGGGCATTGTGCTGGGCGAGGTGATCTACACCTTCCCGCATGCGCTGATGATTTTGCTGTCGGCGCTGTCGCTGGCGGATGCTCGGCTGTTCGATGCGGCGTCGAGCATGGGTGCCAGTCCGGCCAAGGCTTTTCGCAGCATCACCTGGCCGGCGACCCGCCAGGCTGTATTCGCCGCGTTCTGTCTGGTGTTCACCCTGACCATCACCGATTTCGGTGTGCCGGTGGTGGTCGGTGGCGACTATCAAGTGCTGGCGCTGGAGGCCTACAAAGCCGTGGTCGGCCAGCAACAATTCGGGCGCGGCGCGCTGATCGGCATGGTGCTGTTGCTGCCGGCGCTGTTCAGCTTTGGCGTCGATGCCTGGCTGCGTCGTCGTCACGGCGACTCCATGAGCGGCCGTGCGCAAGTGTTCAAACCAGTGCCGTCGAAATTGCGCGATGCCTGCTATCTGGCGATTGTTTTGCTGATCAGCGCGGCGTTGCTGCTGGTGTTCGGCATGGCGGTGTTTTCGTCGCTGGTGAAGTTCTGGCCTTACAACCTGTCGCTGTCGCTCAATCACTACCAGTTCAACGAGACTGCCGGCGGTGGCTGGCTGGCCTACGGCAACAGCTTGAAGATGGCGCTGGGCACGGCATTGATCGGCAGCGTGCTGATCTTCACCGGCGCTTACCTGATGGAGAAAACCCGCAGCCAACGCGGCCTCAACCTGACGTTGCGCATGCTCAGTTTCATCCCGATGGCAGTGCCGGGGCTGGTGCTCGGTCTGGGTTACGTCTTCTTCTTCAACCTCAGTGGCAACCCGCTGCACGTGCTGTACGGCACGATGACCCTGCTGATCGTCTGCACCATTGCGCACTACCTGACCACCGCACAAATGACCGCCACCACCGCGCTGCGTCAGCTCGACGCCGAGTTCGAAGCCGCCGCGCTGTCGCTCAAGGCGCCGCTGTACCGCCATTACCTGCGGGTCACCGTACCGATCTGTTTGCCGGCGCTGCTGGATATCGTGCGCTACCTGTTCGTCTCGGCGATGACCACGGTGTCGGCGGCGATCTTCCTCTACAGCCCCGACACCATCCTCGCAGCGGTCGCGGTGCTGAACATGGATGACGCCGGCAACGTCGGTGGTGCGGCGGCGATGTCGACCCTGATTCTGTTCACCTCGGCGGGCGTGTCCTTGCTGCTGGCGTGGGCTTCGCGCGGCTTGCTGCGCCGTTCCCAGGCCTGGCGGCAAACCGCGCCCGGTCACTGATTTTCCCAACCTCAACTCAAGACAGGAAAACGATCATGTTCAAGCCTATGGCCCTGGCCGCTGCTGTGCTCGCTACTTTCAGCCTGAATGCCTTCGCGGCAAAAACCGAGTTGACGGTGTACACCGCCCTCGAAGCCGAGCAACTGACCGCCTACAAGGCTGCGTTCGAAAAGGCCAACCCGGACGTCGAGATCAAGTGGGTGCGCGATTCCACCGGGATCATCACTGCCAAACTGCTGGCCGAGAAGGCCCGTCCGCAGGCTGACGCGGTGTGGGGCCTGGCCGCGTCGAGCCTGGCGATCCTCGACCAGCAGGGCATGCTGCAAAGCTATGCACCGAAGGATCTGGGCAAGATCGGCGCGAACTACCGCGACGCCGCCAACCCGCCAGCCTGGGTCGGCATGGACGTGTGGGCCGCGACCATCTGCTTCAACACCGTCGAAGCCGAGAAGCAGGGCTTGAGCAAACCGGTGAGCTGGCAGGATCTGACCAAGCCTGAGTACAAGGGCAAGATCGTCATGCCGAACCCGGCTTCGTCCGGCACCGGTTTCCTCGACGTCAGCGCCTGGCTGCAAACCTTTGGCGAGAAGCAGGGTTGGGCCTACATGGACGGTCTGCACCAGAACATCGGCCAGTACGTTCATTCCGGTTCCAAGCCATGCAAACTTGCGGCGGCGGGTGAATTCCCGATCGGCATTTCCTTTGAGTATCCAGCCGTACAGCTGAAGCGCCAGGGCGCGCCGCTGGACATCATTCTGCCGAAGGAAGGCCTGGGCTGGGAAATCGAAGCCACAGCGGTGATCAAAGGCACGCCGCATGAAGAGGCAGCGAAGAAACTCGCGGACTTCTCCGCCAGCGCCGAGGCGATGGACCTGTACAAGGAGAACTTCGCGGTTCTTGCCCAGCCGGGCATCGCCAAGCCGCAGACCGAACTGCCGGCCGACTACGAGCAGCGCCTGATCAAGAACGACTTCGCCTGGGCCTCGAAGAACCGCGACGAGATCCTCACCGAGTGGCGCAAGCGGTATGACGGCAAGTCCGAGAAAGTTGTCGCGAAGTAAGATCTTTATCGACTGACAGGGCCCCATCGCTGGCAAGCCAGCTCCCACAGGGTTTTGCGGTGAACACGAATTTTGTGCACACCTCGATACCTGTGGGAGCTGGCTTGCCAGCGATGACGGTCTCTCATTCAGAGCACCTCTAAATGACCCAACACCAAGACCTGCTGATCGTCGGCGCCGGCATCCTCGGCCTGTCCCACGCCTACGCCGCCGCCAGACGCGGCCTCAAGGTCAGCGTTTTCGAGCGCACCGCCACACCCCTTGGCGCCTCGGTGCGCAACTTCGGTCAGGCGCTGGTCACTGGTCAGCCACCCGGCTCGATGCTTGAACTGGCCAAGGCCAGCCGCGAGATCTGGGGCGGCTGGGCGCAACTCGCTGGTCTCAAGATCAAGCGCAACGGCTCGTACCTGTTCGCTCGCACGGAAGCCGAAGAGCAACTGCTCGAAGCGTTCTGCGCCGGTCGCGCCGTGGAACACGGCTATAACGTCGACTTGCTGCGCGGCGCCGCACTGCGTGATCTGTACCACGGCCAGTTCAGCCACCACCGCGCCGCATTGCACGGCCTCGACGATCAACAGCTGTACTCGCGCGAAGCAATCCCCGCGTTGATCGACTATCTGCGCCGCGACCTCGGCGTCGAGTTTCACTTCAGTACGCTGGTGCGCGACGTCGAACCGGGGCACCTGCACAGCACTGCCGGCAGTTACACGGCGAAGCAGATCATCGTCTGCTCCGGCCACGATTATCAGACCCTGCTGGCCGAGCCGATTGCCGCGCTCGACCCGCAGATCTGCCGCCTGCAAATGCTCCGCGCCAAACCGCAGATCGAGCTCAACCTGCAACACGCCTTGCTCACCGGTCTGAGCTGCGTGCACTACGGCGCCTTCGCCGATCTGCCGCAAGCGGCGGCGGTGCAGGCGCAGATCCTGCGCGAGCAACCGCACTTGCACGACAACGGCATTCACCTGCTGATCAGCCCGACGCCGTATGGCGAGCTGATCATCGGCGACTCGCATCATTACGGCAGCGATCCGTCGCCGTTCAACGCCGAGCAGATCGACAACTGGATGCTCGAACTGGCCGAACAGACGCTGGGCTGCAAGGTGCAAGTGGTCGAGCGCTGGCAGGGCGTCTATGGTGCACGGGGGCCGGGGCCGTTTTCGTTGCTGCGCCCGGCCCCGGGGCTGAGTGTGGCGCTGATGCACACCGGCGTCGGCATGAGCGTCGGCCCGGCACTGGCCGAACGCAATGTCGCGCAGCTGCTGGAGGAAATCTGATGGATCACCAACAAGTCGTCGCTCGGGTATTCGGGTTGTACGAGCGCTTCGGCACCAGCGATTACATCGGCGAGCCGGTGTCGCAGATCGAACACATGTCCCAGGCTGCGGAACTGGCGATTGCCGAAGGCTTTGATGATGAAGTGGTGCTGGCGGCGTTCTTTCATGACATCGGCCATTTGTGTGCCGAGGGGGCGCAGAACATGGGCGGTTATGGCGTGGTCAGCCATGAACGCCTCGGTGCGGATTATTTGCGTGAGGCCGGATTCAGCGAGCGCCTGGCGCGGCTGGTGGAGTATCACGTACAGGCCAAGCGGTATCTGACGCTGCGTGAGCCGGGGTATTTCGAACGCCTGAGTGAAGCGAGTCGCCGGACGCTGGAATATCAGGGCGGGGTGATGACCGAGGCAGAGGCGGATGCGTTTGAGCGCGATCCGTTGTGTACCGTGAGTTTGCGCATGCGGCAGTGGGATGAGTTGGCCAAGGAGATGGATGTACCGGTGATTGACCTTCAGGTGTTGAAGGAGAAAGCGGCGCGTCTTTTGTCTTCTTAGGTCTTGGAACTGAGTGGCTGCCATCGCTGGCAAGCCAGCTCCCACAGGTATCTCGGTTGATCACAAAAATAGTTTGCACCGAGAGCTCTGTGGGAGCTGGCTTGCCAGCGATAGCGTCAGTCCGGGCGCTACAGATCTGCAGCCAAAGACTCAATCTGCTCCTGCCGCTCCGCCTGATTCAGCTTCGCATGCGGATTGAGCGAAGACCACTGCGGATGCGCCCGGGCCTTGCTCAGCGCATCCGGCAACTTGCCCTCGCGCCAGGTCTTGTCCTGCGGGGTGGCGACCTGAACCGCGTCCATCGCCGCATGCCCGCGCTGATCGAGCGCCAACAGCAACTGCCGTTGCCGCAGCGCCAACAACCGCAGCACCCCGTCATCCACGGTCAACTCCCGCTGGCCCTTGATCTTGCCGAGCAGGCGACTGCCATAACTGCGCGCGGTTTGCAGCGCACCGCCGGCAATCGCACCGGCCAAAGCCGCCGCACCGAGGGTAATCCCGCCGACCAGCAGATCCACGCCAGCCCCGGCTGCAGCGCCTGCTGCAATTCCGCCGCCAACACGTACACCGAGTTGCTTCAATGTTTCCGGGTTGAACAAGTCGTCGCCCCAACGCCCGTCGAGTAACGGCAAATCACTGGCCGCCGCGTCCTGCGGGCGAAACGCGTAGAGCTTGAGCAATGCCTCGACGCATTTCTGTTCGCGCTGGCGCACGGCTTTGCGCAGGTCGCTGATGGCTTGCTGTTCCTGCTCGGCCTCGCTGACCACACTGCGCCGGCACGCCGCACAATCGATCAGCAGTTCAGCGATCAGGCGCGCCGCACTTTGCTGACGGGCGAGACGCTGGGCCTGTTGATCGGCGATCAGGCGCTCCAGTTGCGGACGGGCGTTTTCCAGCAACAGCGCAAGGCTTTCGTACAGGCGCCGCTCGCCATCTTCCGGCGGTGCAACGCTGTCGAAGCGCACCAGCGCATGCAGGCCAAGCCGCGCCAACGCTTCGCGCCAGTCCGGTTCGCGATGGTTGGCGCTGCTGACGAAATTCAGTACCGGCAGCAGCGGTTTGCCGCAACTGGCGAGCACTTCCAGTTCGTCGCGATATTTGGCCAGCACCGGTTCGCGGGCGTCGATCACATACAGGCCGGCGTCAGAGGCGAGCAGTTGCCGCAGCACTTTGGCTTCCTGTTCGAAACGCTGGCGCGCCTCGCTGCCGTCGAGAAACCGTGCCAGTCGCGCCGGGCCGTCGAGGCGTTCGCCGGGGCGCTCCAGACGCTCGAGGAAATCCAGCAGGGCGATGGCATCTTCCAGACCGGGCGTGTCGTAGAGATCGAGCAGCGGCTCGCCGTCCACCGACAACCGCGCACCTTCGACATGCCGGGTGGTGCTCGGGCGGTGCGAGACTTCGCCGAAGCCGACGTCGCGGGTCAGGGTGCGCAGCAGCGAAGTCTTGCCGACGTTGGTGTGGCCGACCACCGCGAGTTTCAGCGGCGCTTTGTGGGCATCAGTCATGACCGTTCTCCAGCCAGTTCATCGGCGCGCAATCGGCGAACGGCAACTCCAGTTGTTGCAGCGCCACGTGCCAGTCGCCGAGGCGGGCGCTGTCCAGCGCTTCACCGGGCGGTGCTTGCAACAGCCAGACCCGGGTGGCGCCGGCGTTGCGCGCCAGTTCGGCGATCAGCGCGAGGCTGCCGCGATCCGGCGAGCGCCGTGGGTCGCAGGCGATCAGCAGGCGCTCCGGGGGGAAACGGCTGAGTTGTTCCAGGAGTTTGTTGCGCGATTCGCGGCTGTCGAGGATTCCGGCGTTGCTCACGGTTTTCGGCAGGGCCGGCGGCCACGAGCGTTGATCGTCGAGTTCGATGCCGACCAGCAGGGCGCCGTCGCTGGCGTGTTCGCTGACGCTGCTTTCGACCCGATGCAACTGCTGCGGTGCGGCGTCGTTGATGCCCAAGCGTTCGCTGGTGGGCATCAGGCGTTCGCGCAACTGGGCATAACCGGGCAGGTTCAGGTCCAGGGTCAGCGCGGCTTTGCCGCGATTCCAGCGCCAGAAACACAACGCGGCCAGCAGCAGGCGCGGCAGCACGCCGTAGACCACCAGCACGCCGACCAGCCAGGTCGCCCAGGCCTGTCGCGCGCTTTCGATGTCCAGCGCGGCGGCGCCGCTGGCGCGGATCATCTCTACGGTCGGCACGTTGAAGCCGAGCAGCGCCGGCAGCGCGCCGAGGGCTTGGGTCAGGTTGATAAAGGTGTCGGCGCTGAGGATTGTGGTTTCCCAGACGAAGCCGTAGCGCCGGGTCGCCATCAGCGTCAGCAATAGCACCAGTGCGCTGAGCATCGCCAGCAACCACAGGCCATTGACCAGTGTACCGAGGACCCAGTGATTGAGTTTCCTGCGTTGCAACATCAGCAGCAGGGCCGGCGCCAGTTGCGCAGCTTTCGCGTCACGGGCGAGTTTTTCACTGAGCCACAGCCACAATCGGCCGAGGGTGGCGCCGTGTTCGCCGGCAAAGACCAGCCCCAGCGCCCAGCTCAGCAGCAGAATCAGGTTCAATCCGAGCAGGCTGCCCAAGGCCCAGAATACATTGACCGGTGTCTGGCTCAGCGCGGCGAAGGCCAGACCGGCACCGCTCAGCAGCGCGAAAATCACCAACAGCACCAGCGCCAGACGCGCGCCTTGCAGCCAGTGCTTGAGTGCTGCGCTCAGCCCGTCACGCTCGGCCAGCCACACGGCGCGGCGCTGAATACGGCCCGGCAGATCGCCGCCGGCCGCGCGGGCCAGTCGATTGGCTTCCAGATCCTCCAGGGGACCTGCGTGTTCTTCGCGCAGGCGGATGGTTTCCGTCAGCCAGAGGTTTTGCAGTGGAGTCAGTTCAGTCACGCGCCATTCCGTTGCTCGATTGAGCAGTGAGCATAACCGCTGTGGCGCTTATCGGGTCAAGCGAGGCTCTGGTATCCTCGCCGGCATGACTAAATCACTCCCCCTCAGCCTGATCGCAGCCCTCGGTGAAAACCGCGTGATCGGCGTCGACAACAGCATGCCCTGGCACCTGCCGGGGGACTTCAAATACTTCAAGGCCACGACCCTCGGCAAGCCGATCATCATGGGCCGCAAGACCTGGGACTCCCTCGGTCGTCCGCTGCCGGGGCGCTTGAACATCGTGGTCAGCCGTCAGGCAGACCTGGTGCTGGAAGGCGCGGAGGTTTATCCGTCGCTGGAAGCCGCGGTGGTGCGCGCCGAAGAGTGGGCGAAAGCGCAGGGCGTCGATGAGTTGATGCTGATTGGCGGCGCGCAGTTGTATGCGCAAGGGCTGGCGCAGGCCGATCGTCTGTATCTGACCCGTGTGGCGCTTAGCCCGGAAGGCGATGCGTGGTTTCCGGAGTTCGATCTGAACCAGTGGAAGCTGGTGTCGAACGTGCCGAATCCGGCTGAGGGCGACAAGCCTGCGTACAACTTTGAAGTCTGGGAAAAGGCTTGATTAACCTGTGGCGAGGGAGCTTGCTCCCGCTGGCCTGCGCAGCAGGCCCAAGATGTTGGGGTCGCTTCGCAACCCAGCGGGAGCAAGCTCCCTCACCACAAGTGTGTGTTGCTGTCAGGCCTGAGCAAGCTCCGCATGCTCATCCGCATCCAGCAGTGCTTTATCCGTCTGCTGCATCACTTGGCTGGTGATCGCACCCGCGGTGATCGAACCACTCACGTTCAACGCCGTACGACCCATGTCGATCAGCGGCTCAACCGAAATCAGTAGCGCCACCAGCGACACCGGCAAGCCCATCGCCGGCAGCACGATCAGTGCCGCGAATGTCGCGCCGCCACCGACCCCGGCCACACCGGCCGAACTCAAAGTCACAATCGCCACCAGCGTCGCGATCCACAGCGGATCCAGCGGGTTGATGCCGACCGTTGGCGCAACCATCACCGCCAACATCGCCGGGTACAGACCGGCGCAACCGTTCTGGCCGATGGTCGCACCGAACGAGGCGGCGAAACTGGCGATCGACTGCGGAATGCCCAGACGACGGGTCTGCGCTTCGATGCTCAGCGGAATGCTCGCCGCGCTGGAGCGGCTTGTGAACGCGAACGTCAGCACCGGCCAGATCTTGCGGAAGAAACGCAGCGGGTTGATACCAGCGGCCGACACCAGCAGGCCATGCACGACAAACATCAGGCCCAGACCGAGGTACGAAACCACGACGAAACTGCCGAGCTTGATGATGTCCTGCAGGTTGGAACCGGCCACCACTTTGGTCATCAGCGCCAGCACGCCGTACGGGGTCAGCTTCATCACCAGACGCACCAGACGCATCACCCAGGCTTGCAGGGTGTCGATGGCGTTGATCACTTTCTGACCTTTTTCGACGTCATCCTTGAGCAGTTGCAGTGCTGCAACCCCGAGGAACGCAGCGAAGATCACCACACTGATGATCGAGGTCGGCTTGGCCCGGGCCAGATCGGCGAACGGGTTCTGTGGAATGAACGACAGCAGCAGCTGCGGCACATTCAGGTCGGCGACCTTGCCGGCGTAGTCGGTCTGGATGGTTTGCAGACGGGCCATTTCCTGCGTGCCGGCGACCAGGCCTTCGGCGGTGAGGCCGAACAGGTTGGTCAGGCCGATACCGATCAGCGCCGCGATCGCGGTAGTGAACAGCAGGGTGCCGATGGTCAGGAAGCTGATCTTGCCCAGCGATGAGGCGTTGTGCAGACGCGCAACCGCGCTGAGGATCGAGGCGAACACCAGCGGGATCACGATCATTTGCAGCAGCTGCACGTAGCCGTTGCCGACCAGATCGAACCAGCCGATCGAGGCTTTCAGTACCGGGTTGCCGGCACCGTAAACGGTGTGCAGGGCAACACCGAAGGCTACGCCCAGCACCAGCGCGAGCAGGACTTTTTTCGCCAGGCTCCATGTAGTGTGGCGGGTTTGCGCCAGACCGAAGAGCAGGGCGAGGAACACCAGCAGATTGAGGATCAGCGGCAGATTCATGAAGACTCCGATAAGACTTGTGCCAGTCGCCTTCTTGGGCAACTGCGAACCGGCAAGCCTAACAGTTTGATTTCCAATGAATTAATACCGAAATCGCAGGTTGTCCGTCGTTTTTGGAATAAGCGCTTGTCGCTCTCGGCAATGCAACTGGCGTTGAGGAGACGTAAGCGGTCGCTGACAGACGAGGACTGTCACACTTATTTGTTAGCGTCGATGTCTTTCAGTCAGGGAGAAAACGCCGATGAAGTTCGCACCGAAAATGCTCGCTGTGGTTCTTGGATTGGGCTTGGCCGCTCACGCATTCGCCACCGACCTGAAGCACTGGCCGGCGGATCAGGCCAAGGCACTCGACGCGATGATCGCCGCCAATGCCAACAAGGGTAACTACGCGGTGTTCGACATGGACAACACCAGTTACCGCTACGACCTCGAAGAGTCGTTGTTGCCGTTCATGGAAAACAAGGGCCTGATCACCCGCGACAAACTCGATCCCTCGCTGAAACTGATGCCGTTCAAGGACACCGCCGAGCATAAGGAAAGCCTGTTCAGTTACTACTATCGCCTGTGCGAAGTCGATGACATGGTCTGCTACCCGTGGGTAGCGCAGGTGTTCTCCGGCTTCACTCTCAAGGAACTCAAGGGCTACGTCGATGAGCTGATGGCGTCTGGCAAACCGGTGCCGGCGACCTACTACGAAGGCGATGTAGTGAAAAACATCGACGTGCAGCCGCCGAAAGTCTTCACCGGCCAGGCCGAGCTGTACAACAAGCTGATGGAGAACGGCATTGAGGTCTATGTGATGACCGCCGCCTCGGAGGAACTGGTGCGTATGGTCGCGGCTGATCCGAAGTACGGCTACAACGTCAAACCGCAGAACGTGATCGGCGTGACCACGTTGCTGAAGAACCGCGAAACCGGCGAGCTGACGACCGCGCGCAAGCAGATCACCGCCGGCAAGTATGACGAGAAGGCCAACCTCGGCCTCGAACTGACCCCGTACCTGTGGACCCCGGCGACCTGGATGGCCGGCAAGCACGCGGCGATTCTGACCTACATCGACGAGTGGAAAAAACCGGTGCTGGTGGGCGGCGATACCCCGAGCAGCGACGGTTACATGCTGTTCCACGATGTGGATGTGGCCAAGGGCGGCATTCACTTGTGGGTCAACCGCAAGGACAAATACATGACCCAACTCAACGGCATGATGGCCAAACACGCAGCGGCGCAGGCGAAGGAAGGGTTGCCGGTGACGGCGGACAAAAACTGGGTGATCGTTAAACCCGAGGAAATTCAGTAAGACCGGGTCGCTCCCATCGCTGGCAAGCCAGCTCCCACAGGGTCCAAGGTCAAACACAAATGGTGAGAGCACCATAAATCCCTGTGGGAGCTGGCTTGCCAGCGATGGGGCCCTCATGTTCACCCATTGATTCGATCAGGCAAAAAAATGCCCCGCACTTGGCGGGGCATTTTTGTTTTGGCGATTCGACGCTTACAGCCCGTCGAGCATCGCCTTGTTACGCACCGCACCCTTGTCGGCGCTGGTCGCCAGCAGGGCGTAGGCCTTCAGCGCGGTGGTCACTTTGCGGGGACGTTGTTCGACCGGTTTCCAGCCTTTCTTGTCCTGCTCGACCCGGCGCGCAGCCAGTTCTTCATCGCTGACCAACAGGTTGATCGAGCGGTTCGGAATGTCGATCAGCACTTTGTCGCCGTCCTGCACCAGACCGATCGCGCCGCCGGCCGCAGCCTCTGGCGAAGCGTGGCCGATCGACAGACCGGAAGTACCGCCGGAGAAACGACCGTCGGTGAGCAACGCACAGGCTTTGCCCAGACCTTTGGACTTCAGGTACGACGTCGGGTAGAGCATTTCCTGCATGCCCGGGCCGCCTTTCGGGCCTTCGTAGCGAATGATGACGATGTCGCCTTCCTTCACTTCGTCGGCGAGGATGCCGCGCACGGCGCTGTCCTGGCTTTCGAAGATCTTCGCGTTGCCTTCGAAGACGTGGATCGACTCGTCGACGCCGGCGGTTTTCACCACGCAGCCATCAAGAGCGATGTTGCCGTACAGCACGGCCAGGCCGCCTTCTTTCGAATAGGCGTGTTCGAAGCTGCGGATGCAGCCGTTTTCACGGTCGTCGTCGAGGGTTTCCCAGCGGGTCGACTGGCTGAACGCAGTCTGGGTCGGGATGCCCGCCGGGCCGGCCTTGAAGAAGTGATGCACGGCTTCGTCGGTGGTCTGGGTGATGTCCCACTTGGCGATGGCTTCTTCCATGCTGCGGCTGTGCACGGTCGGCAGGTCGGTGTGCAGCAGGCCGCCACGGGCCAGGGAACCGAGGATGCTGAAGATGCCGCCAGCGCGGTGCACGTCTTCCATGTGGTACTTCTGGATGTTCGGCGCGACCTTGCACAGTTGCGGCACGCTGCGCGAGAGACGGTCGATGTCGCGCAGGTCGAAATCGATCTCGGCTTCCTGGGCGGCAGCCAGCAAGTGCAGGATGGTGTTGGTCGAACCGCCCATGGCGATGTCGAGCATCATTGCGTTCTCGAACGCCTTGAAGTTGGCGATGTTGCGCGGCAGTACCGATTCATCGTTCTCGCCGTAGTAACGCTTGCACAGCTCGACGATGGTGCGGCCGGCCTGCAGGAACAGCTGCTCGCGGTCGCTGTGGGTGGCCAAGGTCGAACCGTTGCCCGGCAGTGCGAGACCGAGGGCTTCGGTCAGGCAGTTCATCGAGTTGGCGGTGAACATGCCGGAGCAGGAGCCGCAGGTCGGGCAGGCGCTACGTTCGTATTCAGCGACTTTCTCGTCAGAAGCGCTGGAGTCGGCGGCGATCACCATGGCGTCGACGAGGTCGAGGCCGTGGGAAGCGAGTTTGGTCTTGCCGGCTTCCATCGGGCCGCCGGATACGAAGATCACCGGAATGTTCAGGCGCAGGGCGGCCATCAGCATGCCCGGGGTGATCTTGTCGCAGTTGGAGATGCAGACGATGGCGTCGGCGCAGTGAGCGTTGACCATGTATTCGACGGAGTCGGCGATGATCTCGCGGCTCGGCAGCGAATACAGCATGCCGTCGTGACCCATGGCGATGCCGTCATCCACGGCGATGGTGTTGAATTCTTTCGCGACGCCACCGGCACGTTCGATTTCCCGGGCAACCAGTTGACCGAGGTCCTTGAGGTGCACGTGGCCCGGCACGAACTGGGTGAAGGAGTTGGCAATGGCGATGATCGGCTTCTTGAAGTCGTCATCTTTCATCCCGGTGGCACGCCACAGTGCGCGGGCGCCGGCCATGTTGCGGCCGTGGGTGGATGTTTTCGAGCGGTAATCTGGCATGGAGCACTCCGGGCGGCTAATCAGGTATCAAAAGGGAGTGAGCTTCTATTGACGTCTGGAACACTCAGAAATGGCCGTGTGTCCTGGATGTTGCCGATGACTTTGCGGGATCGCCGCTTGCCTCAGCCTGAGCTCATAAACCCGCCGGGGGATGAATGGCGATGAATCAGCCGATTCTACACCGCTGGCGTCTGGAGGGAATGGCGCAAAGCATTGTTCCAGTGCCGACGGTGCGTGTGGCATGACGACCGGCAGGCTCAATCGCTGCCAGAGGGCGTGACGGCGCCGTTCTCGATGATGCTGGCGCGATGGCTGATCCGCTTGTTCAACGCCAGCGCGATGCAGCTGAGCAGGACAAAACAGTAGCCGAGGGTGGCTTGCAGGTTGCTTGGGCTCAGGCTGATCAAGGCGCTGATCAAGCCACCACAGATGAAAATGATCGTACTGCCTGCCGAAGCCGAGGTGCCGGCATTCTCGGGAAACAGGCTCATGGCCCGCGACGTGGCTGCGGGGCGTGCGATGGTGGTGCCGGCGGTGCAGATCAACATCGGAATCAGCACCGTGGCCGCCGAGAGCGCAAGGTGCCTGGCCATGAACAGCATCACCAGCCCCGCCAGCAGAATCAGGCTCAGCCCGACCACCATTTGCTGTCCGGGCGAGATTCGCCGGCTCAACAGCGTGGCGACGATCCCGCCAGTGACATAGGCCGCACCGTAGATGAGCAGGATCAGCGAGAAGTCGTAGGCTGAGAGCTGCAATTGATCCATGAAGATCAGCGGCGAAATGACGATGAAAGAGAAGTGGCAGGCGAATGCGAAAGCCGAAATCAACCAGTAGCCGACGAACTCGAAATCCCCCAGCACCCGTCGATAGGCGCGGAGAAAGTTGAGCGGTGTAGCTTTGACGGCGGGCCGACCACCGTCCAGAAACAGCCAGGCCTTGAGCAACACCACCACTGCCAGAGCGATGAACAGCCAGAAACTGCCACGCCAGCCCAGGGTCGCCTGCAGAAAGGTGCCGGCCAGCGGTGAGATCGAGATAAAGATCCCCGATGCCGTGACCATCAGGATCCGCAGACGATCACGCTCGGCGCCCTCGAACAGATCCTGCACCAGAGCCTGTGACAGGACGAAACAGCCACAACCGATGGCCTGCACGATGCGAAAGGTCATGAACAGCATGTAGTCACTGGTCATTACACAACCGATGGCGCCGAGGATCGAGACAGCCATGCCGGCGAGCAACAAGCCCTTGCGCCCGATAACGTCGGACAACGGCCCGATCAACAGTTGGGCAAAGGCAATCCCCACCGCGAACAGGCTGATCGACAGGGCGATGTCGGTCGGAGTGCTGGCGAAGTGTTCAGCCAGCGCCGGGAACGACGGCAGCAGGACGTCCAGCGGAAACACCCCCAGCAGCACCATGGCCAAAAGCAGGCTGACCGCCCCGCGTCGTTGTCGGGTCGTTACCACTGTTCTTCCTTCAAGCATCGATCAGTCCTGCCTTGGCGAAAAGTTTGCGGTTGTTGGGTAGCGCGAAGAATCCGGCTTTTTCGAGTGCAGCAAGCGTAGCCGTTGCTCCGGATCTGGCACGCTCACGGCTGGCCTGTTCGTTGGTCAGGCTTTCGAGGATTTCCCTGATTGCGCCTTCGCCAATGCCGGCACGGCGCAGGCTTTGGTGCAGCCATTGCTCGTCGACTTCGAAGAAGGTCGCCAGGGTCTCCAGCAAGGTTCTGGCCGCGAAGGCGCGCTGGCGGCTGTTCAGGGTCAACCAGAGGTAGTGGAAGACCTCGGAAAAAAACCGGCTGTGGCGCGCTTCATCAGCGAGATGGTCGCGCAACATGTCATTCACGCTGCTGACCAGCGTTTCCCGACACACATCCAGCAGTTCCCGGGCAATGATGGTTTCTGAAACGAAACCGAGCAGAAACCATGCCAGCGGGCGTTTGCTTTCCGGCGTTCGGGCGATCTGACCGGTCAGGCGGGTAATGCGCAGCGGTATCTGCGGACGACCGGTGAAACCATGCAGTTCGGCGATCTGTTCGGCCAGACGATGGGAGAACAGCGCGTGATAACCCTCGTCGGTATAGAGCTGCAGCGCGGCGGTTTTCATCCGTGAAGGAATGTATGCGGGTAACTCGCCGTGGACGATGGTTTCCACGGCGCGGTTGACGATGCGGTGCTCGAGCAGCGTGGTGTAGTCGAGAAAGTGCACCAGGTGACTGGCTGCGAGCCGATGCATGACCCTGCTGCCTGCGGCTTCGATGGCCGGGTGGGACAGGTACGGCAGGAATGCCGGCGGAAACCAGAAGCGCGTTTGCAGTTGCAACGGCAGGTCTGCGGGTAACTGGTAGGCGTGCCGGCTGTTGCGCACCGAAGCGTGGTTGTCCCAATCGCCGAGGGTGAATCGAAGCGCCGAGGACTCTGGCGCTTCGGGCTGATCCGCGGTTGGCGCACTCATGGACGCGTCTCCTGCAACAGGTCACGCATTTCCTGACACATCGCCTGACCGTCACTGGCACCGCAGCCGACAAAGAACAATGGTTGTTCAGCGCTGCCTTCGAGTTTGAGCAGGGCTTCGACCTGACGATCGGCAAACGCCCCTGTCAGCCACGTTCCCAGGCCCAGCGCCGTGGCCACCAGTTGAAAGGTCTGCGACAAGTGACCGGCCTCGACGAACGCCATGCGATAGGCGCGCGAGTGTTCATACTTCCACCAGAGCTTGTCGAAACGAGCGGTGATGAACAGACCCAGCGGCAGATTGTTGATGAAGTGCTGACCCGCCAGCAAATGGCCGAGCGCGGGTTCGGGCAATGGATTGACCCGGCTGAGCGCATGTTCTGCCGGGTGATAGGCGTAAATGCCCGGTTCCAGGCCCTCGATATTGCGTGCCAGAAGAAATCCTTCACAGGCATTCAACCCGCCACCTGAAGGACTGCTGCGACGGGCGCCGAGTCCTTCGGCGATGCTCTCGTCGCGGTCATTGTCGCGATGGCGAAGAAAGCCCAGCGAGAGATACAGCAGCGTGCCGACGTCATTGAGGGTGATCGCTGCGCCAGTGAATGAGCGGCAGGTTTTTCTCAGACGCAGGACATTGCCCAGGCTGGCGACGGTCAGAGCCGCAGAGGCGGGCAGGGTGATCAGAGGTTTGTCTTGATGGATCGGGCGATCTTGCGTGGGTGCCGGTGTGGTCAGCACGGCGCTGCAATGGTTCAGGTATTGCCTGGACCACTCTTGAATATTCTGGGGTATCTGTTCGCAGGGAATGTTCTGGGTGCCGATATGATAAATCTTCGACAATTCATCCCAGCCCCATGGCGGACTGTCTATTTTTGCAACGGTTAATATGCCCGCGTTCAGAAGTCGTGAGTCTATT
Organism: Pseudomonas sp. LF020; assembly: GCF_053456425.1. Taxonomy (NCBI): domain Bacteria; kingdom Pseudomonadati; phylum Pseudomonadota; class Gammaproteobacteria; order Pseudomonadales; family Pseudomonadaceae; genus Pseudomonas; species Pseudomonas sp. LF020. Next base: position 130,276 of record NZ_JBRFIX010000006.1, read on the forward strand.
ATGTTGCGTCTGTCGAACTGTTCCGGGTTATTGATAAGTTGTGCAAGTCGACAAGAGTAAGTCAGGTCCAGTTCGTGTTGGGTGTGATCTTTATAGTTCCAGACAATTTGTCCGGGTGTGCGCGGCAATATGAATAAATAAGGATTGATGTGCATGTTGTATTGATCACTCTGGAAAAGGGTCGAAAGAACGCTGGGGTGCCGGCACTCCCCAGCGTTCTGGCTCACTTAGCGGGCTTTAGGCGCAACCAGGAAGGCCAGGTTTGCGATTTGGTTGGTTTCCAGAGTAATTGCTTTCATAAGTATGAACTCCTTGTTCATTGAGAGTGAGTGTCACCGTCGTGGTGACAACTTAATAATAGGTTGTAATGAATTATTGGCAAGCGATACTTGGGTAGGAAATTTCTATTAATTTTGTCGGAGTGGGCGTGTTGCAAAGGCGGGCTTGTAAGTTTTAACTCTTGAAATTTAACGCGCAGGGAAATGTCCTGCGTACAGGTAGGAAGTTTGTTGTAGGAAAAGGAAGTGGATTCGACGACATTGCATCGTCGTTAGGCCAACGGGGAGCCCGCAGGCTCCCCGTTCATGGGCCGATCAGCTGTTCGGCAGCAGGCGGCAGGTGATGCTCTTGATGTAGCGAGTCTCGGCGATGGCCGGGTGTACCGGGTGATCCGGACCCTGACCGCCGCGCTCGAGCATCTGGATGTTGCGGTCCAGGTGACGGGCGCTGGTCAGCAGGATGTTCTGCAGATCGTCCTCCGGCAGGTGCATGGAGCACGAAGCGCTGACCAGAATGCCGTCCTTGGTCAGCAGGCGCATGGCTTGCTCGTTCAGACGACGGTAGGCACCTTCGCCGTTCTTCATGTCTTTCTTGCGCTTGATGAACGCTGGCGGGTCGGCAACGATCACGTCGAAACGTTCTTCGCTGGCCTTGAGTTCCTTCAGCGCTTCGAAGACGTCGCCTTCGATGCAGGTCATCTTTTCGGCGAAGCCGTTCAGCGCGGCGTTACGCTCAACGCCGTCGAGGGCGAAGCCCGATGCGTCGACGCAGAACACTTCGCTGGCGCCGAACGCGGCAGCCTGCACGCCCCAGCCACCGATGTAGCTATAAAGGTCGAGGACGCGTTTGCCTTTGGCGTAAGGCGCGAGGCGGGCGCGGTTCATGCGGTGGTCGTAGAACCAGCCGGTTTTCTGGCCACCAATGACTGGCGCTTCAAACTTCACGCCGTTCTCTTCCAGGGGCACCCACTCCGGCACCAGACCGAACACGGTTTCGACGTAGCGATTGAGGCCTTCGGCGTCACGGGCGGCGGAGTCGTTCTTGAACAGGATGCCGCTTGGCTTGAGCACTTGGGTCAGCGCTGCAATCACGTCATCTTTATGCGCTTCCATGGTCGCCGAGGCAATCTGCACCACGAGGATGTCGCCGAAGCGGTCGACCACCAGACCCGGCAGCAGGTCGGAGTCGCCGTAGACCAGGCGGTAGAACGGCTTGTCGAACAGACGCTCGCGCAGCGACAGGGCCACGTTCAGGCGATGCACCAGCAGCGACTTGTCCAGCGCCAGTTTGATGTCGCGTGACAGCAGACGCGCGCAGATCAGGTTGTTCGGGCTCATCGCGACGATGCCCAGCGGCTTCCCGCCAGCGGCTTCGAGGATTGCCTGGTCGCCGGCCTTGAAGCCGTGCAGTGGCGTGGCAGCCACATCGATTTCGTTGCTGTAGACCCACAAGTGGCCGTTGCGCAGGCGACGGTCGGCGTTGGCTTTGAGGCGCAGGCTAGGCAGGGACATGACGTCGCTCCGGAAAAAAGAGCGGGAGTATACCGTGTTGATGCGTGTGCAGGTTCAGCGCTGGACATGTGGCGAGGGAGCTTGCTCCCGCCGGGCTGCGAAGCGGCCCCAATTCATGCCACTCGATTCATCAGGAAGAACCGGTTGGCAGGGCTTGCGACTGCTGCGCAGCCGAGCGGGAGCAAGCTCCCTCGCCACAGAGGCGCGTCAGGCAGAGAGCGCGTCGATCAACTCACGGCTGAACGCCGGTATATCATCCGGCTGACGGCTGCTGATCAGGTGGCCGTCCTTGACCACGTCTTTATCGACCCAGTTGGCCCCGGCATTCACCAGATCATCCTTGAGCGTCTTGTAGCTGGTCATGGTCTTGCCATTGACCAGCCCGGCGGAAATCAGCAGCCAGCTGCCGTGGCAGATCACGGCGATCGGTTTGCCGGCGGAGGCGCCGGTCTTGACCAGATGCTGGGCATCCTGGTCGATGCGGATGGTGTCGGAGTTCTGCACGCCGCCCGGCAGGACGATCGCGTCGTACTGCTCGCTGCTGGCGCCTTGGAAGGTCTGATCGACCTTGAAGTCATCCGCCGGCTTGTCGTGGTTCCAGCCTTTGACCTTGCCGGCCTCGGCCGAAAGTATGTCGACCTGAGCGCCGGCCTGCTCCAGTGCTTGTTTTGGCCCGGTCAGTTCGACCTGTTCGAAACCGTCTGTTACTAAAATGGCGACGCGTTTGCCAGTGAGGGAAGTAGCCATCGATAAGCTCCTGAGTCTGCGGGAAATTACCGCCGAGCCGGTGCTTGATTGTCCGGTCGGCCTTACAAAGTCCGAAGCCTGAGCGTGAATGAAAGTTCCTGACAATTGCCCACTGGTGTGTCTTCGTGCGGTTTTTAGAGGTTAGAATCGCCGCCTGTCCCAGAGTGTGTACTTATGTCCCAAGAGCTGACCACCGAACAGATTCAACAATCCCTGCAGGGCATCAGCGTGCCCGCGCAGCCGCAGATCATGGTGGATCTGCAAATGGAGCAGTACATGCCCGACCCGGACCTGGAGGTGATCGCCAAGCTGATCGCCCAGGATCCCGGCCTGTCCGGTTCTCTGCTGAAAATCGTCAACTCGCCGTATTACGGCCTGAGCAACAAGATCACTTCGATCCAGCGCGCGGTGAACCTGCTGGGCAGCCGCTCGATCATCAACCTGATCAACGCGCAGTCGATCAAGGGCGAGATGAACGACGACACCATCGTCACCCTCAACCGTTTCTGGGACACCGCCCAGGACGTGGCGATGACCTGCCTGACCCTGGCCAAGCGCATCGGCACCCAGGCTGGCGATGAAGCCTACGCCTTGGGCCTGTTCCACGACTGCGGTGTGCCATTGATGCTGCAACGCTTCCCCAATTACATGTCGGTACTGGAAAAAGCTTACGCCAACGCCAGCGCCGAATGCCGGGTGGTGGATACCGAGAACGCCGAGTTCAATACCAATCACGCCGTGGTCGGCTACTACACCGCCAAGTCGTGGCGCCTGCCGGAACACGTCAGCACGGCGATCGCCAATCACCACAATGCGCTGGCGATCTTCAGCGACGAGTCCTCGCGCAACAGCCAGATGAAAAATCTGCTGGCGATCCTGAAGATGGCCGAGCACATCTGTGCGTCTTACCGGGTACTGGGCAATCAGACCGAAGACCACGAATGGAACAGCATCGGCGCGCTGATTCTCGATTACGTGGGTCTGTCGGACTACGATTTCGAAACCCTCAAACAGACGATCCGCGACCTCGGCGCGCATTGATTCGAGAACGCCATGCCTGAATTGCCGGAAGTCGAAACCACCCGCCGGGGCATTGCTCCGCACCTGGAAGGCCAACGCGTCAGCCGGGTGATCGTGCGTGACCGCCGGCTGCGCTGGCCAATCCCCGAAGACCTTGATGTGCGCCTGTCCGGGCAGCGCATCGTGCTGGTCGAGCGGCGCGCCAAGTACCTATTGATCAATGCCGAGGTCGGCACGTTGATCAGTCACTTGGGCATGTCGGGCAACTTGCGGTTGGTCGAAGTCGGGTTGCCGGCGCTCAAGCACGAGCACGTCGATATCGAGCTGGAATCTGGTCTGGCGTTGCGCTACACCGACCCACGGCGCTTCGGCGCGATGCTGTGGAGCAACGATCCGCTCAATCACGAGTTGCTGATTCGCCTCGGGCCGGAGCCATTGACCGATCTGTTCGACGGCGAGCGCCTGTTCCAGTTGTCGCGCGGGCGTTCGATGGCGGTCAAGCCGTTCATCATGGACAACGCGGTGGTGGTGGGCGTCGGCAATATTTACGCGACCGAAGCGTTGTTCGCCGCCGGGATCGATCCACGCCGTGAGGCCAAGAGCATCTCCCGGGCGCGGTATCTGAAGCTGGCGATCGAGATCAAACGCATCCTGGCCGCAGCCATTGAGCGCGGCGGCACTACGTTGCGGGATTTCATCGGCGGCGACGGGCAGCCCGGCTACTTCCAGCAGGAACTGTTTGTCTATGGTCGCGGCGGTGAGCACTGCAAGGTCTGCGGCACCGGCCTGTGCGAAGTGAAGCTCGGTCAACGGGCCAGTGTGTTCTGTCCGCGTTGCCAGACCTGAGGCAAAAAGCTGAAAAAGTCCTACGGTCTATAGTGAGTTGTCTCACTGTTCAGCCCGAAGGATCGTGCCATGAAGTCCTTGCAAGTCCTGTTTTCCGCACTGCTGCTGTGTTCCAGCCTGGCCGTTCAGGCCACGGAAAACGGCAGCGGTGATCCGCGTTACGCCATCCAGAACCCTCCCGCCTACGCCATGATTGGCGATTTGCTGATTGCCCGGCCTTTATTGGTGGTGGCAACGGTGCTGGGTGCGGGGGTGTTTGTGGTGTCATTGCCGTTCACCGCGCTGGGTGGCGGGGTGGGCGATGCGGGGCAGGCGTTGGTGGTGGACCCGGCGAAAGCTGCGTTTGTGCGGTGTCTGGGGTGTACGGGGGAGGGGTTTGAGCAGCGTGAGTGAGCTGATCCGAGATCAGCGGTGTTATTGATGGCCTCATCGCGGGCAAGCCCGCTCCCACAAGGATTTCGGTGTTCACACGATTTGTGTATCACCACACAACCCTGTGGGAGCGGGCTTGCCCGCGATGGCGTCGGAACAGGCGCTGAAGAACTCAGGCCTTGCCGGTGATCTTGCGGTACTTCTCCATCAACTGTTCTTCAGTCTCTGGATGCGCCTCGTCCAGTGGAATGCAATCCACCGGGCAGACCTGCTGGCACTGCGGCTCGTCGTAGTGGCCGACGCACTGGGTGCACAGGTTCGGGTCGATCACGTAGATCTCTTCGCCTTGGGAAATGGCGGCGTTCGGGCACTCGGGTTCGCAGACGTCGCAGTTGATGCAATCGTCGGTGATGATCAGGGACATGCTAACTCCAGCCGGGGCGGCAGGCCCGGGCGCTATCAATCAATGCGCGCAATTGTGCCGCATTGGCGAGCGCAGTGCACGCGGCTGCGATCAAGGGCACAGACAGCTGCGATCAAAAAACAAAGATCGCAGCCTTCGGCAGCGCCTACTTTTTGAAGCGCAGGGTCAGCGCGTCAGCCACGGCGGGGTGGACGAATTTGCTGATATCGCCGCCCAGCGCGGCAATTTCCCGCACCAGGGTCGAGGAAATGAACGAATAACGCTCGGACGGAGTAAGAAACAGACTCTCCACGTCCGGGGCCAGTTGGCGGTTCATGTTGGCCAGCTGGAATTCGTATTCGAAGTCCGACACCGCACGCAGGCCACGCAGGAACACATTGGCGTTCTGCTCTTTGGCGAAATGCGCCAGCAGCGTCGAGAAGCCGACCACTTCGACGTTGGGCAGGTGCTTGGTGACCTCGCGAGCCAGTTCAACCCGTTGTTCCAGCGGGAACAGCGGATTTTTCTTCGGGCTGGCGGCGACCGCAATGATCACGTGATCGAACAGGCGCGAGGCGCGTTCGACCAGATCGCCATGGCCCTTGGTAATAGGGTCGAAGGTACCTGGGTACAACACTCGGTTCATCGCGTCGTCCTGGCGGGAGTCCGTTGGGGAGTCGGATGGTATCGCAGCCGTCCCGGTCGGCCAAGTCGCCTGTTGGGTAAGAAAGCACTATAGACGCCGTGATAAACCGGTTTTTTCACGGATTTCTCAGTCGATCGGCGAGGGATGTCGCCAATTGCGCGGTCAGGCCATACACCGACAATTGCGGGTTGGCGCCAATGCTGGTGGGGAACAGCGAGCCATCGTGAATCGACAGATTGCTCAGTTGATGATGCCGACCGAGGCTGTCGGTGACCGCGTTTTTCGGATCTTCGCCCATCGCGCAACCGCCCATTACGTGGGCGCTGCCCAGGCGTGTGCGATACAGCTCAAGGCTCAAACTGTCGATCAATGTGCGCGCTTCGGCCAGATTCTTCACGTAGCGTGCGTCGGCGTGCATCGGCATCACGGTTTTGGCGCCGCCGGCAAACTGGATCTCGGCCATGCTGTGAAAGGCGCGGCGCAGGCCTTCCCAGGCGTAAGGGGAGACCTGATAGTCAAGCACTGGCGAGCCATCGCCGCGCAACTCGACACTGCCGCCGGGGCTGTCCGGATGGAAACCGTCGCGCAGCAACGCGAGCATCGCGTGGGTGTGCGGCAGATCAGCCATGTGTTCGGCGTTCTGCTGGCCGAAGCCACCGAGCAGCGTCGCCGCCAGCGCGGGTTGCAGCGGCGGCACTTCGAGTTTGTAGCCCATCGGCCCGCTGGTGCCGTCCTTCCATTGGAAATGATCCGAGTAGATCGACTGCGGCGCGCCGTAGAACGGGTTGATCACTTCGTCGAAACGCCCAGCGGACATGTTCACCAGATGCAGAAAGGTACGTTTGCCGAGGCGCTGATGCGGATCCGGTGCATCCGAGCGCAGCAACAGGGCAGGACTGTTGATGCCACCACCGGCCAGCACGTAATGCCGCGCCTTGATCGTGATTTTGCGTCCGGTCGGCGCGACGCAACGTTCGTCCATCGCCACGCATTGCAGGCCGGTGATCTTGTCGCCGCTGATCAGCAGTTTTTCCGCGCGGGCCAGGTACAGCAACTCGCCGCCCTTTTCCAGGGTTGCCGGGATGGTCGTGACCATCATCGACTGCTTGGCGTTGGTCGGGCAGCCCATGCCGCAGTAACCGAGGTTCCAGCAGCCGCGCACGTTGCGCGGGATCACGTGCCAGCTGTAGCCGAGTTGTTCACAGCCTTTGCGGATTACGTCGTTGTTGGCATTGGGCGGAACCATCCACGGCGCGACGCCCAGACGCTGTTCCATTTTCTCGAACCATGGCGCCATTTCGGCAGGGCTGTGGCCTTTGACGTTGTGCTCTTTCGCCCAGTGTTCGAGGGTCGGCTCGGGTGTGCGGAAGCTCGATGTCCAGTTGATCAGCGTGGTGCCGCCCACCGCACGGCCCTGGAGGATGGTGATCGCGCCGTCCTTGCTCATGCGGCCGATGCCTTCCTGATAGAGGCTGCTGTAGGCCTGGTCTTCGAGCATCTTGAAGTCGGAGCTGGTCTTGAGCGGGCCTTCCTCGATCAGCAGCACCTTGTAGCCGGCGGCGCTGAGGATTTCTGCGGTGGTGCCGCCACCGGCACCGCTGCCGATGATGGCCACGTCGGCTTCCAGCGTCAGGTCGCCGGTCAGTTGTGCGCCGTTGTAGGTTTTCCAGCCACGGGCGAGGCCTTCGCGGAACGGGTCGGGTACGGGCATTGATCAGGTTCTCTTTATTATTCTGGGTGCGGTGGTGTGCCGGCTGGCGCCTTCGCGAGCAAGCCCGCTCCCACATTGAAATGCATTCCCTTGTGGGAGCGAGCTTGCTCGCGAACGGCGCGACTCGATTTCAGACCGTGGGCGGGCCGGGATAGCCGCAATGCGCCCAGGACTCAGCGCGGGTGTACCAGGCCATCATCACCATTTGCTGCAATGAGCTGTGGCCCATGCGCAGCAGGCTCAATGAACTGTTCTGCCAGCGCTCGAGGAAGTTGCGCATCGCCTCGGGGCTGGCGTTTTCCCAACTGCCCCAAATGCCCGTGAGCGGCCCGCGGGTGACCGCCATGCCGAGCACATCGAACAATTGCCGGGTGAGTTTGAGCATCTCTGGCGACAGGTGATCGAGGCTGTAATCCAGCGACTTGAGGGTGCCATCGACGGCGCCGGGCATTTTTTCGCTCGCCACGGCGCCTTCGAGCATCACCGGAATCAGTGCGCGCAAAAACAGCAGGTCGCCGTCGCGCAGGGTGACGAAGCCATTGGCCGCGACACTCGATGAACAACCACTGAGGCTGGCGCCGAGGCCGGCGGTGGCGAGAAATGCTGTGGCGCCGAGGCTGAATTTCAGCAGGCCACGGCGCGACAGGGCAGGTGTTTCGGTCAGGCTTGGGTGCATTGTTGTTATTACCCGGCGGTGACGACGATTAGCGGATGAACAGCTTCTGGATCAGTTTCTGGATCGATTTGCCGTAAGGCGGGTAGATCAGCTTCGCGGCATTGAAGCGCTGTTTGATCAGCACGCCCTTGGCCTTGCTGAAAGTCAGGAAACCTTCGTGGCCGTGATAGTGGCCCATGCCCGACGGGCCGATGCCGCCGAATGGCATGTCATCCTGCGCCACGTGCAGCAGGGTGTCGTTCAGGCACACGCCACCGGAATGGGTTTCGTGCAGCACGCGGTTTTGTTCGCGCTTGTCGTAGCCAAAGTAATAAAGCGCCAGAGGTCGCGGGCGTTGATTGATGTAGGCAAACGCCTGATCGAGATCCTGATACGGCACGATCGGCAGCAACGGGCCGAAGATTTCGTCCTGCATCACGGTCATCTCGTCAGTGACGTTGAGCAGCAGGCTGTGCGGCATGCGCCGGCCCTGGCCCTGTTCGAACAGCGGGATCAGCAGCGCGCCCTTGCTCGTGGCGTCGCTGACATAACCGTTGAGCCGGGCCATTTGGCGCTCGTTGATGATCGCGGTGTAGTCCGGGTTGTCAGCGAGGGTTGGATAGAAATTGTTCACTACCTGGCGATAGGCTTCGACGAACGCACCGACGCGGTCTTGCGGCACCAGCACGTAATCGGGGGCAACGCAGGTCTGCCCGGCATTCAGGGTCTTGCCGAAGGCGATGCGTTCGGCGGCGTCCTTGAGCGGCACGTCGCGGGAAACGATGGCGGGGGACTTGCCGCCCAGTTCGAGGGTCACCGGGGTCAGGTTTTCCGCTGCGGCGCGCATCACGTGTTTGCCGATGCTGGTGGCGCCGGTGAACAGCAGGTGATCGAAGCGCAGACGGGAAAACGCCACGCCGATGTCGGCCTCGCCGAGCACCACGCAGACCAGGTCTTCGGGGAAAATCCGCCCCAGCAGAGTCTTGAGCAACTGGCCGGTGGCCGGGGTCGATTCGCTGAGCTTGAGCATCACCCGGTTGCCCGCCGCGAGTGCGCCGACCAGCGGGCCGATGGCCAGATACAACGGGTAGTTCCACGGGACGATGATGCCGACCACCCCGAGCGGCTGGTACACGACCTTGGCCGACGCCGGCTGAAAGGCCATGCCGACTTTGCGCCGTGACGACTTCATCCAGCCGTTGAGGTGGCGGCTGGCGTAATGGATGCCGTGCAGGCTGGGCATCAGCTCGGCGAGCAGGGTTTCATCAGCGCTGCGATGACTGAAATCCGCGCTGATGGCATCGACCAGCGCCTGCCGCTCGTTGCTGAGCAACTCACGCAACGCCTTGAGCCACTGTTGGCGTTGTTCTGCCGCTGGCATGGGGTTGGCGGCATAGGCGGCGCGTTGTGCCGCGAACAGCCGATCAAGCTCTTCCAGAGGCTGTTGCAGCGTTTGCAGATAAGCAATGTCGGCAGTCATGGTCGGCTCCGGATTTATTGTAGTGATGACTTTCTAGAGTCTATGCTCTAGAAAGTCAAATGACTTCCCGACACAGCTTTGTTTTATCAAGTTCCGGTTAGGTCGTAAGATGCCCCTCACCGCACTCTGAATTAAAGCTCAAGCCATGGCCCCACGAATAAAAACCAGCGAGCGCATCGTGCAGAACAGCCTCGAACTGTTCAATCAGCAGGGCGAGCGCAGCATCAGCACCAATCACATTGCCGCGCACATGGAGATTTCTCCGGGCAACCTGTACTACCACTTCCCCAACAAGCAGGCGATCATCGCCGTGCTGTTCAGTGAGTACGAGAGCCTTGTGGACAGCTTTCTGCGCCCGCCGCAGGGGCGCGCCGCCACGGTCGAAGACAAGCGCTATTACCTCAAGGAGTTGCTGTCGGCGATGTGGGGCTACCGCTTTCTGCATCGCGATCTCGAGCACCTGCTCGACAGTGACCCGGATCTGGCCGCGCGCTACCGGCGTTTCTCCCAGCGCTGCGTGATCCAGGGCATGGCGATCTACGAGGGTTTCGTCGCCGCCGGCATCCTCAAGATGGACCGGGTGCAGATCGAATCCCTGACGATCAATGCCTGGATCATCCTCACCTCGTGGGTGCGCTTTCTGTGCACCACCCGGGAAAACTCCAACCACCTCAGCGAACAGGCCATCAAGCGCGGCGTGTATCAGGTGCTGGTGCTGGAAGCCGGATTCGTCACCGATCAGGCCCGCGAAGAGGTGAATGCCTTGTTCGACGAGTTCTACGTGCCGCTGGCCCAGGCCCTCGAGGAAGGGCGCTAAACCATTTCGAAGTCGCTCACAGGAGTCCGTTATGCCGATTGCGCAACTGCTCAGCCCGAATGCACTGGATGCCCGCAAGGAGCAGCCGGGGCTGGTGATTCTCGATTGTCGTTTTGCCCTCGAAGACCCGGACTACGGGCAGCGCAGCTATGCCGAAGGACACATCGCCGGCGCCCGCTTCGCCGACCTTGAGCGCGATCTCAGCGGCAAGGTGATCAAAGGCGTCACCGGACGTCACCCGCTGCCTGAGCCCGCGGCGTTGATCGAGCGTCTGCAGGCCTGGGGCATCAATGCCGACAGCGATGTGGTTTTGTACGACGACGGCCCCGGTGCCTATGCGGCCCGCGCCTGGTGGTTGCTGGCGTGGCTGGGCAAGCGCGACGGCGTGTTCATTCTCGACGGCGGGCTCAAGGCCTGGCACGCCGCCGGTCTGCCGCTGAGCCTGGATGCGCCGTCGGTCAGCCGGGGCAATTTCAGCGGTCAGCCGGACATGAAACTGCTGCTGAGTGCCGAACAATTGCACAAGCGGCTTGATCAGCCATCGCTGACGTTGCTCGACGCCCGGGCCTTGCCGCGCTTCAAGGGTGAGGTGGAGCCGATCGATCCGATCGGCGGGCACATTCCCGGCGCGCAATGCGCAGCGTTTACCGAAAACCTTGGCAGCGACGGACGCTTCCTGCCGGCGGAGCAGCTCAAGCAGCGCTTTGCCGCGAAACTAGGTGATCGTTCGCCAACAGAACTGGTCGCCTATTGCGGCTCCGGGGTGACGGCGTGTCACAACCTGTTTGCGTTGTGCCTGGCGGGGTATCCGCTGGGTTCGCTGTATGCCGGGTCGTGGAGTGAGTGGATCAACGAGCCTTCCCGGGGCATAGCCACGGGCGAGTAATCCCGACTGTAGGAGTGAGCCTGCTCGCGTTAGCGTTGTGTCTGTCGACATCAATGTTGCCTGATCAGCCGCCATCGCGAGCAGGCTCACTCCTACAAGGGTTATTCGGTGTTTGAAGAGGGGCGTCGGGCACTGCGATACGCCGCCGGCCCCACGCCATAAACCTGCTTGAACTGCCGGCTCAGATGACTCTGATCGGCAAAGCCCAACTGCATGGCGACTTCCACCGGCAGACAACCACTCTGCAATAAACCCCGGGCGGTGGCGATGCGCTGCTGCATCAGCCAGGTGTGCGGCGGCATGCCGGTGGCGCGGCGAAATACCCGGGCGAAGTGGAAGGGCGACAGGTTCACCGCAGCCGCCAGTTCTTCCAGCGACGGCGGCGCAGCCAGTTGCGCATGCAGCAGCTCCTTGGCCATCACCACCGCGCGGTGCTCCTTGCCCGGTTTGCCGTTGATCTGCACCGCCGCATGTCGCTGCAACAGCAACATCATCATTTCGCGCCACATCGTTTGCTGTTGCAGCGCGGTGGCCGGGCTTTCCAGCAAGCGATGCAACTGACAGAAACCGTTGACCAGATCCGGGTCGCGGTACAGCGTCGCGCCAAACGCCGGCATCGGTGCGGTAGGCAGTTCCAGTTCTTCGAGCAGGGACACGATCTGCCCGGTATCGGGATAAAACGCCCGGTACAGCCAGCCGTCTTCGGTGCCCTTGTGGCCGGTGTGCAATTCGTCCGGGTTGATCAGCACCAGGGTGCCGCTGCCCGCAAGGTGTTCGGCGCCGCGATAGCGATAACGCTGGGCACCGGCCATGATCATACCGATCACATAACCGTCGTGGACGTGCGGGGCGAAGCGATGCTCGATGTAGCGCGCCGACAGCAACTCGACCCCGGCCAGCGGCGCGGTTTGCCAGAAACGGATCGACTCGCCCTGATCGCTCATGACGTCACACGGGCCAGCCATTGCGGGATGCGCCGTTCCAGGTAGTAACCGGGTTGGCGGAATGTGCCATCGACAAAGCCGACATGCCCACCCTTGGCCTGCAGCTCGAACCGGGTGCTGGCGGACAACTCCTCGGCGGTCGGCAGGCTGTGGGGAAACACGAACGGATCGTCAGCGGCCTGAATGATCAGGGTCGGCGTGCGGATTTCGCCGAGAAAGTAGCGACTCGACGCCCGGCGATAGTAATCCTCGGCATCGGTAAAGCCATGCAACGGTGCAGTGATTCGGCCATCGAAGTCCCAGAAGGTGCGCATGTTCTCCAGCGAACCGAGCGCCGCCAGAGCCGCCAGGCCATCCTCGCGCCCGTCGTGCTGGAACTGGCGTTGCTTGTTCTTGATGTAGGCGACCATCTCGCGCATGAAGTGCGCCTGATAGACCTTGGAAAACCCCTGGCCAATGCGGTCGGCACACTGATCAAGCCGAAACGGCACCGACACCGCCACTGCACCGAGCACGCCGCTGTCGCTGCCGGTCTCGCCCAGATGCTTGAGCAACACATTGCCGCCCAGGGAATAGCCCACCGCATACAGCGGCGCCAGCGGGCGCTTGGCGCGCAGGTGTCGGATGGCTTCGGCGAGGTCTTCGCTGGCGCCGGAGTGATAGCTGCGCGGCAAAAGATTGGGTTCGCCGGAGCATCCGCGCCAGTTCAGCGCGACACTGGCCCAGCCTTGCGCGGCGAGTGCCGCCTGGATCCCGGCAACGTAAGGCGAATTGGATGAACCGGTCAGCCCATGCAGCACCAGCACCAGCGGCGCCTCGGCGCTGTGCGGGCCGTGCCAGTCGAGATCGAGGAAATCCCCGTCGTCCAGCCACAGGCGTTCACGCTTGCGATCAAGGTGCACGGTTTTGCGCCACAGCGGCCCCCACAAGGTTTGCAGGTGCGGATTGCCGAGGCCGAAGGCGGGGGTGAAGCGTTCAGTTTCCAGAGGGCACACACCTTTTGTGGCGAGGGAGCTTGCTCCCGCTGGGGCGCGAAGCGGCCCTTTTTTGGGACTGCTGCGCAGTCCAGCGGGAGCAAGCTCCCTCGCCACAGGGTTGTTCAATACGTTCAGTTAACAGCCATACGTTGCCACAACGCGTAGTACACCCGCCCGGATTTCTGTTCGCGGTGCAGGCGCCAGTTGCCCGGCAGGCCCAGCGTCGAAGGCGCGGTTTCGCTTTCAGTGTAGATCCACGAATCCGGCGCGAGCCATTGGCGCTCTTCCAGCAAAGTGCAGACCGCTGGCAGCAGGTTCTGGTTGAACGGCGGATCGAGAAATACCAAGTCGTACGGCGTGGCGACCTGGGTTTCCAGATAGCGCAGCGCGTCCGCGGTCTGCACCTGGCCGTTGGTGCAGCGCAGGGTGCCGAGGTGTTCCTTCAGGCTCGATACCGCGACGTGGCTGGCATCCAGCGCCTGACCCATGGCTGCGCCACGCGACAGTGCCTCGAGAAACAGTGCGCCGCTGCCGGCGAACGGGTCCAGCACCTTGGCCCCGGCCACATACGGTGCGAGCCAGTTGAACAGGGTCTCACGCACGCGATCCGGTGTCGGGCGCAGGCCCGGCGCATCGGGGAAGCTCAGTTTGCGGCTGCGCCATTCGCCGCCGATGATGCGCAACTGGTTCACACCGTTGTGAACGTTCTGCGCAGGTTTTTTAGGACGAGTAGCCATTAATGCTCCGGAACCCCGAGCGGTTGCTCGGCAGGTTTATCAGATGGGGCCGGTAACGGCTTTTGCGGCACGGTCGGGCCAGCGCTGACGATGACCAGTTTGTCCGTGCTCAGGTGTTTGTTCATCGCGTCTTTGACCTGCTCGACAGTCAGGCTCTGGGACTGACGCATGAAGTCATCCAGATAGCTCAACGGCAGATTATAGAAGCCCATGGCGCCCAGCTGGCCGACGATATCGGCGTTGCTCGCGGTGGACAGCGGGAAGCTGCCGGCCAGTTCGCGTTTGGCGTCGTCGAGTTCTTTCTGGGTCGGGCCGGTCTTCAGATAATCGGCGAGCACGTCCTGCACCAGTTTCAGGGTGCCTTCGCTCATTTCCGCGCGGGTCTGCAGGTTGATCATGAACGGGCCGCGAGCCTGCATCGGGCTGAAACCCGAGTACACGCCATAGGTCAGGCCACGCTTTTCGCGCACTTCGCTCATCAGACGCGTGCCGAAGCCGCCGCCACCGAGGATCTGGTTGCCCATCGACAGCGCCGCGTAATCCGGGTCGTCACGGTCGATACCCAGTTGCGCGAGCAACAGGTTGGTCTGCTTCGACGGAAACTCGATGTGATTGACGCTGGCCTTCGGTTCCTGCGGCTGGGCGATCTTCGCCAGCGCCGGGCCTTTAGGCAGGGCGCCGGAGACCTGATTGGCAATCGCCTCGGCTTCAGCACGCGACAGGTCGCCGACCAGTGCGATCACCACGTTGCCGGCCGCATAGGCCTTGGCGTGGAACTCACGCAGTTGCGCCAGTGTGATCTTCGGCACGCTCTGCGGGTTGCCGTCGCTGGAATGCGCATACGGGTGGTCGCCGTACAAACGCTTCATCAACTCAAGGCTGGCGAGTTTGCCGGGGTTCTGTTTCTGGTATTCGAAACCGGCGAGCATCTGGTTCTTGATGCGCGCAAAGGAATCGGCCGGGAAGGTCGGTTTGCCCACCACTTCCGAGAACAGCTTCAGCGCCGGTTCACGTTGCTCGGCGGCACTCAGGCTGCGCAGCGAAGCCAGCGCCATGTCCTTGTAGGCACCGTTGCCGAAATCCGCACCGAGGCCTTCGAAGCCTTGGGCGATGGCGCCGACGTCCTTGCCGGCCACGCCTTCGTTGAGCATGGCGTTGGTCAGGACTGCCAGACCCGGTGCATTGCCGTCCTGGCTGCTGCCGGCGGCGAAGATCAGACGCATGTCGAACATCGGCAGCTCATGGGCTTCGACGAACAGCACCTTGGCGCCTTCAGCAGTGTTCCAGGTCTGCACGTCGAGCTTGCGGCTGGCCGGAGCCTTGCCATCGAGTTCGGCCAGCGATTGCAGTTTCTGGCTGGTCTTGGCGTTATCCAGCGCTTCGCTGGCGTCGGTTTTGACACCGGGCATCAGATAGAACGCGGCAGCGCCGATCACTGCAATGGCGATCAGGCCGAGCAACAGGCGTGGGGATTTGCGCTCACTCATGAGTCGTCTCCAGTGGCAGGACATGGGCGACGCTGAGACGTTCGCGGGTGAAATACAGCTTGGCGGCGTTCTGGATGTCTTGCGGGGTCACGCTTTCCAGATCGGCGAGTTCGGTGTCCATCAGTTTCCACGACAGCCCGACCGTTTCCAGTTGGCCGATGGCGGTGGCCTGGCTGGTGATTGAATCACGTTCGAATACCAGGCCGGCAATCACTTGTGCCCGCACGCGCGCCAGTTCTTCGGCGGACGGTGCGGTGGTTTTCAGCTGTTCCAGCAATTTCCACAGACCGGCTTCAGCTTGCGCCATGGTCTTTTTCTTCTGCGTGTTCGGTGTCGCCGACAGGGTGAACAGGGTGTCGCCCCGGGTGTAGGCGTCGTAGCTCGAGGAACCGCCGGAAACCAGCTCTTCGCCGCGTTCCAGTTGCGTCGGGATGCGCCCGCTGTAGCCGCCGTCGAGCAGCGCCGAAATCAGCCGCAGGGCGTTGACCGAGCGCTTGTCTTCAGCGGTGGCGATGCTGGGCACGTTGAAACCGAGCATCAGGCTGGGCAGCTGGGTCTGCACATGCAGGGTGATCTGGCGCTCACCCGGCTCGGCCAGTTCCAGCGGTTTCTTCGCCGATGGCACGTCGCGCTTGGCAATCGGCCCGAAGTAGCGTTGGGCGAGGGTCTTCACTTCGTCCGGGGTGACGTCGCCGACCACCACCAGCGTGGCGTTATTCGGCACATACCAGGACTGATACCAATGCCGCAGCTCTTCGACCTTCATCCGGTCCAGGTCCGCCATCCAGCCGATGGTCGGCGTGTGGTAGCCGCTGGCCGGGTAAGCCATCGCCTTGTAGCGCTCGTAGGCCTTGGACATCGGCTTGTCGTCGGTGCGCAGGCGACGCTCTTCCTTGATGACTTCGATTTCCTTGGCGAATTCGTCGGCCGGCAGGCGCAGGTTGGCCATGCGGTCGGCTTCCAGTTCGAAGGCCACGCCCAGACGGTCGCGGGCCAGCACCTGGTAATAGGCGGTGAAGTCGTCGCTGGTGAAGGCGTTCTCTTCGGCGCCCAGGTCGCGCAGGATCAGTGAGGCTTCGCCGGGGCCGACTTTCTCGCTGCCCTTGAACATCATGTGCTCGAGCGCGTGGGACAGACCGGTCTGCCCCGGGGTTTCGTAGCTGGAACCGACCTTGTACCAGACCTGCGACACCACCACCGGCGCGCGATGATCTTCGCGCACGACGACCTTGAGGCCGTTGTCGAGGGTGAATTCGTGGGTCGGTTGCGGGTCGGCCGCCAGGGCCGAAAGGGGCAGGCAGACTGTGCTGAGCAGCAGGCCTGCAGCGCGGCGGGCTAGAGCATTCATTCGTTTTTTAACCTGTTGGGCTGCCCGCTTGGTCTTAGCGTCGGCGGGCGAGAGGGTGCTAGGATACTGATCCGTTTTACCGGCGACCACGCCTATCAGGTTTTCAGGCCTGATGCGGTTGTATAGGTTGGCGGCAGAAAGCTGCGGTTTATCGACTAGACTTCGCTTTTTCGCCGATTTTGCCGGTTTAGTCCTTCGTTAATACGAATCTTTGGGGTGCCGCTGGCGCCTCGACAAAATGTTGCGCGTGAACAAGCTGGATGAAACACAGTCTGTTCTGCATCGAA
This sequence comes from Pseudomonas sp. LF020, assembly GCF_053456425.1. Classification (NCBI taxonomy): domain Bacteria; kingdom Pseudomonadati; phylum Pseudomonadota; class Gammaproteobacteria; order Pseudomonadales; family Pseudomonadaceae; genus Pseudomonas; species Pseudomonas sp. LF020. The sequence continues at coordinate 147,429 of NZ_JBRFIX010000006.1, forward strand.
TATTTATTTGCCGGGGCGCCCTTATGGCGCGTCGCTACCGTGAGATAGCCGTCCTCCATGTTTGGTTCCAACGACGACAAGAAGACCCCAGCTGCGGCTGGCGAGAAGAAAAGCCTGTTCGGATGGCTGCGTAAGAAACCGCAGGAACCCGTCGTCGAACAGCCGCCCGCGATTCCTGAACCGGCTCCGACGCCAGCGCCTGCCATAGAAGAAGAGCCGGCGCCGATCGTGCTGCCGATTGCCGAGCCGGTGCTGCAACCGGTCGAGCCCGAGGCAGAACCTGAAACCCCGGTGGCGGCCGAGCTGCCACTGACGCCGGCGGCCGAGCCGTGGCTCACCCTGCCAGTGGCAGAGGAGCCGGTGGCCTTGGTCGAAGAGGCCGCGCCGCATGTGACACCGCCGATTCCGGCGCCTGCCGCGTTCGTCCCTGAAGTCGCTCCGGCGCCAGTGGTTGAGCCGGTTGTCGAGCCTGCGCCGGTTGTTCCCGAGCCAGTGACCCCGGTGGTCGTCGCCCCTGTTGCGCCGGTCGTTCAGCAGCCCGAGCCTGCACCTGCACCTGCACCTGCACCTGCACCTGCACCTGCACCGGTCGTCGCTGCTCCGGTGGTGCCGGTGGAAGTGGTTGCTGAAACGCCAGTGGAAGCCCCGCGCAGCGAAGAAACCAAAGTCGGCTTCTTCGCCCGCCTCAAGCAAGGCCTGTCGAAAACCAGCGCCAGCATCGGCGAGGGTATGGCCAGCCTGTTTCTCGGTCGTAAAACGATTGATGACGATTTGCTCGATGAGCTGGAAACCCGTCTGCTGACCGCTGACGTCGGTGTCGAAGCCACTACGCAGATCATTCAGCGTCTGACCCAGAAGGTCGCCCGCAAAGAATTGGCCGACGCCGACGCGCTGTACAAGTCGTTGCAGGCCGAGCTGGCGGCGATGCTCAAGCCGGTCGAGCAGCCGCTGAAAATTGCCTCGCAGAACAAGCCGTTCGTGATTCTGGTGGTCGGCGTCAATGGCGCTGGCAAGACCACCACTATCGGCAAACTGGCGAAGAAGCTGCAACTGGAAGGCAAGAAAGTCATGCTCGCCGCCGGTGACACCTTCCGCGCCGCTGCCGTTGAGCAGCTGCAGGTCTGGGGCGAGCGCAACAAGATCCCGGTGATCGCCCAGCACACCGGCGCCGACTCTGCTTCGGTGATCTTCGACGCCGTGCAAGCCGCCAAGGCCCGTGGCATCGACGTGTTGATCGCCGACACCGCCGGTCGTCTGCACACCAAAGACAACCTGATGGAAGAGCTGAAGAAGGTGCGCCGGGTGATCGGCAAGCTCGACGCCGACGCGCCGCACGAAGTGCTGCTGGTACTTGATGCCGGCACCGGTCAGAACGCGATCAACCAGGCCAAGCAATTCAACCAGACCGTCGAACTGACCGGCCTGGCGCTGACCAAGCTCGACGGTACCGCCAAGGGTGGGGTGATTTTCGCCCTGGCCAAGCAGTTTGGCCTGCCGATCCGCTACATCGGCGTCGGTGAAGGCATCGACGATCTGCGTACCTTTGAAGCCGAACCCTTTGTCCAGGCACTGTTTGCCGAGCGGGAGCGTTCATGATTCGTTTCGAACAGGTCGGTAAACGCTACCCGAACGGTCACGTCGGCTTGCATGAGCTGAGCTTTCGAGTCCGTCGTGGCGAATTTCTGTTTGTCACCGGCCACTCCGGTGCCGGTAAATCCACGCTGTTGCGCCTGTTGCTGGCGATGGAGCGTCCGACCAGCGGCAAACTGCTGCTGGCCGGGCAGGACCTGAGCACCATCAGCAACGCGCAGATTCCGTTCCTGCGTCGGCAGATCGGCGTGGTGTTCCAGAACCATCAGTTGCTGTTCGATCGCACGGTGTTCAACAACGTCGCGCTGCCGCTGCAGATTCTCGGCTTGTCCAAGGCTGAGATCGCCAAGCGCGTCGATTCGGCGCTGGAGCGCGTGGCGCTGTCGGATAAAACCGATCTGTACCCGGGCGACCTGTCCACCGGTCAGCAACAGCGCGTCGGCATCGCTCGCGCCATCGTCCACCGTCCAGCCCTGCTGCTGGCGGACGAACCGACCGGTAACCTCGACCCGCGTCTGGCGGCCGAGATCATGGGCGTGTTCGAAGACATCAACCGCCTGGGCACCAGCGTGCTGATCGCCAGTCACGACCTGGCCCTGATTGCGCGTATGCGTCACCGCATGCTGACTCTGCAACGCGGCCGATTGATCGGCGACGGGGAGGCCGGCGTATGAGTGCGACACGCAGTCCAAAGGTTTCCGAGCGCGTGGCCCCGAAGGCCGCCGATCCGCAACCGCCAAAGAAGAAAAAACACGACGATGACGACGGCCCGGACTTTTCCACGCTGTTGCGTTCGTGGATCGAAAGTCACCGCGCCAGCCTGCTGGACAGCCTGCGGCGCCTCGGCAAGCAGCCGATCGGCAGCTTCTTCACCTGCATGGTGATGGCCGTGGCGCTGAGCCTGCCGATGGGCCTGTCGCTGCTGATCAACAACGTTGAGCGTCTGGGCGGTTCGTGGCAGCGTGCGGCGCAGATTTCGCTGTACCTGCAGCTGGATGCCACGCCCGCGCAGGGTGAATCGTTGCGCGAGCAGATCAAAGGCATGCCCGGCGTCGCTGATGCCGAATATGTTGGTCGTGATCAGGCGCTGGAAGAGTTTCAGCAGCAGTCCGGTCTGGGCGAAGCTCTGCGCGAGCTGCCGGAGAACCCGCTGCCAGGCGTGGTGCTGGTGACCCCGAACGAGGTCGACAAGCCGACTCTGGAAGCATTAAGACAAAAACTTTCCGAGCTGCCGAAGGTACAACAGGCGCAACTTGATCTAGTCTGGGTCGAGCGTCTGGCCGCCATCCTCAAGCTCGGTGACCGTTTTGTCTTCGGTCTGACGGTGCTTTTGGTGTCTGCATTACTTTTGGTGATAGGCAATACCATTCGTCTTCATATTGAAAACCGCCGCACAGAGATAGAAGTGATTAAACTCGTCGGCGGCACTGACAGCTATGTACGTCGCCCCTTCCTTTATATGGGCGCGTTGTATGGCTTCGGTGCGGGGGTTCTGTCCTGGGGTGTGCTGGCGTTCGGCCTGAACTGGCTGAACGACGCGGTGGTTGGACTGGCCGGCTTGTACGGCAGTGATTTCGCGCTGGCCGGAGTGCCAGTTGCCGACGGTCTGTCGCTCTTGCTTGGCGCGGTGCTGTTGGGTTATATCGGTGCATGGATTGCAGTCGCACGTCATCTCAGGGAGCTGGCGCCGAAGTAGAATCTTTTTTGCGCGTGATTGACCTTGCGGTTTTTTTGGGAACTTGTACTTGAATTCCCGGTCAATTTTTCGCAGTGCCGAGAGGCACGAGTATGTAAGTGGGAGGTTTTTTCGCATGACCAATTCTTTGCAACCTGCGTACGCGTTGGTTCCGGGTGCGAACCTGGAAGCCTATGTGCACACCGTCAACAGCATTCCATTGCTGACGCCGGAGCAGGAGCGTGAACTGGCCGAGAGTCTCTACTATGAGCAGGATCTGGGGGCGGCTCGGCAGATGGTGCTCGCCCACCTGCGATTTGTCGTACACATTGCCCGTAGCTATTCCGGCTATGGTCTGGCTCAGGCTGACCTGATCCAGGAAGGTAACGTCGGCTTGATGAAGGCGGTAAAACGCTTCAACCCGGAAATGGGTGTGCGTCTGGTGTCGTTCGCCGTGCACTGGATCAAGGCGGAAATTCACGAGTTCATCCTGCGCAACTGGCGCATTGTGAAGGTCGCGACCACCAAGGCCCAGCGCAAGCTGTTCTTCAACCTGCGCAGCCAGAAGAAACGTCTGGCGTGGCTGAACAACGAGGAAGTTCACCGTGTGGCGGAAAGCCTCGGCGTTGAACCACGTGAAGTGCGCGAGATGGAAAGTCGCCTGACCGGCCACGACATGGCTTTCGACCCGGCTGCTGAAGCCGACGACGACAGCGCTTTCCAGTCGCCGGCCAACTACCTGGAAGACCACCGGTACGACCCGGCGCGTCAACTGGAAGATGCCGACTGGAGCGACAACTCCAACCACAACCTGCACGAAGCGCTGGAAGTGCTGGACGAACGTAGCCGCGACATCCTCTACCAGCGCTGGCTGGCAGAAGAGAAAGCCACGCTGCACGACCTGGCGCAGAAGTACAACGTGTCGGCCGAGCGGATCCGTCAGCTCGAGAAGAGCGCGATGAACAAGCTCAAATTGTCGATCGCCGCCTAACCGGCGCCTCGGCAAACAAAAACGCCCCGATCAGTGATGATCGGGGCGTTTTTGTTTAGAAGATCAAAAGATCGCAGCCTGCGGCAGCTCCTACACGGGACTGCTTTGCACCTGTAGGAGCTGCCGCAGGCTGCGATCTTTTGCTTTTAGCTACTGCGCCCAAGGCGCCCGGCGCGAATCATCCAGCCCCAGCAAATAACTGGTCCCGCCCAACTGATTCATTTGCTGCCGAATCCACCCGGCCCGCCGCGATACATACGCTGTCGGATGGCTGGCGCTCCACACTCGCGGGTTAGGCAACACCGCCGCCAGATAACTCGCCTGCTGCCGCGACAGTGACTTGGCGCTCACACCAAAGTGATGACGTGCTGCGGCTTCGGCACCAAACACCCCGTCATCCCACTCGACGCTGTTCAGGTAAACCTCAAGAATCCGCTGCTTGGGCCACAACACCTCGATCAGTGCGGTAAACCATGCTTCCAGGCCTTTGCGCAGATAGCTGCGACCGGACCACAGAAACAGGTTCTTGGAGACTTGCTGACTCAAGGTACTGGCACCGCGAATCGAACCGCCGAGTTCGTTGTGGGTCAGCGCAGCCTGAATCGCGCCGAAGTCAAAACCCCAGTGCTCGGGAAACTTCTGATCTTCGCCGGCCATGACCGCGACCTTAAGGTCGTCGGAGATCTCGTCCCACGGTTTCCAAGTGCGCTGCAGGTCAATCGGCTCGCCGTCGACCCAGGATTCGATCTTGCGCTCGACCATCAGCGCCGTGCCCGGCGGCGGCACGAAGCGAAACAGCAACACCAGCAATACGCTGCCGCCCGCGAACCAGAGCAGGGCCTTCGTGAGACGACGCAAAAGTGAACGCAGCATAGAGATGGCTTGGCCGAACCGATAGAGCGGGCCATTATACAGACCCTGCCGAACGAGTCTGACTGGAGTTCCACATGCTGCGTGGCTTTTTGATGCTGGCCGCTTTCTTTGGTTTTACCGGCGTCGCCCTCGGCGCATTCGCCGCCCATGGCCTGAAAAATCGCCTCACGCCTGAGTATCTGGCGATCTTCCACACCGGCGTGACCTATCAACTGGTGCACACCCTGGCGTTGTTCGGTGTGGCGCTGCTCGCCACGCAGATTCAGGGGCGGCTGGTGACCTGGGCGGGTATTTCGTTCACTGTCGGCATTCTGCTGTTCTCCGGCAGCCTGTATGTGCTGACCACCACCGGCATCAGCAAGCTCGGCATCATCACTCCGTTCGGCGGTCTGGCGTTTCTGGTTGGCTGGCTGTGTCTTGGACTTGCCGCCTGGCGCCTGCAGTAAACCGCTTGACGCTTGGTGCTGACCTTTAGGTCATGATCGGGCTAGAATGCCACCCCCTAAAAATGATGGCGGCCAGGCGCATGCGCATTCAGTTGAACGGCGAATCCCTTGAACTGCCCGACGGTGAAACCGTTGCGGCCCTGATTGCCCGTATGGACCTGACCGGTCGCCGGGTGGCAGTCGAACTCAATCTGGATATCGTCCCGCGCAGCCAGCATGCCGACACCATCCTCAACGATGGCGACAACGTCGAAGTGGTGCACGCCATCGGCGGCGGCTGATCGCCGGCCCGCAAGGGCACAGAATTCTGCAAGACCCTCACCCCTAAAGAGGATTCCCCATGAGCATCGTTCGCAGCGACAAGCCTTTTGTTCTGGCCGGTCGTACTTACCAGTCGCGTTTGCTGGTCGGTACCGGCAAGTACCGTGACATGGAAGAAACCCGTCAGGCCATCGAAGCCTCGGGTGCCGAGATCGTCACCTTCGCCGTGCGCCGTACCAACCTCGGACAGATCGAAGGCGAGCCGAACCTGCTCGAAGTGCTGTCGCCGGATCGCTACACCTTCCTGCCGAACACTGCCGGTTGCTACGACGCTATCGAGGCCGTGCGCACTTGCCGCCTGGCCCGTGAGCTGCTCGATGGTCATAACCTGGTGAAGCTGGAAGTGCTGGCCGACCAGAAAACCCTGTTCCCCAACGTGATCGAAACCCTCAAGGCCGCCGAAACGCTGGTCAAGGAAGGCTTCGACGTGATGGTTTACACCAGTGATGACCCGATCATCGCTCGCCAACTGGCGGAAATCGGCTGTATCGCGGTCATGCCGCTGGCCGGTCTGATCGGTTCCGGTCTGGGGATCTGCAACCCGTACAACCTGCAGATCATCCTCGAAGAAGCGAAAATTCCGGTGCTGGTGGATGCCGGTGTCGGCACCGCCTCCGACGCCACTATCGCCATGGAACTGGGCTGTGACGCGGTGCTGATGAACTCGGCCATCGCCCACGCCCAGCAACCGGTGATGATGGCCCAAGCCATGCAACACGCGATCGTCGCGGGCCGTCTGGCCTATCTCGCCGGTCGCATGCCGAAAAAACTCTATGCCAGCGCCTCTTCGCCGCTGGATGGTCTGATCAAGTAAGAGCCATTGATGACTGAATCGAACGACACGCCTCTCCAGACGGAAGAGGGCGACGAGCGCCAACACCGCCGCATCAAGAGTTTCGTGATGCGCGCCGGGCGCATGACCGAAGGCCAGCAACGCGGTCTGGATCAGGGCGCGCCGCTGTTCGTGCTGCCGCTGGCCGACGCGCCGGTGGATTACGATCAGGTGTTCGGCCGTTCCGCGCCGCGTTCGCTGGAGATCGGTTTCGGCATGGGCCACTCGCTGCTGGAAATGGCTGCGGCGGCACCGGATCAGGACTTCATCGGTGTTGAAGTGCACCGTCCGGGTGTTGGCGCGCTGCTCAATGGCGTGCTGACTCAGGGTCTGACCAACCTGCGGGTCTACGATTGCGATGCGATCGAAGTGCTCAACCGCTGCATCGCCGACAACAGCCTCGATCGCCTGATGCTGTTCTTCCCGGATCCATGGCACAAGAGCCGTCACCACAAGCGTCGCATCGTTCAGGCGTCCTTCGCCGAGCTGGTGCGCAGCAAGCTGAAGGTTGGCGGCATCCTGCACATGGCCACCGACTGGGAACCGTACGCCGAGTACATGCTGGAAGTGATGAACGTCGCTCCGGGCTACCGCAACCTCGCCGAAGACGGCAAATGCGTACCGCGCCCGGCCGAACGCCCGATCACCAAGTTCGAACGCCGCGGCGAACGTCTGGGGCATGGCGTGTGGGATCTGAAGTTCGAAAAACTGTCCTGAGCCCCGCGCAATATCCAATGTAGGAGCTGCGGCACGCTGCGATCTTTTGATCTTGATTTGAAGATCAAAAGATCTCAGCGTGCCGCAGCTCCTACAGTTGTTTTGGGGGTGGCGAAAGATCAGCGGCGGTCAGCGACGACGCCGATAAGGACGAGCACCACCAACAACACCGGCGCCAGGCTGTAGTTGTTGAACTGGCTCAAACCCTTGACCACCCACGGCGTCGCATAGATCAGCGCGGCGCCGCTGCCGATCACGCACAGCAGGGCCATCAGTGGTACGCGCAGAGCGCCGGCGATGCTGCCCAGACGTTGCTCGACCCAGCCTTTGAAGTCGGCGCCGAACAGCACCAGCAGGCAGCCCACCAGGGCCAGGGCGATTTCCGAGAGGTTGCTGCGGCTCCAGCGGGACACGGTGGCGAGCAGGTCGAGTATCAAATCCATGCGGTTTTCCTTGGGGCGGCCGTCAGGCTCAGCTCAGAAAGTTCTGCAGCAAGTCGTTGAGGAACAGTTGTCCGCGCTCGGTGGCCGCCAGACGTGACGGTTCGACCTGCATCAGGCCGCTTTGTTCGGCCTCGCGGCGGTGCTCGGCGAGACTTTCCAGCGGCAGGCCGGTGCGCTCGGGATACAGGCGCGATTCCACGCCTGCCGTCAGACGCAAAGCGTTCATCAGGAACTCGAACGGCATCTCGTCATTGCTCAGGGCTTTCTCGCCAGCCTGGAAGCTCTTGGCCGGGTTGAGATAGTCCTTCGGCAAGCGCGTCTTCCAGGTGCGCACAATACGCCCGTCCGGATGGCTGAGCTTGCCGTGCGCGCCAGCACCGATGCCGATGAAGTCGCCGAAACTCCAGTAATTGAGGTTGTGCCGTGCCGGCCGCCCGGGCTGGGCATAGGCAGAGACTTCGTATTGCGCGTAACCGTGTGCGGCCAGCAGCGCTTGTCCGGCTTCCTGAATGTCCCACAGCGTGTCGTCTTCCGGCAGCACCGGCGGCTGGTTCCAGAACACCGTGTTCGGCTCCAGCGTCAGCTGATACCAGGAGATGTGCGTCGGTTGCAGTTCGATGGCCTGGCGCAGATCGCTCAAGGCATCTTCCAGCGACTGGTCGGGCAGGCCGTGCATCAGGTCGAGGTTGAAGTTATCGAACCCGGCCTGACGCGCCATTCCCGCCGCACGCACCGCTTCGTCGCCGTTATGGATACGCCCGAGGGCTTCGAGTTTCTGCTGCTGGAAGCTCTGGATGCCGATCGACAAGCGATTGATCCCCAGCTTGCGATACGCGACGAACTTCTCTTGCTCGAAGGTGCCGGGGTTGGCTTCCAGGGTGATCTCGATGTCGTGCGCAAACGGGATGCGCTGCTCGACGCCTTTGAGCAAGCGCCCGAGGGCTTGCGCGCTGAACAGGCTCGGCGTACCGCCGCCGAAGAAGATCGAACTGATTTCACGGCCATACACCGCGTGCAGGTCCTGATCGAGATCGGCCAGCAACGCGTCGACGTATTCCTCTTCTGGCAGCACCGGGCTGGCGGTGTGCGAGTTGAAATCGCAATACGGACATTTGCGCACACACCACGGAATGTGGATGTACAGCGCCAGGGGCGGCAGCGTTGGCAGCGGCGCCCGAGGCGAAGAGGCGGCGCCGCCGATGATCAGCGACGACGCGAGGTGGCTGTCGGTCATTTCAGGCCCAGACGCTGGCGCAGCAGATCCATTGCACGGGCGCGGTGGCTGATCTGGTTCTTGTCGGCCGGGCTCAGTTCGGCGCTGGACACGTCACGCTCCGGCACCCAGAACAGCGGGTCGTAGCCGAAACCGTGCTCGCCACTGGCGGCGGTCAGGATGCGCCCGTGCCACAGGCCTTCGCAGAGAATCGGCAGCGGATCATCGGCATGCCGCACCAGTGCCAGCACGCAGACGAACTGCGCGCCGCGCTCGTCTTGCGGCACGTCTTTGAGGGCGTCGAGCAGTTTGGCGTTGTTCGCCGCATCGCCCTTGCCATCGGCATAACGCGCCGAGTAGATGCCCGGCGCACCGCCGAGGAAGTCCACCGCCAGACCGGAATCGTCGGCCAGCGCCGGCAGACCGGAGATGCGCGCGGCATTGCGCGCCTTGAGGATCGCGTTCTCGACGAACGACAGACCGGTTTCCTCCGGTTCGACCTTGCTCCATTCGCCGATCGAGCGCAGTTGCACCGAATCGCCGAGCATGGCCTGGAGTTCTTTGAGTTTGCCGGCGTTATGGCTGGCCAGTACGAGCTGCTTGAGGTTCATCATTCGCCGGGGAAAAGTTCTTGGTTGAAGTTGATGGTGTTGATCTTGTCGCCGTTCTGCACCTTGATTTCAAAGGTGCGGGTTTCCTGCTGCTCCACCGGATACTGGGCGATGTAGTAGATGGCGCCCTGTTCGGTGACCTGGCGGAAGTTCAGCGGCACGCTCTGGCTGGTCAGGTCCTTGACTGTGCCGGTGACATTGGCGCTCAGCGGTTTGCCGTCCTTGATCACCGAGACGTTGATCACGCCCTGGTTCTTGCTGCGGATCAGCTCGGCTGCTTTGGCGATGTCGGGTGTCAGGAAGGTCGAGTTGAAAGTGTTGTAGTGCACGGTAACGTCGCCGAACACTTCCTTGCGTTCGCCCTTGATGGTATCGGCGGCCACCGCCGACAGACTCAGGCAGGCGGCCAATAGCACAGTAATCAAGCGACCCATGATCGTTCTCCTCGAAATGTCGTGGTTCAGACCGCGATCCGGTGATCTGCAAGGCCCGGACTGCTGACGCGGTAGATACCGATCTCACCTAACAGATTAGGCCATAGCTTACTGGCCCACCCGTGGCGGTGCTGTTGATCCACGGCAAGCCGATCAATGACCTTCGCATCACGTTCGCGACAAAGTTCTTCAAAGTCTTCGAAGGTGCAGAAGTGAATGTTCGGCGTGTTGTACCACGTGTACGGCAGGAACTCCGACACTGGCATGCGGCCCTTGCTCGCCAGATACCAACGGCAGCGCCAGTGACCGAAGTTGGGGAAGGTGATGATGCATTGACGACCGACCCGCAGCATTTCGTCGAGGATCTTGTCCGGGTAGTGCACGGCCTGCAGGGCCTGGGTCATGACCACGATGTCGAAACTGTTGCTGGCGAAGTTGCCCAGGCCCTTGTCCAGATCCTGCTCGATGACGTTGATGCCCTTGGCCACGCACTCGGCGATGTTGTCGGCGTCGTTTTCCAGGCCATAGCCGGTGACGTTCTTGTTGTCGCGCAGCCAGGTCAGCAGTTCGCCGTCGCCGCAACCGAGGTCGAGCACGCGGCTGCCGGCGGGGATCCATTCCTGGATGATTTCCAGATCAGCTCTCATGGCTTGTTCACACCGTAATTCGGTTCATGTAATTGCCGAACGCCTGCAAATAGCGCGGGATCGGAATCAGGAAGGCGTCGTGGCCCTGGGGGGCATCGATTTCCAGATAGCTGACGTCTTTGCGTGCCGCCATCAGCGCGTCCACCAGTTCTCGCGAGCGGGCCGGGGAGAAGCGCCAGTCGGTGGTGAACGACATCACGCAGAACTTGGCGGTGGCGTTTTCGAAAGTTTTCGCCAGGTTATCGTCGAAGTTCGCCGCCGGATCGAAGTAGTCCAGCGCCTTGGTCATCAACAGATAGGTGTTGGCATCGAAACGCCCGGAGAATTCTTCACCCTGATAACGCAGGTAGCTTTCAACCTGGAACTCGACGCTGTGGAAGTCGTAGTTGAGCTTTTCGCTCTTCAGGCCACGGCCGAATTTCTCGCCCATCGAGTCGTCGGACAGGTAGGTGATGTGCCCGACCATCCGCGCCAGCATCAGCCCGCGCTTGGGGATCACACCTTGTTCCTGGAACGAACCGCCGTGGAATTCCGGGTCGGTGAGGATCGCCTGACGCGCGACTTCGTTGAAGGCGATGTTCTGCGCCGACAGCTTGGGCGCCGAAGCGATGGCGAGGCAGTGACGCACGCGATCCGGGTAGGTAATGGTCCACTGCAAGGCCTGCATGCCGCCGAGGCTGCCGCCGATCACGGCGGCGAACTGGCGGATGCCGAGTAGATCGGCCAAGCGCGCCTGACTGTGCACCCAGTCTTCCACGGTGAGCACCGGGAAGTCGGCGCCGAACGGCTTGCCGGTCTCCGGGTTGATACTGCTCGGGCCGGTGGAGCCGTTGCAGCCGCCCAGATTGTTCAGGCTGACCACGAAGAACTTGTTGGTGTCGATCGGTTTGCCGGGGCCGATGCAGCTATCCCACCAACCGGGTTTGCGGTCGTCCGCGCTGTGATAGCCGGCGGCATGGTGATGTCCGGACAAGGCGTGGCAGATCAGCACGGCGTTGCTCGCCTGCGCGTTCAGCGTGCCGTAGGTTTCGTAGATCAGGTCGTAGGCGGGCAGCGAACGGCCACAGGCCAGGGCCAGAGGTTCACTGAAGTGCGCCGTTTGCGGCGTCACCAGACCAACAGAATCGGGGGGAAAGGCAGCTGGCATCGACCCTGCTCTCGTTGAAATGAGGCGTAAGTCTAAAGACCGGGGGGGTTAGCGGCAAGCGGCCCTCACCCTAGCCCTCTCCCAGAGGTAGAGGGGACCGACCGAGGTGTTCTTTTGAGCTACACCGACCTGATCTATCCGGGGTGAACTCAGGTTCTGAAAACACCCTGGATCGGCTCCCTCTCCAGGGGGAGAGGGCTGGGGTGAGGGGTACAGACGCCGCAAAAACTCAAGACAAGCGCCCAACCAACCCAGGCAACTCCGGCAGCTTCTTCGGCGCACAGATCTTCACCCGTTTCTGCCGGTTCAATTCGCCGCTGAGCAAGCTGACCTGGCTCTTGGACACGCCAAACGCCTTGGCCAGAAAGCCCATCAGATAAGCATTGGCCTTGCCCTCGACCGGCGGCGCGGTGAGGCGTATCTTCAGGCGGTCACCGTGCAGCCCGGCGAAATCATCGCTTCGGGCTGCCGGTTGCAGATGACATTCGAGGATCAAGTCCTCCCCGTCCCAGCGAAACCAGCTCACATCAGCAGGCGCAGGATTTCCGGCATCATGGTCATCGCCGCCAGATTATTGATCACCAGCATGTCGATCAGCTTCAGCGCGAGAAAGGCGAAGATTGGCGACAGATCCAGACCGCCGAGGTTCGGCAGAATCCTGCGGAACGGTGCCAGCGCCGGCTCACAGATCTGGTTCACCAGTTCAGCGCCCGGGTTGTGGCTGCCCGGAGCGACCCACGACAGGATCACGCTGATGATCAGGGCGAAGAAGAAGATCTTCAGGAACAGCGCGGTCACGCCGATGATCGACCAGATGAACAGCTGCAGCGGGTTGCCGGTGGTGCCATAGGTCAGCAGCAGGGTCAGGGCCATCAGCGCCAGTTGCACGAGGATCGCCAGAACCAGCGACGACATGTCCAGGCCGAACAGGCTCGGGATGATCCGGCGCAGTGGTTTGAGCAGCGGCTGGGTGGCCTTGACCACGAACTGGCACAGCGGGTTGTAGAAGTTCGCGCGCACCAGTTGCAGGACGAAGCGCAGCAGCACGATCAGCAGGTACAGACTGCCGAGGGTTTGCAGCACGTAAACCGCTGCGGTGTTCAATCCAATCATGTAAGGCTCCTTATTTGCCCAGTTGTTCGGCCATTTCGGCCGAGCGGTGCGCGGCGGCGCCGAGTGCTTTTTCTACCAGGGCTTCGAAGCCATCAGCCTGGAATGATTTGATCGCGGCCTCTGTGGTGCCATTTGGCGAGGTCACGCGGCGGCGCAGTTCGGCGGCGTCGACATCGCTGGATACCGCCATGTGCGCGGCGCCCAAGGCCGTCTGCACAGTCAGTTGCTCGGCGATTTCCTTGGGCAGGCCGAGTTTGACGCCGGCGGCGGTCATCGCTTCGATCAGCAGGAAGAAATACGCCGGGCCGGAGCCGGAGACCGCAGTCACGGCATCGAGTTGCTGTTCTTCGTTCAGCCACAGCGCGATGCCGACGGCGGACAGCAGCTCTTCAGCCTGCTGACGCTGTTCGGCGGTCACTTCGCTGGTGGCGTACAGGCCGCTGACGCCCTGACGCAGCAGCGCCGGGGTGTTCGGCATGCAGCGCACGATTGGCTGCTCGCCGAGCCACGCAGTCATGCTCGCGCAGGTGATGCCGGCGGCGATCGACACCACCAGTTGCTGCGGTTGCAGGCTCGGGCGGATGGCTTCGCACACGGCTTTCATCGCCTGTGGCTTGACCGCCAGCACGATCACGTCAACGCCGTCGATGGCCTGGGCGTTATCGGCGAAGGTTTCGATGCCGTGTTCGGCGCTGACGCGTTGGCGGGTCTCTTCGCCCGGATCGCTGGCGCGAATCTGGCTGGCTTGCAGACCCTTGGCCCGCAGGCCGCCGATCAGGCTGGCGGCCATGTTGCCGGCACCGATAAAGGCAATGCGTGTGTTGCTCATGTCAGGTCCTTTTTCAGATGGCTGTCGGTCATTGCTGACCGTAATCTCTGGCGCCAAACAGGGCGGTACCGATCCGCACCCAGGTGGCGCCTTGGGCGATGGCGGACTCGAGGTCGTGGCTCATGCCCATGGAAAGTGTGTCGAGCGGCAGATTCAGGCTGGCCTGCAAACGTTGCACGGCAGCGAAAGCGGCATCTTGTTCGGCGCGATCTTCGGTCGGCTCGGGAATCGCCATCAGCCCGCGCAGTTTCAGGCGCGGCAGGGTGCTGATGGCCTCGGCCAGCGCCGGCAGGTCGGCCGGGGTGCAGCCGGACTTGCTCGCCTCACCGCTGACGTTGACCTGAATGCAGATGTTCAGCGGCGGCAGCTCGGCCGGGCGCTGTTCGGACAGGCGTTGGGCAATTTTCAGGCGATCCACGGAGTGCACCCAGTCGAAATGCTCGGCGATGGCGCGAGTCTTGTTCGATTGAATGGGGCCGATGAAGTGCCAGATCAAGGGCAGGTCGGCCAGTTCGAGCTGTTTGCCCAGGGCTTCCTGCAGATAGTTCTCGCCAAAGTCACGCAGGCCGGCGGCGTAGGCTTCACGTAGGTCCGACGCGGGTTTGGTTTTGCTGACCGCCAGCAACTGCACGCTGTTTTCACTGCGCCCGGCCGCTGCGGTGGCAGCCTGGATGCGCGAACTAACCAGTTGGATGTTGTCTGCTATCGTGGACATCAAGAGGCGCCGGCGGTCTGAAGGTTCGCGGCATTCTACTGGAATTGAGGGACGCTATGGATATCACTGAACTGCTGGCGTTCAGCGCCAAACAGGGCGCTTCCGACCTGCACCTGTCGGCGGGTCTGCCGCCGATGATCCGCGTCGACGGCGATGTGCGGCGGATCAATCTGCCGGCGCTGGATCACAAGCAAGTGCACGAATTGATCTACGACATCATGAACGACACCCAGCGCGTCGACTTCGAGAAACACCTGGAAACGGATTTCTCGTTCGAAGTCCCCGGCGTGGCGCGTTTTCGGGTCAATGCGTTCAACCAGAACCGGGGCGCCGGCGCGGTGTTCCGCACCATTCCCTCGAAAGTGCTGAGCATGGAAGACCTTGACATGGGCGACGTCTTTCGCAAGATCACCGATGCGCCGCGCGGGCTGGTGCTGGTGACCGGGCCGACCGGGTCCGGCAAGTCGACCACGCTGGCGGCGATGATCGATTACCTCAATACCCATCGCCATCACCACATTCTCACCATCGAAGATCCGATCGAGTTTGTCCACGAATCGCGCAAATGCCTGATCAATCAGCGCGAAGTCCATCGCGATACCCGCAGCTTCGCCACGGCGTTGCGCTCGGCGTTGCGCGAAGACCCGGATGTGATTCTGGTGGGCGAGATGCGCGACCTGGAAACCATTCGCCTGGCCCTGACCGCTGCCGAGACCGGGCATCTGGTGTTCGGCACGCTGCACACGACGTCAGCCGCCAAGACCATCGACCGTGTTGTCGATGTATTTCCGGGCGACGAGAAGTCGATGGTGCGTTCGATGTTGTCCGAGTCGCTGCTGGCGGTGGTGTCGCAGACGCTGATCAAGAAGATCGGCGGCGGGCGGGTGGCAGCCCACGAGATCATGCTGGGAACGTCGGCGATCCGGAACCTGATCCGCGAGGACAAGGTGGCGCAGATGTATTCAGCGATTCAGACCGGCGGGTCGTTGGGGATGCAGACACTCGACATGTGCCTGAAGGAGTTGGTGACCAAGGGCTTGATCAGTCGCGAGCATGCGCGGGAGAAGGCGCGTACGCGGGATAATTTCTAAAGGCTGGAATGCACCTGTGGCGAGGGAGCTTGCTCCCGCTTGAGCGCGTAGCGCTCACAAGATTTTGGGGCTGCTGCGCAGCCCAGCGGGAGCAAGCTCCCTCGCCACAGTTGATCGTGTTTCAGCGTTGAACTACACGCATCTGCTTGCCAGCCGGTTCTTTCGGCAACACACGCTTGGCAACCACGTAATGCTGTTCCCAGTATGGCTTGTTCAGCGTATCGATGCTCACCGCTTTGCCACGACGTGGTGCGTGGATGAAGCGGTCGTTGCCCAGGTAGATGGCAACGTGGTTGACCCGACGACTCTTGATGTTGAAGAAAATCAGGTCGCCCGGTTTCAGATCCTTGCGCTCGACTTTCTCGCCATGCCCGCTGGCCATCGCATTGGAAGTGCGTGGCAGGTCGAACGTGGCGTCGTTGAACGCATATTTCACCAGACCGCTGCAGTCGAAGCCTTTACTTGGGCTGCTGCCGCCCCAACGATAGGGAGTACCGAGGACGTTCACCGCACGGCTCAGGACGTTGCTGCTTTCCTTGTTGGCCATCGGTGGCACCAGCTTGCCGTGACTCTTGCTGGCAAGCGTGGTGTGTTTCGTTTGTTTGCTGCTCTTGCTCGAAGGAGCCGAAGCATGGGATTTAGGGGTGAAACCGTTGACGTTGGGAAGACGTTGCTCACGATTGGTGGCGTGGGCGGCCAGTGGCATTAATAGGCAGATGGTTAGCCATGTCTTGAAAAATGGTCGCATTAGGCGTGGCTCTTATGTGTTAGCGCGCAACTTTATAACAGCTTTTTTGTCCCTTCCGAGGCCGTTGGTCGATTCCATCGGAGGGCAACGGAACCAAACAAGCGGCAAATGGACGCAATTGTCGGACAGAAGTCCGGTGCTACAAGGCTTTGACGGACGACACGGTAACATTTGCCGTACGTCGGCTACATGTAAAAAAGTCACAAAGAATTAAAGAAAATTTATCTATCGTGTGAATCGAGGTCTTCATGAACCGCTATCAGCAGGTCGCTGCACCGCAGGATACACACAGCAAAATCATCGGTTATCTGCTGTGGATTTTTGGTTTTACCGGCGCTCACCGCTTCTATTACGGCAAACCGGTGACCGGCACGATCTGGTTTTTCACCTTCGGTCTGCTGGGCATTGGCTGGCTGATCGACGTGTTCCTGATCCCGGCAATGGATCGCGAGGCGGACCTGCGCTTTGCCGCAGGGCCGATCGAATACAACGTGGCGTGGATACTGCTGACGTTCCTGGGCGTATTCGGCGTGCACCGGATGTACCAGGGCAAGTGGATCAGCGGGTTGCTGTATCTGCTGACCGGCGGGTTGTTCTTTATCGGGGTGCTGTATGACTTCTGGACCCTGAATGATCAGGTTTCGGTGCGCAACGCGCAGAATCGCGGCGCTTTCCAGTAATTGTGGCGAGGGAGCTTGCTCCCGCTGGGTCGCGAAGCGGCCCCTCTCTTGATCCAAAAGAAGGTCTGCTGCGCAGCCCGGCGGGAGCAAGCTCCCTCGCCACAGAGTTACGCCTGGTGGCTGATCCGCCCATCGACCAAGGTGTAACGCACTACACCCGGCAGGGTGTGCCCAAGGAACGGACAGTTCTCGCCCTTCGACAGCCAGCCTTCACCGGCCACGGTGGATGCCTTCGGATCGAACAGCACGATATCCGCCGCGCCGCCCACCGCCAGTTTGCCCGCCGGCAGACGCAACGCGTCCGCAGGCCCAGCGCTCAGGCGCGCCAGCAGGGTCGGCAGATCCAGCAAGCCGTCTTCAACCAGCGTCATCGCCAGCGGCAGCAGCAATTCCACGCTGCTGATGCCCGGCTCGGTCGCGCCGAACGGCGCCAGTTTGGCGTCGCGTTCATGCGGCTGGTGATGGCTGGAGATCGCCGAAATCACCCCGGACTTCACCGCTTCACGCAGGCCGTCGCGGTCGGCGCGGGTGCGCAGCGGCGGTTGCACGTGATACAGGCTGCTGAAGTCGATCAGCGCTTCATCGGTGAGAATCAACTGATACAGGGCGACATCCGCCGTGACCTTCAAGCCACGGGCCTGGGCCTGGGCGATCAGAGCCACGCCGCGCGCGCTGGTCAGTTGGCTGAAGTGCGCGCGCACGCCGGTCTGCTCGACCAGCAGCAGATCGCGGGCCAGGGCGACGGTTTCCGCCGTTTCCGGAATCCCCGGCAAGCCGAGGAAACTGGCGACTGCACCTTCATGGGCCAGACCGCCATCCGCCAGATCGTGATCCTGCGAGTTGAAGATCACCGTCAGGTCGAAGGTCGCCGCGTACTCCAATGCCCGGCACAGGGTGCGGGTGTTGCGGAAACTCTCCAGACCATTGCCGAACGCCACACACCCGGCGTCACGCAGGGCCACCAGTTCGGCCAGTTGTTCGCCATCCAGGCCTTTGCTCAGCGCGCCGATGGGGAACACCTTGGTGTTGCCGGCTTCGCGGGCGCGGTCGAGGATCAGTTCGGCCACGGCCGAGGTGTCGAGTACCGGTTTGGTTTTCGGCGGGCAGCACAGGCTGGTCACGCCGCCAGCCGCCGCGGCGCGGGTTTCGCTGGCGATGCTGCCTTTGCGGCTGTAGCCCGGCTCGCGCAGAGCCACGTTAAGGTCGACCAGCCCGGGCGCGGCAACGAGGCCTTGGGCGTCGATGGTTTCCACAGCGGTGAAACCGGCCGGTGCGGCGCCGAGGGCGACGATCTTGCAGGCTTCAACGTGAATGTCGGTGATTTGATCCAGGCCGCTGCTTGGATCGATGACGCGGGCGCCGAGAATGCTGAGCTTCACTGGGCGTTCTCCTGCTCGAATTGACGTTGCGCTGTTTGCCCGCTCATGGCCATCGACAACACAGCCATGCGGATGGCGATGCCGTAGGTGACTTGATTGAGGATCACCGAATGCGGGCCGTCGGCCACTGCCGATTCGATCTCCACGCCACGGTTGATCGGCCCCGGGTGCATGACGATGCAATCGGGTTTGGCCCCGGCCAGACGCGCGGTGGTCAGGCCGAACAGACGGTAGAACTCGCCTTCGCTCGGCAGCAGGCCGCCGGTCATGCGCTCACGCTGCAGGCGCAGCATGATCACCACGTCGACGTCCTTCAGGCCTTCGTTCATGTCGGTGTAGACCTTGACGCCGTACTGCTCGATGCCGATCGGCAGCAGGGTCTTCGGCGCGATCACGCGGATGTCCGGGCAGCCGAGGGTCTTCAGGGCGAGCATGTTTGAGCGCGCCACCCGCGAGTGCAGGATGTCGCCGACGATCGCCACCGAGAGGTTTTCGAAACCACCCTTGTGCCGACGGATGGTGAGCATGTCGAGCATGCCCTGGGTCGGGTGCGCGTGCCGGCCGTCGCCGCCGTTGATGATCGCCACCTGCGGGCAGACATGCTCGGCGATGAAGTGCGCGGCGCCGGAATCACCGTGGCGCACGACGAACATGTCGGCGGCCATCGCTTCGAGGTTGCGCAGGGTGTCGAGCAGGGTTTCACCTTTGCTGGCCGACGAGGTCGACACGTTCAGGGTGATCACGTCCGCCGACAGTCGCTGGGCCGCCAGTTCGAAGGTGGTGCGGGTGCGGGTGGAGTTTTCGAAGAACACGTTGCACACGGTCTTGCCGCGCAGCAACGGGACCTTCTTCACCGCCCGGGCGCCGACTTCGAGGAACGAGTCGGCAGTGTCGAGGATTTCCGTCAGCAACTCGCGGCGCAGGCCATCGAGCGAGAGGAAGTGGCGCAGCTGGCCCTGATCATTGAGCTGCAGCGGGCGCTTGGTATCTAGAGGCGTCATCGCGAGGGGGACTCTCAATAAGGGCGGGTTAGGAATTCAGGTCTTGCAGTTCGAGCGTCAGCGGCTCCGGGCCAGACAGTTTGACCCGCTCGTTGGCGGCCAGCGACAGGGTCGCACCCACCACGTTCGGGCGGATCGGCAGCTCGCCGGCGTCCAGGTCGAGCAGGCAGACCAGGGTCACGCTGGCCGGGCGGCCGTAGTCGAACAGTTCGTTCATGGCGGCGCGGATGGTCCGACCGCTCATCAATACGTCATCGATCAGCACCAGGTGCTGGCCTTCGATCTCGAAGGGCAGGGCCGAGGGGCGCACTTGCGGGTGCAGGCCGTTCTGGCTGAAGTCGTCGCGGTAGAAGGAAACATCCAGCGTGCCCAATGGCGCGTCGCTGCCCAGTTCCTTGAGCAAGGCCTGCGCGACCCAGATGCCGCCAGTGCGGATGCCGATGTAACGCGGTTCGCTGATATCACGCTGTGCCAGGTGCGCCTTGAGGCGGGTCGCCATCTGGCTGATCAGATCGGCGGGATTGGGCAGGCTCATGGTTGCTCCTTCGTGATTCCGAGCCGCGTCCTGCCGGACGTGGCTGGGTTTATAACCAAAAGAAAAGCGCCGAAGCGCTTGTCAGGATTCAAACAATGCAGTGTTTTCATCGAGCCAGCCCTGCAACAGCAGGGCGGCGGCGATGGCGTCCACTGGGTTGTCGCGGTAACTGCCTTTCTGCCCGCCGCGCACCAGTCGTTCACCCTTGGCTTCAAAAGTGGTCAGGCGTTCGTCGTGGGTATAGAAGGGCACATTGAAGCGGCCATTGAGGCGTCGGGCGAATTTTTCGGCGCGCAGGCACATTTCGCTGGGCGTGCCGTCCATGTTCAGCGGCAGGCCGACCACCACGGCGTCGGGTTTCCATTCCTTGAACAGCGCTTCAACCTGATTCCAGTCGGGTACGCCGTTCTGCGCTTTCAGGGTGCACAGCTCGCGGGCCTGGCCGGTAATCACCTGGCCGACCGCAACGCCGATCTGTTTGGTGCCGTAGTCGAAGCCGAGAATCAGGCGCAGGGCCATCAGGCGTGCCCCGCCTGACTGGTCAGCAGGCTGAGGTTGATCCCCAGGTGCCGGGCCGCCGCTTCCAGACGCAGTTCGCTGCTGGTGTTGAACAGGATGTCGGCGTCGTACGGGCAGGTCAGCCAGGCATTGTCGGCCAGCTCGGCCTCCAGTTGCCCGGCTTCCCAACCGGCGTAACCGAGGGCGATCACGCTTTTCGCCGGGCCTACGCCGTCGGCGATGGCGAACAGCACGTCCTGCGAGGTGGACAGCGCCAGATCACCGTCCAGCTCGACGGTGGCCTGAAAGGTCTTGCCCGCCGGGTGCAGGACGAAACCGCGATCGGTCTGCACCGGGCCGCCAATGAAGATCGGCACATGCTGGCACAGCGCTGGCGGATCGATGTCCGGGCGCAATTGCTCGAGGATGTCAGCCAGATTCAGCTCTTGCGGTCGATTGACCACCAGCCCCATGGCGCCATTGGCCGTGTGCTCGACGATGTAGGTCAAGGTGTGGGCAAAGTTCGGGTCGGCCATGTGCGGCATGGCGATCAGGAAATGATGCTTGAGGTAGCTGGGGCTGACGTTTTTCATGAGCGATAGTGTGGCGTCGTAGGGGCAAACTGACAAGCTGACGATGCGTTGCAACTGGTCTTCACCGGACCTCTGTGGCGAGGGAGCTTGCTCCCGCTCGGCTGCGCAGCAGTCGTAAAACCTGACAACGCGGTGTGTCCGGAAAAAGCAGGGGGCCGCTTCGCAGCCCAGCGGGAGCAAGCTCCCTCGCCACAAAAGCTCGCTTGGCGCTGGTCAGTTACTGGACAGCTTGTCGCCCCGGGCAAATTTCCAGGTGCGGATGATTTCCAGTCGGTCGATATCCGACAGATCGCCGGTAAACGGTGCAAACGGTGCCGCCAGCCGGACGATGCGCTGCGCCGCCTGATCCAGCAACGGCTGGCCGGACGATTCCAGCACCAGCACTTCATACAGCGAGCCATCGCGGTTGATCGAGACCATCAGCCGCAGGTTGCCGTAGATCTGCTTGCGCCGCGCTTCTTCCGGGTAATTGAGGTTGCCGATGCGCTCGACTTTCTTGCGCCAGTCATCCTTGTACCAGGCGCCCTTGTCGCGCATGGTCGAGGCTGCGCTCAAACGGTGGATACGCGGGCGCTTGGCATACAGCTGTTGTTCGTTGGCCAGTTCCGCTTCGAGGCTGGCGATGTCGCTGGACAGCTGCGAGCTGTCGAACGTCGGTGCGTTGACCGCAGGTTTGGTCTCGGTCTTGGTTTCTTCTTTCTTGGTCGGCGCCTTTTGCTGTTTCGGCGCCACGGTGGTCACCGCAGCCTTGGGCGCCGCTTCGCGGACTTCCGGTTTGGCGGCCGGTGGCGGGGTGACCTTCTTGACCTGATTGTCCTGGAACGGCGCGACCTCGGTGGTCTTGGGGATCGCCTTCTTGTCGAGGGTGCCGCTGCCTTCCTGGTTTTCCTGAGCGAGGAAATCAGCCTTTTTCGGCTTGGTCTCACTCTTGAACGTGGCGAGGGTGATTTCCAGAGTTTTGCTGATCTGCTTGGGCTCGACCATGGTGAAGCCAACGCCAAGCAGCAGCGCCAAATGAATCAGCGCCGCGAGAAACAGGGTAAATCCGAGGCGATCGGCCGGGCGCACGCCACGATGGGCGAGTTCTGCGGGCAGATCGGACGGGAGGGTCATGACAAGAAAACCAACATCGCGTTTTTCAGAGGCTGCGCATGATAACGCAATGTTGGTTTCGCGCCTTGGGCTTCACGCTTCAAGCGACAGACTGCATGTGACACACGTCAAGCTTGCGGCTTTTTGCCGGCGGCTTGCAGCTTCTTGTCGATCGCATCCATCAGCATGCCGCCGATGTCGGTGCCGAAAGCATTGTCGATTTCGCGGATGCAGGTCGGGCTGGTGACGTTGATTTCGGTGAGGTGCTCACCGATCACGTCCAGACCGACGAACAGCAGGCCTTTCTCGCGTAAAGTCGGGCCGACTTGCGCGGCGATCCAGCGATCCTTGTCGGTCAGCGGACGCGCTTCTCCACGACCACCGGCGGCGAGGTTGCCACGGGTTTCGCCTTGAGCCGGAATTCGCGCCAGGCAGTAATCCACCGGCTCGCCGTCGATCATCAGGATGCGTTTGTCGCCATCGACGATGGCCGGCAGGTAGCCCTGAATCATGATCTGCTGCTTGCCGTGCAGGGTCAGGGTTTCCAGGATCACCGACAGGTTCGGGTGACCGGAGGTGTGGCGGAAGATCGACGAACCGCCCATGCCGTCCAGCGGCTTGAGGATCACGTCGCCATGGTGGTCGGCGAATTCGCGCAGCACATCCGGGCGACGGCTGACAATGGTCGGTGGCGTGCACTGCGGAAACAGCGTGGCGAACAGCTTTTCGTTGCAGTCGCGCAGGCTCTGCGGCTTGTTGACCACCAGCACGCCGACGGTTTCGGCCTGTTCCAGCAGGTAGGTGGAGTAGACGAACTCCATGTCGAACGGCGGATCCTTGCGCATCAGGATCACGTCCAGATCACTCAGCAGGTTGTCCTGCTCGGCGTCCAGTTCGAACCATTTTTCCGGGTTGGCGAAGACTTTCAGCGGCTTCATGCGTGCCCGGGCCTGACCTTCGGCCTGATACAGGTCGCGCTGCTCCATGTAGAACAGTTCCCAGCCCCGTTTCTGCGCGGCCAGCAGCATGGCCAGCGAGCTATCCTTTTTATAGGAAATGCTGGCGATAGGGTCCATGACAATCCCGACGCGAACGCTCATTGGGTTTTCCTCGAAAATTGGCTACCGGATCGGTATTGAAAAAGTGCCGCCAGAGTGGCTCCGGGCGGGTTTTCGGTCAAGGGAAAACCCGTCGATAGATTGGACCGGGAGACTGTGCTAAAAAGGCTGCCATGCGGTGCTGGCCCTTGAACATCAAGGGTTTCCAGCCATTACTCATCGCAAAACGGACAATTTGATTCGCAAAGGCGACGGTAGAGCCCCCTTATGGAACAGCAGTCCAGCGCCTTGAAGGTCATGGTCATCGACGACTCGAAAACGATTCGTCGCACCGCCGAAACGCTGTTGAAGAATGTGGGCTGCGAAGTCATCACGGCCATCGACGGTTTCGACGCCTTGGCGAAAATCGCCGACCACCACCCCGGGATCATTTTTGTCGACATCATGATGCCGCGCCTGGATGGTTATCAGACCTGCGCTTTAATCAAGAACAACAGCGCGTTCAAGGGCACGCCGGTGATCATGCTGTCGTCGCGTGACGGGCTGTTCGACAAGGCCAAGGGGCGGATTGTCGGTTCTGATCAGTTTTTGACCAAGCCTTTCAGCAAGGAAGAGCTGCTTGACGCGATTCAGGCCCACGTTCCGGGCTTCGCCGCCGTTTTGCCGCAGTAAGACACGTACAGTGACGCTCGGCCAACGGGCCGGATGTCGACAAGAAAAATGGGGAAGACCATGGCACGTATCCTGATCGTCGATGATTCGCCGACTGAAATGTACAAACTCACCGGCATGCTGGAAAAGCACGGCCATGAAGTGCTCAAGGCCGAAAACGGTGCCGACGGCGTGGCCCTGGCCCGTCAGGAAAAGCCCGATGCGGTCTTGATGGACATCGTCATGCCCGGCCTCAACGGCTTTCAGGCCACCCGCCAGTTGACCAAGGATGCCGAGACCAGCCACATCCCGGTGATCATCATCACCACCAAGGATCAGGAAACCGACAAGGTCTGGGGCACCCGTCAGGGCGCGAAGGATTACCTGACCAAACCGGTCGAAGAAGACATGCTGATCAAGACCCTGAACAACGTGCTCAAAGGCTGATCGCGTCGCCATGAACGAATCGCTGACTGCGTTCGAACTGCTGTGGCAGATCGACCAGCGCTGCCGCCTGCTGGCGGCGGACCTGCCGTCGCAGCCCGGCCGTCAGGATCGCTGGAGCGGCATCGGTTTTCGCCTCGGCGAGCATTGGTATGTGACGCCGATGGGCGAAGTCAGCGAAGTGCTGCACGAACCGCGCTGCACTCAGTTGCCCGGGGTCAAGCCGTGGGTCAAAGGGGTGGCTAACCTGCGTGGACGCTTGCTGCCGATCATGGACCTGTGCGGATTCTTCGGCCACGAGCTGTCGCCGTTGCGCAAACAGCGCAGGGTATTGGTGGTGGAGCACAACGACGTGTTCGCCGGGTTGCTGGTGGATGAGGTGTTCGGTCTGCAGCACTTCGAGCAGGACAGCTTCGAGCCGATCTCCATCAGCAAACGGCAGGGCTCCAAGGCCGAGTTCGTCAAAGGCTATTTCCGGCGCGAGCAGAACTGGCGGGTGTTCAGCCTGTTTGCACTGGCGAAATCGCCGGTGTTCATGAGCGTCGCGATTTAGTGGAAACACCACCCAAACCTGTGGGAGCGGGCTTGCCCGCGATGGCGTCAGATCAGTCGCCATAGATGTCGGATGTGCTGGCCTCTTCGCGGGCAAGCCCGCTCCCACAGGGTTTTCGGTGAGCTTTAAATGGCGCGGGAATAGGCGAGGACCGATGACAAAAGCAAAAACAGTAAAATCGGCAGAAGGGTCGCGCAGTCGCTCGCAGATCATCGTGCTGTTCATCGCACTGATCGTGTTCATCATGCTGCTGTTCGCCAACTTCGCCTACCTCAACACCCAGGCCAACTACGACAAGCAGTACATCGGCCACGCCGGTGAGCTGCGCGTGCTGTCGCAACGCATCGCCAAGAACGCCACCGAAGCCGCCGCCGGCAAGGCCGCTGCGTTCAAGCTGCTGAGCGATGCGCGCAACGATTTCGCCCAGCGCTGGGGTTACCTGAAGAAGGGTGACCCGGCCACCGGCCTGCCGCCCGCGCCCGCCACCGTGCGCCCGGAAATGCGCGCGGTGCAGCTGGACTGGGAACGCCTGCTGAAAAATACCGATGCGATTCTCTCCAGCGAACAGACCGTGCTCTCGCTGCATCAAGTCGCCGCGACCCTCGCCGAAACCGTGCCGCAGTTGCAGATCGAATACGAAAAAGTTGTCGAAATCCTTCTGCAACGCGGCGCCCCGGCAGCGCAAGTGGCAATGGCCCAGCGCCAATCGCTGCTCGCTGAACGTATTCTCGGCGCGGTCAACACCGTGCTCGCTGGCGACGAGAATTCGCAGCAGGCCGCCGATGCCTTTGGCCGCGACGCCACGCGTTTCGGCCAGGTGCTAAACGGCATGCTGCAGGGCAACCCGACCCTGAAAATCAGCCAGGTTGAAGACCGTGATGCCCGTGCGCGGCTGAGTGAAATTTCCGAGCTGTTCCAGTTCGTCTCCGGCTCCGTGGATGAAATCCTCGAAACCTCGCCGGAGCTGTTCAAGGTCCGGGAGTCGGCGAGCAATATCTTCAGCCTGTCGCAGACCCTGCTCGACGAAGCCTCGCACCTCGCCAGCGGTTTCGAAAACCTTGCCGGCGGGCGCAACACCGACACCATTGGCGGCTACGTGCTGGGCTTGCTGGCGCTGGCTTCGATCATCCTGATCGGCATGGTCATGGTTCGTGAAACCAACCGCCAGTTGCGCGAGACCGCCGAGAAGAACGAACGCAATCAGAACGCGATCATGCGCCTGCTGGACGAAATCGAAGACCTCGCCGACGGCGACCTGACGGTGACCGCCTCGGTGACTGAAGACTTCACCGGGACCATCGCCGATTCGATCAACTACTCGGTCGATCAACTGCGCGATCTGGTCGCGACCATCAACCTCACCGCCGGCCAGGTCGCCGCCGCCGTGCAGGAAACCCAGGCCACCGCCATGCACCTGGCCCAAGCCTCGGAGCATCAGGCGCAGCAGATTTCCGAAGCCTCGACCGCGATCAGCGATATGGCCCAGTCCATCGATCAGGTCTCGGCCAACGCCGCTGAATCCTCGGCGGTGGCCGAGCGTTCGGTGGAGATCGCCAACAAGGGCAACGAGGTGGTGCACAACACCATCCACGGCATGGACAACATCCGCGAACAGATTCAGGACACCGCCAAGCGCATCAAGCGTCTGGGCGAGTCGTCCCAGGAAATCGGCGATATCGTCAGCCTGATCGACGACATTGCCGACCAGACCAACATCCTCGCGCTCAACGCGGCGATTCAGGCGTCGATGGCCGGGGACGCCGGGCGCGGCTTTGCCGTGGTTGCCGATGAAGTGCAGCGACTGGCCGAGCGCTCGTCCGCCGCCACCCGGCAGATCGAAACCCTGGTGCGGGCGATCCAGACCGACACCAACGAAGCGGTGATTTCCATGGAGCAGACCACCACTGAAGTGGTGCGCGGCGCGCGGCTGGCGCAGGATGCCGGTGTGGCCCTGGAAGAAATCGAAGGCGTTTCGAAAACCCTCGCCGCGCTGATTCAAAGCATCTCCAACGCGGCGCAGCAGCAGACCTCGTCGGCCGGGCAGATCTCGCTGACGATGAACGTGATCCAGCAGATCACCACGCAGACCTCGTCCGGCTCCACTGCCACCGCCGAGAGCATCGGCAACCTGGCGAAAATGGCCAGTCAGCTGCGCCGTTCGGTATCCGGTTTTACCTTGCCGTCGGCGTCCGCGACGGACAAGGCGTGAGTGGAGTGGTTATGGGTGACCGGCATGACTACGTGGCCCTCGAATGGGTCAAGGGTGAAATTGCCGAAACGCTGAGGCTGGCGCATCAGGCGATTGAAGCCGTGCTCGATGACCCGCAGGCCGCGCCGGGGCTGGATGAGTGCCTGGCCTATATTCATCAGGTGCACGGCAGTTTGCAGATGGTCGAATTCTACGGCGCGGCGTTGCTGGCCGAAGAGATGGAGCATCTGGTCCAAGCCCTGCAGCAGGAGCGCGTCAGCCACCGCGACGAAGCCCTGCACCTGCTGCTGCAAGCCTTCGGGCAATTGCCGATCTATCTCGATCGGGTGCAGAGTGCCCGCCGCGATCTGCCGCTGGTGGTGCTGCCGCTGATCAATGACCTGCGCAGTGCGCGCGGCGACAGCCTGCTCTCGGAAACCAGCCTGTTCAGCCCGCCACTGCCGGATTTGCCGCCGTTGAGCGCAGAAGCCCTGGCCGCGCTGGAGCCGGCCGACCTGCCCAACGTATTGCGCAAGTTGCGCCAGATGCTGCAAATGGCGCTGGTCGGTTTGCTGCGCGAGCAGGATGACCAGACGCACCTCGAATACCTGGCGAAAGTCTTCCAGCGCCTCGAAGCGCTCAGCGCCGATGCGCCGTTGAGCCCGCTGTGGCAGGTCGCTTCCGCGCTGGTCGAAGGCATGCGCGAAGGCGCCATCGCCAACAGCCCGGCATTGCGCAGCCTGTTCAAGGACGCCGACAAAGAGCTCAAGCGCCTGCTCGAACAAGGCCCGCGCGGCCTCAATCAGCCGCCCCCGCCGGAGCTGCTGAAAAGCCTGCTGTTCTATATTGCCAAAGCCGAACATCCCACCGGGCAGATGCTGACCATGAAAGATCGCTACTCCCTGGACGACGCGTTGCCCGACAGCGCGATGGTCGACGAAGAACGTGCGCGTCTGGCCGGCCCTGACCGCGATGCGATGCGCTCGGTGCTGGCGGCGCTGTGCGAAGAGCTGGTGCGGGTCAAGGAACGTCTCGACCTGTTCGTCCGTAGCGACCGTCAGCACACCTCCGACCTGGAGAGCCTGCTGGCGCCGTTGCGGCAGATCGCCGACACCCTCGCGGTGCTCGGTTTCGGCCAGCCGCGCAAAGTCATCATCGATCAATTGGCGGTGGTGCTCAGCCTCGCTCAGGGCCAGCGTGAACCGAATGACGCGACCCTGATGGACGTGGCCGGCGCGCTGCTCTACGTCGAAGCCAACCTCGCCGGAATGGTCGGCACCGTCGAGCCGGAAAGCCCCGAAGGCGCGCGCCTGCCGACCACCGATCTGACGCAGATCCATCAGATCGTGATCAAGGAAGCACGCATCTGCCTGCAACAGGCCAAGGACATGATCGTCGATTACATCGACGCCGACTGGGATCGCCAGCAACTGCAACCATTGCCGGAACTGCTGACTCAGGTGCGCGGCGCGCTGGCGATGATTCCGCTGAGCCGGGCGGCGAGTCTGGTCGAGGCCTGCAACAGCTTCATCCGCGAACACCTGCTGCTCGATCCGCACCAGCCGGGCTGGCAGCAACTGGATAATCTGGCCGACGTCATCACCAGCCTCGAGTATTACCTCGAACGCCTGAGTGACGACCCGCAAGCGCCGAATGAACAACTGCTGGATGTCGCGCAAAAGAGCCTTGCCAGTCTGGGGTTCTTTCCACATGAGCCGCACGTGCCGCTGCTCGACGATGTGCTCAGCCCCAGCGAAGCGCTGGTGATGCAGGACCTGCAGGCGCTGGATGACCCCGAGACCGTGCAGTCGCTGGCAGATGTATTGGCCAGCCCGGTGTCGGCGCTCAACCCGCCGGCCTTGATCACCCCCGGCAGCCTGATGCCGCCGCCGGCCGATGAGGAGCCGGTGGACGATGAATTGCGCGAAGTGTTCCTCGAAGAGACCGACGAGGTGCTTGAAGTCCTGCACGAATACCTGCCGCGCTGGACGGCCGACACCCACGACCGCGCCGCCCTGACCGAACTGCGCCGCGCCTTTCACACCCTGAAGGGCAGCGGGCGTATGGTGCGTGCGCTGATCCTTGGCGAACTGGCCTGGGCGGTGGAAAACCTGCTCAACCGCGTGCTGGAACACAGCGTCGAACCTGGCGCGCAGGTGCAGCAGTTGCTCACTGACACGGTGTTGTTGCTGCCGGAACTGATCAGCGAATTTGCCACGCACCGCCAGCGTCAGCGCAGCGATGTCGATCAACTGGCGGCCCGCGCGCATGCGCTGGCCAAAGGTGTCGAGCCACTGGCGGCCGAAGACGTCGAAGATGTGGCCGCCCTCGATCCGCTGTTGCTGGAGATTTTCCGCAACGAGGCCGAAACCCACCTCGCCAGCCTCAACCGCTTCCTCGATCAGGCCGCCGAGCATGTGCCGCTGCCGGCCAGCGACGAATTGCAGCGCGCCCTGCACACGCTCAAGGGCAGTGCGTCGATGGCCGGGGTGTTGCCGATTGCCGAACTGGCGGCGCCACTGGATAAACTGGCGCGCGAGTTCAAGGCGCATCAGTTGCCGCTGGATCTGGATGAAGTGGAACTGCTGCTTGAAGCCGAAGGCCTGTTCCGCGTAGGTCTGCGCCAGCTCAAGCACGATCCGCTGGCGCCGATTGTCGGTGCGCAGTCGCTGATCAAACGCACCGAAACGCTGCTCGCCGAACGCCTGGAAGCGATCCTCAGCGCACCCAATACCGGCCTGCGGATCAAGCGCGACCCGCAACTGATCAACAACTTCCTCGCCCAGGGCATGGACATCCTGCTCGACGCCGAAAGCCTGTTGCAGCGCTGGCAGCAGCACCCCGGCGAGCGTCAGGAACTCAGCGCGTTGCTCGATGAACTGACCACCCTCGGCGAAGGCGCACACCTCGCCGATCTGCTGCCGGTGGACGTGCTGTGCGAAGCCTTGCTCGACCTCTATGGCGCCGTCGAAGAAAGCAGCCTGGCGGTCAGCGACCGGTTTTTCCACGAGGCGCAGAACGCCCACGAAGCGTTGATCAACATGCTCGACGAACTGGCCGCCGGCCAGGAAATCACCCCGCAGCCGCAGCGCATTCGTGCCTTGCACGAACTGCTCGATGAAAGCCTCGACCCGACGGCGATGGGGCTGATCCGCAGCGACGGCAGCCGTACCTTGAGCATCCATGAGCTGGGCGCCGCCACCGCCGAACTGTCCCACGCCAATGCCGAGACGGCGCCGGACGACGAGATCGTCGAGATCTTTCTCGAAGAAGCGGTGGACATCCTCGACAGTGCCGGGCAAGCCTTGCAACGCTGGTTGAGCGACCCGGACAACGCTGCGCCGCTGTCGTCCTTGCAGCGCGATTTGCACACCCTCAAGGGCGGTGCGCGAATGGCCGAGGTCGATGCCATCGGCGATCTGGCCCATGAGCTGGAAGGACTTTACGAAGGGCTGGTGGATCGTCGCTACAGTCACAGCGAGGCGCTGGGGCGCTTGCTGCACAAGGGCCATGATCGCCTGGCCTTGTTGCTGGAGCAGTTGCAGGCGCATCAACCACTGCGCCCGGCGCAGGATCTGATCGAGACAATCCGCCAGTTCCGCCAGGGTGCCTCCGCCACTGCCGAAACGGCGCAACCGGCCGCCGACCATGACAGCGCTGCACATGACCCGGAACTGCTGGAAATCTTCCTCGAAGAAGGTTTCGACATCATCGAAAACTCCGGCGCCGCGCTGCAGCGCTGGCAGGCCGAGCCGGGCAATCGCCAGGAAGTGGAAACCCTGCTGCGCGATCTGCACACCCTCAAGGGCGGTGCGCGGATGGTCGAGATCGGCCCGATCGGCGACCTCGCCCATGAGCTCGAATACCTTTACGAAAGCCTCGCCACCGGCGTGCTGCAACCGTCCGCCGAACTGTTCGCGCTGGTGCAGCGCGGGCATGACCGGTTGGCGCAGATGCTCGATGGCGTGCGCGCCGGGCAGCCATGCCCGCCGGCGGATCGGCTGATCAATGCGATCCAGAATTTCAGCCACCCGGCGACCCCGGACACGCCGCCGTCGTTGCCGCTTCCGGCCAAAACCGAGCCCGCAACACCCGCAGCTGATGCCGGCGCGGACATGGTCAAGGTCTCCGCCGAACTGCTCGATGACTTGGTCAATCTGGCCGGCGAAACCTCGATTTTCCGTGGACGTATCGAGCAGCAAGTCAGCGATGCGCAAACCGCGCTGAACGAGATGGAAACCACCATCGAACGCATGCGAGATCAGTTGCGCCGACTCGACACCGAAACCCAGGGACGGATCCTCAGCCGTCAGCAAGTCGATGCCGAACGCCTTGGTTACGAAGAATTCGACCCGCTGGAAATGGACCGTCATTCGCAGTTGCAGCAACTGTCGCGGGCGCTGTTCGAGTCCGCCTCCGACTTGCTCGATCTCAAGGAAACCCTCGACCGCCGCAATCACGACGCCGAAAACCTGTTGCAACAACAGGGGCGGATCAACACCGAATTGCAGGAAGGCCTGATGCGCACGCGCATGGTGCCATTCGAACGCATGCTGCCGCGCCTCAAACGCATCGTGCGGCAGGTCGCCGAAGAGCTGAACAAAGACGTCGCGTTCATCATCGGCAACGCCGAAGGCGAGATGGATCGCAATGTGCTGGAGCGCATGGTTGCGCCGTTGGAGCACATGCTGCGCAACGCCGTCGACCATGGTCTAGAGTCAGCCGAAGTGCGGCTGGCGGCGGGCAAACCGGCGCAGGGCACGATCACCCTCGACCTGACCCGCGAGGGCGGCGACATCGTTTTCGATATTCGCGACGATGGCGCCGGGGTGCCGCTGGAAGCGGTGCGGCGCAAGGCGATCAAGCGTGGTCTGCTCGCACCGGACGCCGAACTCAGCGACCGCGACGTGCTGCAATTCATCCTGCAGCCGGGGTTTTCCACGGCGGAAAAGATCACCCAGATCTCCGGGCGCGGCGTCGGCATGGACGTGGTTCACGAAGAAGTCCGTCAGCTCGGCGGCACCATGAGCATCGACTCGGTGCCGGGGCAGGGCGTGCATTTCCGTATTCGTCTGCCGTTCACCGTGTCGGTCAACCGCGCGCTGATGGTGCAGTGCGGCGAGGATCAATACGCGATTCCGCTGAACACCATCGAAGGCATCGTCCGCGTGCTGCCGAATGATCTGGAAGGGCACTACCGCAACGATCCGCCGAGCTACCACTACGCCGGCCAGCGCTATGAGTTGTGCTATCTGGGCGAACTGCTGAAAACCGCGCCACGCCCCAAATTGCTTGGCCAGAGCCTGCCGTTGCCGGTGCTGCTGGTGCAGTGCAATGACCGGCACATCGCGGTGCAGGTCGATGCGATGGCCGGCACTCGCGAGATCGTGGTCAAGAGCCTCGGTCCGCAGTTCGCGGCGGTGCAGGGCGTGTCCGGGGCGACGATTCTTGGCGATGGCCGGGTGGTGCTGATTCTTGACTTGCTCGCACCGATCCGCGCGATGCAGGCGCGGGTTGCGCAGCGTCCGGCCCATGCGGAAATCGATAGCGAACCGCAGAAACCACTGCTGGTGCTGGTGGTCGATGACTCGGTCACCGTGCGCAAGGTCACCAGCCGTTTGCTCGAACGCCACGGCATGAACGTGCTGACTGCCAAGGACGGTGTCGATGCCATGCTGCTGCTCGAAGAGCACATGCCCGACCTGATGCTGCTCGACATCGAAATGCCGCGCATGGACGGCTTCGAAGTCGCTACCCAAGTGCGCAACGATGAACGCCTGCAACACCTGCCGATCATCATGATCACCTCGCGCACCGGGCAGAAACACCGCGACCGCGCGATGGCCATCGGCGTCAACGACTACCTCGGCAAGCCGTATCAGGAATCGGTGCTGCTCGAAAGCATTGCCCACTGGAGCAAGAAACATGCATGAGCGCCGCCACAACGCGCGCACCAGCCAACTCACCGGCCTGCTGCTGCCACTGGCCGACCGCAGTCTGATCCTGCCCAACGTCGCCGTGGCCGAGCTTATCGACTACCAGGCCAGCGCCTTCGATCTGGACACACCGCCGTGGTACCTGGGGCGGGTGAGCTGGCGTGAGCGACAGATTCCGCTGCTGAGTTTCGAGTCCGCCTGTGGGCAGAAAATCGTCATCGGCGAACGCGCGCGGATCGTCATCCTCAATGCCCTTGGTGGTTTGCCGCAGCTGAAATTCATTGCGCTGCTGGTGCAGGGGATTCCGCGCTCGTACAAGCTCGACAGTCAGTTGAGTTATGTCGATGTGCCGTTGTGTGCGCTGGAGCAGGCGGCGGTGCAGGTCGGGGAGCAGGTGGCCAAGGTGCCGGATTTGTTGGGGTTGGAGCAGTTGTTGGTGGAGGCTGGGCTGGTTCACTGATTTAGAGTTTTGTGGTGCTTTGACTGGCCTCATCGCTGGCAAGCCAGCTCCCACAGTGTCCGAGCCGTATTCGGATTTTGTGAATCACCCAAAACCCTGTGGGAGCTGGCTTGCCGGCGATAGGGCCAGTTGAGTCAGCAAATTCTTACAGGCAAATCCTCAATCTCTACGGCGCAATAAACACCTTCCTGCACAGCTGTTTAAAGACACCCAGTGTTACGCCTCAACAGCCTACAAATCCTTGCGCCGCTGCCTACGCATGCACCAGAATCCGCCGGCTTGTGCGCCCTCGGCAGGCTGCGTAACTTGATTGCGTCACTGATTCCCAGTGATCGGGTTTAGCAGCCCGGCTTTGTCCTTTCCCCGGTGCACGAGATTCATCCAGTCAGGCATTCGCCTGCGCTTGATGGTGGCTGTGCGCATGGCACCTTCGGGTGCGCCGGGTTGGGGATTGACCGGTCTGCTAACTTGCGCATAGCCGCCACCCTATCGTTTAGCAGCGGGATGGTGCGGCCTAATAGAGGTTTATCCCCATGTTCAAAGTAACGCCAAACCCGCCGGTCACCGACACGGCATCCCCTTACGAGACCCCCGAATCAAAGAAATTTCACGAAGCCGCCGAACGTGCCCTCGACCATTACCTCGGCCCGCCAAAACCCGACCTCATGGCCACGCCCTACACCCCCAATACGCTCTATATGGTCAATCCTGAAGCCGACAGCGAATCCCTGCTGGCCGACGCCAGCGAATCCCTCGGCTCCGCTACGGTCATGCTCAACAACCATGCGGCGCTGGTGCAAGGCACGCACCGCAAGACGCTGCAGGGCATTGCTCAGGTGGTGATGGTGGCGGAGATGGCGGTGAATCGGGTGTTGGATAGGTTGGTGCCGACGGAGTGATTAAAAGCCGACCCTCACCCCAGCCCTCTCCCGGAGGGAGAGGGGGCCGACCGAGGTGTCTGAAGTTGTACATCGACTTGAAAAACCGAGTCGATTATGGATTTGGTAAACCTGGTGAATTCCGGATTCAGTACAACACTCCCAGGTCGGCGTATCCCTTGAGCAACCCCCAATCAGTCCCCTCTCCCTCCGGGAGAGGGCTAGGGTGAGGGCAGCTCTCGATCGTTACCCTGACCGTAACGATCCACCACCGCGCTTGATTGATGCGCCCCGCTCACACGCCTACCTTGGCTCCACGACAGCGAACCCCGTGGAGTGAGCATGACAACAACAATTTCCCCCGACTCGCGCTGGACGCGGCGGCGTGACGAGAAGCAGCGGCGTCTGGACAAGGTGCGCGGGCTGGCCGACGGTGTGGTGTTGCCCAGCGACAAGATCGTCGCCGCGCTTGAAGCGTTGATCCATCCCGGCGACCGGGTGGTGCTGGAAGGCAACAACCAGAAGCAGGCGGATTTCCTTTCCCGTTCGCTGGCCAAAGCCGATCCGGAAAAGCTGCATGATCTGCACATGATCATGCCCAGCGTCGGTCGCTCCGAGCACCTCGATCTGTTCGAACGCGGCATCGCCCGCAAGCTCGATTTCTCCTTCGCCGGCACCCAGAGCCTGCGCATCAGCCAGTTGCTCGAAGACGGCCTGCTGGAAATCGGCGCGATTCACACTTACATCGAACTCTACGCGCGGCTGGTGGTGGACCTGATCCCCAACGTCGTGCTCTCGGCTGGGTTCATGGCCGACCGTGCCGGCAACATCTACACCGGCCCCAGCACCGAAGACACCCCGGCACTGATCGAACCGGCGGCCTTCAGCGACGGCATCGTCATCGTCCAGGTCAACCAACTGGTGGATGACGTCAGCGAACTGCTGCGCGTGGATATCCCCGCCTCATGGGTCGATTTCGTGGTGGTGGCGGACAAGCCGTTCTACATCGAACCGCTGTTCACCCGCGACCCGCGGCACATCAAGCCTGTGCACGTGTTGATGGCGATGATGGCGATTCGCGGGATCTACGAAAAACACAACGTGCAGTCGCTGAACCACGGCATCGGTTTCAACACCGCCGCCATCGAATTGATCCTGCCGACCTACGGTGAATCCCTCGGCCTCAAGGGCAAGATCTGCCGCAACTGGACGCTCAACCCGCACCCGACGCTGATCCCGGCGATCGAGAGCGGCTGGGTCGAGAGCGTGCACTGCTTCGGCACCGAACTGGGCATGGAAAACTACATCGCCGCCCGCCCCGACGTGTTCTTCACCGGCCGCGACGGCTCGCTGCGTTCCAACCGGATGTTCTGCCAACTCGCCGGGCAATACGCGGTGGATCTGTTTATCGGCGCGACGTTGCAGGTCGATGGCGACGGCCATTCCTCGACCGTGACCCGTGGTCGCCTCGCCGGTTTCGGCGGTGCGCCGAACATGGGCCACGACCCGCGCGGTCGGCGTCACGGCACCCCCGCGTGGCTCGACATGCGCCACGACGACGCGCAGCAACCGATGCTCGAACGCGGCAAGAAACTCGTGGTGCAAATGGTCGAGACCTTCCAGGAGGGCGGCAAACCGACCTTCGTCGAAACCCTCGATGCGGTGGAAGTGGCGAAGAAAAGCGGCATGCCGCTGGCGCCGATCATGATCTACGGCGACGACGTTACCCACCTGCTCACCGAAGAAGGCATCGCCTACCTGTACAAAGCGCGCTCGCTGGAGGAGCGTCAGGCGATGATCGCAGCGGTGGCCGGCGTGACCGCCATCGGTCTGCGCCACAACCCGAAAGACACCGAACGCATGCGCCGCGAAGGCCTGATCGCCTTGCCCGAAGACCTCGGCATCCGCCGCACCGACGCCACCCGCGAACTGCTGGCGGCGAAAAGCGTGGCCGATCTGGTCGAGTGGTCCGGTGGCCTCTACAACCCGCCCGCCAAGTTCAGGAGCTGGTAATGCACGCACTCAACCTGCAAGCGAAACCCCTGAGCCTGAGCGAACGCCTGGCGGATCTGGCAGTGGATGCGCTGATCGACGAAGCCGATCTGTCGCCGAAACCGGCGCTGGTCGATCGGCGTGGCAATGGCGCGCACACCGATCTGCACTTGGGTTTGATGCACGCCTCGGCGCTGTCGTTGTGGCCGGCGTTCAAGGAAATGGCCGAAGCGGCTGTTGAAATCGGCGAAGTCGATTCCACGTTGCGCGAAGCGATTGGCCGCATCGGTCGCGAAGGCGAGCAAGCCATGCTAGCCACCACCAACGGGGTGAATACCCATCGCGGCGCCATTTGGGCGCTGGGATTACTGGTGACCGCCGCTGCGCTGGAACCGAAATCCTCCAGCGCCAACGCAGTCTCTGTTCGCGCCGCACGTCTGGCCTTGCTGGATGATCGCTACGCACCAAAACCGCTGAGCCACGGCGCTCAGGTCGCCCTGCGTTACGGCGCACGCGGTGCCCGTGAGGAAGCGCAACTCGGCTTTCCGTCCGTGCTGCAACGTGGCCTGCCGCAACTCAAACGCAGCCGCGCCAGCGGCCACGGCGAACAGAACGCCCGGCTCGATGCGCTGCTGGCAATCATGACCGATCTGGCCGACACCTGCGTGCTCTACCGCGCCGGTGAACAAGGTCTGCAGGCCATGCAACATGGCGCGCAAGCGGTGCTCGACGCTGGCGGCAGCGCCAGCCTCAGCGGGCGTCGTCGCCTGCACGAACTGGATCAACAACTCATCGCATTGAATGCCTCGCCCGGTGGCGCCGCCGACTTGCTCGCCGCCACGCTGCTGCTCGATCGAATCGAGCGCGACGGCATCCTTCAGGGAGCGTTTTGATGGAAACCTTATCCTTTGAATTCCCCGCCGGGCAGCCGCCACGCGGGCGGGCGCTGGTCGGTTGTGTCGGCTCGGGCGATCTGGAAGTGCTGATCGAACCGGGGCTGGCCGGCAAGCTGACGATCAATGTGCAGACCTCGGTCAACGGTGCGCAGCAGCGCTGGCAGCATCTGTTTGCGCGGATGTTCGACGGCACCACGCCACCGGCGATGGCCATCGATATCCACGATTTCGGCGCCACGCCGGGGGTGGTGCGTCTGCGTCTGGAACAAGGTTTCGAGGAGATCGGCCATGACTGACAGCGCAGCGCTGTTGCACAAGCACAGCTTCGTCGAACTCGGTGCACGGCAACGGGCGAAAGCCTTGCTCGATGCCGGGACCTTCCGTGAATTGCTCGACCCGTTTCAACGGGTGATGTCGCCATGGCTGGAGCGTCAGGGCGTGGTGCCGCAAGCCGATGACGGCGTGGTGATTTCCAAGGGCAGCCTCGACGGTTTGCCGGTGGTGATCGCCGCCATCGAAGGCGCGTTTCAGGGCGGCAGCCTCGGCGAAGTCGGCGGGGCGAAGATTGCCGGCGCGCTGGAACTGGCCGCCGAAGATAACCGCAAAGGCATTCCGACCCGCGCCGTGTTGCTGCTGGAAACCGGTGGCGTGCGCTTGCAGGAAGCCAATCTCGGGCTGGCGGCGATTGCCGATATTCATGCGGCGATTGTCGATATGCAGCAGTACCAACCAGTTGTCGGTGTGGTGGCGGGCAGCGTTGGTTGTTTCGGCGGCATGTCGATTGCCGCTGCGCTGTGCAGCTATTTGCTGGTGACTCAGGAAGCGCGCCTCGGCCTCAACGGCCCCCAAGTGATTGAGCAGGAAGCCGGGATCGAAGAGTACGACTCCCGCGACCGGCCCTTCATCTGGAGCCTGACCGGCGGCGAGCAGCGTTTCGCTAGCAGCTTGGTGGATCGTTACGTCGCCGATGATGTGGCGCAGATTCGTCAGCAGGTGGGCGAGTTGTTGCAACAAGGCTTGCCTGCTCAGCCGCGCAGTCAGCGCGCCGAATGGTTCCTGCAACGTCTGGCGAGCCTGGACACCGATAAGCAAATCGAACCGTCGGTGGTTCGCGATCTGTATCAAGGAGAGCGCTCATGAGTGGTTATTCCGTGCGCGGTTTGAACTGGTTCAACGCCCTGAGCGCGGGCGCGAAAGCCGTAGAAGGTTTGCCGCCATCGTTGCAAGTGGCCGATGGCGAACTTGGACGCTTTATTGCGGTGGTCGTTGACCCCGACAACCGTTTCCCACGGGCTCGCAACGGCGAAGTCGGTTTGCTCGAAGGCTGGGGCCTGGCCAAGGCTGTGGATGACGTGATCACTGCCGACCGCGACAAAACACAGAAACGCCCGATCATCGCTATCGTCGATGTGCCGAGCCAGGCTTACGGTCGTCGCGAAGAAGCCCTCGGCATTCATCAAGCGCTGGCCGGTGCGGCGGACAGTTATGCCCGCGCACGTCTGGCCGGGCATCCGGTGATTGCGCTGCTGGTGGGCAAGGCCATGTCCGGTGCGTTTCTCGCTCACGGTTATCAGGCCAACCGCTTGATTGCCCTGCGCGATCCCGGGGTGATGGTGCATGCGATGGGCAAGGCCTCGGCGGCGCGGGTGACTTTGCGCAGTGTCGAGGAGCTGGAAGCACTGGCCGCCAGCGTGCCGCCGATGGCCTATGACATCGACAGCTACGCCAGCCTCGGATTGCTCTGGGAAACCTTGTCGGTGCAGCAGATCGAACAGCCGACGGCGGAGGATCTGGCGCGGGTGACCGAGTGCCTGAAACAGGCCATCGGCGATATCGCCAGCACTGACTTGAGCAATCGTCTCGGCGCAAAAAATCGCCAAGCCTCCAGCCGCGTGCGCGAACTGTTGAGGGCGCAGTGGTGAACCTGCCACTGGCCCACGATCTTCTGTGGGGCATGACCCCGGCGCAGCTGCCGGCGGGTGCGCCGCAGTGGGCGATCGAGTCGCTGGCTGCCGGGCAACCGGTGGTGGTGCGGCGGGCGGTGAGCGCTGAAGGTTTTGTGGCGGTGGGCGTGCGCGGTGTGGTGCGTGAGCAGCGGCTGGCGGCGTTCCTGAGCCTTGATGCGATAGTGCGTCGGGTCAGTCCGGAAGCGCTTTGTCATGTCGGTTGCGAGCGCGATTTGCCAGTGATGCAGGCGCTCAAACAACTGCGCCCAATGCTTGATGACTGCGGTTGGGTCTGGGGTGTCAGCGGCAGTGTCGGGTTTGAATTGGCCAGTGGTTTTAGAGCGATGCACGCGGCCAGCGATCTCGATCTGATTCTGCGTACACCGCAACTGATCACTCGTAATCAGGCTCGCAAACTGGTCGAGCGTTTCGATCAGGCTGTGTGCCGAGTGGATATGCAATTGCAGACGCCGTTCGGTGCAGTGGCGCTGCGCGAATGGGCCAGCGGTTCGGCCCGGGTGCTGCTGAAAAATCAGCATCAGGCCTGTCTGGTGGTTGATCCGTGGAACCCGCAGGAGCAGGCAGCGTGAGCAGCCTGTTGGTGTTCCCCGGCCAGGGTGCGCAACAACCGGGCATGCTCCAGCGTTTGCCTCGGGAGACCTTGACCGAGGCCAGCGACGTGCTCGGTGAAGATGTCGCGCGGCTCGATTCTGCCGATGCGTTGCGCAGCACCCGGGCGGTTCAGCTGTGTCTGTTGATCGCTGGGGTCGCTGCCTCGCGGCAGTTGCTACAGGACGGACTCACGGCGGATTACGTCGCCGGCCTGTCCATCGGTGCGTACCCGGCAGCGGTGGGCGCCGGGGCCTTGAGTTTCAGCGATGCGCTGCATCTGGTCAGTCTGCGTGGCGAGTTGATGCAGCAAGCTTATCCACAGGGCTATGGCATGACCGCAATCATCGGTCTGCAATTATCCACCGTCGAAACGCTGCTGGCGCAGGTGCACAGCGTGGAGTCGCCGGTGTATCTGGCCAACATCAATTCCGATAACCAGGTGGTGATTGCCGGCAGCGACGCGGCGATGCAAGCGGTGGCGGAGCTGGCGCGCAGTCAGGGCGCCGGTCTGGCCAAACGCCTGGCGGTGAGTGTGCCATCGCACTGTCCGTTGCTGGAGGCACCGGCGCAAACCCTCGCCGAAGCCTTTGCCAAGGTTGCACTGAAGACCCCGAAAATCGCTTACCTGAGTGGCAGTCGCGCGCGTCCGCTGATCAAGACTGACGCCCTGCGCGACGATCTCGCGTTCAACATGTGCCGCGTGGTGGACTGGCGCGGCACCGTGCAAAGCGCTTACGAGCGCGGCGTACGTTTACAAATCGAACTGCCGCCCGGTGCGGTGCTGACCGGGCTGGCGCGCCGGGCGTTCGAATCGGGCACGGTCACTGCCTTTGACGGTGCGCGTCTGGACACCTTGCAGGCGCTGTTGCGTGAGGAGGGAAATCGCCGACCCTAAACCGCCGCGACTCAGGCTTCGAACAACAAAAACAACATTCGACGATGCACTTTGAGGACTACAACAATGATTATTTACGGTGTGGCGCTGTTGGCGATCTGTACGCTGGCAGGGGTGATCATGGGTGACATGCTCGGCGTGTTGCTGGGCGTCAAATCCAACGTCGGCGGGGTCGGCATCGCCATGATCCTGCTGATCTGCGCGCGGTTGTGGATGCAGAAACGCGGCGGCATGACCAAGGATTGCGAGATGGGCGTCGGCTTCTGGGGCGCGATGTACATTCCGGTGGTGGTGGCGATGGCCGCGCAACAGAACGTCGTCACCGCCCTGCACGGCGGCCCGGTGGCGGTGCTGGCGGCCATCGGATCGGTGGTGGTGTGTGGCTGCACCATTGCTCTGATCAGCCGCACCCACAAGGGCGAACCGTTGCCCGACGAACCGGTGGAAGTCACCCCGGTCGGCACCCCGGTAGGAGGTCGCTGACATGTGGGCACTCATTGAAAACGGTCTGGAACACAACGGCCTGATCACCGCGTTCGCCTTCGTCGGTGTGATCATGTGGGTCTCGGTGATTCTCTCCAAACGTCTGACCTTCGGGCGCATTCACGGCTCGGCCATTGCCATCGTCATCGGTCTGGTGCTGGCCTGGGTCGGCGGCACCCTGACCGGCGGCCAGAAAGGCCTGGCGGATCTGACGCTGTTCTCCGGCATCGGTCTGATGGGCGGGGCGATGCTGCGGGATTTCGCGATCGTCGCCACGGCGTTCGAAGTGCAGGCGACCGAAGCGAAGAAGGCCGGGTTGATCGGCGTGATTGCGCTGTTGCTTGGTACGATCCTGCCGTTCATTGTCGGCGCGTGCATGGCCTGGGCTTTCGGTTATCGCGATGCGGTGAGCATGACCACCATCGGCGCCGGTGCGGTGACTTACATCGTCGGCCCGGTGACCGGCGCGGCGATTGGCGCGACCTCGGATGTGATGGCGTTGTCGATTGCCACCGGGTTGATCAAGGCGATTCTGGTGATGGTCGGCACGCCGGTCGCGGCGCGCTGGATGGGCCTGGATAACCCACGCTCGGCGATGGTGTTCGGTGGTCTGGCCGGGACGGTGAGTGGGGTTACCGCGGGGCTGGCGGCGACGGATCGGCGGTTGGTGCCTTATGGGGCGTTGACGGCGACGTTCCACACCGGGCTTGGGTGCTTGCTGGGGCCTTCGCTGCTGTTCTTCATTGTTCGCGGGATTGTGGGCTGATTGCCGAGTGTTTTTGTGGCGAGGGAGCTTGCTCCCGCTGGGCTGCGCAGCAGCCCCAACTTCAACCACTGAGGTGTATCAGACACACCCGGTGGTCTGATTTGCGGGTGCTGCGCACCCGAGCGGGAGCAAGCTCCCTCGCCACAGGGTCTCAAGCCTGGCGATTGGCATACATCCGACACTCCGCCAGCAACGCCAGCAGATTTGGATCACGCTCCTTGGCCTTCAAGAACACCACGCCAATGTGCTGCTGCAACCGGTACTTCTCCTGCAACGGAATCAGCTTCACCCGGTTCTCGTACACCGCCGCAATCCTTCCTGGCAGCAACGCATAACCCACCCCCGAGCTGACCATGCTCAGCAGGGTGAAGATGTCGTTGACCTGCATCGCTACCTTCGGCTCGAACCCCGCCTGTTTGAACACCCGAATGCCGTCCTGATGGGTGGCGAAGCCCTGGGTCAGGGTGATGAAGGTTTCATCGCGCACTTCAGCCAGATCGACTTCCTGACGCTGGGCGAATCTTGAATCTGCCGGCGTGGCGAGGAAAATGTCGTCGGAAAACAGCGGGATCTGCTCGCAGTCCGGGTCGCTGACCGTGTCGTCCAGCGACACCAGGATCGCGTCGACTTCCATGTTCTTCAGCTTGTAGAGCAGGTCGATATTCGAGCCGAGAATCAGGTCGATGTTGAGTTCGCTGCGGCGGATCTTCAGGCCCATGATCAACTGCGGTACGGTTTTCACCGTCAGCGAATACAGCGAGCCGAGCTTGAAGCGTTCAGCGGAGAACCCGGCGGCTTCGCGGGTCAGGCGCACGCTTTCGACCACGTCCTGAATCAGTTTCTGCGCGCGCTCTTCGAGCACGTAGGCGCTTTCCAGTGGCGTCAGGTTGCGCCCTTCATGCTTGAACAGCGGGCAGCGCAGGGCGCTTTCCAGCGAATGGATCGCCCGGTGCACGCTGACATTGCTGGTCTGCAACTCGACAGCGGCGCGCGCCAGGTTGCCGGTGCGCATGAAGGCGAGGAACACCTCGAGTTTTTTCAGGGTCAATTCTTCGTCGATCAGCATGGCGCGGACTCTTTTTAGAATGCGTCGATTGTGCCTTGAAGATCAAAAGATCGCAGCCTTCGGCAGCTCCTACCTGTGGAATGCGATCTTCCTGTAGGAGCTGCCGCAGGCTGCGATCTTTTGATCCTGGCTTTGAACAGAAACATTGCGCTTTTACGCTCAAGGCCCGAGCCTTGCGCGCTGCGGTAACGAATAACGAGGTGAGCGACACATGTATCACGGGGAAAAACTCAACGCCTGGACGCATCTGGTCGGGGCAGTGGCCGCATTTATCGGCGGCGTGTGGATGCTGGTGATTGCCAGCCTCGACGGCAGTCCGTGGAAAATTGTCAGCGTGGCGATCTACGCCTTTACCTTGCTGGTGCTCTACAGCGCCTCGACCGTGTACCACAGCGTGCGCGGGCGCAAGAAAGCGATCATGAAGAAGGTCGATCACTTTTCGATCTACCTGCTGATCGCCGGCAGTTACACGCCGTTTTGTCTGGTGACGCTGCGCGGACCGTGGGGCTGGACGCTGTTCGGGATTGTCTGGGGGCTGGCGCTGATCGGCATCTTGCAAGAGATCAAGCCACGCTCGGAGGCGCGGATCCTGTCGATCGTGATCTACGCAGTGATGGGCTGGATCGTGCTGGTGGCGGTCAAGCCGTTGATCGCAGCGCTGGGCACGGCAGGCTTTGCCTGGCTGGCGTCGGGCGGGGTGCTGTACACCGTGGGCATCATCTTCTTTGCCCTGGATCACCGGTTACGGCATGCGCACGGGATCTGGCATCTGTTTGTGATCGCCGGGAGTCTGCTGCACTTTGTGGCGATTCTGTTTTATGTCTTGTAGACCGAGTTGCTGCCAATCGCTGGCAAGCCAGCTCCCACAGGTTTTTATGTTGAACACATCAGCGTGTTCCAACCTCATTCCTGTGGGAGCTGGCTTGCCAGCGATGGGGCCCTAGAAGTCACCCCAAAGCTGCTGGGCCACCGCCAGTGCAACCACCGGCGCGGTCTCGGTGCGCAGCACCCGCGGCCCAAGGCGTGCGGCATGGAAGCCGTTGCCCTTGGCCTGCTCGACCTCGGCATCTGACAAACCACCCTCCGGCCCGATCAGAAACGCCAGCGTCGCCGGTCTGGCATGGCTGACCAACGGCTCGGCCACCGGGTGCAGCACCAGTTTCAGTTCGGCTTCGGTCTGCTTGATCCAGTCCGCCAACAACACCGGCGGATGAATCACCGGCACCCGCGAACGACCGCACTGCTCACAGGCGCTGATCGCCACCTGACGCCAGTGCAGCAGGCGTTTGTCGGCGCGTTCGTCCTTCAGGCGCACTTCGCAGCGGTCGCTGAAGATCGGGGTGATTTCCGTCACGCCCAGCTCGGTGGCTTTCTGGATCGCCCAGTCCATCCGTTCGCCCCGGGACAGGCCTTGGCCGAGGTGGATCTGCAGCGGCGATTCAATCTGTCCGGCTAACTGCTCGTCGATCTGCACGACGACGCGTTTCTTGCCGACTTCCACCAGCGAGCCGCGAAACTCATGGCCGGAACCGTCAAACAACTGCACCGCATCGCCCTCGGCCATGCGCAGCACGCGGCTGATGTAATGCGCCTGGGCTTCC
Source organism: Pseudomonas sp. LF020 (assembly GCF_053456425.1). Classification (NCBI taxonomy): domain Bacteria; kingdom Pseudomonadati; phylum Pseudomonadota; class Gammaproteobacteria; order Pseudomonadales; family Pseudomonadaceae; genus Pseudomonas; species Pseudomonas sp. LF020. The sequence continues at coordinate 192,068 of NZ_JBRFIX010000006.1, forward strand.
GGCAGTTCGTGTTCGCCAGTGCTCAGGGGGGCGTCGATAAAGAAGCGGGACAGTCTCATGGTGGGTCTCTAAAAATTGGCTCAGAGTGATGGCTTACTGATGTCTTGCTTTTGTGGCGAGGGAGCTTGTCGAATCGTCGCACCGTCCCGCTCGGCTGCGCAGCAGTCGCAAATCCTGTCAGCGCGGTATGTCTGTAATACCGCATCGCTCGGGATAGGGAGTCCTTCGGCCTCCAGCGGGAGCAAGCTCCCTCGCCACAGGGGGCAAAGCGAAGGCTTAGCCCGGATCACGGAAACCGGGGTGGAAATCTTTTGGCACCGCGACGCTGACGCTGTCACGGGTGGCGATGTCGATGCCTTCGCTGGCGACTTCGGCGAGGAAGTCGATCTGCTCCGGGGTGATCACGTACGGCGGCAGGAAATACACCACACTGCCCAGCGGGCGCAGCAACGCGCCGCGCTCCAGCGCATGCTGGAACACCTTCAGGCCACGGCGTTCCTGCCAAGGGTAGGCCTCTTTGGTGGCTTTATCCTTGACCATCTCGATCGCCAGGACCATGCCGGTCTGGCGCACTTCGGACACGTTCGGGTGATCGACCAGATGCGCAGTGGCCGAGGCCATGCGCCGGGCCAGGGCCTGGTTGTTTTCGATGACGTTGTCTTGCTCGAAGATATCCAGCGTCGCGAGCGCCGCCGCACAGGCCAGCGGGTTGCCGGTGTAGCTGTGCGAATGGAGGAAGGCGCGCAGGGTCGGGTAGTCGTCGTAGAACGCGCTGTAGACCTCGTCGGTGGTCAGGCACGCCGCCAGTGGCAGGTAGCCGCCGGTCAGGGCCTTGGACAGGCAGAGGAAGTCCGGGCGGATGCCGGCCTGCTCACAGGCGAACATGGTCCCGGTACGGCCGAAGCCAACGGCGATTTCGTCGTGGATCAGGTGCACGCCATATCGGTCGCAGGCCTCGCGCAGCAGCTTGAGGTACACCGGGTGATACATGCGCATGCCGCCGGCACCCTGAATCAACGGCTCGACGATGACTGCCGCAACGCTGTCATGATGTTCTGCCAAGGTTTGTTCCATGGCGGCGAACAGGTTGCGTGAATGCTCTTCCCAGCTCATGCCTTCGGGGCGCAGGTAGCAATCCGGGCTTGGCACCTTGATGGTGTCCATCAGCAGCGCTTTGTAGGTCTCGGTGAACAGCGGCACGTCGCCGACCGCCATCGCTGCCATGGTTTCGCCGTGGTAGCTGTTGGTCAGGGTGACGAAGCGCTTCTTGTTCGGCTGGCCGCGGTTGAGCCAGTAGTGAAAGCTCATTTTCAGCGCGACTTCGATGCAGGACGAACCGTTATCGGCGTAGAACACCCGGTTCAGGCCTTCCGGGGTCATCTTCACCAGACGTTCGGACAGTTCGATCACCGGTTGATGGCTGAAACCGGCGAGAATCACGTGTTCCAGCTGATCGACCTGATCCTTGATGCGCTGGTTGATGCGCGGGTTGGCGTGGCCGAACACGTTGACCCACCAGGAGCTGACGGCGTCGAGGTAGCGCTTGCCTTCGAAGTCTTCGAGCCAGACGCCTTCGCCGCGTTTGATCGGGATCAGCGGCAGCTGTTCGTGGTCTTTCATCTGGGTGCAGGGATGCCACAACACCGCGAGGTCGCGTTGCATCCACTGGTTATTCAGGCCCATTTACAGTCTCCTCGAGGCGGCTCGCGTCAGGCGCGGGCAAACAATCGCGCAAGCCTATGCAATGCATCGCGCCGGGACAACCCATTGCGTCGATTGAGCTACTTTGTATGGGCCGATAGACGTCGCTGGCGGCGTTTTGATGGCTGACGTATTCTTCGCGGTTCTTTGGGTCGTCTGACCCGCAAAACTGCTTTTTCCTACGTGTATTTCCGGAGTTCGCTGAATGTCTGTCGGTTGGCTGCGCGCCTGTGCGCTGGTGATGTTGGGGCTGTTCAGCGTTACGGCGCTGGCGAAGGATAAAACCGCAATCGTGATCGGCGGCGGCCTGTCGGGCCTGACCGCAGCTTACGAGCTGCAAAACAAGGGTTGGCAGGTCACCCTGCTGGAAGCCAAACCGAGCCTTGGCGGTCGCTCGGGCATGGCCACCAGCGAGTGGATCGGCAACGACAAGACCCAGCCGGTGCTGAACAAGTACGTCTCGACCTTCAAGCTGAGCACCACGCCGGCCCCTGAATTCGTGCGCACACCGGGTTATCTGATCGACGGCGAGTATTTTTCCGCTGCCGATCTGGCGACCAAGCAACCGGCGACCGCCGATGCCTTGAAGCGCTACCAGAAAACCCTCGACGATCTGGCGCGCTCGATCGACGACCCGCAGAACCCGGCCGCGACCAACACGCTGCATGCGCTGGACCAGATCAACGTGTCGAGCTGGCTCGACAAGCAGAATCTGCCGGCCACCGCGCGTCAGTTGATCAACCAGGACATCCGCACCCATTACGACGAGCCTTCGCGTCTGTCGCTGCTGTATTTCGCCCAGCAGAACCGCGTGTATCGCGGCGTCTCCGACCGTGACCTGCGCGCCTCGCGTCTGGTCGGCGGCAGCCAGGTATTGGCCCAGGCGTTCGTCAAACAGATCAAGACCATCAAGACCAACTCGCCGGTTTCCGCGATCACTCAGGACAAGGACGGCGTGACCGTCAAGGTCGGCAGTGTTGGCTACCAGGCTGACTACGTGGTGCTGGCCGTGCCGCTGCGTGCGCTGAACAAGATTGCGCTGACCCCGGCACTGGACGCTCAGCACCTGGCCGCGATCAAGGGCACCAACTACGGCTGGCGCGACCAGATCATGCTCAAGTTCAAGACGCCGGTGTGGGAAAGCAAGGCGCGCATGTCCGGTGAGATCTACAGCAACGCAGGTCTGGGCATGCTCTGGATCGAGCCGGCGCTGAAGGGCGGCGCCAACGTGGTGATCAACCTCTCCGGCGACAATGCCCGTGTGATGCAGGCGTTCGGCGACAAGCAGATGGTCGATCAGGTGCTGATCCGTCTGCACGCGTTTTATCCACAGGCCCGTGGCTCGTTCACCGGTTATGAAATCCGCCGCTACAGCACCGACCCGTCGATGGGCGGCGCCTACCTGGCTTACGGCCCGGGCCAGATCAGCAAGTTCTGGCGCATGTGGGAGCGCCCACTGCAACGTGTAACGTTTGCCGGCGAACACACCGACACCTTGTACCCGGGCACGCTGGAAGGCGCGCTGCGCACCGGTCAGCGTGCGGCCAGTCAGGTTGAAGACCTGGCGGCCGGCAAGTCGTTTGAGCCGGTCAAAGTGGTTCCGGCCGCAGCAGCGGCAGGCGCGGCGGGTGCCGTGGCGGCGAAGAAGGGCAACTTCTTCAGCAACCTGTTTGGCGGTTCGGATGACGAGAAGAAGCCAGAGCCAGTGAAGGCACCTGAGCCGGCTCCAGCGCCAGCGGCTCCGGCGCCTGTACCGGCTCCAGCCCCTGCGCCAGCTCCGGTGGAAGCGCCGAAACCAGCCGCTCCGGTGAAGGCCGAGCCGGCGAAGAAAGCGCCAGCCAAGCCTGCGGCGAAGAAGCCTGCAGCGAAAACCGAGGCGAAGAAGGCCCCGGCCAAGCCTGCGGCGAAAAAGGCTGAACCGGCGAAGAAGCCTGCGGCGAAACCTGCTGCTGCTCCGGCTCCAGCAGCAAGCACCGACAGCAAAGCGCAGTAAGGCTTTGCGGTGAATGAAAAGCGCGGCTCAGGCCGCGCTTTTTTATTGCCTGTGAGAACCTCATCGCGGGCAAGCCCGCTCCCACAGGTTTTGCGGTGAACGCAGAGTTTGTGTGCGCTATTGTCCACTGTGGGAGCGGGCTTGCCCGCGATGAGGCCTGTTCAAACAGCACATCATCAAGATCTTCCACCTGACACCCCGCGACACTTTCGCCTTTAATCTTTCCTTAACACGCCACTTACAGACTCTTGATCGTATTTCTCGATCTTTCAAAGCGAAATTTTCCGCTTTAATTCGATAGATAACTCGCTAGTCTTGGTTCGCAGTTCTCACAGGATTTGGGCAATGCAGCTACGTAATTCTGCTTCACGCTATGGTTGGGTCAGCATCTTCATGCACTGGGGCGTGGCGCTGGCGGTCTACGGACTGTTCGCGCTGGGTCTGTGGATGGTGGGGCTGGATTACTACAGCAGCTGGCGCAAAGACGCGCCGGATCTGCACAAGAGCATCGGTCTGGTGCTGCTGGGTGTGATGGTGTTGCGGGTGTTGTGGCGCTTTATCAGCCCACCGCCACCGACGCTGCAAAGCTACAGCCGCATGACCCGCATCGGCGCGAAATTCGGCCACGGGTTTCTGTACGTCGGGCTGTTCGCTGTGATGCTTGCCGGTTACCTGATTTCCACCGCAGACGGTGTCGGGATCCCGGTGTTTGGCCTGTTTGAAGTTCCTGCACTGGTTTCCGGGCTACCGGATCAGGCAGATACCGCTGGGGTGATTCATCTCTGGCTGGCATGGGCGCTGGTAATTTTTTCCGGTCTCCATGCGTTGGCAGCATTGAAGCACCACTTTATCGATCGTGATGCGACCCTGACGCGAATGCTCGGTCGCAAAGCCTGAAATTCAACCTCGACTCAAAGGAAAAGAAAGCATGTTGAAAAAGACTCTGGCCGCTCTGGCAATCGGTTCGGCCGTACTGTCCGCGAACGTGATGGCTGCTGATTACACCGTCGACAAGGAAGGCCAGCACGCCTTCGTCGACTTCAAGATCAGCCACCTGGGCTACAGTTTCATCACCGGTACCTTCAAGGACATCGACGGCAAGTTCAGCTTTGACGCCGCCAAGCCTGAAGACAGCAAAATCGAATTCAACGTGAAAACCGCCAGCGTGTTCACCAACCACGCCGAGCGCGACAAGCACATCTCCAGCAAAGACTTCCTGGACGTGGGCAAATACGCTGACGCCAAGTTCGTCTCCACCAGCGTCAAATCCACCGGCAAGAACGCCGCTGGCAAAGACACTGCAGACGTGACCGGCGACCTGACCCTGCACGGCGTGACCAAGCCAATCGTGGTCAAGGCTGTGTTCCTGGGTGAAGGCAAGGATCCATGGGGCGGCTACCGTGCCGGCTTCGAAGGCACCACCAGCATCAAGCGCTCTGATTTCGGCAAGATGATGGACCTGGGTCCACAGTCCGACAACGTCGATCTGTACATCTCGTTTGAAGGTGTGAAAGCGAAGTAATTTTCGCCGCCATACAAAAACGCCCCCGGTCGCAAGGCCGGGGGCGTTTTTTATTGCCCGCCACAATCCGGAGCCCCTGTAGGAGCTGCCGAAGGCTGCGATCTTTTGAGGTTGGTTTTTTCAGGATCAAAAGATCGCAGCCTTCGGCAGCTCCTACATAAAGCGGGTTCTGGGACATCCATAAAAAATGCCCCGGCTCTTTCGAGTCGGGGCATTTTTCAGGGCAGCGATAACTCAGCGATTGCGGGTCAGCAAGGCTGGTTTTTCACCGCGCGGGCGGGTCGGCAGTTGATCGAGCTGCTCGGGTGTCGGGAAGCGGTCGGCTTTCGATTCCTTGTGCATGATCTTCGGCCCGGTGCTGCGAGGGTTCTGCACGGCCGGTTCGGCGCGTTGCTGATCGTCGCGAGCCGGGCGGCGGTTGCGCGAGGACTCGTCACGACGGCCCTGGCCATCACGCGGAGCACCGTTGCGCGGGCCGCTGCGTTTGCCCGGTGGGGTGCCGGTGCTCGAACCGTTGCTGTTGCGCGGACCGTTCTGGCGACCCTGCGACTGACCGCCGCGTGGAGCGCCTGCGCCTGCACCTTGTGCCGGAGCACCCGGACGACGGCCACGGCCACCGGCTGGAGCAGCTTTCGGCACGTAATCAACGCGGTTACCGAAGTTATCGATATCGTCGTCGAGGAACTCGTCCGGTGCACGATCAGCCGCCGCACGCGGTGGCTGGCTTGGGCGCTGTTCGCGGCTCGGCGTGCCTTCACGTGGCTTCTGCTGACGGGCAGGGCGCTCGCCGCGTTCGCCGGCGGGTTTTTCCTTGCCCTTGTCTTTGCCTTTGTCCTTGCGGCCGCCGCCACCACCGCCGCCATTCGGACCGTCGCCACGCGGGCCACGGGAGTTGCGCGGGTTGCGCATGTCCGGGCGCTCGCGCACTTCAGGCTTCTCGGCCTCGATGGTGCTGGCGTCGAAGCCCATCAGGTCGCCGTCGGCGATTTTCTGCTTGGTCATGCGTTCGATGCTTTTCAGCAGTTTTTCTTCGTCCGGGGCCACCAGCGAGATCGCTTCGCCCGAACGACCGGCGCGGCCAGTACGGCCGATACGGTGCACGTAGTCTTCATCGACGTTCGGCAGTTCGAAGTTGACCACGTGTGGCAACTGATCGATGTCCAGACCGCGCGCGGCGATGTCGGTCGCGACCAGAATGCGCACTTCACCGGCCTTGAAGTCGGCCAGGGCTTTGGTGCGGGCGTTCTGGCTCTTGTTGCCGTGGATCGCCACGGCCGGCAGGCCGTGTTTGTCCAGGTATTCGGCCAGACGGTTGGCGCCGTGCTTGGTGCGAGTGAACACCAGCACTTGTTCCCAGGCACCGGCGGTGATCAGGTGCGCCAGCAGGGCACGCTTGTGGCTGGCCGGCAGACGGAACACGCGTTGCTCGATGCGCTCGACCGTGGTGTTCGGCGGCGTGACTTCGATGCGTTCCGGGTTGTGCAGCAGCTTGCCGGCAAGATCGGTGATGTCTTTGGAGAAGGTCGCCGAGAACAGCAGGTTCTGCCGCTTGGCCGGCAGACGTGCGAGGACTTTCTTCACGTCGTGCACAAAACCCATGTCGAGCATGCGGTCGGCTTCGTCGAGGACGAGGATTTCGACGTGGGATAGATCGACACTGCCCTGGCCGGCGAGGTCGAGCAGACGACCCGGGCACGCGACGAGCACGTCAACGCCACGGGACATGGCCTGGACCTGCGGATTCATGCCGACGCCGCCGAAGATGCAGGCGCTGACGAATTTCAGGTCACGGGCGTAGATCTTGAAGCTCTCGTGTACCTGGGCCGCGAGTTCGCGGGTCGGGGTCAGGACCAGTACGCGCGGTTGGCGCGGGCCATGACGCTGGGATTTGTCCGGGTGACCGTTGGGGAACAACCGCTCCAGGATCGGAAGGGCGAAGCCGCCGGTTTTACCGGTACCTGTCTGTGCCGCAACCATCAGGTCGCGACCTTGCAACACGGCGGGAATGGCCCGCTGTTGCACCGGAGTAGGCTCGGTATAGCCCGCATCTTCGATGGCACGGACTAAAGCCTCGGAGAGACCGAGGGAAGCAAAGGACATGAGTAATCCTGTTTTAGTTAGGGCTTGGCCCAATGGGAGTCTTGCCTGGCGCGAATCGCGTTTAAGAGGACGCGATCCCGTCCGGTCCTGCTGCGGTTCCGAAGGCACGTCAGGAGCGCTCGCGCGGGCTGAAAGCTGCGCTGTAGCGGGTCGAGAGGCCTGTTACGGTTCCGGGCGTCCGGGCGTGAGCCTGGCGGGAACGCCGGAGTATAACAGAGCAATCACTGCGCGCTGCTTTCCTGCTGCTCAACGGTTTTGCGGCTGGCTGAGGCGTTGCCCAGCGGAGCGGTATCGGCAGGGGCCGCGCCATAGCGTGCGCTGAGCTCGGCGTAGGCCGGTTCGCGCTTGAAACGCTTGAGTTCGGCGCCGAAACGCGCCACCAGCAGATCCATCCCGGCATTGCGCCGAACCGCCAGATATTGGCTCTGACGGCTGATGACCGTGGGATTTTCGGTGATTTGATCGCGGATATTCAATTGATCGAGCAAATGCTGACCCACGCGGCGATCGGTGATCAGCAAGTCGATGCGTCCGCGCAGCAGTTTGCCGAAGTTGGCTTCGTGGGTCGGTGCCGGCTCGCGGGTGAACAGTGTCGACTGACTGAAATCCGGGCTGTACAGATAGCCCGGCGAAGTGCCGATGGTCAGGCCTTTGAGGTCTTCGAGCTGGCGGAAAGGATGGGGTCGGTCGTTGGCGTAGAACATCACGAACTCGACGTCCGACAGCGGTTCAATGGGATAAAGCAGGGTGGCATCGCGCTCGTCGCTGTGAAAAATGTCCAGCGCGCCGTCAGCCTGGCCGGTTTCTAGCATCGACAGACAGCGTTTCCACGGCAGGAACTGCCATTCGACTTCGATTCCCAGGCGCTTGAACACGATGGCGGTGGTTTCGTAGTCCAGCCCGAGGTTCTTGCCATCTTCTTCGTATACGTAAGGTGCCCACGGCTCGGTGACAATACGCAGCTTCTCGCCCCGAGCGGCAAAGCTCAGGCAAGCAAAAACCAGCACGGTGAGTAACTGCGCGAAAAAAGGCATGGCTTGAGATTACGACGAGAAACGCGAAAGAGCCAGAAAGTGCCTGCACAAGCTCTAATTCGGGGATTCAAAAGCAAAAAATCGCAGCAACGACACCCCTGTAGGAGTTGCCGAAGGCTGCGATCTTTTGATCTTTCTTTCAATGCTTAGCGCGGCAACTTCAGGTTATTCCAGATCGCCAGACTAGGCTCAGCCTGGTTCATGGAATAGAAGTGCAGCCCCGGAGCGCCACCCTGCAGCAGGCGTTCGCACATTTCGCTGACAACTTGCTCGCCGAAGCGCTGAATGCTCTGGCTGTCGTCGCCGTAAGCTTCCAGTTGCTTGCGGATCCAGCGCGGGATTTCCGCACCGCAGGCATCGGAGAAACGCGCCAGTTTGCTGTAGTTGGTGATCGGCATGATCCCCGGCACCACCGGAATGTCCACACCCAGCGCCTGCAAGCGGTCGACGAAGTAGAAGTAGCTGTCGGCGTTGAAGAAGTACTGGGTGATCGCGCTGTCGGCGCCGGCGCGGGCCTTGCGCACGAAGTTGGCGAGATCGTCTTCGTAGTTGCGTGCTTGCGGATGCATCTCCGGGTAAGCGGCGACTTCGATGTGGAAATGATTGCCGGTTTCTTCACGAATGAATTCCACCAGTTCATTGGCGTGACGCAGCTCGCCGCTGGTCATGCCCATGCCGGACGGCAGGTCGCCGCGCAGGGCCACGATGCGCTTGATGCCGGCAGCCTTGTACTCGTTCAGCAGGCCGCGCAGGTCGTCCTTGCTGTCTCCGACGCACGACAGGTGCGGGGCGGCCGGAACTTTGACTTCACTTTCCAGCTGCAGAACGGTGTTGAGGGTGCGATCACGGGTCGAACCACCAGCGCCATAGGTGCAGGAGAAGAAGTCGGGATTGTACGTTGCCAACTGACGGGCAACGTTGAGCAGTTTTTCATGCCCAGCATCGGTCTTGGTCGGGAAGAACTCGAAGCTGTAGCGACGGTCTTGGGACATGGTCATACCCTTGGAAACACGAAAGCCTACGGTATGTTTCATCTGTAGGAGCGTGCTTATATGGCGAGGGAGCTTGCTCCCGCTGGAGCGCGCAGCGCTCCCAAAATCCTGGGGCCGCTTCGCAGCCCAGCGGGAGCAAGCTCCCTCGCCACAACAAGCCAGTCCGACAAATAAAGCAGCCGGTTACTTAGTAGCGGTAAGCGTGCGGCTTGAACGGGCCTTCGACGGTCACGCCGATGTAGTCAGCCTGTTGCTTGGTCAGTTGGGTGACCACGCCGCCGAAGCCGCGAACCATTTCCAGGGCCACTTCTTCGTCGAGTTTCTTCGGCAGTACTTCAACGGTCAGACGCTCGGCTTTCTGGGCCGGCGACAGGTCGGCGTACTTCTGGCCGAACAGGAAGATCTGCGCCAGTACCTGGTTGGCGAACGAACCGTCCATGATGCGGCTCGGGTGACCAGTGGCGTTGCCCAGGTTCACCAGACGGCCTTCGGCCAGCAGGATCAGGTAGTCGTCGTTCTGCGCGTCGAAAGCGCCCGGGCCGGTACGGTGGATCTTGTGTACCTGTGGCTTCACTTCTTCCCATGCCCAGTTCTTGCGCATGAAAGCGGTGTCGATTTCGTTGTCGAAGTGGCCGATGTTGCAGACAACAGCGCGCTTCTTCAGGGCTTTGAGCATGTTCGCGTCGCAAACATTGACGTTACCGGTGGTGGTCACGATCAGGTCGATCTTGCCCAGCAGCGCTTTGTCGATGCTCGCTTCGGTGCCGTCGTTGATACCGTCGATGAACGGCGAAACCAGTTCGAAACCGTCCATGCAGGCTTGCATGGCGCAGATCGGGTCAACTTCGGAAACCTTGACGATCATGCCTTCCTGACGCAGGGACTGCGCGGAGCCCTTGCCCACGTCACCGTAACCGATGACCAGCGCTTGCTTGCCGGACAGCAGGTGGTCGGTACCACGCTTGATCGCATCGTTCAGGCTGTGACGGCAGCCGTACTTGTTGTCGTTCTTGGATTTGGTCACCGAGTCGTTGACGTTGATCGCAGGGATCTTCAGCTCGCCCTTGGCCAGCATGTCCAGCAGACGGTGAACGCCGGTGGTGGTTTCTTCGGTCACGCCGTGAACGCGATCCAGTACTTGTGGGTACTTGTCGTGCAGCAGCTGAGTCAGATCGCCGCCGTCGTCGAGGATCATGTTGGCGTCCCATGGCTGGCCATCCTTCAGGATGGTCTGCTCCAGGCACCACTCGTACTCTTCTTCAGTCTCGCCTTTCCAGGCGAAAACCGGGATGCCGGCGGCAGCGATGGACGCAGCGGCCTGATCCTGAGTCGAGAAAATGTTGCAGGACGACCAGCGTACTTCGGCACCCAGGGCAACCAGGGTTTCGATCAGCACGGCAGTCTGAATGGTCATGTGGATGCAGCCGAGGATTTTCGCGCCCTTGAGCGGCTGCTCGGAAGCGTACTTGCGGCGCAGACCCATCAGGGCCGGCATTTCCGATTCGGCGATGATGGTTTCGCGACGGCCCCAGGCAGCCAGGGACATGTCGGCAACTTTGTAATCGTTAAAATCTGCAGGCGTGATAACAGCGCTCATGAAGAGCCTCCATTCGTAATGTATGCGAATGGGCGCCGTTGTGCGTTTAGTGTCCGGCCGTGGCCAGTCAACGCCCCATCCGAGCCTGACAGGTTGATCCTGCTGCAGCGCCCCTCGGACAGGTGGCGGGAAAACGGTAGCAAGTGAAGGTTACCGTTTTGAAACGGGGGCGATTATAGCCGTCTAGACTGATCTTCCAAAGGGTTTCTGTCGGCCAGATGAAGATCGTTAATAGCGACCATAGTAGAAGGCTCATGGAGCCTGACCGCCCGGTCTGCCAAGATGGCGCCATCTTTCGGCAAACGCTCAGGAGTGAACATGAATTTCCACACCCGCAAATGGGTAAAACCCGAAGACCTGAACCCCAACGGCACCCTGTTCGGCGGCAGCCTGCTGCGCTGGATCGACGAAGAAGCGGCGATTTACGCCATCGTCCAGTTGGGCAATCAGCGCGTGGTGACCAAGTACATTTCCGAAATCAACTTCGTCAGCGCCTCGCGCCAGGGCGACATCATCGAACTGGGTATCACCGCCACCGAGTTCGGCCGCACCTCGATCACCCTGACCTGTGAAGTGCGCAACAAGATCACCCGCAAGAGCATCCTCACCGTCGAGAAGATGGTCTTCGTCAACCTTGGCGAAGACGGCTTGCCAGCGCCGCACGGGCGGACCGAGATCAAGTACGTCAAAGACCAGTTCAAGGAAGATGAGCTGGTAACCAAGTAGTCGGTGAATTGTGGCGAGGGAGCTTGCTCCCGCTGGACTGCAAAGCAGTCCAAAAACCGGTGAGTGTTGTTTATCTGAAACACGAGACGACTGCTGCGCAGCCGAGCGGGAGCAAGCTCCCTCGCCACAGGTAATAGTTTCGGTTGGGGGGAGTGAACAGCCAGGAACCGCAGGGGTCGTAGCTGAAAGCCCCCCACCGGTTACCACGCCATGACCACCCCGACAGACGGCAAGACCCCCAACCTCTCGACCGATGAACAGCACGAAGTCGAGAAAAACCAGCCGCCCCGCGCGGCGGTTCTGCATGAAATCATCCGCACCCAAGGCGATCAGGAACTGGAGCGCAGCATCGCCGCGTTGTGGTGGTCGGCGCTCGCCGCCGGGCTGACCATGGGCCTGTCACTGATGGGTATGGGTCTGCTCAATTCGCGCCTGCCCGAGGGTGATGAATTCAAGGTCATCGCCAGCTTCGGCTACTGCGCCGGGTTCCTTGCGGTGATTCTCGCCCGTCAGCAACTGTTCACCGAAAACACCCTGACCGCCGTTCTGCCGGTGATGACCAAGCCAACCCTGAAAAACTTCGGCCGGCTGATCCGCTTGTGGGGCGTGGTCCTGTTCGGCAACTTGTGCGGGACGATTCTGGTGGCGTACGTGATGCTCGAGCTGCCGATCTTCGACAGCAAGACTGATCACGCCTTCCTTGAAATCGGCCGCAAGGTCATGGAAAACCACGCCAGTCAGATGTTCGCCAAAGGCATCGTTTCCGGCTGGATGATCGCCACCATGGTCTGGATGATCCCTTCCATGGAGAGCGCGAAGATGTGGATCATCATCCTCATCACCTACCTGATGGCGCTGGGCGACTTCACCCACATCGTGGTGGGTTCGGCGGAAGTGTCGTATCTGGTGTTTGCCGGCGAGCTGCCGTGGAGTGATTTCTGGATGGTGTTTGCCGGGCCCACGTTGGCGGGGAACATCATCGGCGGCAGTTTCATCTTCGCCCTGATCAGCCATGCACAGATCCGCAGCGAGAGCGGCGCGCCAAAGGAAACGGGCAAAGGGAAACAATCTGCGGATCAGGCCGAACAGCCCGATCCGCAGCAGATCAAGAAATGATCAGTGGTGTGCGGGCTCGGCCGCTGGGGCCGGCTCGTCACGGGTGGCGTGCTTGACCAGTTTGCCGATGGTCAGACCCTGCAACAGGATCGACGACAGCACCACGATGTAGGTGATGCTCAGCAGCAGGTCGCGCTCCGGGCCTAATGGCAGGGCCAGCGCCAGTGCCACCGAGACCCCACCGCGCAAACCGCCCCAGGTCAGGATGCGAATGGTGCCACGCGGCACTGTGCGCCAGCGCCGCAGCAGAACGATGGCCGGGGCCACGGTGAGCAGGCGCGACAGCAGAATCGCCAGCGCCAGCAAACTGGCCGCCGCCACGTGCGCCCAGTTGAACGGCAGCAGCAACAGCTCCATGCCGATCAGTGCAAACAGCAGCGCATTGAGCATGTCATCGAGCAGCTCCCAGAAGCCGTCGAGGTACTTGCGGGTCATGTCGTTCATCGCCAGGTTGCGTCCCAGGTTGCCGATGATCAGACCGGCGACCACCATCGCAATCGGCGCCGAAACGTGCAGCTCGGTGGCCATCGCCGAACCGCCGATCACCAGCGCCAGGGTCAGCATCACGGTGATCTGATGCTGCTGGACGCTTTTGATCATCCGGTACACCCCATAACCGATCAGCCCGCCGAACAGCACGCCGCCAATGGCTTCGTGCACGAACAGCATGGCCGTGGCGCTGAGGGTCGGCGTCTCGCCCAGCTGAGCGATGCCCAGCAGCACGGTGAACACCACCACCGCAGTGCCGTCGTTGAACAGCGACTCGCCGACGATGGTGGTCTTCAGTGGCTTTGAGGCATTGGCAGTACGCAGTACGCCGAGCACCGCAATCGGGTCGGTCGGCGAAATCAGCGCGCCGAACAGCAGGCAGTAAAGGAAGCTCACGTGCCAGCCAAACAGGGCAAAAATGTAGTAGGCGAGGCTGCCGATCACGGCGGTGGCGATCAATACGCCAAAAGTGGCCAGCAGGCCGATCGGCCAGCGGTAGCTGCGCAGGTCGTTGAGGTTGACGTGCAGGGCGCCGGCGAACAGCAGGAACGACAGCATCCAGTTCATCAGCAGATCGCCGAAGTCGATCTGGCCGATCAGTTGCTGCACGCGTTCTTCGAGGCCGGGATAACCGAGCACGCTCAGGCCTTGCAGCAACAGGGAGAACATCAGCGCGGTGACCATCACGCCGATGGTCGGCGGCAGGCCGATGAAGCGGTAATTGACGAAGGTGAGAAGGGTGGTGAGGCAGATAAAAGCGGCGACAAGTTCTAGCATCCGGGCTCCATTGGATGGGGGTGGAAAGACAGCGCCCCGATTCTTCGGTGCAAAGGTTGGATGGGCTGATTCGGGGTGGGGACACAATCGAGTCCCCTCGGTTGGTCAGCCGCAGACATTGGTGTAGGGTCAGCAAAAAAATCAAGGAGTGGGACGTGGCGGCGACAGTTCTGGTGTTAATGGCGGCGCTGTTGCATGCGACGTGGAATACCCTGATCAAGTTCAGTGCCGAACGGTTGCTGGTGGTGGCGTGCATGGACACGGTGGCGCTGTTGTTCGTGGCGCTGGCATTTCCATTCATCAGTCTGCCGCCGCTGGAGATCTGGCCGTGGATTCTGGCGTCGGCAGCATTCGAGCTGCTGTATCGCTATCTGCTGATACAGGCCTATCGGGTCGGCGACCTCGGGTTGGTTTATCCGCTGATGCGCGGCTTGTCGCCATTGGTGGTGCTGGCGCTGACCCTGATCTTCGCCGGCGAAGTGCTCACCGCGCAGCAGATCTTCGGGATCATGCTGATTCCGCTGGGCATGGTCTGCCTGCTCTGGCAGGGCGGTGGCGGCAAGCATCTGCCGTGGTCGATGCTGCCGGTGGTGGCGCTGATCGGCCTGTGCATCGGCTGCTACACCTACATCGACGGTCAGGCTCTGCGGCGCTGGTCGCATCCACTGGATTACCTGGTCTGGGTCACGCTGCTCAGCGCCTGGCCGTTTCCGTTGCTGGCGTGGGTCGCCAAACGCCCGGCGTTCCTGGTGTTCTGGCGCGAGCAGTGGAAGCTGGGCCTGGCGGTCGGGTTCTGCGTGTTGTTCAGCTACGCTCTGGTGCTGTGGGCGATGCAGTTGGGCTCGATTGCCGAAGCGGCAGCGCTGCGAGAAATCAGCGTGATTCTGGTGGTGCTGTTCGGCATGCGATACCTCAAAGAACCTTTCGGCAAGCCACGGCTCTTAGCCTGTGGGCTGGTACTGATCGGCATGCTGGTGATGAAGTTCTGACTGCCCGCCATTTCTATCACTTGAAGTAGGACGGCTCTATGACGGTAGCTCTGTGGTGCGTGTTGATCGCGATTTTCCTGCCCTATATCTGCACGGGCGTGGCCAAGGCAGTGGGCGGCTACCGACTGAGCGACAACCATGATCCCCGGGACTTTCTGGAAAGTCTCAACGGCGTGGCCCGACGGGCGCATGCGGCGCAGTTGAACAGCTTCGAAGTGACCCCGGCGTTTGCCGCGGCGGTGATCGTTGCGCATCTGGTAGGCACCGCGCAGTTGGTGACGGTGAATGTGCTGGCGGTGATGTTTATCACCAGTCGCCTGCTGTACATCATCTGCTACCTGGCGGACTGGGCGATTCTGCGGTCGCTGGTATGGTTTGTCGGGATGGGGCTGATTGCTGCGTTCTTCTTTGTGTCTGCCTGAATCTCGGGTGTTGCTGCTGGCCTCTTCGCGGGCAAGCCCGCTCCCACAGGGTTCTTTGGTGTACACAGGATTTGTGCTCGCCATGGATACCTGTGGGAGCGGGCTTGCCCGCGAAGGCGATAGCTCAGGCACCGAAGTGCTTAAGGTTTGCCCTTAACCGTATCAGCCACCTGCGGCACTTGCGGCAACGCCGCGCCTTTGGGCCAGAGCATCCAGATCTGCCCCTGCTGCTTCATGTCCCCGGCCAATTGCCCGGCCGCATCGCCAGTACCCCAGAACAGGTCCGCACGCACCTCGCCGGCAATCGCGCCGCCGGTGTCCTGCGCTGCGACCGGACGCACCAGCGCCGTGCCATCGGGGCGGGTGGTCGATAGCCACAGCAGGCTACCCAACGGAATCACCTTGCGGTCCACCGCCGCGCTATAACCCGCCGTCAGCGGTACGTTCAACGAGCCGCGCGGGCCTTCGTTGCTGTCCGGGTTGCGGGTGAAGAACACGTAGCTCGGGTTGCTGCCCAGCAGTTCCGGGATGCGCGACGGGTTGGCCTTGGCCCAGTTGCTGATGGCGCCCATGGTCACATCTTCTTTCTTCAGCTCGCCTTGCTCGACCAGCCAGCGGCCGATCGGTCGATACGGGTGGCCGTTCTGGTCGGCGTAGGCGATGCGCAGTTGTTTGCCGTCCGGTGTCTGGATCCGCCCGGAACCCTGGATCTGCAAAAATTGCAGGTTCATCGGATCGGTCAGGTACGCCACCACCGGGGCTTTGACGCCTTTGGACTCAATGGTCGCCGCGTCGTCGTAAGGCTTGAGTACCCGGCCTTCAAGGCGACCACGCAGGCGTTTGCCCTTGAGCTCCGGGTAAATGCTGTCCAGCGAGACGATGATCATGTCTTCCGGCACGCCGTACACCGGCACGTTTGCCACCTCGGTGGGCGTCAGACTGCCCGGGTAGACCGGTTCGTAGTAACCGGTGATCAGGCCGTTCGGGTTTTCATGCTCGGCGCGTAGCCCGAACACGTCGAGGTTCTGCTTGAGGAAGGCGCGAATCTCGTTGGCGCTCTGCGGCACGTTGGCGGCTGCGGCGCAGGTGCCGCCCCAGACCGGATCAGCCTTGAGCCGGGTGCAGGCACTGCGCCATGAACCGAAACCGGCGACCAGATCGCTGTCGGATACGGTCGGCAGGGCTTCCCAGCTAGCGCTGGAGTAAGTAGCCAAGGCGTGGGTTTTCGGTTTGGCGGTATCGCCGCCCGTGCAACCGGCAAGAATTGCCAACAGCGGCAGGGTTGCGATCAGTGGGTGACGCCAGGCCTTGAAGCGGCTGTTCATGGAGTGATTCCTGTGCCGGTTGCCGAAGTGCTCCATGCGCTCCGGCAACCCGTATTTTTAATAGGGCTATTGGTGTTTGTCAGCGACGCGAGGATACTGGCCGCCGAATTCCGTGACCTGAAGCCACCATGACTCTTAAAAGAATTGCTGTTGTATTGCTGGCCTGTCTGACTTTGTCCGCCTGTGGCGGCGTCGATCCGAATTCGCCGCTGGGGCAACGCAAGGCGATCTTCAAACAGATGCTCAAGACCGGCGAAGACCTGGGTGGCATGTTGCGCGGACGCATTCCGTTCGACGGGCCGAAATTCGCCGAAGGCGCAGTGAAGCTCGATGCGTTGTCCCATGAACCGTGGAAGCATTTCCCGCAGGTGCGTGAAGAAGATCACACCAGTGCCAAGGACGATGTGTGGCTGCGGCAGGCCCGCTTTCAGGAATTGGCCCGCAACCTTGAGGCGGCCACCGGTGAACTGGTGATCGCCAGCAAGGTTCAGCCGTACAAAGCCAGCAACCTGGGGCCGGCGGTGCAGAAGGTTGAAGATGCCTGCAGCGCTTGCCATAAAGAATTTCGCGATCATTGATTGTCGGAGACTGCCGGACGATTGTGGCGAGGGAGCTTGCTCCCGCTCGGCGGCGCAGCCGTCGTAAACCCATTCAACCGAGTTGAGTTTGCTGCAGCGCCATTGAATGGAGTTGGGGCCGCTTCGCGACCCAGCGGGAGCAAGCTCCCTCGCCACAGGAAATCTCATTCAACGCTGGTTACTTGTCGATCTGGTCCAGCGCATCCTGCAGCTCTTTGCGCGACTCGGCGAGCTTGTCCTTGCGCTTGTTGATCTTCTCCGGATCACCTTTCTTCATCGCCTTGTCGAGATCCGCCTGACGCTTGCTCACTTCGTGCTTGGCTTCCAGCACTTTGTTTTCGCGTTCTTTCTTCAGCCCGGCATCGGTGCAGTTCTTTGTCACTTCATCCAGCGCGGTCTGCAGACCGGCCTGCTGGTCGGTGTTGCCACGGGACTTGGCCTGTTCGAGCTGATTGATGATGCCCTGCTTCTTGGCGGCGCAACCGGTCAGGCCCGGTGCATCTTCGTCGGCCATCACAGGCGCGGCCAGGACGCCACAGAGAGTCAGCAAGGCAAGCGGTGCAAGAAATTTCATAAAAGCTCCATGTGCAAAGGCAGTCGGGTCGGGGGCACTGCGCTGTTTGAGCGTCTGGTGGCCCTTGGGTTCCCGGCTGCCGGGGATTGCGTGATCAGAAACCGTCGATTCCGGCGGCGCGTAATGTGTCACTCAAGGCCAGCACCTGCGGGTCGCGGAAGAATGCGCTCAATTGCGCCGCGCGGCCCGGGCCGATTCCGGCTTCTGCCTGCCATTGTTCGGTGTCGCGTTGTGCCAGCGCCTGCCACGAGTCGACCAGTTGTGCCTGCCCCGTCGGCGGTAAACCCAATGCTTTGAGCCACTGGGTGAACGGCCGTTGGCGGGCGCTGTGAAAGCTGTTGATCAGACGTGCGCTGCTGCGTTCGCCGAAGCCGGCAATGTTAGCAAGCTCTGGCTCGTCGAGGGTCAACCAATCCAGCAGGTTGTTCAGGCGGCCTGTTTCCAGAAGTTTCTCCCAGGTGCCGCGTCCGACATTCTGCAGCGCCAGCCCTTGCTTGCCACTGAGCCAGGTCAGGCGCGCGAGAAACTGGCTTTCGCAACCGGGTGTCGGTTGCCAGCAGCTCAAGGCGTGAAAGTCGCCACTGGCCGGAATGTCGATGTCTGCGCGCTCGGTGGTTCGTAGCACCACGCTGTCGAGACGCGGAATCGTCAGCCCGGCCAGGCTGATTGCCACCTGATCACCGGGGCGGATGTCCAGGGCCTGCCAGCGCTTGAGTGAACCGGCGCTGACCCGTTTGATCTCGCGGTCATCGAGCCTGACGGGCGACAACTCCAACACCGGCGTGATGCGTCCGCTGCGGCCGATCTTGAAATTCACTTTACGCACCTCGGCCAGCGCTCGGACAAACGGATATTTCCAGGCGATGGCCCAGTAGGGCGCGCTCGCCTGCCAGCGCTCGGCGGGTGGGCGCTGGCTCTGGCGCAGGACAATGCCGTCAGTGGCGAAGGGCAGGGGCGATCGATACCAGTGCTCGCGCCATTTTTGCACGTCGGCAAAGTGGGCGATGACCTGACTGAATGGCGCTGTCGTGGCGAAGCCCAGCGTCGCTAGCGTCGATATTCTTTCAGGCAGATTCGCCGGGCCCTGCGGCCAGTCCCAGACGAACAGACCGATCCCGGACGCCTGTTCTGCGCTCAAGGTTTTACGGCTCATCAGCCCGGCAACGGTGGCGCGCGCGTTGACGCTGCCGGCGCTGGCTTGCACATGTTGATCAAGGCGCCAGTAGAGTTCGCCCTGCACCAACAGGTCCAGCGGTTGGGTCAGTTGTTGCGGAATGGCAGCGATCTTTTGCGCCGCTGCCGTCCAGTCCTGACCGCTGATCCCGTCGCCGCGACTGATCGCCTGCTGCAACAGGCCGCGACGGTAAATCAGCGTCACTGCGACGCCATCGACCTTGGGTTGTACCCAGACGTCCTGGCGATCCTTTAGCCATGCTTGAACGGCGGCCGCTTCGTGAAGCTTGTCCAGGCCGGTGTGGGCGATTGGATGCGCGAGGGAGCCAGACGCACTGCGCAACGGCTCGGGCGCTGCGGGCTGCTGGAAGCACTGGCGCCATTCGTTGAGCCGCAGGCGCGATTGGTCATAGAGATCGTCGGCAATGAGGGAGCGGCCTTCGCGGTGGTAGGCGTCGTCCCATTGGTCTATCTGCTGTTGCAGGGCGGTGATTTCGTTTTGCGCCTGAGCGGCAGGCCAGTTCGGACATTGAGTGGCGTGGCTGCTCAGGCATATGAGACTGAGAAAAAGCAAAACATGAAAGCGCATCGTGAGCGTCCTTGCTCATAGGGAGAACTTGAAGGCTAGTCCGGATTTCCAGTGAGGTCGGTCAGGTGTTTTTCGGCGTATTTCGGGATCTAAGAAGCAAAAGATCGCAGCCTTCGGCAGTTCCTACAGGGGGATGCGTTGTGCAGGAGCGGCCGCAGGCTGCGATCTTTTGCTCTTGGCAAACATGAAAAAGCCCCGCACGGCGCGAACCGTGCGGGGCTTTTTTGCAGCCAGGGAATTACAGGCCAGCGGCTGAACGCAGTGCGTCGGCGCGGTCGGTTTTTTCCCAGGTGAAGGTGGTGAAGGTGTCTTCGCCAACAGTCTTGGTCTGCGGAGCACGACCGAAGTGGCCGTAGGCTGCAGTTTCCTGGTACATCGGGTGCAGCAGGTCAAGCATGGTGGTGATCGCGTATGGGCGCAGGTCGAACACTTCACGCACCAGTTTGATGATCTTGTCATCGCTGATCTTGCCAGTACCGAAGGTGTTCAGCGAGATCGAAGTCGGCTGGGCCACGCCGATGGCGTAGGACACCTGAATCTCGCAACGCTCGGCCAGGCCGGCAGCGACGATGTTCTTGGCAACATAACGGCCAGCGTAGGCCGCCGAACGGTCAACCTTCGATGGATCCTTGCCGGAGAATGCGCCGCCGCCGTGACGGGCCATGCCGCCGTAGCTGTCGACGATGATCTTGCGACCGGTCAGACCGCAGTCACCTACCGGGCCGCCAATGATGAACTGGCCGGTCGGGTTGATGTGGAACTGGGTGTCCTTGCTCAGCAGTTCGGCAGGCAGCACGTGCTTGACGATCAGTTCCATCACGCCTTCGCGCAGGTCTTTGTACGACACTTCAGGGTTGTGCTGGGTCGACAGAACCACGGCGTCGATACCAACCACCTTGCCGCCTTCGTAACGGCAAGTCACTTGTGACTTGGCGTCCGGACGCAGCCAAGGCAGCAGACCCGATTTGCGGGCTTCGGCCTGACGCTGCACCAGCTGGTGCGAGAAGGTGATCGGTGCTGGCATCAGCACGTCGGTTTCGTTGCTGGCGTAGCCGAACATCAGGCCCTGGTCGCCGGCGCCCTGATCTTCAGGCTTGGCACGGTCAACACCCTGGTTGATGTCAGGGGACTGCTTGCCGATGATGTTCATCACGCCGCAGGTAGCACCGTCGAAGCCGACTTCGGAGCTGGTGTAGCCGATGTCGCAGATCACGTCACGAACGATCTGCTCCAGGTCGACCCAGGCGCTGGTGGTCACTTCACCGGCCACGATGGCCACGCCGGTCTTGACCAGGGTTTCCACGGCAACGCGTGCGTGTTTGTCCTGGGCAATAATGGCGTCCAGCACCGCATCGGAAATCTGGTCGGCGATTTTGTCCGGATGTCCTTCAGACACGGACTCGGAGGTGAAGAGGGAGTATTCGCTCATCTCGATGTTTTCCTGAATTTACCGATGGTGAGTGTCGCCAGCCGGTCGCTGAAAGTGGCGAACCTGGATCTGGAAACCATTACGTAAGCCTACATAGAGGCTTTCCCCGGGAACGAGTCCCGCAGCGGTGGCCCAACGGGCCAAATCGTCCTGTTCAAACCCCAACCACAGATCACCGCAGGCCTCCCTGGCCCAACTCTGGTTGTGGCTACATAACTCTGTCACGAGCAGGCTACCGCCCGGTTGCAGCAGGCCGGCCATGTGCTTGAGCGCTTCGGCCGGCGCGGCGAAATGGTGCAACACCATGTTCAGTACCACGCAATCGGCCGTCAGGCTTGTGCCATTCAATGCATCGGCCAATTGCAGGCTGACGTTAGCCAGCCGTTCACGTTCACATACCTGACGCGCCAGTTCGAGCATCGCCGGGCTGTTGTCCAGCGCGGTTACGGTGCCGAAACGACGGGCCAGTTCCGGCAAAAAAGCACCATCACCGGGGCCGACTTCAATGGCCGTGGCTGCACCATTGAAGTTCAGTTTGTCGAGCAGGGCCAGCACGCTGTCGCGGTACTGCGGCAGGCCTGCGATCAAGTCTTGCTGGGCGCGGAATTTTTCCGCAACCCGGGTGAAGAAATCCTGGCTGGCGGCTTCACGTTGTCCGTGGACCTGCGCGATGCGCGTCTGCACGTCGTCCGGCAGCGCCAGATTGTCGACTTCTTCTAACAATGCGGCGTGCAACTTGCCGCCCAGCAATTCGGTGTGGGGCAGGGCGCGGCGATAAAAAATCGCGTTGCCTTCACGGCGTGTCGCCACCAGGTCGGCCTGGGCCAGCACCTTGAGGTGGTGGCTCATGCCGGACTGACCGATACCGAAAATCTGCGCCAGCTCCAGTACGCCGAACGAGTCGTTGGCCAGCGCGCGCAATACATTCAGGCGCAGCGGATCTCCACCGGCCTTGCACAGGGCCGCCAGCTCGTCGCAGTCGTCATGGCGAATGGAAGGCACGCGTAAGTTCATGGGGCAGCAGTCTAGTGACGGTGGGAAAGCGCCGCAAGGGCAATATCAAAAAGTTTTGATATTGCTCGATAGATGGCACTTCTCACTGGCTGGTTAACTCTACAAACGAACAGCGGAAAGGTTTCACCAGACGAAACCGCCGCCCAGCACGGGAAAAACGCCTCTGGATGACTATCTGTCATTGCCCCGAAGCGCTCCGGTGAGGGAAAATGCCCTCCTTTTTTCCGTTTCAATCTATTCACACCCAGGAGATCAGCGATGCCTAGCCGTCGTGAGCGTGCCAACGCCATTCGTGCCCTCAGCATGGATGCCGTGCAAAAAGCCAACAGCGGCCATCCCGGTGCCCCTATGGGTATGGCAGATATCGCCGAAGTACTTTGGCGCGACTACCTCAAGCACAACCCGAGCAACCCGTCTTTCGCCGACCGTGACCGCTTCGTGCTGTCCAACGGCCACGGCTCGATGTTGATCTACTCGTTGCTGCACCTGACCGGTTACGACCTGTCGATCGACGACCTCAAGCAGTTCCGTCAACTGCACAGCCGCACCCCGGGTCACCCGGAATTCGGCTACACCCCGGGCGTCGAAACCACCACCGGCCCGCTGGGTCAGGGTCTGGCCAATGCTGTCGGCTTCGCCCTGGCGGAAAAAATCCTGGGCGCGCAGTTCAACCGTCCTGGCCACGATATCGTTGATCACCACACCTACGTGTTCCTCGGTGATGGCTGCATGATGGAAGGCATTTCCCACGAAGTCGCTTCCCTGGCCGGTACGCTGGGTCTGGGCAAGCTGCTCGCCTTCTACGATGACAACGGCATCTCCATCGACGGCGAAGTCGAAGGCTGGTTCACCGATGACACGCCGAAGCGTTTCGAATCCTACAACTGGCAGGTAATCCGCAACGTCGACGGTCACGATCCGGAAGAGATCAAGACCGCCATCGAGACCGCGCGCAAGAGCCCGCTGCCGACCCTGATCTGCTGCAAGACCACCATCGGTTTCGGTTCGCCGAACAAGCAGGGCAAGGAAGATTGCCACGGCGCCCCACTGGGTGACGCGGAAATCGCTCTGACCCGTCAGGCGCTGAACTGGAACTACGGCCCGTTCGAAATCCCGGCCGACATCTATGCCGAGTGGGATGCCAAGGAAAAAGGTCGCGCTGCCGAAGCCGAGTGGGATCAGCGTTTCGCTGCCTACTCCGCTGCGTTCCCGACCGAAGCCAACGAACTGATCCGTCGTCTGAGCGGCGAACTGCCGGCTGACTTCGCGGAAAAAGCCTCGGCTTACATCGCTGAAGTGGCGGCCAAAGGTGAAACCATCGCCAGCCGTAAAGCCAGCCAGAACACCCTGAACGCGTTCGGCCCGTTGCTGCCGGAACTGCTCGGCGGTTCGGCTGACCTGGCCGGTTCCAACCTGACCCTGTGGAAAGGTTGCAAAGGCGTCAGCGCTGAAGATGCCAGCGGCAACTACATGTACTACGGCGTGCGCGAATTCGGCATGACCGCGATCATGAACGGCGTATCCCTGCACGGCGGTCTGGTGCCTTACGGCGCGACCTTCCTGATGTTCATGGAATATGCGCGCAACGCCGTGCGCATGTCGGCGCTGATGAAGAAGCGTGTGATCCACGTCTACACCCACGACTCCATCGGTCTGGGCGAAGACGGCCCGACGCACCAGCCGATCGAGCAACTGACCAGCCTGCGTACCACGCCGAACCTCGACACCTGGCGTCCAGCCGATGCCGTTGAATCGGCGGTGGCCTGGAAAAATGCGCTGGAGCGTAAGGACGGCCCTTCGGCGCTGATCTTCTCGCGTCAGAACCTGCAGCACCAGGAGCGCGATGCCGGCCAGATCGCCGATATCAGCCGCGGTGGCTACGTGTTGAAGGACTGCGCAGGCGAGCCTGAGCTGATCCTGATCGCCACCGGTTCGGAAGTTGGTCTGGCCGTTCAGGCCTACGACAAACTGACCGAGCAAGGCCGCAAGGTGCGTGTGGTTTCCATGCCTTGCACCAGTGTGTTCGATGCGCAGGACGCCGGCTACAAGCAATCGGTTCTGCCGTTGCAGGTCAGCGCCCGTATCGCGATCGAAGCGGCTCACGCCGACTTCTGGTTCAAGTACGTGGGTCTGGAAGGTCGTGTGATCGGCATGACCACCTATGGCGAATCGGCTCCGGCTTCGGCACTGTTCGAAGAATTCGGTTTCACCCTGGACAACATCCTGGGTCAGGCTGAAGAACTGCTGGAAGACTAAGCCGCAACACGGTGATCGAGCGGTCACCGCAATTCCCTGTGGGAGCTGGCTTGCCAGCGATAGCGTCCTATCAGTCAGCATTTATGTTGAAGCGGATGGCCCTATCGCTGGCAAGCCAGCTCCCACAAGGGATGTGTCGCAAATAAGCACTGTGTCTGCCCGCGTACTATCGAGAACCCCATGCCTCAACCGCGTCCCTACAAAGTTGCACTCAACGGCTACGGCCGGATTGGTCGTTGCGTCTTGCGTGCGTTGTTCGAGCGTGGCGAGAAGGCCGGGTTTGAAATTGTCGCGATCAACGATCTGGCGGACATGGCCAGCATCGAATACCTGACACGCTTCGACTCCACCCACGGCCGCTTTCCCGGCGAAGTGCGAGTAGAAGGCGATTGTCTGCATATTAATGGCGACTGCGTGAAGGTCCTGCGCAGTGCCACCCCCGAGGGCATCGACTGGGCGGCGCTGGGTGTCGACCTGGTGCTCGAGTGCTCCGGCGCTTACCACACTCGCGAAGACGGCCAGCGGTTCCTCAATGCCGGCGCGCCACGCGTGCTGTTTTCGCAACCGATGGCCAGCGAGGCGGATGTGGACGCCACCATCGTCTACGGCGTCAATCAGGATTGCCTGACCGGCGATGAGCTGCTGGTGTCCAACGCCTCCTGTACCACCAACTGCGGCGTGCCGCTTTTGCGTCTGCTGGACAAGGCGATCGGCCTGGATTACGTGTCGATCACCACGATTCACTCGGCAATGAACGATCAGCCGGTGATCGACGCCTATCACCACGAAGACCTGCGTCGCACCCGTTCGGCGTTCCAGTCGGTGATCCCGGTGTCCACTGGTCTGGCGCGTGGCATCGAGCGCCTGCTGCCGGAACTTGCCGGGCGAATTCAGGCCAAAGCCGTACGCGTGCCGACGGTCAACGTGTCCTGCCTCGACATCACGATGCAGACTGCCACCGCGACCGATGCCAGCGAGGTCAACCGGATCCTGCGCGAAGCCGCCACCAACGGCCCGCTCAAGGGGCTGCTGGCCTACACCGAGTTGCCGCACGCCAGCTGTGATTTCAACCATGACCCACATTCGGCCATTGTCGATGCCAGTCAGACCCGTGTTTCCGGCCCCAAACTGGTGAACATCCTGGCCTGGTTCGACAACGAATGGGGTTTTGCCAACCGAATGCTCGACGTTGCAGACCACTATCTGCAAACAGCGATTTCAAAAAAACCTGCTCTCTAAGAACAGTTACTCAGGAAGTGCGACCCATGACCGTGTTGAAGATGTCCGACCTCGATCTGCAAGGTAAGCGCGTATTGATCCGCGAAGACCTCAACGTCCCAGTCAAGGACGGTGTTGTCACCAGCGATGCGCGTATCCTGGCTTCGCTGCCGACCATCAAGCTGGCCCTGGAAAAAGGTGCGGCGGTGATGGTGTGTTCGCACCTGGGCCGTCCGACCGAAGGCGAGTTCTCCGCCGAGAACAGCCTCAAGCCAGTCGCCGACTACCTGAGCAAGGCCCTGGGCCGCGAAGTGCCGCTGGTGGCCGATTACCTGGGCGGCGTTGACGTCAAGGCCGGCGAGATCGTGCTGTTCGAAAACGTACGCTTCAACAAGGGCGAGAAAAAGAACGCCGACGAACTGGCTCAGCAATACGCCGCCCTGTGCGACGTGTTCGTGATGGACGCTTTCGGCACCGCGCACCGCGCCGAAGGTTCGACGCATGGTGTTGCCAAGTTCGCCAAGGTCGCCGCTGCCGGCCCGCTGCTGGCGGCTGAGCTGGACGCACTGGGCAAGGCGCTGGGCGCACCGGCCAAGCCGATGGCGGCCATCGTTGCCGGCTCCAAGGTGTCGACCAAACTCGACGTCCTCAACAGCCTGAGCCAGATATGCGATCAGCTGATCGTCGGCGGCGGCATCGCCAACACCTTCCTGGCTGCAGCCGGTCACCCGGTCGGCAAGTCGCTGTACGAGCCGGACCTGCTGGACACCGCGCGCGCCATCGCCGCCAAGGTCAGCGTACCGCTGCCGGTAGACGTGGTGGTGGCCAAGGAATTCGCCGAAAGCGCCGAAGCCACCGTCAAGCTGATCGCTGACGTTGCCGCTGACGACATGATTCTGGACATTGGCCCGCAAACCGCGGCCAACTTCGCCGAACTGCTGAAATCGTCGAAAACCATCCTGTGGAACGGCCCGGTCGGCGTGTTCGAATTCGACCAGTTCGGCAACGGCACCAAAGTGCTGGCCCAGGCCATCGCTGACAGCGCCGCGTTCTCCATTGCCGGCGGTGGCGACACCCTGGCGGCCATCGATAAATATGGCGTGGCCGAGCAAATCTCCTACATTTCCACCGGTGGCGGCGCGTTCCTCGAATTCGTCGAAGGCAAGGTGCTGCCAGCCGTTGAAGTCCTGGAAAGCCGGGCCAAGGCCTGAGGCCGCCCGTTTGGCCAGGCAAAGGAGTGTTCACATGGTCAAGTCGTTAGCGCTGTTGTTGCTGACCGGTACGCTGGCGGCCTGCGGGAGTAACCCGAAGGCCGAAGCGACGCCTGCGCCGGATGCGGCACAGAAAGGCTGCTATCAGGCCGACTGGCAGGCCGAAACCAACCCGGTGCTGAACAAGCGCTCGGGGCCGGACGGTCTGGACAAATACGAGACGCAAACCCCGGCCAAGGAACATGGTTGTCCTTGACCGGTCTGACTCTTTAACTCAGGGCTGGCGGCGTTGGCTGTCAGTCGAGGAACACGGATGAAAGGCTTGATCGCCATTGCGGCGTTGGCATTGTTGGGCGGTTGCGCGCAGATGAACCTGTTTCAGTCGTCCGCGCCTGCGGACAACTGGACCACCTGGACCTGCGACAGCCAGGCCAAAGTGCTGTGGCGCTACGCCGATGCCAGCCAGAAGGAAGTCGATGTACGGCTGGGCGGCGGTGATCAGGTCTATCACCTGAAAGAAGAGCCGGGCGCCTCGGGCGTGCTGTACAGCGACGGCATGCTGGCGTTTCACGTCAAGGGTGACGAAGGCCTGGTGTACTGGGTCGCCACCAATGACCTGATTGGCCGCGGCTGCAAGGCCGAGTAAACGAATACGCCGCAGATTCATTGTGGCAATGGCTTTTGTGGCGAGGGAGCTTGCTCCCGCTGGAGCGCGAAGCGATCCCAAAACCTTTCGGCGCGGTGTTTCGGAATGACCGTGTTGGCAGGTTTGACGACTGCTTCGCAGCCGAGCGCGAGCAAGCTCGCTCGCCACAGGTCGGTACACCTGCAGGTTTGGCTTTATCGAATCACCAGACCGGGCCTCAACCCCCGATCTGCAATCACTTGAATAGCCGCCGCCGCTCCGGCAGGCTGGCACGATTAACGACCCTCAACCGGGAGAGACACACACAATGGCACTTATCAGCATGCGCCAGATGCTGGACCACGCAGCCGAGTTCGGCTACGGCGTTCCAGCCTTCAACGTCAACAACCTTGAGCAGATGCGCGCCATCATGGAAGCCGCTGACAAGACTGACTCCCCGGTGATCGTCCAGGCTTCGGCCGGCGCCCGTAAATACGCCGGCGCGCCGTTCCTGCGTCACCTGATCCTGGCCGCGATCGAAGAATTCCCGCACATCCCGGTGTGCATGCACCAGGACCACGGGACCAGCCCTGACGTCTGCCAGCGCTCGATCCAGCTGGGCTTCAGCTCGGTCATGATGGACGGCTCCCTTGGCGAAGACGGCAAGACCCCGACCGACTACGAATACAACGTCCGCGTGACCCAACAGACCGTAGCCATGGCTCACGCCTGCGGCGTTTCGGTAGAAGGCGAGCTGGGCTGCCTGGGTTCGCTGGAAACCGGCATGGCCGGTGAAGAAGACGGCATCGGCGCTGAAGGCGTTCTGGATCACAGCCAGATGCTCACCGACCCGGAAGAAGCCGCTGACTTCGTCAAGAAGACTCAGGTCGATGCCCTGGCCATCGCCATCGGCACCAGCCACGGCGCCTACAAGTTCACCAAGCCACCTACCGGTGACGTGCTGGCGATCGACCGCATCAAGGAAATCCACAAGCGCATCCCGAACACCCACCTGGTGATGCACGGTTCTTCCTCGGTTCCGCAAGAGTGGCTGGCGATCATCAACCAGTACGGCGGCGACATCAAAGAAACCTACGGCGTGCCGGTTGAAGAAATCGTCGAAGGCATCAAGTACGGCGTGCGCAAGGTCAACATCGACACCGACCTGCGCCTGGCATCCACTGGCGCCATGCGTCGCCTGATGGCCACCAACCCGAGCGAATTCGACCCACGTAAATTCTTCGGCGCGACCGTGACGGCGATGCGTGACGTGTGTATCGCTCGTTATGAAGCGTTCGGTACTGCCGGTAATGCTTCGAAGATCAAACCGATCTCGTTGGAAGCGATGTATCAGCGTTATTTGAAGGGTGAGTTGAACGCGAAGGTTAACTAAGCCTGAACGTTAAGCTGCGCTGATAAAAAACCCGCCGAGAGGCGGGTTTTTTGTGGGTGGTGATTTCTTCGCGTAGCGCCACTGTTCATGAGGAGTGCCTGACAAGTTGATCTAACTGAGCTTTGCTTATTTCCAATAGATCTCAATGACTGTCAGATCTGACAGTAGGCAGCCTCAAGCGATACTCACAAGACAAGACTCCACCTCGTAATGGAGTACACAGCAATGACTATTAAGGACGTTAAACCCAAAGGCCCGGCCCCGGCGACCCTGCCAGTTGAGCCAAAAACGGAAGACCTCAAAAACTCCAAGGGGCCAGCTCCTTTCACACGCCCTAAGCGAACGGAGTAACCCCCCCCGGCTTTAGAATCCACAGACATGTGGATTCTTTTTTGCCTTGGGATTGATTGAGTCAATAGCTGTCTATGTGAGAAACCCGCCGAGAGGCGGGTTTCTTTGGGTGGTAGCATGAAAGAGATTAATTTCTATCTACTCGTCTCTGAAGTATTTTTAGAGAGAATTTTGAACCTCTACCCATTGTTGTGAGTGTGGTTACTATCGGTGCCAGAAATTCAGTTTTGTCATAGAAATGAAGTTTGCTTTTTTTACCGATCAGTAATCCACCATGCTTGCAGGTGATTTCGACTTCTGTTGTTTGGTTTGGAAGGTTGCTGAGTGTAACTGGGTAGTCATCTACCAGGATGTTGAAGCCAGTAACTTCGTTATCGTTGTTGGTCAGAGCAATTGTGCCGTTGTCTTCTCTACTAAGACGCTTAGGTTCGCTAAGAGGTCTATATACAAGATATATAGTGTAGGATTTGCCCATCCACTTGAAATAGAAGGTGTCATTTTCGTTAAATTCTAAGTGGTATGTCGATGCGTAAAGCATGTTTGTATAATCGTAGACAAGTGGCTTGCCCTCATTAAGTATGTTCTCGGTTTTAGGTATCATAAAGCCAATATTTGCAGTAACTGGCGCTCCGCCCTCTGTCGTGGAATGAAATAATTGTGCAGTGAAAGATTCGTCCTTGTCATAAATATCCATGGCGGCCTCGATTAGTGTGTGTTTGTGACTACGATAGTTTCAATGAGAAGAATAGATCTTTGGCAGTGATGGCGTGACTGTCAGAGTTGACAGGTTTTAAGATGATTTTGCTGTGATTGATATTGCGGAAAGTTTGATAGCGAAAGAAATTTCAAGAACTGGAGTATTAGCTTCGAACGTTGTACTTAAATTCCGCCTGAGGGGTAGTTACTTTGGGTTAAGGCTTGTCGGTCGTGCGCTCGTCCTACAGACATTGGCATTCGTCAGGAATATTCCGACAGGTTGCGTCGGTTGTCCCTCGGAAGTCGGCTGGATAGGCTGGTCGTGTCGCTGAAGCATCAGTGACCGGGTCTGGAAAACCCGATTCATACCAACTCGGCCCGTGGCATACTGCGGCGCTTTTCTGCTCGCGATGTAATGGCGGCTGTGCGCGGGAGGCCTTTGGGCCTGCCGGTTTGGGTTGGTTGACCGGTTTTTCCAGTCCGCGCTCAGCTGCCACCCTTTCGCCTGGAAAACGAAAATGGCGGCTGCAATTCAACCAGCCATGAATATGTTTACGATGATCAAACCAACACCCAATCCCCCCGAGGCGGAATCTACGTCGCCCTACGAATCCCTCGACTCGAAAAAGCTTCACGACGCTGCCGAACGGGCGCTCAATCACTACCTCAAGCCGAACGCTACCACCCTGAAGTTTCACAAACCCAGCACGATGTTCCAGGTGGCCCCGGGCATGGACAACGAAAGTCTGCTGGTTCATGCCTGTGAGTCACTCGCCTCCGCGAGCATCATGACCAGTGATATCGCGGCGTATGTGGATAGCCCGCAGCGGCATACGATTCTGGCGATACAGCAGATCATCATGTTGGCGGAGCTGGCGGAGCTGGCGGTGATTCGGGTGCTGGATAATGTGGAAATCACATCTTCAGAACTCCGCTGAACCCTTGTAGGAGTGAGCCTGCTCGCGATTGCGATCTGCCATTTAGCATTGTTGGCGCCTGATACGCCGTCATCGCGAGCAGGCTCGCTCCTACAATTGTGGGTTAACTGTATTTGTTCTGACTCCCTTAACTCGCTTAACTCGTGCCCATGGTTCTGAATTCGTCGATCAGGAAAACTCATATAAAAATATCTGTTTCTTAAAGGGTGGATAGTATTCAGTTGTCAGGTGATTTCTTTTTAAACGCAGGTTGTTTATTCCGAAGAGGTATAAGTGCCTGTCAGATATTACAGGTGTGCCGAAATAGGAAGCCGCCTACTATCGGCTTTCACTTGTCCCTCGGAAAGATAGAAATGAAAAACGAAAAAGAAATAAAAGGTGACGCTGGCGTTGACGACTCTTTATTTGGATATATGAAAATCACCTACAAGCATCAAGAGTATGGTGAGCATCCGAAGGAATTTAAAGATTATGGATTTTTATTTAAGGGGGAGAAGTCTTTTAAACTTCTTCCAAAGTACCGGGAGTTTGAAGGCCACAGGTATTATTTGGCATTGGTCTTTAAGGCAGGCCTTGTTATCAACGAGGAATATGAGCTGGGTGGAAAAGATGCGCCCGTTAGTGCGCATTTGGAGATTGATGATATAGAAGGTGATCGGCAGGCTAGCGGTACGTTTAAATTGTCAAGAAGTGGCGAATATCCGAAGGGAACATTCGATATTTATGAAGAGGGTGTCTTTGCGGCAGTGGGCGAATTTGAGTTCAAGAAGGAACCTTAGTTGGTACTGACTCAACGCGCACCGGCAGACTCATGGAGTCTGCCGGCTTGTCGGGTTTTGCATCACCTGTTGGTACATGCGAGTGTTATTTATCGTGATCAATATCCAGCTTGGTAAACGTCACCTGCCCACCCTCACTGGTATACCCGGTGTTGTCCTGCACATACACCCCGGCCTTGAAGTACAGCGGCTTGTTGCGCCAGGTGGCGCTGATCTGTGAATCCCACTGGTAACCCGCCGCGCTCACGCCGAGCGCACCGCCGGGGCTCAAGTGGATGAGGTAGTTGAATTCGTTGTCCAGTTTGATGCCGGTGGCGAGGGTAATGACGCGGCTTTCCTTGTCGTCGGGGTGCATGCGGACCTTGATCACCAGGTTGCCGTTCTGGGTCTTTTCCTTGTACTGGTATTCGAGCTTGACCATCGGGCGCTGGCTTTCATAGGCGTGGATCTGGCCGATGACGATCTTGCCGGAGCTGGGCACCTTGTTCACCGCGAGGGTCGCGCGCAGGGTGTTGTCCGCATCCGGGTAGTACCAGTTGCGCAGGGTGCCGTTGCTGAAGGTTTCGCGCAGTTCGGTGCGCGGGTATATGGCGTTTTCGGTTTTTGACCCGGTAACCGGTGACCAGAAAAACAGCGTGCCGGTGTCGGAATGGAAGTACTGATCCTTGAAGCCATTCACCAGTTTGGAGGTTTCGACGGTGTACGGCGGACTGCCGACGGGAACGCTGAGGTTCCAGGTTGCGAGATCGATCATGTCGGTTCTTCCACTCAATTCATCCTGAACGCGAGTGCCAGAAGCTCTAGCCCGCGCCTTTTCGGGCGGCAGTTATAAGCGTAGAGGAGTTTTTTGTTAACGCCCGTTTGGCAGATGATTGGCGTCAACATCCTGTCGAAATGCCATCTGCGCCGGTTTTCGGGGGCTGCAGGGGTGACCGTTAGTCGGTAAGTCGCCGCTTTGGCTAAATGATGGCGGCGTGACAGCTTCTGCTTTCACAGATCCGCGACTAGAGTGATGGCTCAGTAACTGTACGGTTTTCACGAGAAACCGGCCGATAGTCCGACAAGAGATGTCCCGACAAGAGAAGCAGCATGGAATGCGCGCAACCCCAGCCAGGTGAAGGCAGCTCTGTCCTTTTGATCGTTGATGATTACCCTGAAAACCTGATCAGCATGCGCGCGTTGCTGCAGCGTCAGGATTGGCACGTCATGACCGCTGCCTCCGGCTTCGAGGCGCTCAATTTGCTGCTTGAACACGACGTCGATCTGGTGCTGCTGGATGTGCAGATGCCGGGCATGGACGGTTTTGAAGTCGCGCGACTGATGCGCGGCAGCCAGCGCACACGCCTCACGCCGATCATTTTCCTCACCGCCAACGAACAGTCCCAGGATGCCGTAATCAAGGGCTATGCCAGTGGCGCGGTGGATTACCTGTTCAAGCCGTTCGATCCGCAGATCCTCAAACCGAAAGTCCAGGCGTTGCTCGAACACCAGCGCAACCGCCGCGCCTTGCAGCGCCTGAGTCATGATCTGGAGGTCGCGCGGGCCTTCAATGCCTCGGTGCTGGATAACGCGGCGGAAGGCATTCTGGTACTCGGCGAGGACGGTTTGATCCGCTTCGCCAACCCGGCGATTTCGCGATTGCTCAACGCGCCGGTGAAGGAGCTTGAGGGCAAGGAGTTTCTCGATTTCCTGCAGAAACCGCACATTCCGCTGTGGGCCGATTCCGAGTTGCTGGCCGGCTACAAGCGCGGCGAGACGTTGCGTCTGCACGACGCGCTGTTGCGCACGGCGCCGGGGCAGCAAGTGCCGGTGGCGTTGTCCTGTGCGCCGTTGCCCGCCGAGCAGCGGGCGATGGTGGTGACGGTGCTGGACATGTCGGTGGTACGTCACCTGCATCAGCAACTGGAATTTCAAGCGGTCACCGATCCGTTGACCGGTCTGCTCAATCGCCGGGGTTTTTATCAGACGGTGGAGAACCTGCTGTTGCGCGGTGAGCGCAGCGACAGCAGCTGGGTGCTGCTTTATCTGGATCTCGATGGCTTCAAACGGGTCAATGATTCCCTTGGTCATGATGCCGGAGACCGGGTGCTGCGCTGGGTCTCCGAGCAATTGAAAGCCTGTCTGCGGCCGTTCGACATTCTGGCGCGCATGGGCGGTGATGAGTTCACCGCGCTGCTCGATCTGGAGTTTCCCGAGCAGGCGGCGAAGATTGCCGAGAAGCTCATCGAGCGGGTATCGGTCTGTCAGCAGATCGAGGGATTGGATATAGCCCTCGGCGCGAGTATCGGCATCGCCACCTACCCGGATTGCGGTTCTAACCTCGACGGCTTGCTGCGCGCCTCGGACATCGCCATGTATGAGGCGAAGCGCGCCGGGCGTCAGCAGTATCGTTTTTATGATCACGAAATGAACGGTCGCGCCCGCTCGCGGCTGATGCTTGAGGAAAGCGTGCGCAACGCCATCGAGAACCGCGATTTCAATCTGGTGTATCAGCCGCAAGTGGCGATCGACAGTGGGCAGATCCGCGGTTTCGAGGCGCTGCTGCGCTGGCAGCACCCGAGCGTCGGCGATGTGCCGCCGGGGCTGTTCCTGCCGTTACTGGAAGAGGCGCGGCTGATCAGTCGGCTCGGCAGCTGGATCTATCATCGCGGCGCCGGCCAGCGCAAAGCCTGGGAAACCCTGTTTGCCGAGGATCTGGTGCTCGGTGTGAGTTTGAGCAACACCCAGTTCGGTCTGCCGAACCTGGTCACCGAGTTGCGTCAGGTGCTGGAGCGGCACGCGCTGCAGCCACGGCAACTGGAGGTGGAAATCACCGAAGACGCGCTGATGCACAACCCCGACGAAACCCGCAAACAGCTGCGTTTGCTGCGCAATCTCGGGGTACGGGTGGCGCTGGATGATTTTGGTTCGGGGCCGTGTTCGCTGGCGCACCTGCGTGATCTGGAACTGGATACGCTCAAGCTGGATCGACACCTGATTGCGCGGCTGCCGGATTCGACGCGCGACGCGGCACTGGTCAGCAACGTGATTAATCTGTGTAAACAATACGGCTTGCTGGTGATCGCCGAAGGTGTGGAAACCATCGAGCAGTATCAATGGCTGCAGGCGCATGGCTGCGAATACGTGCAGGGTTTCCTGGTGGCGCGTCCGCTGACCTCCGAAGACGCCGCCAGCTTCGCCGAGCCCTTCGACTGGAGCGCGCTGCCGGTTTGAATTCGCTACACTGGCGCTCTTTTCGAACCGTGTTGCCGTGTCCATGACTGCGTTGAAATACCTCCAGGCCTATCCCGCGCAATTGCAGGATCAGGTGCGCCAACTGATCGCCGAACAGCGTCTGGGTGACTACCTGAGCCAACGCTATCCGGGGCGTCACGATGTGCAGAGCGACAAGGCGCTGTACAGCTACGCGCTGGACCTGAAGCAGGAATACCTGCGCAACGCGCCGGCCATCGACAAGGTGCTGTTCGACAACCGCCTCGACCTGACGCACCGCGCGCTGGGCCTGCACACCACGGTCTCGCGGGTGCAGGGCGGCAAGCTCAAGGCCAAGAAAGAGATTCGCATCGCCTCGTTGTTCAAGGAGGCGGCGCCCGAGTTTCTGAAGATGATCGTCGTGCATGAACTGGCGCACTTCAAGGAATCGGATCACAACAAGGCTTTCTACAAATTGTGCGAACACATGCTGCCGGGGTATCACCAGGTCGAGTTCGATCTGCGGGTGTACCTGACGTGGCGTGATATGCAATGAAGATCAAAAGATCGCATTGCATCTGTAGGAGCTGCCGCAGGCTGCGATCTTTTAACGTTGGGAGTGTTTAGATGGACGTAAGCAAGACCAAAAGCAGTTTTTACCGGCGCCTGTACGTGGCCTACCTGATCGACAGCGGCCTGGCCCCAAGCGTCCCGGCGCTGACCGAAGTGACCGGCATGCCCCGGCGCACGGCGCAGGACACCATCGCGGCGCTGGCGGATCTGGATATCGTCTGTGAGTTCGAGCAGGAAGAGGGCGCGCGCAATCATGCCGGGCGCTATCGGATTCGCGAATGGGGGGCGATCGATCGCGGGTGGATCGAGCGCAATCTGCGGCAGATCAAGGCTGTGCTGGAGTATCCCTGAGTCCTGCGGTGTCTGAGCTGACACAATCGCTGGCAAGCCAGCTCCCACAAGGATCTCCAGCGAATACAGTTATTGTGAACAACCGCTGAACCTGTGGGAGCTGGCTTGCCAGCGATGAGGGCCTCAGGAACGACGCATGCCTATGTGCGGAATGTCATCCTCCAGATACTCCTCACCCACCGCCACGAACCCGTACCTGCCGTAATACCCCTGCAAATGCGCCTGCGCCGACAGATAGATCGGCACCTGCGGCCAATGCTTCTCGGCCTGTTTCAGCGCGTGTTCCATCATCACATGCGCCAGCCCTTTGCCACGGCCCTGCGGCGCTATGATCACGCGCCCGATCACCACGTCACCGCCCTGGGACTCGGGATCGAGCAGGCGCAGATAGGCCAACAGTTGATCATCTTCCCAACCCATGAGGTGATGAGTGTCGCCGTCCAGATCCTGGCCGTCGAGGTCCGGGTAGGCGCATTTCTGTTCGACCACAAATACGTCCGAGCGCAGTTTCAGCAACGCGTACAACTGTTCTTTGCCCAGATCGCTGTGATGCTTGCAGATCCACTCGATTGTCATCTTCCGACTCCTTGAAATCCGTCGCCCGATACTAAGCGCACAGGCCCTGGATGTCTGTATGGCGGAACAGTCTGTGACAAAGGTCAAAATGCCATCATTCCTTTCTCGCGACCTTCGCTGCTTTGTGTAATCTGCTGGAAAGCGCTGTGCACTGGCTTCAATGAGCTAATGTTAGGGCCTGGGTTTCGCCGGTAAGGAGCCTTTAGGTTTTGACTGAAAACACGCCGGGCAGCCCGCCCGCTAAGGATTTTCAAGCATGCCGCGACTGCATCGAGCCTTTGCTTTGATCGGATTGCTCTTGCTGGCCCAAACCGCCGCAGCGGACAAGTTGCGGCTGGTGTTCGATATCTGGCCACCCTTTACCGACGACACGCTGGTCAACGGTGGCCTGGCCACCGACATCGTCAGCACGGCGCTGGCGCGGGCCGGTTATGCCAGCGACTACGAGCAGGTGCCGTGGGCGCGGGCGCTGCTGGGGGTGGGCGAAGGACGATACGACGTGCTGGTCAACGCCTGGTACAACGACGAACGGACCAAGATCGGCCAGTTCTCTGGCGAATACCTGCTCAATCGCATCCGCTTTCTCAAGCGCAAGGACACGCCGCTGGACTACAGCAGCCTGGAACAACTGCACACCTACCCGGTGGCGGTGGTGCGCGGTTATGCCTACTCGCAGGCGTTCGATGCCGATACCGCGCTGGAGAAAGTCCCTGTGCATAACTTCGCCATGGCCGTGCGCATGCTGGCGGCGGATCGGGTCAAGTTGACCCTGGAAGATGAATACGTCGCGCGCTATTACCTGGCCCGTGAATCAGCCAAAGTGCGCAACGCCGTGGAGTTCCTGCCCAAGCCGTTGAGCGAGAACAGCCTGCATATTTTGGTGAGTCTGAAGAATCCGCAGCATGAGCAGATTGTGGCCGGGTTCGATAAGGCGATTGCGGCGATGAAGGCGGATGGGAGTTATGACAAGTTGCTGAGGCAGCATGGGATGTGAGCATCTGATCCCGGAGTTGTGTTGTTGCTGATGCCCTCATCGCTGGCAAGCCAGCTCCCACAGGTTTTGCGGCGTGCACAAGTCAATGTGGGAGCTGGCTTGCCAGCGATGGGGCCAGTCCGGTCACCTTAAGCCTCGCTGGTGTCCTTGATCAGATGCGCCGCCAACGTGCGCAATGGCCCCAACTGCCGGCAGATCAACGCCAGTTGCGTTTGCACCAACCGCTGCCCTTCATCGATCTCGTCCGGCATCTGCTCCAGCTCGTTGGCCAGCGCTTCCTCTTCGTCGCTCTGGATCGCCACCGGCTGCTTGTTCGCCAGGCCTTGGGCGATTTCATCGATGCTCGTCGCCAGCTTCACCCCGGCACCATCAATCAAATGCTCACGCACATCGGCTGGTAATTGGGTTTCCCTGTGTGCGCCAAGCCCTGACAGGTAACTCAATAAGGTGTGCGACAGCACCAGAAAACGGAAACCGACATCCGCTTCCTTCCGGAAATGCCCCGGCTCCATCAGCATGTTGGCCAAGGTGGTCGACAGCGCCGCGTCGGCGTTGTGTGCGTTGCGCCGGGCCAGGCGATAGGCGAGGTCGTCGCTCTTGCCGGCGGCGTATTGCTGCATGATCTGGCGCAGGTAGATGCTGTTGCAGGTCAGGGTGTTGGCCAGCACCTTGTTCAGGCGCCGACCCTGCCAGTCCGGCAGGAACAGGAACACCGTCAGGCCGGCGATCAGGCTGCCGAGCAGGGTATCGAACAGGCGTGGCAGGAACAGCCCGTAGCCATCGCCGATCTGGTTGAAGCAGAACAGCACCATGATCGTGATCGCCGCCGTCGCCAGGGTGTAGCGCGTGGTGCGGTTGGTAAAGAACACCACCCCGGCGGCGATGGCGAAGCACGACTGCACCAGCGGGCTGGGGAACAGATCGAACAGCGCCCACGCCACGGTCAGGCCGATGGCGGTGCCGAGAATCCGCTGCCCGAGTTTGCGCCGGGTCGCGCCGTAGTTCGGCTGGCAGACGAACAGCGTGGTAAGGATGATCCAGTAGCCCTGCGACGGGTGAATCAGGTGCACCATGCCATAGCCGATACTCAGCGCCAGCGGCAGGCGCAGGGCGTGGCGGAACAGCAACGAGGTTGGTGTCAGCTGCGTGCGCAAGCGAATCCATACGTCCTTGAGGTTGCGCGGCGAGCGGTCGAGCAGGCTGCTGTCGGTGGCGTCCGCCAAAGCGTCAGGGTTGCTCGCGTCGCTGAGCAAGCGGTCGAGGGTGCCAAGGTTGGCGGCCAGTGCGCGCAGCGAGCGCAGGAGGCCGCGCCACGCCGGATTGCTCTGGATGCGCAAGTGTTCGAGGGAGGCGTCGAGGTCAGTCAGCGCTTCGGCAAAACTGGCGTCGTAGACGAACGGCTGGCGCATCTGGATCGATTCGGCCAGCGCGCGGCAGGCCTTGCCCTGCTGGCGCAGCAGGCGCTGGCAGCGGAACAGCACGTCGCTGTGGAAGAACGCATCAGCCAGCGCGTTATAGGGATAGTGCGAGGAGCTGGCGCGTTCGTGGATGTCCTGAGCGAGGAAGTACAGCTTCAGATAACGGCTGACTTTCGAACCCGGACGGCCGTTGCCGACCCGGTGCAGGATGATTTCCTTGGCACTGTTCAGCGCGGCGACCACGCGACCGTTTTGCTGCGCCAGTTCAAGTCGCCGACCTTCGACGTCCAGTTGGCGGATCGGCTCGAACAGCGAGGCTTTGAGCTTCAGATAGAAACCCAGTTCACGGAACAGCCGCGCCAGACTCTGCTGCACCGGCTGGTTGGAAAACAGCGCCTGCCACAACACCGACAGCAGGCCGTACCATGCGGCGCCGGCCACCAGCAGCATCGGCTCGTGCCAGAAATCGGTGACCGCGCCGCCGCGCTGATCCACGCCGATCATGGTGTAAACCGACAGAATCAACGTCGCCGAGGCAATCGCGCCGTAACGCTCGCCGAGCGCACCGAGCATGGTCAGACCGAAACTGGCCAGCGCCAAGGCGATGGCGAATACGATGGGGTAGGGGAAGAGCAGCTCCACCGACAGCGCGGCGATACTGAAACACACCAGCGTCACTGCCAGCGCGTTGAGGCGGCCCTGCCAGCTGTCGTCGGTCTCGGCCAGGGCGCTGGCGATGATCCCGAGGAATAACGGGATCAGCAGGCCCATTTCATCCTGATACCAACACAGCGCCATGCTGCCGGTCAGGGCGATGAACACCCGCACGCTGTAGCTGAATTTATCCAGCGCCCACAGGCGCCGCAAAGACTGACGAAACGAGGTCGAGGACATGAAGTGCGAAGGCCTTCCGAGGCGATGCCGCTAAATTGAGCCAGTAATGACGCCGACGCAATGGCGCCGATCACATCTGACAGCAAAAAGTGTTCCTTACAAGCGTTTGGGTAAAGAAGTGACTTATACCTGTGGCGAGGGAGCTTGCTCCCGCTCGGCTGCGCAGCAGTCGTAAATCCAGTCATGCGTTACTTCAGGTTAACCGCGATTCACGGTTTTGGGTCTGCTTCGCAGCCCAACGGGAGCAAGCTCCCTCGCCACAAGAGCTGCTCCCACAGTTTGATTTGTGGTGTATCAGACGTACTGCGCGGCGGCGTAACCCGAGGCCCAGGCCCACTGGAAGTTGAACCCGCCCAGATGCCCGGTGACGTCGAGCACTTCGCCGACAAAATACAGGCCCGGGCTTTTCAGCGACTCCATGGTCTTGGACGACACTTCGCGGGTATCGACGCCACCCAGTGTGACCTCGGCGGTGCGGTAGCCTTCGGTGCCGGCCGGGACGATTTTCCAGCTGCCGAGCTTGTCGGCGATCTGCGCCAGTTCTGCGTGGGTGTACTGCTTCATCGGTTTGGACACGAACCAGTTGTCCGCCAGCAGGTTGGCCATCTTCTTGGTGAAGATTTCGCCGAGCAGGGTTTTCAGTTCGCTGTTCGGGCGCTCGGCCACTTGCTGTTGCAGCCACGCGGCGGTGTCGTGATCCGGCAGCAGGTTGATCTCCACGGTGTCGCCCGGCTCCCAGAACGACGAGATCTGCAGAATCGCCGGGCCACTGAGGCCACGGTGGGTGAACAGGATGTTCTCGCGAAAGCTCTGCTCGTTGCAGCTGACCAGACAATCCACCGAAGTACCGGACAGCTCGGTGCAGAGTTCCTTGAGCTGGTCGGTGATGGTGAACGGCACCAGCCCGGCGCGGGTCGGCAGCAGTTCATGGCCAAACTGCTTGGCGACCTGATAACCGAAGCCGGTGGCGCCCAGCGTCGGGATCGACAGCCCGCCGGTGGCGATCACCAGTGACTGGCACTGCAGCTGGCCGAGGGTGGTGTCGAGCAGGTAACCGCTTTCGACCTTTTCGATGGTCTGGATCGAGGTGTCGAGGTGCAGCTCGACGCCGACCTGATCGCACTCATCGAGCAGCATGCCGAGGATGTCGCTGGATTTGTTATCGCAGAACAGCTGACCGAGTTTTTTCTCGTGATACGGCACGCCGTGCTTGGCGACCATGCCGATGAAATCCCACTGGGTGTAGCGCGCCAGTGCCGATTTGCAGAAATGCGGGTTATGCGAGAGGAAATTGCCCGGCTCGGTGTACATGTTGGTGAAATTGCAGCGGCCGCCCCCGGACATCAGGATTTTCTTGCCAGCCTTGTTCGCATGATCGAGCAGCAACACCTGACGCCCACGCCCGGCGGCGGTCAGTGCACACATCAACCCTGCGGCGCCAGCGCCAATGATCACGACTTCGGTAGAGCGCAAAACGGTGTCCTCTGAAATATCACCACAAAACGAACCGTAGGAGCTGCCGCAGGCTGCGATCTTTTGATCTTGCTCTTTAAAAACAAAGTCAAAAGATCGCAGCCTGCGGCAGCTCCTACAGGGGGGCGTGCGTTGTTTTTACAAAACGCGAACGCGCAGCGAACGGCCCTTGATCTTGCCGTTGTTCAGGCGCTGCAACGCCTGCATGACCACGGTGCGTTCAACGGCGACATACGACTGGAAGTCGAAGATCGCGATCTTGCCCACCTGGGCGCCGGGGATGCCGGCGTCGCCAGTCAGTGCGCCGAGGATGTCGCCAGGACGCACTTTGTCCTTGCGCCCGCCGGCGATGCACAGGGTGCTCATCGGTGGCTGCAGCGGGGCGCCGCCCTGGGACTTGAGGTTATCGACCTGATCCCAATTCAACGGGGCTTTCTGCAGTTGTTCGATGGCTTGCGCGCGATGCGCTTCGGACGGCGCCACGAGGCTGACCGCGATGCCTTTCTCGCCGGCGCGACCGGTACGGCCAACGCGGTGAATGTGGATTTCCGAGTCGCGGGCCAGTTCGACGTTGATCACCATGTCCAGCGCATCAATGTCCAGACCACGGGCGGCGACATCGGTGGCGACTAGCACCGAAGTACTGCGGTTGGCGAACATCGCCAGCACCTGATCGCGGTCACGCTGTTCCAGATCGCCATGCAGGCCGACGGCGGAGATGCCTTTGGAGGTCAGGTGATCGACGGTTTCCTGCACTTGCTGCTTGGTGAAGCAGAACGCCACGCAGGAAGCCGGGCGGAAGTGGTGCAGGACTTTGGTCACTGCGCTCATGCGCTCTTCCGGGGAAATCTCGTAGAAACGCTGCTCGATCTGCGTGTCGTCGTGGAACGCTTCGGCTTTCACCGTTTGCGGATCGCGCATGAATTTCGACGCCAGTTGCTTGATGCCCACCGGGTATGTGGCGGAGAACAGCAGGGTCTGACGGCGTGCCGGAGTCTTTTCGATGATGTCTTCGATGGCGTCGTAGAAGCCCATGTCGAGCATGCGGTCGGCTTCGTCGAGGATCAGCGTGTTCAGGCCGTCGAGCACCAGCGAACCCTTGCGCAGGTGTTGCTGGATACGCCCCGGGGTGCCGACGATGATGTGCGCGCCGTGTTCCAGCGAAGCGATCTGCGGGCCGAACGACACGCCGCCGCACAGGGTCAGGACCTTGATGTTGTCTTCGGCACGGGCCAGACGCCGGACTTCCTTGGCGACCTGGTCGGCCAGCTCACGGGTCGGGCAGATCACCAGCGCCTGGCAACCGAAGTAACGCGGGTTGATCGGGTTGAGCAGGCCGATGCCGAACGCGGCGGTCTTGCCGCTGCCGGTCTTGGCCTGAGCGATCAGGTCCATCCCCTTGAGGATCACCGGCAAGCTCTGCGCCTGGATCGGCGTCATCTGGGCATAACCGAGGGATTCGAGGTTAGCCAGCATGGCGGCGGACAGCGGCAGAGTATTAAAAGCGGTGGCGATGGTGGTCACGGGACTGGCCTGCAAAACAAAATGTCGCGCAGTGTAGCAGCCCCGTGCCACTTTCCTCGAAAGTTCTGGACGAACAGTGCCTAAAACCTAGGGGAAGGAATTCCACTGTGGCGAGGGAGCTTGCTCCCGCTGGGGCGCGAAGCAGCCC
This sequence comes from Pseudomonas sp. LF020, assembly GCF_053456425.1. Classification (NCBI taxonomy): domain Bacteria; kingdom Pseudomonadati; phylum Pseudomonadota; class Gammaproteobacteria; order Pseudomonadales; family Pseudomonadaceae; genus Pseudomonas; species Pseudomonas sp. LF020. Next base: position 234,818 of record NZ_JBRFIX010000006.1, read on the forward strand.
CGCTCTTCAATTCAAAAGCGGGGGGACTGCTGCGCAGTCCAGCGGGAGCAAGCTCCCTCGCCACCAAAGCATTCACTGTTTATTCAGTGTTCGATGTGTTCGTCCGGATGTTCATCCGGGCGTTTGACCCGGCGGCCGTCCTCTTTCGACAGTTGCGAGAAGATCGTCGCCGCCAGCATCGCCATCACCCCGACGGTAACAAACGTCAGCTGGAACGCCCCGAGCACGGTTTCCACGCCGTCTTTGCCGATCTCCGCCGTAAACCCGCCAAGCAATGCGCCGGCACAGGCCACGCCCAGACTCAGCGACAACTGCGCCACCACCGAAAGCAGACTGTTGCCGCTGCTGGCGCTGGCGTCGTCGAGGTCGATCAGCGTTACGGTGTTCATCGCGGTGAATTGCAGCGAGTTGATCGCCCCTAGAATCGCCAGCAGCCCCAGCAGCAGCCAGTACGGCGTCTGCTCGCTGACCAGGCCCATGCTCGCCAGCATGATCCCCAGCGCCAGGGTGTTGCCGGTGAGCACGATGCGATAGCCGAGGCGTTCGATCAGTGGTCGCGCCATCCACTTGGCAAACATCGCCGCAGCGGCCAGCGGCAGCATGCTCATCCCGGCTTGCGACGGCGAATAACCCAGCGCCACCTGCAGCAACAATGGCACGAGGAACGGCAGGGCGCCGCTGCCCAGGCGGGCGAACAGGTTGCCGATAATTCCGACCGCGAAGGTTCGCGTCTTGAACAACGACGGGGCGAACAGCGGATTTTCGACACGCCCGGCGCGCAGCCAGTACGCCGCCAGACAGGCCAGACCGCCGAACAGCAGCAACATCACTCGCAGGTGCGGCAAGTGCAATTCGCCCAGACCTTCCATGGCGATGGTGATCAGGATCATCGCTGCGCCAAACAGCAGGAAACCAAGGCTGTCGAAGCGCGTCCGCTCGCTGCCGCGCAGGTCGGGAATGAATTTCCACACCGCGTAGCAGCCGAGAACACCGACCGGCAGGTTGATCAGGAAGATCCAGTGCCACGTCAGGTATTGCACCATCCAGCCGCCCATGGTCGGGCCGATCAACGGGCCGAGCAGGCCGGGAATGGTGATGAAGCCCATGATCCTCACCAGTTCCGAGCGCGGATAGGCGCGCAGCACCACCAGCCGTCCGACCGGCAGCATCAATGCGCCGCCGAGACCCTGAATCACCCGCGCACCCACCAGCATGGTCAAGGTGCTGGATAACGCACAAAGCAGCGAGCCGAAACTGAACAGCAGGATCGCGCCGAAGAAGATTTTCTTGGTGCCGAAGCGATCGGCGATCCAGCCCGAGGCCGGAATCAGCAAGGCCACGGTGAGCATGTAGGCGATGACCACGCCTTGCATGCGCAACGGGTCTTCGGCCAGATCCCGGGCCATGGCCGGCAGGGCGGTGTTGAGGATGGTCCCGTCGAGGGACTGCATGAAGAACGCAATGGCGACGACCCACGGCAACCAGCGGGCGGTGATGGCGTCGAGAGGCGGGCGTGTGGGCATGGAACCTCTGAGAGTGTGGGTCAGGCAGAACACTACCCTGTGGGAGCTGGCTTGCCAGCGATGGCGGACTTTCAGACAAAGTTATGTTGAATCTGATGTCCTCATCGCTGGCAAGCCAGCTCCCACAGGTTTTTGCGGTGTTACAGGGTCAAGGTCAGTCGGCTCACCAGCGCCCCCGGCAACAACGCCGACGACGTATTGCGCTGGCTATACGTGCTCGCCGACAGCAGCAACTCGCGCTCGGCGGTCAATGCTTCCAGCTGCGAACCCAGCAGGCTGTAGGCGCTGTCGTCGAAACGCATGGTGCTGACCGGCGCTTGAATCTCGCCGTTCTCGACCCAGAAAGTTGCGAAGCGAGTCATGCCGGTCAGGCGCGCCGCCGGTTGATCCGAGTAGTTCAGGTACCAGAGGTTGCTGATGTACAGCCCGGTGCCCAACTGCTTGAGGATCTCTGCCTGTGACAGATCACCGGCCGCCATGTTCAACGCACTCGGCATCTCACCGCCGCTGGCGCCGTTGGCGGTCAGGCCGTATTCGGCGGCACTGCGCGAACCGACCAGTTGCTCACCGGCCTTGCCTTCGACAATCAGCCGCAGATCGCTGCGCGGATAACCCTCGCCGGAGAACGCCGGGCTCAACGAACCGCTGACTTGCTCATCCAGCGAGACCAGCGGACTGAACCTCTGATCGCCGACATACAGCTTCTGCAGCGGGCTGCTTTTGCTTGCAATCGACTGCGCGGAGAAACCGCCCCAACTGAGCATGCCCATGATTTCTTCCAGCGCGGCCGGTGCCAGGTAGGCGCGGTATTGCCCCGGTGCCAGAGTCCGCAGCGGTCGACCGAGGAACGCCAGTTGCTCGCGCGCCTGCTGGAAGCGTCGGGTGAAGCCTTCGCTGCTCCACTCGTGCCCGGCGTAGCTGGCTTTCACTGCTTCGCCGTTGTCGTGGAACAGGCTGAAGTCGAAGTTGAAGCTGTTGGCCTGATGCCAGCCGAACGCCCCCGAGGAACTGGCGAAACCGCGGCTGATCGGACCGGCAGCATAGAAGCCGACCAGATCCAGACCTTCAGCAGCGGTGCAGATTTCCTCGACCACCTGCTCGGTGTCGGGCAGCGGATGGGCCTGCACGTTGTTGCTCTGCCAGCCGTTGTGATTGAGCAGCAGGTACGGATCCTGTGGCAGCAGCGGCAGGGTTTCGCGCAGTTGTTGCAAGCCTTCGGCGAGGCGCTGCAAATCGGCTTCCTGATCACCGGACAGAGTGATGTGGAGATCGGCGTGACGCCCGTCGTTAATCAGCTTCAGCCCGACGTCGGCTTGCTGCACCTGACCGGCCTGACGCACCTTGGCGTGGTTGAAACGCACGAATGCCGAGGATTCGGCGGCATAGCTGAGGGTGAATTGTTCCGGCTCGCGGACGCTGTCGCGCAGCCAATTGACCATGACCTTGAAGGCGTCGGACTGACTCTTCGAAATGCTCATCAGGCGTCTCCCCCAAACACATCAACGTTGCTGAATACGCAGGCCGGCGAAGCGTGGCCGACGCGGATCACCTGGTTCGGCTCGCCCTTGCCGCAGTTTGGCGTGCCCAGCACCATCCGGGTGCCGGCGTCGCCCACCGCGCGCAGACTCTTCCAGAAGTGCGCGGAAATGCCTCGGTAATTCGGATTTTTCACCACACCCTTTAGTTCACCGTTCTCGATCAACTGACCCCACTCGCAACCAAACTGGAATTTGTTGCGCGCGTCGTCAATCGACCATGAACGGTTGGTGCTCATCAGAATGCCGTGCTCGATACCGCTGATCAGTTGCGTCAGCGACTGATCGCCCGGCTCGATGTTGAGGTTGGCCATGCGGTCGATCGGTGGCCGGTTCCAGCCGCAGGCGCGGCTGTTGGCAACTCCGTCGAGACCGGCGCGGAACTGCGACAGCGCGCCACCCAGTGGCCGCAGCAGCAAGCCTTCGCGAATCAGGAATTGTTTGCTGGCCTTGCTGCCGTCGTCATCGTGGCCGTAACTCGCCAGCTCTTCGGGAATGTCCGGATCGAAGGTCACGTTGAGCAGCTTCGAGCCGTATTGCAGGCTGCCGAAGTCACTGGTTTTGACGAAACTGGTGCCGGCGTAATTGCGCTCGTCACCGAGGATCCGGTCGAGCTCCAGCGGGTGGCCGATGGACTCGTGGATCTGCAGCATCATCTGGTCCGGCATCAGCAACAGATCGCGCGGGCCTTGCGGGGTGTTCGGCGCGAGCAGCAATTGCAGGGCCTGATCGGCCACTTTCGGGCCGGCGCCGACCAGGCCGCAACGGCTGATCACGTCCGCGCCGCCCTGCTGGCCGAAGTTCTCGCGACCGAGGGAGCGGGTCTGGCTGTCGTTGCCGTCGTAGGCGGTGACGTCGAGGCCCGGATAGACGAAGCGCTGGGCCTGGCGCAATTCGGCGCCGGCGCTGCTCAGGTAGATCTGCTCGACGTGGGTGATGCCGATGCTCGCTTCCCAGTTCACCAGGCGCTCATCCTTTGGCACCGAGGCGGACTCCGCGCCGAGCAGCTCGAAGCATTCGCTCAGGGACGGGAAGGGTTGCTCGAGATTGGGCGAAAAGTAATCAGCGCGATCGCTCGACACCGGCTGGTCGCGCAGGTCGAGCAAGGCGTGCGGCTTGAGGCGCCGGGCCTGCTGTTCGGCGCGCTCAAGGGCGGCTTGCAGGCCTTGCTGCGACAGATCATTGGTGGCGGCGTAAGCCTCGACACCGTTGACCCGCACAGTGAGCATCGCGCCTTCGTCGCGGCTCAGGCTTGGCGGCTCGGCGACGTTCTTGCGCACCGACAGGTACTGGCCGGACTCGCGTACATACCGCAGGGAAAAAAACTCGGCGCCCGTGCGCAAGGCAGCGAAGCGCTGCTTGAGCTGGGGGTGGAAATCGAACATTCGGGAACCTCCTTGTTATGGAGTTGCGGGGTAAAGCGATTCGGCGGGGAGGGGTGAAACGATTGCGCGAGGTCTAGAGTAGGCCTGCGTGGGGGTAGGATCAAGTGAAGAGGGGGTGTAGGAGGATTTACTGTGCAGCAGGGGGGAGGGGTATTGAATTGCAGGGCCTCATCGCGAGCAGGCTCACTCCTACAAGGATCTCCAGCGAACACACATTATGTGAACACTGGAGATTAACTGTAGGAGTGAGCCTGCTCGCGATTAGCCGTGACGCGGTATCAAGTCTTACTGGGCAACAGGCGTGATATCACGCATCGGCTTGCCTTTCACTGGCGCACCGCCAGCAACGTAGTAGGCAGCATTGCTACGCGGCAGAGGCTTGCGGCCACGGATCTTGTCGGCGATTTTCTCGGCCATCATGATCGTCGGCGCGTTCAGGTTACCGGTGGTGATGATTGGCATGATCGAAGCATCGACCACACGTAGGCTCTGCATGCCGTGCACGCGACCTTCGCCATCCACCACCGCCATCTCGTCGGTGCCCATCTTGCACGAGCAGGACGGGTGGAACGCGGTTTCGGCGTGCTCGCGGATGAACTTGTCCAGTTGCTCATCGGTTTGCACGTCGATGCCCGGGCTGATTTCGCGGCCACGGAAGGCGTCCAGTGCAGGCTGTTGCATGATTTCGCGGGTCAGGCGGATGCCGTCACGGAATTCCTGCCAGTCCTGCTCGGTGGCCATGTAGTTGAACAGGATGCTCGGGTGCTGACGCGGATCCTTGGACTTCAACTGGATGCGGCCACGGCTCGGCGAACGCATGGAACCCATGTGCGCCTGGAAACCGTGCTCTTTCACACCGTTGCTGCCGTTGTAGTTAATCGCCACTGGCAGGAAGTGATACTGGATGTTCGGCCACTCGAATTCCGGACGCGAACGAATGAAACCGCCGGCTTCGAACTGGTTGCTGGCGCCGATGCCGGTGCCGTTGAACAGCCACTCGGCACCGATGGCCGGCTGGTTGTACCAGAGCAGCGACGGGTACAGCGAGACCGGTTGGGTGCAAGCATATTGCAGGTACAGCTCAAGGTGATCCTGCAGGTTTTCACCGACGCCCGGCAGGTCGTGGACCACCGGGATGTCGAGGCTTTCCAGCAGTTTTGCCGGGCCGACACCGGAGCGCTGCAGAATCTGCGGCGAAGCGATGGCGCCGGAGCACAGCAGGACTTCCTTGCGCGCCTTGGCTTCAACGCGCTCTTCCGCCGAACCGACCAGGTAACGCACGCCGACCGCACGCTTGCCTTCGAACAGAATCTTGTCGGTCAGGGCGTGGGTGACGATGGTCAGGGTCGAACGCTTCTTGGCGACGTCGAGGTAGCCACGGGCGGTGGAAGCACGACGGCCGTTCGGCGTCACGGTGCGGTCCATCGGGCCGAAGCCTTCCTGCTGGTAGCCGTTCAAGTCTTCGGTGCGCGGGTAACCGGCCTGCACGCCGGCTTCAACCATGGCGTGGAACAGCGGGTTGTTGCCCGCCTTCGGCGTGGTCACGCTGACCGGGCCGTCGCCACCGTGGTAGTCGTTCGGGCCGATGTCGCGGGTTTCCGCTTTACGGAAGTACGGCAGGCAGTCCAGGTACGACCAGTCTTCCAGGCCTGGCAGTTTCGCCCAGCCGTCGTAGTCCATCGCGTTGCCACGGATGTAGCACATGCCGTTGATCAGCGACGAACCGCCAAGGCCCTTGCCGCGACCGCATTCCATCCGGCGACCGTCCATGTGTGGCTCCGGATCGGTTTCGTACGCCCAGTTGTAGCGACGACCCTGCAGCGGGAACGCCAGCGCGGCCGGCATTTGCGTGCGGAAGTCAAAACGGTAGTCCGGGCCGCCTGCTTCGAGCAGCAGCACGGTGACGCCTTCGTCTTCAGTCAGACGGGTCGCCAGGGTGTTACCGGCCGAGCCGGCACCGATGATGATGTAATCGAATTCTTGGGACATTGAATGCACCCTCTTTAGATGTGGTCAGGCTGCCGAGCTGCTTGTTTTGTGGCGAGGGATCTTGTCGGATCGCCGCACCGTCCCGCTCGACTGCGAAGCAGTCGCAGAACCTGCGACCGAGCTCTGTCTGGATGAGCGCGGTGTCTGCAGTTGGGGCCGCTGCGCAGCCCAGCGGGAGCAAGCTCCCTCGCCACAAGGGCCCCAACCTCAGAGTTGCGTCAGATCAGAACACCGAGACGTAATCGCCCAGCTCGACCTGTACCGATTTGATGCGTGTGTAGTTGGCCAGCGAGCTGATGCCGTTTTCACGACCCACGCCCGACTGCTTGTAACCGCCAACCGGCATCTTCGCGTCGGACTCGCCCCAGGCGTTGATCCAGCAGATACCGGCTTCCAGTTGATGAATCACGCGGTGCGCGCGGTTCAGGTCTTTGGTGACGATACCGGCGGCCAAGCCGAAGTCGGTGTCATTGGCGCGGCGGATCACTTCTTCTTCGGTCTCGTAAGAGAGGATCGCCATCACCGGGCCAAAGATTTCTTCACGAACGATGGTCATCTCGTCGGTGCAATCGGTGAACACGGTCGGCGCGACGAAGGCGCCTTTGGCGAATTCGCCGTCGGTCAGACGCTCGCCGCCGCACAGTACGCGGGCACCTTCTTCCTTACCTTTGGCGATGTAACCCAGCACGCTTTCCATGTGCGGGAAGCTGACCAGCGGGCCGAAGTTGGTGTTTTCGTCTTCCGGGTTGCCGATGCGGATGCGCGCGACGCGCTCGACGATCTTGGCTTCGAAAGCGGCTTTCAGGTGGCTCGGTACGAATACGCGAGTGCCGTTGGTGCAAACCTGACCGGAGCTGTAGAAGTTGGCCATCATCGCGGTGTCGGCGGCACGATCGAGGTCGGCGTCGTCGCAGATGATCAGCGGCGACTTGCCGCCCAGTTCCATGGTCACGTCTTTGAGCGACGAAGCCGAAGCGCTGGCCATGACTTTCTTGCCGGTGTCGGTGCCGCCGGTGAAGGAGACTTTCTCGATGCGCGGGTGCTCGGTCAGCCAGGTGCCGACTTCACGGCCGCTGCCGGTCAGCACGTTGAACACGCCGTTTGGCAGGCCGGCTTCGGTGTAGATCTCGGCCAGTTTCAGGGTGGTCAGCGAGGTGACTTCGCTTGGCTTGAAGATCATCGCGTTACCGGCGGCCAGGGCCGGTGCGGATTTCCACAGCGCGATCTGGATCGGGTAGTTCCACGCGCCGATACCGGCGACCACGCCCAGCGGCTCGCGACGGGTGTAGACGAAGGAAGTGTCGCGCAGCGGAATCTGCTCGCCTTCGATCGCCGGCACCAGGCCTGCGTAGTATTCCAGCACGTCGGCGCCGGTGACGATGTCGACGTATTTGGTTTCGGAGAAGGCTTTACCGGTGTCCAGGGTTTCCAGAGCAGCCAGCTCATCGTTGCGCTCGCGCAGGATGTCGACGGCGCGACGCAGGATGCGCGAACGCTCCATGGCGGTCATCGCGGCCCAGATTTTCTGGCCCTTTTCAGCGCTGACCACAGCACGCTCGACGTCTTCCTTGGTCGCACGTTGCACTTGGGCGAGGACTTCACCGTTCGCCGGGTTGATGGCTTCGAAGGTGGCATCGCTGCCAGCGTCGGAGTACGCGCCATCGATGTAGAGTTTTTGCAGTTCGAAACGGGCCATAGTGTCCTCGCAAGTGCATTAGTGGTTGGCGTTGACCACCGCGATCAGGCTGCGGTGGCGTTCAGGGGCCGAGCGTTTTCTGTGTGCTCTAGCTCACCTGCTTGGCCAATTGGAAATCCATGTATTCGTAAGCGATCTGTTGCGCCTGCGCCGTGTCGAAAGCGTCTCCCGACAGCGCGCCGCGCAACCACAAGCCGTCGATCAACGCTGCCAGTCCACGCGCGGCGCTGCGCGCATCTTCGAGCGGCAACACACGGCGGAACTCGCAGCACAGGTTGGAATACAGACGGTGATCGTTGATCCGCTGCAACCTGTGCAAAGACGGCTGGTGCATGCTGGTGGCCCAGAAGGCCAGCCAGGTTTTCATTGCCGGGCCATTGACCTGGCTGGCGTCGAAGTTGCCTTCGATGATCACCTGCAGATGCGCCCGTGGGCTGCTGTCTGCCAGCGCCTGACGGCGCGCGGTGACGCTCTCGCTGAGGGCGGTCATCAGATACCGCATCGTGGCGGCGATCAGGCCATTCTTGTCCTGAAAATAGTGACTGATGATGCCATTCGAGACACCGGCCAAACGGGCGATCAGCGCAATGCTGGCGTCCCCCATACCGACCTGATCGACCGCCTGCAACGTGGCTTCGATCAGTTGTTGGCGGCGGATGGGTTGCATACCGACCTTGGGCATCTTGCACATCTCCTTAGGCCTTCCGAAGGGCGATAAACGCCTATCGGATTGAGGGCCAGTCTATTTTGTTTTGATTGAACGTTCAATCAACAAAGAATAAGATCTGCGACAAATCGTCGCTGCCTACAGATTTTTTCTGCTTGTAAATGGCGATAAAACGACATCCGAAAATGCTTGAAACCTGCGTGGGGCATGGCGCGGTTCGCTATTCGATGGACGTGTTGAATGGGCAAGACGCTCGGGGCCAGGTTTCGGATGAACGTCCGCACAGCTTTGGCCACGAAAGCGATTCGCAACGCCATTTCGGCAGGTTCGGGCTTTTTTCGGGGTGTCTTTATATCACCCGCCGGTCGGCTGCCAACTAACCGATTGGTCGGGTTCCGTGTTGCCTTGTGTTCTTCTCTCGCACTGCCTGGAGCATTTGTGCCATGAGTTCTGCCTCTCTTATAAAGACCCCGCCCGAGAAGGTGACGGTCAACGGTTGGGTGTTTTACACCTCTACCGCGTTGATTCTGTTGTTGACCGCCATTCTGATCATCGCCCCGCAAGAGGCCGGCAGATTGTTGGGTATCGCTCAGGCCTGGTTGTCGCGCAGCTTCGGCTGGTACTACATGGTGGTGATCGCCGCCTACCTGGTGTTTGTGGTGGGCCTGGCGTTTTCCTCCTACGGCAAACTCAAACTGGGCAGCAAGGACGATACTCCGGATTTCAGTTACGGCGCCTGGGCGGGGATGTTGTTCTCGTCGGGTATCGGTATTTCGCTGCTGTACTTCGGCGCGTCCGAGCCGCTGGACCATTACTTCAATCCACCGGAAGGCGCAGCGGCCACCAACCTGGCCGCGCGTCAGGCGGTGCAACTGACCTTCCTGCACTGGGGCCTGCACGGCTGGGCGATTTATGCGCTGGTCGGTCTGGCCGTGGCGTACTTCGCTTACCGTCATAACCAGCCATTGGCACTGCGCTCGGCGCTGTATCCACTGGTCGGCGAGCGTTGGGTCAAAGGCGCCGCCGGTCATGCGGTGGACGGCTTCGGCATGTTCGTGACCCTGCTGGGTCTGGTGACCAACCTGGGGATCGGCTCGTTGCAGGTGTCCTCCGGGCTGGAAAACCTGTTCGGCATGGAGCACAGCAACACCAACCTGCTGATCGTGATCATCGTGATGAGCACCGTGGCGACCATCGCTGCCGTGTCCGGTGTGGAAAACGGCATTCGTCGTCTGTCCAACCTGAACATCGTGCTGTTCAGCGGCCTGCTGATTTTTGTCCTGCTGTTCGGCCCGACCCTGCACCTGCTCAACGGCTTCGTGCAGAACATCGGCGACTACCTCAACGGCGTGGTGCTGAAGACCTTCGACCTGTACGTCTATGAAGGCGACAGCGCCAAGTCCGACCGCTGGCTGGGCCTGTGGACCCTGTTCTACTGGGCCTGGTGGATTTCCTGGGCGCCATTCGTCGGCATGTTCATCGCGCGTATTTCCCGTGGTCGTACCGTGCGTGAACTGGTGGCCGGCGTGCTGCTGATTCCGCTGGGCTTCACGTTGGCGTGGCTGTCGATCTTCGGTAACTCGGCACTGGATCTGGTGATGAATCAGGGGGCGGTGGAACTCGGCAAGACGGCGCTGGAACAACCGTCGATGGCGATCTACCAGTTGCTTGAGCACTACCCGGCGTCGAAAGTCGTTATCGGTGTGTCGATCTTCGTTGGTTTCGTGCTGTTCCTGACCCCGGCCGACTCCGGCGCGGTGATGATGGCGAACCTGTCCTGCAAGGGTGGCAACGTCGACGAAGATGCGCCGCACTGGCTGCGGATCTTCTGGTCGGTGGTGATCACGCTGGTGACCATCGGTCTGCTGTTCGCCGGTAACTTCGAAGCCATGCAAACCATGGTGGTGCTGGCCGGTCTGCCGTTCTCGGTGGTGTTGATCTGCTTCATGTTCGGCCTGCACAAGGCGATGCGTCAGGACGTGCAGATCGAACAGGAGCAGGCGCAACTGGCTGAACGCGGTCGTCGTGGTTTCAGCGAGCGTCTGACGCAACTGGACCTGCAACCGAGCCAATCGGTGGTGCAACGCTTCATGGACAAACACGTGACCCCGGCACTGGACGACGCTGCTGCGCAGCTGCGTGCACAGGGTCTGGAAGTGCAGACGCTGCTGGGCAAATCCAAGCGCTGCATGGGCGTGCGCGTCGAGATGGAAGAGGGCAACCCTTTCGTCTACGAAGTGAGCCTGGACGGCTACCTGGCGACCCCGACCGAATCGGCCCAGTCCGATGAAGCGCGCCAGCGTTACTACCGCGCCGAGGTGTATCTGCACAACGGCAGCCAGGATTACGACCTGATGGGCTTCACGCAGGATCAGATCACACGCGATGTGCTCGATCAGTTTGAAAGCCATCGGCAGCTCCTTGGCCGGGTGTACAGCTAAAGTCAAAAGCCCCCTCACCCCAGCCCTCTCCCCAAGGGAGAGGGGGAAAGGGAGCAGATCGGGGGCTTTTCAAAGCCTGAATTCGACTCGATATTTCAGGTCGATGTAGTTTGACCGTTCAACTCGGTCAGTCCCCTCTCCCTCTGGGAGAGGGCTAGGGTGAGGGGCTTTTTCCTGACCCAACAAAAAGGGATCGCTCACTGCGATCCCTTTTTTATCCCACCTGGCGCATTACCCGAGATTCTTGCCCAGCAACGCGTGATACAGCTCGCTGTCGCCAAGAATCCCCACCACATGGTTGTTGTCGTGCAGCACCAGTTTGTTGCCGGTCTGGTAGCGAATCTGCAGCGCGTCACGCATGCCGATGTTCGAGTCCACCAGTGTTGGCTTGCGCTCCAGGCCTTCCACCGCTTGCCCCGGTGCCCAGTTCTGCAGGTTCAGTACCGAACCGTTCTGGCGCGCGCCCTTGATGGTGTTGCCTTCGGCCAGGTCCAGCCACGAATCGCCACCCGGGTCGAGACACACCGAACCGTTGATGCGTTTGCAGTTGTCCAGCGTGCGCATCAGGCTGCGCCCGCACAGAACGTTGAGCGGGTTGGTGTGGGCTACGAAGGTGCGCACATAGTCGTCCGCCGGGTTCAGTACGATCTCTTCCGGCACGCTGTACTGGATGATCCGGCCGTCCTTCATGATCGCGATGCGGCTACCCAGTTTCAGTGCTTCGTCGAGATCGTGACTCACAAACACGATGGTCTTGCTCAGCTTGCGTTGCAGTTCCAGCAGTTCATCCTGCAGACCCTGACGGATCAGCGGGTCGAGTGCCGAGAACGGTTCGTCCATCAGCAGAATGTCGGCGTCCATCGCCAGTGCCCGCGCCAGGCCGACACGCTGCTGCATGCCGCCGGAGAGTTCATCGGGCTTCTTGTTGCGCCATTGAGTCAGGCCGACCAGTTCGAGCTTGTCGTCGACCAGCTTGCGCCGTTCCTTTTCCGGTCGGCCCTGCATTTCCAGACCGAAACTGATGTTCTCGCGCACCGTCAGCCACGGCATCAGGGCGAACTTCTGGAACACCATGGCGATGCGTTTGGTGCGCATCATTTTCAGTTCGGCCGGGGTGCAGGAAGCGATATCGATCTGCTTGCCTTCGTGCTCGACGAACAGCTTGCCGCGACTCACGGTGTTGAGGCCGTTGATGCAGCGCAGCAGGCTCGACTTGCCGGAGCCGGACAGGCCCATCAGTACGCAGATCTCGCCCTTGTTGATGTCCAGGCTGGCCTTTTCCACGCCGACGATCTGCCCGGTCTTTTTCAGGATCTCGTTGCGCGTCATGCCCTGATCCAGCAGCTTGAGTGCCTCGCGTGGATCCTTGGAGAAGATTACGTCGACGTCTTCGAAGCGAATTATGCTCATGCGTCACCCCCTACTTTGGCGTCGGGTTGTTTGCAGATACGGTCGAGCATGATCGCCAGCAGTACGATCGCCAGGCCTGCTTCGAAGCCCAGGGCGATATCAGCAGTGTTCAGTGCGTTGACCACCGGTTTGCCGAGTCCGTCGGCGCCCACCAGTGCCGCGATCACCACCATCGACAGCGACAGCATGATGCACTGGGTGATGCCGGCAGCGATGCTCGGCATGGCGTGAGGCAGTTCGATCCGTGAGAGCAATTGGCGACGCGAGCAGCCGAAGGCTTTGCCGGCGTCCATCAGTTCTTGCGGGACATCGCGGATGCCCAGGTAGGTCAGGCGGATCGGCGCAGCGATGGCGAACACCACCGTGGAGATCAGGCCCGGCACCACACCCAGCCCGAAGAGGGTCAGGGTCGGAATGAGGTAAACGAAGGTCGGTACGGTCTGCATCAGATCGAGTACCGGCCTCATCAAAGTGTAGAACATCGGCTTGTGCGCGGCGACGATGCCCAACGGCACGCCGATGACCACGCAGACCAGGGTCGCGAACATGACCTGGGCGAGGGTTTCCATGGTTTCCTGCCAGTACCCCAGATTGAGGATCAGCAGGAACGAGGCAATCACAAAAACAGTCAGCCCCCATTTGCGCTGGATGAAATGCGCGAGCAGGGCGATGAGGCCGATCAAGACGAAAGGATTGAACCAGGTCAGCGCAAACGTCACGCCGTGGATCATCGTTTCCAGGGTCACGGCGATTGCGTCGAAGGTGCTGGCGCCGTGTTGCGTCAACCATTCGACGAAGCCCGCGATGTACTGGCCTAAAGGGATTTTCTGATCAATCAGCATGGTAGTGAACGTCCGCATGCAAGGAATAAACAGCCCGGGCGAGCGAACTCGCCCGGCGTAAGGCAATTACTGTGCGAGCTTGGCTTTCACGGCTTCCAGGCCAGGTTTACCGTCAATGGTGGTCACGCCAGCGAGCCAGGTATCGAGCACCTGTGGATTCTTTTTCAGCCAGGCCTTGGCGGCCGCTTCAGGCTTCATCTTGTCGTCGAGGATGTTGCCCATCAGCTCGCTTTCCATGTCGACATTGAACTCCAGGTTTTTCAGCAACTGACCGACGTTGCTGCATTCGGTGGAGTAGCCCTTGCGGGTGTTGGTCGCCACGGTGGCGGCACCGAAGTCGGGGCCGAAGAAGTCATCGCCACCGGTCAGGTATTGGATCTTGAAGCGCTTGTTCATCGGGTGCGGCGCCCAGCCGAGGAAGACCACGGCGGTGTCGCGTTTCTGCGCGCGATCAACCTGCGAGAGCATGCCCGCCTCGGACGATTCGACGACCTTGAAACCGGCGTCCTTCAGACCGAAGGCGTTCTTGTCGATCATGCTCTGGATCAGGCGGTTGCCGTCGTTGCCAGGCTCGATGCCGTAGATCTTGCCGTCGAGTTCCTTCTTGAATTTGGCGATGTCGGCGAAGTCATGCAGACCCTTGTCATACAAGGCTTGCGGTACGGCGAGGGTGTACTTGGCGCCCTTGAGGTTGGTGCGCACGGTTTCCACGGTGCCGGCATCGCGGTAGGCCTTGATGTCGTTTTCCATGGTCGGCATCCAGTTACCGAGGAACACGTCCATGTTCTTGCCGTCGGCCAGCGACTTGTAGGTCACCGGCACCGAGATCATGGTGGTCTTGGTCTTGTAGCCGAGGGCGTCGAGCACCACCGAGGTGGTGGCGGTGGTGGCGGTGATGTCGGTCCAGCCGACATCGGAGAAATTCACGGTACTGCACTGCGCCGGTTCTGCGGCTTGAGCCAGTAACGGCAGACTCAGCATGGCGGCCAACAACAACGACGGGGAACCTTTCATGGATGGACTCCTTGGTGTTTTTTTTGGCAGTGTTCCGACTGTGGACCACCGCACTTATAGGTTGCGGTTGGATGGCGTTCTGGAGACAGCTCTACCACGGCGCCTTGCAATCGAGTCATAACGATCATGTACCAGTGAAAATCTGACGCCTACAGGGTGGGTCGTATCCAGTACAGGGATGGTCGCATCCAGTGTCAGTGACGTCGTTTACAGCTTTTTTCTGCCCCGTCTGGCGATCTGAACCGCATAAAAACGGCGAAAACACGGGAGAAAACCGGCACGGCGTTGGTGGGCATGAGTGCGTCGGTGTCAGACGCCGAGCGACCCGGCAAAAGCCTGATGATGCGGGCATTCCGGCGGATCGCAGCTTGAGCGTAGCAGCTCCGCCAGCGGGCGCTTAATGCCCGGGAACGGCATCCTCAGGAGCTCTGCAGCAATGGCTATCAGCGTTTTCGACCTGTTCAAGATCGGCATTGGCCCGTCCAGTTCTCACACCGTCGGGCCGATGCGCGCCGCCGCCCTGTTTGTGCAATCGCTGCGCGACCGGCACCTGCTCGAACAGGTGCGGCGTATGGAAGTGCAACTGTTCGGCTCACTGTCGGCCACCGGCATCGGACACGGCAGCGACAACGCGGTGATCATGGGCCTGATGGGCGAATGGCCGGACGCAATCGACCCGTCGCAGATTGGCCCTCGCATTCAGGCGCTGCGCGAAACTCATACGCTGTTATTGGATGGTCGTCTGTCGGTGCCGTTTGTCTGGGCTCGCGACATGCGCCTGATCGACGAGAACCTGCCGTTCCATCCCAACGCCATGACCCTGGTTGCCGAAGGCGATCACGGCGAGATTCATCGCGACACCTACTATTCGGTCGGTGGCGGTTTTGTCGTGGATCAGGCGCAGGCATCCAGCGGCGTGGTCGATCTGGATCGCACCGAATTGCCTTATGACTTTTCCAGCGCGGTGGAACTGCTGCAGCTGTGCCAAAAGAACAACCTGCGCGTCGCCGAACTGATGATGGCCAACGAAAAGGTCTGGCGCAGCGAAGAGGAAATCCGCGCCGGACTGATGAAGCTGTGGCGGGCGATGCAGGATTGCGTCGAGCAGGGCCTCAAGCACGAAGGCATCCTTCCCGGCGGTCTCAATGTGCGCCGGCGCGCGGCCAAGTTGCATCGCAGCCTGCAGGAGTTGAACAAGCCCAACGTGATCGGCTCGACCCTCAGTGCCATGGAGTGGGTCAATCTGTTTGCCCTCGCGGTCAACGAAGAAAACGCGGCGGGTGGGCGCATGGTCACCGCACCGACCAATGGCGCGGCAGGGATCATTCCGGCGGTGTTGCACTACTTCATGAAGTTCAGCGAAGCGGTCACCGACGCCAACGTGGTCGACTACTTTTTGGGCGCGGCAGCGGTGGGGATTCTGTGCAAGAAGAACGCCTCGATCTCCGGTGCCGAAGTTGGCTGCCAGGGCGAGGTCGGTTCGGCCTGCGCGATGGCGGCGGCGGGGCTGGCGGAGATCCTCGGCGCGACGCCTGAGCAATTGTGCAACGCGGCGGAAATCGGCCTGGAACATAACCTTGGTCTGACCTGCGACCCGGTCGGCGGCCTGGTGCAGGTGCCGTGCATCGAGCGCAATGCGATTGCTGCGGTGAAGGCGATCAACGCGGCGCAGATGGCTTTGCGCGGGGATGGTCAGCACTTCATCTCGCTGGACCGGGTGATCCGCACCATGCGTGATACCGGCGCGGACATGCATGACAAATATAAAGAGACCTCACGGGGTGGTCTGGCGGTCAGCGCCGTTGAGTGCTGACACATTTTTCTGTGGCGAGGGAGCTTGCTCCCGCTCGGCTGCGCAGCAGTCGCAATCAGCTTGGTGCGTTTCAACTGAGGGACCGCGAAGTCTGGTTTTGGGCCTGCTTCGCAGTCCAGCGGGAGCAAGCTCCCTCGCCACAAGAACCTGTAACCCTCCCTGGGAATATGAGCAGACCAGTCAAAACTGCTCACCAAGTGCACACGCTAATCAAATCACGCCACCTTTTAGCGCGTCGCAATCAGACAAGAGCTTTTCCCACTCGCAGTGCGCCATTCGCACCCGCTACCGTCCGTCACCCGTGCTTGCGGTGACACTCTGAAACAACCCCGCGCAAGCCTGTTCCCACAAGTGCTACCGATCTGCTCACAGGCAGCGGGGCAGGGCTCTCAACGCCGCTGATGGCACTTCGAAACACCCTGTGTCCGACGTCTTGAATAGACACGTCGCGACGTCGTTTTCAGGAGTTATTGAACAGCCATTCAATTTTAGGCATGGCAATTGCTCTGTCATAACAAAGCCCGTCTCCCACGCGAGAACGCCGGCAATAACAAGAGCCTCCGCCTGAGGCCATCACCCGCTTTGTGTGAGGAGATACCGCGATGACGTCGTTCAACTCCGGGGCCCAACCCCAGAACCGTGCGCCTCAATCCATCGGCTTTCTGCTGCTGGACAATTTCACGCTGATTTCCCTGGCCTCCGCAGTAGAACCCCTGCGCATGGCCAACCAATTGTCCGGTCGTGAGCTGTATCGCTGGAGCACCCTGACCGTCGATGGCGGCCAGGTGTGGGCCAGTGACGGTCTGCAAATCACCCCCGACGCCTCCATGCACAAAGCCCCGCCCCTGGACACCGTGATCGTCTGCGGCGGCATTGGTATTCAACGCACCGTGACCCGTGAACACGTGTCATGGCTGCAGAGCCAGGCGCGTCAGTCCAAGCGTCTCGGTGCGGTGTGCACCGGCAGTTGGGCTTTGGCCTGCGCCGGGCTGCTCGACGGTTTCGATTGCAGCGTGCACTGGGAATGTCTGGCGGCGATGCAGGAAGCGTTTCCGCGCGTGGCCATGAGCACGCGCCTGTTTACCCTCGACCGTAACCGTTTCACTAGCTCCGGCGGCACCGCGCCATTGGACATGATGCTGCACCTGATCAGCCGCGATCACGGCCGTGAACTGTCCGCCGCGATCTCGGAAATGTTCGTCTACGAACGCATCCGCAACGAGCAGGATCATCAGCGTGTGCCGCTCAAGCACATGCTCGGCACCAACCAGCCGAAGCTGCAGGAAATCGTTGCGCTGATGGAGGCCAACCTCGAAGAGCCGATCGACCTCGATGAACTGGCGGTGTACGTCGCCGTGTCGCGTCGACAGCTGGAGCGGCTGTTCCAGAAATACCTGCACTGCTCGCCGTCGCGCTACTACCTCAAGCTGCGCCTGATCCGCGCGCGGCAGCTGCTCAAGCAGACGCCGATGTCGATCATCGAAGTCGCGTCGGTGTGTGGTTTCGTCTCGACGCCGCACTTCTCCAAGTGCTACCGCGAATACTTCGGCATTCCGCCGCGTGACGAACGCGTAGGCTCCAACACCACCCAGCAAGTGGCGATGCTGCCGCTGCCGCAGGCGATCGTGATGTCGCCGCTGTCTGGGCCGATGTCGGCGTTGAGTCAGGCGCGTAATGAGTCGACGTTTGCCAGCGTAAGGCTGTAGACCGGACAGTTTTTGTGGCGAGGGAGCTTGCTCCCGCTCGGGCGCGAAGCGCTCGTTAAACCTGCGAATGCGATTTATCTGGAACAGTGCATCTGCCGGTTTGGGGCCGCTTCGCGGCCCAGCGGGAGCAAGCTCCCTCGCCACAGTTACTTGTCAGGCGCTGTGGCTTTGCTGGTAATCCGCCAACGCCGGCAACAACTGCTTGTCGATCGCCTGGCGCACCGCAGGCTGGATACTGGCGCCGCTGGTGTACATGTCCTTGACCATCTTGCGCAGTTCAAACGCGCGAACATTGTCCAGACCACGTACCGCACACTCGCAGGCCTGCTCCGCTGTGGAGCCGCTCGGCACCTGAAACCCCAATGCCTTGAGCTGGCCCAACAGGTCTTCCTGATCGATCAAATCGGCGTACATCATGGCGCGCATCCTTCTTCGGTAACGGAGGTCGTGGCTCGATTCTGGTAGGCATGCGGAGGGACGGCAAGGGCGATTTGTCGCAGTGGCTGCGACGGCTATGAACAGGTCGTTTTCGGCTAACTGACCGCCCTGGGGAGTGGGCACACTGGACTCAGCTCGCTACACGACGGTTTGGTCACCCTCGACTGGCAGCTCCTCAACAGTACCCTCTGCCCCGATCCTGTCACGGCTTGTATCGGGGCTTTTTTTGGTTTCATGAAAGTCAAAAGATCGCAGCCTGCGGCAGCTCCTACAGTTGAAATGCGATCCCCTGTAGGAGCTGCCGAAGGCTGCGATCTTTTCTAGCGTTGCAACACCAGAATCCGCGACAACAACTCATCCCGGTCGATGTAGCAGCCCTGAAAATGCCGCGCCCCGCTGGCAGGATCAAATGCGTTGCGCGCATGTAGCGTGCGGCGATTATCGAAGCACCACAGCTCGCCCGGATTGAGTCGCTGCATCAGCCGAAACCGTGGCTCGCGGGTCATCGCAATCAAGCGTCGATAGGCGCGATACAGCAGCGGCATCTGCTCCACCGACGTATCGAATGCGCCGCGCAGAAAATTCGCCATGCGCATCTCCGCAACCCGGCCCAACGCGTCCAGCGCAATGATCGGCGCCAGGTAGCGATAGTCGCTGTGGCGATCCTTGTTGCGAAACTCTACGGGGATCTCGCACAGCGCCTGAAACAGCTCCGGTGCTTCCTGACGCAACGCGTCGGCAATCGCAAAACCGTCGACAAAAATACTCTCGCCACCCTCGGCATCATTCACCAGGCAATGTAGAAACTGCAGCCCCGGTTGCAGCTCGCGAGTCGGCAAGTCCGTGTGCAGCGGCAGGTTGAAAGCGGTGTAGGCGTTGCTGTCGGCATCGGCCTTGGACTGCACGTTGAACAGCACGCCGAAGTTGCTCTCGCGGATGAACGAAATGCGCTGGGCGATCAGCTTCAGTGAGCCGGGTTCGGTGGGGACGCCGCGCACCTGAGTCAGGCCGATGTCGCGCACCGCGACCAACCATTGCAGCAGCGCGCCGTTGTCGTTCATCAGCGCTGAATATTCGAATACCGGTAGCTGCAGATTGCTGCGCCACAGATAGGGCTGGGGTTTGGCGGCCAGACGTTCGGCGCGTGATTCGTCGTCATAGGCGTGGGCGCGCAGCCAGCCCGGATCGAAGCGACTGTGATGGCCGTCCTGCCAGTCGATCTGCAGACAGCCGTCGCTGTCGATGTGCGCGTTGGCGGGGGCCAGATCCGGCGCAGCATCGACGATCTCGAATACCTGCTCACGGGTGACGTTGTAGACGCATTGCGGGCACGGACAGTTGTCCCGCAACCAGACATGATGAAACGGGCTGATGCGGCCATCGGCCCAGGAAATCGATACGCGATCCGTCAGGTTCTGCACGCCGCTCAGCGCGCTGATCAACGGATAAGTACGGAAATCGGCAACAGCGGCAGCGGTGTGCATGGCGGTTCCTTGCGTGGGAGGAATTAACGGGCGGGTGGCAGGGCGATGACACGGCCGATGTAAGCCGGGGCGGGCAGATCGACTTGCTCGGCGACGATGGCTTGCAGACGGCTCAGGGTATCGGCGGTGAACGGTGCCGAGCGCGGGCCGGCGAGGTCGACGTGCAGTAGCATCTGCTCGTTGCCGGCCAGTTCCTGGTCGTCGCCGGCCCGGTGCAGGCTGTGATAGAGGTGCAGGCGTTTGCTGTCATGGCCGATGATCTGCGTGCGCACTTCGACCTCGGCGTCGAGCTTCACTTCGTGCAGATAATTCAGATGCAGTTCGAGGGTGAACAGCGAGTGGCCGCTGGCTTCGCGGTTGTTGCTGTCCATACCGAGACGGTCCATCAGGGCGTCGGTGGCGTAGCTGAAGATCAACAGGTAGAAGGCGTCGCGCAGGTGGCCGTTGTAGTCGACCCAGTCGGGGATGATGGTGGTTTGGTAGGTGGTGAGGGTGGGCATGATGTTGGTTCCGGCAGTTGAAGGGTCATCAAGATCAAAAGCCACCCCTCACCCCAGCCCTCTCCCCATAGGGGAGAGGGGGAAAGGGAGCAGATCGGGGGCTTTTCAAAGCCTGTGTTCGGCTCGGTATTTCAAGTCGGTGTAACTCGCCCATTCACCTCGGTCAGTCCCCTCTCCCCCCGGGAGAGGGTTAGGGTGAGGGCAGCAGTTTCAAGCCAGACACATCACTCGCTGAAACTCATCCCGTGCTTTTCCTTGGTGGTCTTCACCGCCTCCAGCACCGCCAGCAGGCAGTCATCACGATAGCGCTCCAGCGCCGCAATGCTGTGGCGACCGAGCTGATCGGTGGTGCCATCGACCACATCGTCAATCAGCTTGTCAGTCAGCTCCGGTGCCGGCAGATACGTCCACGGCAACTGCAACGCCGGGCCGAACTGCGACATGAAATGACGCATCCCGGCATCGCCACCGGCGAGGGTGTACGTCAGGAAGGTGCCCATGAACGACCAGCGCAAACCAGCGCCAAAACGGATCGCGTCGTCGATCTCGCCAGTAGTCGCCACGCCGTCGTTGACCAGATGCAACGCCTCACGCCAAAGCGCTTCGAGCAGACGGTCAGCGATGAATCCCGGCACTTCCTTGCGCACATGCAGCGGGCGCATGCCGAGGGATTCGTAGACTTTCATCGCCGCTTGCACGGCCTCGGGCGCGGTGTTCTTGCCGCCGACCACTTCCACCAGCGGCAGCAGGTAGACCGGGTTGAACGGGTGACCGACCACGCAGCGTTCAGGGTGGGTCGAGCTCTCGTAGAACTCGCTCGGCAACAGGCCGGAAGTGCTCGATCCGATCAAGGCATCAGGCTTGGCCGCTGCGCTGATTTTGCTGTGCAGATCGAGTTTCAGCTCGAGGCGTTCCGGGGCACTTTCCTGAATGAAATCGGCATCGCGCACGCATTCTTCGATGGTCGCGACAAAGCGCAAACGATCCTGCGAGGCGCCGGGCGCCAGACCGTTTTTCTCCAGCGCAGCCCAGGCATTGGCCACGCGTTTGCGCAGCGCATCTTCAGCGCCGGGCGCCGGGTCCCAGGCCACCACGTCGAGGCCATGGGCGAGGGCACGCGCGACCCAGCCGCTGCCGATGACACCGCTGCCGAGGGCGGCGAAGGTTTTGATGTTGGTGATAAAGCTCATGGGAACTCCCTGAAAAAGGTGTTTCCTGTAGGAGCTGCCGCAGGCTGCGATCTTTTGATTCTGATTGTTTGAAGCAAGATCAAAAGATCGCAGCCTTCGGCAGCTCCTACAGGTGAAATTTGGGGGGGCAGTCAGGGCCCCATTTTTTTTGCTGAGGGTCAGCCGCGCTGGGTCAGGCCCATCTTCTTGCGGCCTTCAGCCGGGGTCAGCACCCGGGCGCCGAGGCGGCTGAGGATCTCGGTGGCGCGTTCGACCAGTTGGCCGTTGGTCGCCAGCACACCCTTGTCCAGCCACAGGTTGTCTTCCAGGCCGACCCGCACGTTGCCGCCGAGCAGCACCGCTTGCGCGGCCATCGGCATCTGCATGCGGCCGATGCCGAACCCGGCCCACACCGCATCGGCGGGCAGGTTGTCGACCATGGCTTTCATGGTGGTGGTGTCGGCGGGGGCGCCCCACGGGATGCCCAGGCATAGCTGGAACAGCGGGTTGTCGAGCAGGCCTTCCTTGATCATCTGCTTGGCGAACCACAGGTGACCGGTGTCGAAAATTTCCAGCTCGGCCTTCACCCCCAGCTCGGTGATGCGCTTGGCGCCGGCGCGCAGTTGCGCCGGGGTCGAGACGTAAATGGTGTCGCCGTCGCCGAAGTTCAGCGTGCCGCAATCGAGGGTGCAGATTTCCGGCAGCAGTTCTTCAACGTGGGCCAGACGAGTCAGCGGGCCGACCAGGTCGGTGTTCGGGCCGAACTCCATCGGGTGCTCGCCGGCACCGATTTCCAGGTCGCCGCCCATCCCGGCGGTGAGGTTGACGATGATGTCGACGTCCGCCTCGCGGATGCGTTCCATCACTTCGCGGTACAGCGCCACGTCACGGCTGAACTTGCCGGTCTGCGGGTCGCGCACGTGGCAGTGGACGACGGTGGCGCCGGCCTTGGCCGCTTCCACCGCAGCCGCTGCAATCTGTTTCGGGGTGACCGGCACGTGGGGGCTTTTGGCGGTCGTGTCGCCAGCACCGGTGAGTGCGCAGGTGATGATGACGTCGTGGTTCATGGTGCGGTTTCCTTCAGGCGTGATGGGTCTGTCCGCAGCCCTTTGCGGGGCTGCGAAGCGTTGATTCGGGGTGATTTATTTGCTGGTCAGCTGCAGGTTTTCAGCGGCCGGTTTGCCGTCGAAGGTGGTCACACCGTCAAGCCAGCGCTGCTTGTCTTCGGGGTGATCCTTGAGCCATTGCTTGGCCGACTCGAAGGCGTCCTTGTGATCGAGCAGCGGTTGCATCATCCGGCTCTCGTCTTCGGCGGTGAACGTCAGGTTGCTCAGCAGGCGGCCGATGTTCGGGCACTGTTCGGCGTACTTCGGCGCGGTGACGGTCCATACCGTGGCCATGCCTTCGTTCGGGCCGAGGGCGTCTTCGCTGCCGGTGAGGTAAGTCATCTTGACATTGACGTTCATCGGGTGCGGCGCCCAGCCGAAGAACACCACGGCTTCCTTTCGGCGCACGGCGCGGTCGACGGCGGCGAGCATTCCGGCTTCGCTGGACTCGACCAGCTGGAATTTGCCGAGGCCGAACTGGTTCTTGGCGATCATCGCCTTGATCTGTGTATTGGCGCCCGAACCCGGTTCGATGCCGTAGATCTTGCCGCCCAGTTCCTTCTCGAACTTGGCGATGTCGGCGAAGGTTTTCAGGCCCTTGTCCGCCAGATAGGTCGGCACGGCCAAAGTCGCGCGGGCGTCCTTCAGGCTCGGCGCCGGCAGGACCTTGACCTGATTGGCGTCGACGAACGGGGTGATGGTCTGGGTCATCAGCGGGTTCCAGTAACCGAGGAACAGATCCAGCCGCTGATCGCGGATCCCGGCGAAGATGATCTGCTGGGACGCGCTGGTTTGTTTGGTGCTGTAGCCGAGGCCGTCGAGCAGGACCTGGGTCATGGCACTGGTGGCGATCACGTCGGTCCAGTTGACCACGCCCATGCGCACGTTCTGGCACGAGGCGGGTTCGGCCGCCATGACGCTGGCGCTCAGGAAAGCGGTACCGCTGAGTGCAAGAACACAGCTGCTGATCAGTCGTTTCATGTCGGGTTCCTCGGCAGGTCGTTATTGTGAGTTCCGGCATCTGGCGTGCCGGTGATGCAAAGTTACGCAGCAACGGCCCCGTGAAAGCGCACTGCGGCGACTGGCATTTGCACTGTAGCGACCTGTGCGCTTGAACGCTGATGACAATCGGCGTATCAACGTTCCACGCTACCCGCTAACCGAGTGCGCACATGTCCCAGGATTTCTACTTTCTGCTGATGCCGGGGTTTTCCGCCATCGGCTTTATCTCCGCGATCGAACCGCTGCGGGTGGCCAACCGCTTTCGTGGCGAGCTGTACCGCTGGCACGTGCTCAGCGCCGATGGCGGGGCGGTGCTGGCGAGCAATGGCATGTCGGTCAACGCCGACGCGGCGCTGGAGCCGCTGAAGAAAGGCGCGACGCTGTTGGTGGTGGCCGGGTTCGAACCGCTGAAGTTCGCCACGCCAACTCTTGAGCACTGGCTGCGCCGGCTGGACAACGAAGGCGTGACCCTCGGTGCCATCGACACCGGCAGTTTCGTCCTCGCTGAAGCCGGCCTGCTCGACGGCCATCGCCTGACCCTGCACTGGGAAGCCATCGATGCGTTCAAGGAATCTTATCCACAGCTCAGCGTGACTCAGGAACTGTTCGAGATCGACCGTCGGCGCATCACCTCGGCGGGTGGCACGGCATCTATCGATTTGATGCTCGACCTGATCGCCCAGGCCCATGGTCCGCAACTGGCGATTCAGGTCAGCGAGCAGTTTGTGCTGGGGCGGATTCGTCCGCGCAAGGACCACCAGCGCATGGAAGTCGCCACGCGCTACGGCATCAGCAACAAGAAGCTGGTGCAGGTGATTGGCGAGATGGAACAACACAGCGAACCACCGCTGACCACGCTGCAACTGGCGGAATCGATCAAGGTGACGCGGCGGCAACTGGAGCGCTTGTTTCGGCTGCACCTGAATGACACGCCGAGCAATTTCTATCTGCGCCTGCGCCTGGAAAAGGCCCGGCAGCTGTTGCGCCAGACCGACATGAGCGTGCTCGAAGTGAGCATCGCCTGCGGCTTTGAATCACCGTCGTATTTCACCCGCAGCTACCGCGCGAAGTTCGCCCGCTGTCCCCGTGAGGACCGGCGTACCGCACAGGCCTGAAATCAAAAGATCGCAGCCTTCGGCAGCTCCTACATTGGAATGCATTTCCCTGTAGGAGCTGCCGAAGGCTGCGATCCTTTGATCTTACTTCTTCACCAACGCCGAACACGCCGCTTTATACGCCTCATGCTGATACTTGTTCAGCGTCCCCGGCAGCTCGAAATTGTGCTTCTTGGCCTGCGCATTGATGGTCTGCGGCGACAACAACGTCACCTCACACCCGTCCAGTAACTGAAACACACCCTCGATCTTGAACGTGGTCGGCCCACCGGCAAACTCACCCTTCTTGCTGCGCTTCTTGATCACAATCCGGTCAATCGAATGCTCGCGCACAAACGAAGCGACCTGCGCCGCGAAGCGTTTGACGTTGGCCGCCTCGTCATCATCGTCGAGGGCGATTTTCTTGGTGCTCAGTGCAACGTGGCTCAAGGCCGAACCGTCGAGGGAGGCCACGGCGAAGATCGCTTCGCTGCCTTTGATTTCGATGCCGCAGATGTTCATGAATATACCCGCTGGAGTAAATTAGTTTTGTCTTGTTACATGTGAAGAATGCGCTTCTGGCAAGGTGGCTCGTGCATTATTAGACGTAAAGTTTTCGCTGGATTCAATTGCTGGCAAGCTTGTTTAGCTCAATCCTCAGCATTGTAGGTATGTTTGGCACGTCTTCTTCGTTAGCTGAAATTTTTATAACGGGAATGCCAAGAAGCTTGGCTTTTTTTAATTCCCATAATACCCAGTTTGACTTAGATACGGATTCCGATGATATAAGAATCAGAATGTCTGATTTCAGTAGGTTGTTTTCTACGTGGGCTTGTTTGTTTTCTGCTGTGTTATGGATGAGATCGATATAAGGTTCGCCGAACTCAGACACAATGGTTTCGATGCATCTAAGTAGTGATGGTCGGATTAAATGATCACGAGTAGTATAACTAATAAAGATTTTCATGTCGGAAATTTGAAGTAGGATAGAAGGCTGAGTAACTGGTCTTGAAATGTTAAACAAATCCAGCCGCCAAAGCTTATTGCTATGAAAATAAGATATAAAGACATTGAGGGGTTGAATGCAGATTGAAGCCAAATTGGTTTTGATTCTCCATTTGGATAGTTGAATATCTTATTTCGGTTTGCGATTCTTTTGATTCGCAGGCTCATCGCCATTCTAGTAGATTTTTGATAGTAATATGATGTAAAGTCTGCAATCCAAAAACCTAGGCAAATTACAGTTATTACTAGAAAGTAAGTGCTAAGTGAAGTGGCGGGGGTTAATTTTGTGAGTAAGGTTAAAGCTATGCCTATAAGTCCAATACAAAGTTTTTTTAGTTCAAAACAACTCTTGCTGATTTGCAGCGTTGCCTCGTGAAGCTGCTCTACGGTAGCCCAGTCGAGTTCGTCCTCGCAGGAGCGCGTGTAGTCATTATTCTGCATTTCGGTATTAACGCTCTTCTTACGAAAGATTTTTTGATATATAGATCTCAAACTTTGCATTCTAATATGCCTGCTTTTTAATTTTTGCTGTTCGTAATCTATAAATTGAGATAACTATTCCTGTCCAATCGACTCCAAAAACTCCGACCGTTCGTCACTCATCCGCGCCACACAGTCATTCTGCGCAATCTTGAATGCCTTGCTGCCTTCGGTGGCCGGGAACGCTTCTACCGCGCAATCGGCGTCGCGGGTTTTCAGCCATTGTTGCTGGGCGGTTTTGAGTTTGGCGGTGATGTCGGCCAGTTGCGCGGCGTTTTTGCCGTAGGTGGCCTGCATGCGTTCGTTGAGGCTGGCGTAGTTGTCCTTGAGCAGGTCTTCGGCGGTGGTGCGGCTGTAGGTCGAGCATTCCAGGGTCTGGACGTCGTTTTCCACCGCGTCGCACGGGTTGTTGTCGGTGTCTTCGGCGGCGTGTACGCCGGTCGCCATCAGTGCCAAAGCCAGGAAGATCGATTTCATGGTTGTCGCCGCTCTAATCCAGTGGTGTATCCAAGATGCGCCAGATTCTGGCTCAAGCTGGCGAGCTTGAACAGGTAGCTGATCGGAGCGCCTGGCGACCCTTTGTCGCGGATTGACGCTTTCGGCAATTCCCCTGTCGTTTTTGCACCCGGTCGCCCCGGCACCGAGGCATATGCTGGCCCCAAAGCGCCGGCAGACGATTCGGCGCATGAATCGCCAATAAGGGGACGCCTGATGAGCCCAGCCGAATTACACGCCGACAGCATCGTTATCGACGGTCTGATCATTGCCAAATGGAACCGCGAGCTGTTCGAAGACATGCGCAAGGGCGGTCTGACGGCGGCCAACTGCACCGTGTCGGTGTGGGAAGGCTTTCAGGCGACCGTGAACAATATTGCCGCCAGCCAGAAGCTGATCCGCGAAAACAGCGACCTGGTGATGCCGGTGCGCACCACCGCCGACATCCGTCGCGCCAAGGAGCAGGGCAAGACCGGCATCCTCTTTGGCTTCCAGAATGCCCACGCGTTTGAAGACCAGATCGGCTATGTCGAGGTGTTCAAGCAGCTCGGCGTCGGCATCGTGCAGATGTGCTACAACACCCAGAATCTGGTCGGCACCGGTTGCTACGAACGTGACGGCGGCCTGTCGGGCTTCGGCCGCGAAATCGTCGCCGAGATGAACCGCGTCGGCGTCATGTGCGACCTGTCCCACGTCGGTTCCAAGACGTCCGAAGAAGTCATCCTCGAATCGAAAAAACCGGTCTGCTATTCCCATTGCCTGCCGTCGGGTCTGAAAGAGCACCCGCGCAACAAGTCCGATGCTGAACTGAAGTTCATTGCCGACCATGGCGGTTTTGTCGGCGTGACCATGTTCGCGCCGTTCCTCGCCAAGGGCATCGATTCGACCATCGACGATTACGCCGAAGCCATCGAATACACCATGAACATCGTCGGCGAAGACGCCATCGGCATTGGCACCGACTTCACCCAGGGTCACGGCCAGGACTTCTTCGAATACCTGACCCACGACAAGGGCTACGCCCGTCGTCTGACCAGCTTCGGCAAGATCATCAACCCGCTGGGCATCCGCACCGTCGGCGAGTTCCCGAACCTGACCGAAACCCTGCTCAAGCGCGGCCATTCCGAGCGGGTTGTGCGCAAGATCATGGGCGAAAACTGGGTCAATGTCCTCAAGGACGTCTGGGGCGAATAAGCCACCGCACTTCTGAATCCTTTCCCCCGGCCGTCCGTGCCGGGGGCAACAAACCGAATTTTTTGGAGTTAAGTTTCCATGGCCAAGATCGCCCCGCAATTGCCAATCGAAGTCGACAGCGAAACCGGTGTCTGGACCTCCGACGCCCTGCCGATGCTCTACGTGCCACGCCACTTTTTCGTCAATAACCACATGGGCATCGAGGAAGTGCTGGGCGCCGACGCCTATGCCGAGATTCTCTACAAGGCCGGCTACAAGTCCGCTTGGCACTGGTGCGAAAAAGAAGCCGAATGCCACGGCCTGGAAGGCGTCGCGGTGTTCGAGCACTACATGAAACGTCTGTCGCAACGCGGCTGGGGCCTGTTCAAGATTCAGGACATCGACCTCGACAAAGGCACCGCCAGCGTCAAGCTCGAACACTCGGCGTTCGTCTATGTGTACGGCAAGGTCGGGCGCAAGGTCGATTACATGTTCACCGGCTGGTTTGCCGGGGCTATGGATCAGATTCTTGAGGCGCGCGGCAGCAAGATTCGCACCGTTGCCGAGCAAGTCTACGGTGGCTCCGAAGAAGGCCACGACGACGGCCTGTTCACCGTCAAACCTAAACAATAAGCAAATCGTTGAAAAAACGTAGCGAGCGAAGGCCAGGCAAGGCGAAGTCAGGCGAGAAAGCGGAGTTGACTTTAGTCAATGAGCATTTCGAGTCTGACTTCAACGCAGCATGGTCGAGCGCAGTAGTTTTTTAACGATTTGAGGAGACCGCCATGGCTTTCGAAGCTATGTTCCAGCCGATCCAAATCGGCAAACTGACCATCCGCAACCGCGTGCTCAGCACCGCGCACGCCGAGGTCTACGCGACTGACGGTGGCATGACCACCGAGCGCTACGTCAAATACTATGAAGAGAAAGCCAAGGGCGGGATCGGCCTGGCGATCTGCGGCGGTTCGTCGGTGGTCGCCATCGACAGTCCGCAGCAATGGTGGAGTTCGGTGAACCTGTCCACCGACCGGATCATTCCGCACTTCCAGAACCTGGCCGACGCCATGCACAAGCACGGCGCCAAGATCATGATCCAGATTACCCACATGGGCCGTCGCTCCCGTTGGGATGGTTTCCACTGGCCGACCCTGATGTCGCCGTCCGGCATCCGTGAGCCGGTGCACCGCGCGACCTGCAAGACCATCGAGCCGGAAGAGATCTGGCGGGTGATCGGCAACTACGCGCAAGCCGCGCGCCGCGCCAAGGCCGGTGGCCTGGACGGCGTCGAGCTGTCGGCCGTGCACCAGCACATGATCGACCAGTTCTGGAGCCCGCGCGTCAACAAGCGGACTGACGAATGGGGCGGCAGCTTCGAAGGCCGGATGAAGTTCGGTCTGGAAGTGCTGAAAGCCGTGCGCGCCGAGGTCGGTGACGACTTCTGCGTGGGCATGCGTATCTGCGGTGACGAGTTCCACCCGGATGGTCTGTCGCACGAGGACATGAAGCAAATCGCCAAGTATTACGACGACACCGGCATGCTCGATTTCATCGGCGTCGTTGGCTCGGGATGCGACACCCATAACACCCTGGCCAACGTGATTCCGAACATGAGCTATCCGCCGGAGCCGTTCCTGCACCTGGCGGCCGGGATCAAGGAAGTGGTCAAGGTGCCGGTGCTGCACGCGCAGAACATCAAGGACCCGAACCAGGCCACGCGCATCCTCGAGGGGGGTTACGTCGACATGGTCGGCATGACCCGCGCGCACATCGCCGACCCGCACCTGATCGCCAAGATCAAGATGGGTCAGGTCGACCAGATCAAACAGTGCGTCGGCGCCAACTATTGCATCGACCGTCAGTACCAGGGTCTGGACGTGCTGTGCATCCAGAACGCCGCGACCTCCCGTGAATACATGGGCGTGCCGCATATCATCGAGAAATCCACCGGGCCGAAACGCAAAGTGGTGGTGGTCGGTGCCGGCCCTGCCGGGATGGAAGCAGCCCGTGTGGCGGCCGAACGGGGCCACGACGTGACCCTGTTCGAGAAGAAGGAATTCATCGGCGGGCAGATCACCACCGCGTCGAAAGCGCCGCAGCGTGACCAGATCGCCGGCATCACCCGCTGGTTCCAGCTGGAGCTGGCGCGGCTGAAAGTCGACCTGCGTCTGGGCACTGCTGCAGATGCCGACACCATCATGGACCTGCGTCCAGACGTGGTAGTGCTGGCAGTCGGTGGGCATCCATTCCTTGAGCAGAACGAACACTGGGGCGCCGCCGAAGGCTTGGTGGTCAGCAGCTGGGACGTGCTCGACGGCAAGGTCGCGCCGGGCAAGAACGTGCTGGTCTACGACACCATTTGCGAGTTCACCGGGATGTCGGTCGCCGACTTCCTCGCCGACAAGGGCAGCCAGGTCGAGATCGTCACCGACGACATCAAGCCGGGCGTGGCCATCGGCGGTACGTCATTCCCGACCTACTACCGCAGCATGTACCCGAAAGAAGTGATCATGACCGGCGACATGATGCTGGAGAAGGTCTACCGCGAAGGCGACAAACTGGTCGCGGTGCTGGAGAACGAATACACCGGCGCCAAAGAGGAGCGGGTGGTCGATCAGGTGGTGGTGGAAAACGGCGTGCGGCCGGACGAGGAAATCTACTACTCACTCAAAGAAGGTTCGCGCAACAAGGGCCAGATCGACGTGGAAGCGCTGTTCGCGATCCAGCCGCAACCTTCGCTGAGCAGCACCGGCGACGGCTACTTGCTGTTCCGCATCGGCGACTGCGTGGCGCAGCGCAATACCCACGCTGCGATCTACGACGCCCTGCGGCTCTGCAAGGATTTCTAACGGCATGACCACCATCACCTGTGGCGAGGGAGCTTGCTCCCGCTGGGCTGCGAAGCGGCCCCAAAACCTGTAGTCGCGGTGTATCAGGCATATACCGGCGACTGTATTGGGAGTGCTGCGCACTCCAGCGGGAGCAAGCTCCCTCGCCACAAGTAGGTGCGTTGTTCTCAGCAGCGCGCAAATGACCCCGAGGTCTTTGGGAGCTTCACCATGTTGAACACCCTTCTTCCAATCCTGTTGTTCGCAGCCCTGGCCCTTGCGGTGCTGGGCGCGTTGCGGCGGGTGGCCATGTGGCGTCGGGGCCGGCCCTCGAAGGTCGATCTGCTCGGCGGCCTGTTCGCCATGCCCAAGCGCTACATGGTCGACTTGCACCACGTGGTGGCGCGGGACAAATACATCGCCAACACCCACGTCGCCACGGCCGGCGGTGCGGTGGCGTCGATCGTGCTGGCGATTCTGGTGCACGGTTTCGGCCTGCATAACCGCATCCTCGGCTACGCGCTGCTGCTGATGACGGCGGTGATGTTCGTCGGTGCGATCTTCGTTTACCGGCGCCGGCTCAACCCTCCGGCACGGTTGTCGAAAGGCCCGTGGATGCGCCTGCCGAAAAGCCTGTTGGCGTTCTCGGCCTCGTTCTTTCTGGTGACCCTGCCGGTGGCCGGCATCCTTCCTGAGAACTTCGGCGGCTGGTTGCTCGCGGCGATTCTCGGGCTCGGCGTTTTGTGGGGCGTGTCGGAATTGTTCTTCGGCATGACCTGGGGCGGGCCGATGAAACACGCCTTCGCCGGTGCCCTGCACCTGGCCTGGCACCGTCGCGCCGAGCGCTTTGGCGGCGGTCGTTCCACCGGTTTGAAACCGCTGGATCTGAATGATCCATCGGCACCGCTAGGCGTGGAAAAACCCAAGGATTTCACCTGGAATCAGCTGCTCGGTTTCGACGCCTGCGTGCAGTGCGGCAAGTGCGAAGCGGCGTGCCCGGCCTTCGCCGCCGGCCAGCCGCTGAACCCGAAAAAGCTGATTCAGGACATGGTCGTCGGCCTCGCCGGCGGTACTGACGCGAAGTTTGCCGGTAGTCCGTATCCGGGCAAGCCAATCGGTGAGCACAGTGGCAATCCGCATCAACCGATCGTCAATGGTCTGGTCGATGCCGAAACCCTGTGGTCGTGCACCACCTGCCGTGCCTGCGTCGAGGAGTGCCCGATGATGATCGAGCACGTCGATGCCATCGTCGACATGCGCCGCCATCTGACGCTGGAAAAAGGCGCGACCCCGAACAAGGGTGCCGAGGTCCTGGAAAACCTGATCGCCACTGACAACCCCGGCGGTTTCGCTCCGGGCGGGCGGATGAACTGGGCGGCGGATCTGAACCTCACTCTGCTTAGCGAAAAGAAATCCACCGACGTGCTGTTCTGGGTCGGCGACGGTGCCTTCGACATGCGCAACCAGCGCACCCTGCGCGCGTTCGTCAAAGTGCTGAAAGCCGCGAAGGTCGACTTCGCGGTGCTCGGCCTCGAAGAACGTGACAGCGGTGATGTGGCCCGGCGTTTAGGCGACGAAGCGACCTTCCAGCTGCTCGCCAAACGCAATATCCAGACCCTGGCCAAATACAGCTTCAACCGCATCGTCACCTGCGATCCGCACAGCTTCCATGTGCTGAAAAACGAGTACGGCGCGTTCGACGGCAACTACCTGGTGCAGCACCACAGCACCTACATGGCGGAAATCATTCAGGCCGGTGCGCTGAACCTCGGTCAGCACAAAGGCAACAGCGTGACCTACCACGACCCGTGCTACCTCGGCCGCTACAACGGCGAATACGAGGCGCCGCGTGAAGTGCTGCGCGCCCTCGGCATCGAGGTCAAAGAGATGCAACGTTCCGGCTTCCGTTCGCGCTGCTGCGGCGGCGGTGGCGGGGCGCCGATCACCGACATTCCGGGCAAACAGCGGATTCCCGACATGCGCATGGACGACATCCGCGAGACCGGCGCCGAGCTGGTGGCCGTGGGTTGTCCACAGTGCACGGCGATGCTCGAAGGCGTGGTCGAACCGCGTCCGCTGATCAAGGACATCGCCGAACTGGTGGCCGACGCGCTGCTCGAAGATGCCGCGCCGAACAAGCCAGCCGCCCCGGCCAAACGTGAACCTGCGGAGGCCCACTGATGAGCGACATTATCCGCCGCGACCCGCGCGCCGAATGGATTGCGCGTAACCGTCTGCATCCGCTGCACGCGGCGATGCAACCGGCGCAACACAGCTGGATGGGACCCAACGGGATCATTCGCAAGAACCTGCACGGCATCGGCTTCATCGGCCCCAACGGCATCAAGCGTATCGACCGCAGCGGCGCGCAACAGGGCGGGGCGGTCAAACGCTCGGCCACGGTTGAAGTGCAGTTGCCGCTGCATCAGGTACCGGCCCCGGCGTTCTACATCAGCGTGGTGCCGGACATGGTCGGCGGTCGCCTGAGCAGCCACGACCGCGACTTGCTCGGTCTGGCTCATCAACTGGCCGGCAACGACGGCGCGGTGCTGGCTGTGGTGTTTGGCGAACACAAAGAGAACGCCTTCGCTACGGCCGGCGTCGATCGCTTGCTGGTACTGGAGGGCGACCAATTCAGCGGTTATGCACCGGAGCAACGGGTGCAGGGCCTGCGGGCTGTGGATAACCAGTTCAACCCACGCCACTGGCTGCTGCCGGACAGCCGCAGCGGTGGCGGTGAACTCGGTCGACGGTTTGCCGCGGCACTGGGCGAGCGCCCGGCGACGCGGGTGTGGCAGGTCAAGGATCAGGAGTGCATCGGTCGCGCCGGTGCCGGGTTGCAGGATCTGGCCCGCCCGGTGGCGCGTTTGATTCTGGCGTCTGCCGAATGTGCGGAACCGGTCAGCGAAACCCGTCACGAAGCGCTGCCGGTTGAGTTATCCACACCTGTCGCGCGCAGCCTGTCGCGGATTGAGGATCTGGGTGCGGTGGCGGTGGATCCGGCAGCAATTCCGATGGCCGAAGCCGAGTTCATCTTCTCCGGTGGCAACGGGGTCAAGGATTGGGAGCTTTTCCACAGGACCGCCGCCGCCCTCGGCGCCACCGAAGGCGCCTCGCGGGTGGCGGTGGACGATGGCTTCATGGCGCGTGATCGGCAGGTCGGCGCGTCCGGCACCTGGGTCACCGCACGGGTTTATGTGGCTGTGGGTATCTCCGGGGCGATCCAGCACCTGCAAGGCATCGGTGCCTGCGACAAGGTGGTGGCGATCAACCTCGATCCGGGTTGCGACATGATCAAGCGTGCCGACCTGTCGGTGATCGGCGAGAGCGCGGAAATTCTTCAGGCGTTGATCGCGGCGGTAGCGGCTTACCGCAACGAAGCCAAGCGCGATGCGGCTTAAGGAACGGTTATGAGCACAAAGATCATCAGTCTGGTTTCCATCGGTGCCCACCCGACGTCGGGCCGGCCTCGCCGCGCCGAGCAGGATGCCCGCGCCGTGGAGCTGGGCCTGCAACTGGCTGGGGATAAACTGCAAGTGCTGCATGCCGGGGACGTTGCGGAACTGGCACTGCGCGCCTATCTGGGCATGGGCCTGGAACAACTACATGTGCTGGAACAACCCGCTGGCGCTGATGCTTTGCCGGCGCTGACCGCGTACCTGCGCGAAGCGGGCGCCCAAGTTGTACTGACCGGCAGTCAGGCGGAAACCGGTGAAGGTTCGGGCATGTTGCCGTTTCTGCTCGCCGAGGGGCTGGGCTGGCCGCTGGTGGTGGGGCTGGCGCAGGTCGAGTCGATTACCGACGGTTCGGCGCTGGTGCTGCAAGCCTTGCCTCGCGGGCAGCGGCGGCGGTTGAAGGTGAAGCTGCCGTTTCTGGCGACTGTGGATAACGCCGCGCCCAAACCTCGACAGAGTGCCTACGGCCCGGCGCGACGCGGGGTGTTGAATGCCGAAGACGTGGAGGTGCTCGACGATGAACTACTGGCCGTCTCCACACTGCAACCGGCCAAGCCACGGCCGAAACGTTTGAAGGTGATCAAGGCCAAGAGCGGCGCGGACCGCATGAAGGCGGCGACAGCCAAGGCCAGTGGCGGCGGTGGGCAAGTGCTCAAGGGTGTCACCGCGCAGGCCGGGGCGGAAGCGATCCTCAAACTACTGATCGAAGAAGGCGTCGTTCGCTGAAAAGCCCCTCACCCTAGCCCTCTCCCGGAGGGAGAGGGGACCGACCGAGTGGTATTGGCTAATTACATCGACCTGCGATTGCGCAGTGACCTTGGTCTGGCCAAGCCTGAGATCACAATGTTCGTTCAGGTCGGTGGAGTTTGAACAGGCGATGCGGTCGGCTCCCTCTCCCTTTGGGAGAGGGCTGGGGTGAGGGGTAGTGTTTACCCACAATCCCTGTTGGCGGATCTGTGGATAACGTGTTCGCCCATCCCTGTACCCCACGCCAATCAAGCCCTCTAGGCCCCAGCTCAAAAAACAACCAGCCTAAGTCACGGTTTTACCGGGCTTTTTCTCCTGAATAACTTCAAGAGTTGCCCCCAATCTCTGTTGGCGCTTCTGTGGACAAGTTGTTCGCCGTCCGCTGCAAGCCATATAAAACGTGGCCTGTATAGGATTGATCAATAATTGATCGATTAAGCTTTTAAAGCTGATAATCCCCGTGTAGACCGCGATTTCACACAGCCCTCAGCGCTTTTCCACAGCCGCCGCGAAGTTACCCCCGAAGTCTGTTGGCGCTTCTGTGGATAATGTGTTCGCCATCCTTTACAAGCCATGAAAACCGTGGCTTACAAAGACTTGATCAAAAAATAGCCAATGTGTCAGGCAAACCATCATTCTGGATAAGTCACGATTTTTCTTCACAAATCAGCCAGTTATTTTTCCATCCATCCACAGTTACCCCCATTTGCTGTGCATGGCTATGTGGATAACTTGTTCGCCAAACCCTGCAGGCCCTGCCAGGCTTAGTCCAAACAGCAATTGATCAGATTTCATACAGTTCTAAAGCGTTGCCTTGACTTCGATTCCTGCGCTGTCTTCACTGCAATGGCACAAGGACAGCCGTCACTTATCCACATCTGGTTCTGGGAGAACGCATGATGGATAGCCGCCCACACCGCCATCCCCCCTCGCCACGCAAGCGCACGTTACGTCGTGCGGCCAATCAACGCGCTCGTCTGTAGCAACTTCCTGTTTTAACCGCTGTGCTGTCGCCGGGCTCGACCCGGAGGCCAGGTGCCCGTTCGCCCATTGATTGCAGGCAACCGCAGAGTTGCCCCATCTGCCTGAGAGAGGAACACCCTCATGACACGCATCGCAACGCCCATCAGCGAGATCAAGGAACACTACGACGTGATCGTCATCGGCTCCGGTTATGGCGGCGGCATTGCTGCGTCGCGCCTGTCCCGGGCCGGCAAGCAGGTGTGCCTGCTCGAACGCGGGCGGGAAATCCAGCCCGGCGAATACCCCAACACCATGATCGCCGCCACTGAAGAGTTGCAGGTACACGACCCGGACGGGCATATCGGCTCACGCACCGGGCTGTTTGATCTGCACGTCAACGCCCAGCAGAACGTGGTAGTCGGCTGTGGCCTCGGCGGCACGTCGCTGATCAATGCCAACGTGGCCCTGGAGCCCGAGCCCGGGGTGTTCGATGACCCGCGCTGGCCGCAGGCGGTGCGCGAGCATCGCGATACGCTGCTCAAGGACGGTTACGCCCGCGCCCGGGAAATGCTCAAGCCCAATCCGTACCCGAACACCGCGCCGAACCTGCCCAAGCTCGACGCCAACAAAAAATCGGCGGACTACCTCAAGCAAGGCGCGCACTTCTACAAGCCGCCGATCAACGTGACCTTCGACAAACTGCCGAACAACCTCAACCACGTCGGCGTCGAGCAACTGCCGTGCAACCAGTGCGGCGACTGCGTCTCGGGCTGTAACAACAAGGCCAAGAACACCACGCTGATGAACTATCTGCCGGATGCCTGGAACCATGGCGCGGAGATTTTCTGCCAGGCTGAGGTGCGGCATCTGGAGCGCGACGGCGATGGCTGGATCGTGCACTTCCAGTACCTCGACAGCGGGCGCGAGAAATTCGACGCGCCGACGCTGTTCGTGAAGGCCGATATCGTCGTGGTCTCCGCCGGCACCCTCGGCTCTACCGAAATTCTGCTGCGTTCGCGGGACAAGGGTCTGGTGATGTCCGGCCAGCTCGGCGAGAACATGAGCGGCAACGGTGACATTCTCGGCTTCGGCCACAACTGCGAACAGACCATCAACGGCATCGGCTTCGGCGCGCATTCGGCCAAGGAACTGCACCCGGTCGGCCCGTGCATCACCTCGATTATCGACATGCGCACCGAAGGTGACTGGCGCAGCCGCATGGTCATCGAGGAAGGCTCGATCCCCGGCGCCCTCGGCCGGCCGATGGTACCGGCGATGGCCGGGTTCGCCGAACTGATCGGCAAGGCCACCGACGACAGTGTCAGCGGCAAGCTTGGTTACAAGGAACGCGAAGCCGAAAGTTTCCTGCGCGGCCCGTACTACGGCGCGCTGCACAACATGCAGACCTACCTGATCATGAGTCACGACAGCGGCCAGGGCCGGATGCTTCTCGACAACAAGGATCAGTTGCGCATCGACTGGCCGGGCGTCGGCGAGCAGGAAAACTTCAAGCTCGGCAACGAACGCCTGTACCAGAGCACCAAGGCGTTGGGCGGGGTCTGGGTCGAGAATCCGATCTGGACCCAATTGCTCAAGCACAGCATCGTCTCGGTGCATCCGCTGGGCGGTTGTGTGATGGGTGAGGACGCCGGGCAAGGGGTGGTCAATCACAAGGGTCAGGTGTTCAGCGGTGCGACCGGCACTGATGTCTACGCCAGCCTCTACGTGACTGACGGCGCGGTGATTCCGACCTCGCTGGCGGTCAATCCGCTGCTGACCATCTCCGCCGTGAGCGAGCGCAACATGGGCCTGCTGGCTGCCGACCGTGGCTGGCGCATCGACTACACGCTGCCCTCGGCACCGCGCAAACAGGTGGCGCCACCGACCCTCGGCGTGCAGTTCACCGAGACCATGAAGGGCTATTTCTCCCGGGCCTTCACCGCTGCGCAAAGCACCGATCTGAAAGTCTACGAAGCTGCGGCCAAACGCGGCGAGGCGGACAACTCGCCGATCGACTTCACCCTGACCATCACCGCCAACGACCTCAATCGGATGATCAAGGAACCGGAACACGCCGCGACCATTGTCGGTACGGTCAATGCACCGGCGCTGTCGCCGCAACCGCTGACCGCCAGCAATGGCGTGTTCAACCTGTTCGAACAATTCGAGCAGCAGGTCGACACGCGGCACATGAAGTACGACATGAAACTGACCGCCGAGGACGGCAACGACTACTTCTTCAGCGCCTTCAAAACCGTGCCGGAAGACAACGGCGTGCTGAACATCTGGCACGACACCAGCACTTTGTACGTGACGCTGTATCGCGGGCCAGACAAGTCGGGCGAGGTGATCGGCTCCGGGGTGATGCACATTCATCCGACCGATTTCGCCAAGCAGATGACCACCATGAAAGTGCTCAACGCGCGCAACGAGCGCGAGCGCATCGAAGGCCTGGCGCGCTTCGGCAAGTTCTTTGCCGGGATTCTCTGGGAGAGTTATGGCGGGGTGTTCGCCGGTGACAAATACTTCAATCCCGACGCGCCGCCACGGCTGAAACGGCCGCTGGATGCGCCGACCCCGGCGGTGCATTTCTTCCCCACCGAGGACGGCGTCGAGCTGCGCCTGACCCGTTATCAGGCCGGCAGCAAAGGCCCGGTGATGCTGGTGCATGGCTTGGGCGTCGGTTCGAATATCTTTTCCACCGACACCATCCAGACCAACCTGCTGGAGTACCTGTGCAAGCACGACTACGACGTGTGGCTGCTGGATTTCCGGGTGAGCATCCTGCTGCCGGCGAGCAAGAAGGAGTGGAACGGCGACCAGATCGCCCAGTACGACTTCAAGGCGGCCATTGCGCAGATTAAGCAGCAGACCGGCGCCAAGGACGTGCAGTGCGTGGTGCATTGCTACGGCGCGACCACTTTCTTCATGTCGTTGCTGGCGGGGCTGCAGGGTGTGCGTTCGGTGGTCTGCTCGCAGATTGCCGCTGACACGGTGGTCGCCACGGCTACCGGATTGAAGGCCGGTCTGCACCTGCCGGGGATGCTCGATGCGATCGGTATCAAATCGATGACCGCTTACGCCGACAGCAAGGAGAACTGGTTCAACCGCCTCTACGACAAGGCCCTCAACGGTTACGCGCGGATCGAGGCGCAAGGCTATTGCACCAACCCGGTGTGCCACCGCATCACCTTCATGTACGCCTCGCTATATCGCCACGACACCCTCAACGAAACCCTGCACGACAACCTGCACGAGTTGTTCGGCGAATCGAACATCGAGACCTTCGAGCACCTGGCGCTGATCGTGCGCAAAGGGCATCTGGTGGATTTCAAAGGCAACGATGTGTACATGCCGCATTTTGAGCGGCTGACGATGCCGATCTGCTTTATCAGCGGCGCGGAGAACCAGTGCTACCTGCCGGAAAGCACGCTGAAGACCTACCAGCGAGTCTGCGAAGTCCACGGGCCGGAGCGCTACAGCCGGCATGTGGTGCCGGGCTACGGCCACATCGACTGCATGTTCGGCAAGAACGCGGTGGTGGATGTGTACCCGCTCATCCTTGAACACCTGGAGAAAACTGCCTTGGGGGGATGAGGTTCCTGTGGCGAGGGAGCTTGCTCCCGCTGGGCTGCGAAGCGGCCCCAAAACCAGCGCATGCGGTCTGTCTGATGGATCGGGATGGCCGGTTTTACGACTGCTGCGCCGCCGAGCGGGAGCAAGCTCCCTCGCCACAAAAGCTCATCACATAGAGGGACTCTCCTAAGGTCTGCGCAAGGAAATGGATGACATGGATACTTACATCCGCTGGTTTCAACGCTTCATCTGGATCGGCATTGCGATGAACATGGTGTTCGCGATCCCGGCGCTGTTTGCGCCAGGGTTGCTGACATCGGTGGTCGGGCTGCCGCCGCAACTCTCCGACCCGTGGCTGGAAAACGCCGGGATGCTGCTGGTGGGCATCAGCGTGTTTTACATGCCTTCGGGCTTCAACGCGCCGCGTTATGTGGTGCACTCCTGGCTGTGCGTGCTGACGCGGCTGATCGCCGTGGTGTTCTGGATTTACCTGATCAATACGAGCATTCAGGGTTCGGTGTTCGTGCCGATGCTGATGGGCGATCTGAGCTTCTTCCTGATTCTCGGCATTCTGCTGTACCTCGGCACCACGCCCGCGGACCGGCCCTGGGCGCTGCTGTGTGATGGCTGGCGCGAGTGGCGCGCGGCCTGGGCGCGGCAATGGCAGAGCCACGCCTTCAAGGTCGGCACGCTGGTGGTTGTCGCGGTGCTCGGTTTCATCGGTTATGAAACCTGGTACCAGATGTTGCGGGTGGTGCCGGAGCAGGAATACGCCTCCGACGAAGACCACTACAAATACGCCGCCATCGGCCTGGGCATCGAAGCGCGGATCCCGTATTACCTGTTCGCCGTACTGCCGCAGATGTGCCCGGAAAAACTGCCTAAACCCGGCGGCTGGGAGGTCTTCGGCTTTCTCTACGAGAACGGCAAGGACCTGCCGATCGGCATGGCCAAACGGCAGATCGGTTACCCGACCGTGGAGCCGAACTGCGCGCTGTGCCACACCGGCTCCTACCGCGCCAATGCCAGCGACGTTGCGGTCAATGTGCCGAGTGCGCCGGCCAACACCCTGCAACTGCAGGCCTTCCAGTGGTTCGCCTACGATTGCGCCAGCGATCCGAAATTCACCACCGACGCGGTGATGGCGGCGATCAATGGCAAATTCCAGCTGGGCTTTTTCGAGAAGCTCTATAACCGCTACCTGATCATCCCGATGGCGAAAAGCGCTTTGCTCAAGCAGAAGCAGGCCTATGCCTGGCAGAAGCTGCGTCCGCAACAAGGCCCGGGCCGCACCGACACCTTCAACCCGACGAAAATGGTGGTGTTCGGCTTCCCGGATGACTCGACCATCGGCACCGTCGACCTGCCGCAAGTGTGGAACCAGAAGCCGCGGGAATCGATGTACCTGCATTGGGACGGCAATAACAACAAGATCCACGAACGCAACTACGCCGCGGCAATGGCCGTGGGCGCAACGCCGGAATCGGTGCTGCCGCCGAGCTTCAACCGGGTGACCAACTGGCTGCTCGGACACAAGGCGCCGACGTGGCCGTGGGCACTGGATCAGGCCAAGGTCGCCCAGGGCAAACCGATCTGGCAAGCCAATTGCGCCGCGTGCCACGACTTCGGCCGTGCCGACACCGGGCAAGTGACCACCAACATCGATCAACTTGGCACCGATCCACATCGGCTCGATTCGTTCACCACCGGTCTGGTGACGGCGTTCCATACCTTCAAGAAACCGCCGTTCGACTTCGGCGCGTATCGCAAGACCCAGAGCTACAGCAACACGCCGACTGACGGCATCTGGCTGCGCGCGCCGTACCTGCACAACGGTTCGGTGCCGACCCTGTGGGATCTGCTGCAACCGCCGGAAAAACGTCCGGTGGTGTTCATCACCGGCTCCGACGTCTACGACCCGGTCAACGTCGGTTTCGTCACCACGGGCGCTCAGGCCAAAGCCTCGGCGGATTTCAAATACGACACCCGACTGGAGGGCAACCACAACAGCGGTCACCTCTATGGCACCACGCTGTCGGACGACGACAAACGTGCGTTGATCGAATTCATGAAAACCCTGTGAGCCCTTACGGATAGAGGATTACGCCATGTCACTGGTCAGTCATTGGGAACACGAGTACGACAAGGTCAAACTGCGCATTCACGGCTTGTTCACGCGCATGGAAATGGCCTGGATGAAGCTCATCAGCGAGCTGGAGCCGCAGGAGTTTCAGGCGATCATCAAGCTGCTGCAGCGCGGTCACGATCAGGCGCAGTACGTGCTGAAAAACGGTGAGTTGCCGGGCGATGAGCCGGCGGTGCCGTGGGAGTTGTCCCATGGCCTGTCGATCCTGCGCATCGGCAATGCCACGCCGTTGCCGCAATCACCCGATCAACTGGCGACCCGGGTGCTGCAGGACGGCAGTCTGCTGGGGTGTCGCAAGTGGGAGTTGCTCGACCTGCTTTGGAGCGAGGCATTGCTCAAGTGGATTGAAAACCTGCGCCATCACGCGACCTTCGGCACTGATCCGGCGGTGGTGCAGATGGAGCGTGACGTGACCCTGGCGATTGCCGGCGACTGGGGCACCGGCCCCTTCGACAGTCATGCGCCGGCGGTTTCAGTCGCCAACCAGATGCAGCTGGCGCAGGCGGATTTCACCATCCATCTGGGCGACGTCTACTACGCCGGCAGCCACTCGCAGGAAGACGTCGACATGGCCGGTTGGCCGATGGGCAGCCACGGCTCGTTCACCCTCAACTCCAACCACGAGATGTACAGCGGCGCCCACGGCTATTTCAAGGAACTGGCCAAGCGCTTTCCGGGGCAGCAGGGCACCAGTTATTTCGCCTTGATCAACGACGACTGGCTGGTGGTCGGGCTGGATTCGGCGTACGCCTCGGACGCGATGAACCTGTACATGGACGGCACGCTCAACGAACCGCAGATCACCTGGATGAAAGCCCTGCCGAAACGCAAAAAGATCATGGTGCTCAGCCATCACCAGGGCTTCGATATTTCCGGGCATCACCAGACTGCGCTGTATCAACCGGTGTGCGATGCCCTGGGGCGTGAGCCGGATTACTGGTACTGGGGGCATCTGCACAACGGCATCGTTTACGCGCAGCAGGGCGGTTTGCATGCGCGATGTGCCGGGCATGGGGCGATTCCCTATGGCAATGCCAGCGAGCTGAACGGGCATTCGCGGGTGTTGTGGTCGGAGAAGCAGGATGCCAACGACCCGGCGTATCCGCTGCGGGTGTTGAACGGGTATGCGAAGGTGCGGTTGGTGGGGGAGGATATTTTTGAGGAGTTTATTGGGGAGGATGGCAGTGTGAGGTGGTCATCCAAGTGATGAGGTGAATGTTCTGACGCCATCGCTGGCAAGCCAGCTCCAACAGGTATGAAGTGTTCACAACATTTGTGTACACCAGAGATCCCTGTGGGAGCTGGCTTGCCAGCGATGCTTTTAGCCCTGAACCGGGACGCCCTTGAGGTAAGGCGCAGGCTCGGCCCCAAGGTTGTTCAGCATCCGCTCGCTGTACCAGTCCACGAAATTGACCACACCAAACTCATAGGTCTTCGAGTACGGCCCCGGCTGATAGGCGGTGGAGTTGATCCCGCGCTGGTTCTCTTCGGCCAGACGCCGGTCCTGGTCGTTGGTCGCGTCCCACACCTGGCGCATGCGTTCGACGTCGTAATCCACGCCTTCGACCGCGTCCTTGTGCACCAGCCATTTGGTGGTGACCATGGTTTCCTGGGCGCTGATCGGCCACACGGTGAAGACGATGATGTGATCGCCCATGCAGTGGTTCCACG
This sequence comes from Pseudomonas sp. LF020, assembly GCF_053456425.1. NCBI lineage: Bacteria > Pseudomonadati > Pseudomonadota > Gammaproteobacteria > Pseudomonadales > Pseudomonadaceae > Pseudomonas > Pseudomonas sp. LF020. The sequence continues at coordinate 278,168 of NZ_JBRFIX010000006.1, forward strand.
AATGCGGCAGGTGCAGGATGCGCATCGAGCCCAGGTCCGGGTTCTTGATCCGGCCCATCAGTTTGGCGCAGCCCTGTTTGCCGTCCAGGGTCATCGACACGGTGCCCTTGAGCAGCGGCATGCGCACGATGCGGTTGCGCAGGCCGAAACTGGCGTGGGCGTAAGGGATCTTTTCGGCTTCCCACGCAGCGGCGGAGGCGGCGACGTGATCCTTGAACGCCTGATCGGCGCGCGGGTCAGTGACGTCGTCCCACTCCAGCAGGGTTTTCAGCAGTTCCGGGTGCGACGCGTTGCAGTGGTAGCACTCGCGGTTGTTTTCCAGCACCAGTTTCCAGTTGGCCTTTTCCATCAAGGTGGTGGTGATCGCCACCTTGGTGTTCTCCATGTCGTACGGTTCCATGTAGTGGTTGAGCGTCGACAGGAAGTCATCGATGGCCGGCGGGTTTTCCGCCAGGCTGATGAAGATGTAGCCGCCGGCAGTCTTCACGTTCACCGGTTTGAGGCCGTACTGCTTCATGTCGAAGTCGGCACCCATCTCGGTGCCGGCGAACAGCAGGCGACCGTCCAGTTCGTAGGTCCACTGGTGGTAGTGGCAGACCAGTTTGGCGACCTTGCCCTTTTCGCTGGTGCACAGGCGCGAGCCACGGTGGCGACAGACGTTATGGAAGGCATGCACCACACCGTCGGCGCCACGAATGACGATGATCGGGTTCTTGCCGACCTGCAGGGTCAGGTAGTTGCCCTTGGCCGGGATCTCGCAGGTCATGCCGGCGATCAACCACTCTTTCTGGAAGATCTCCTGCATGTCGATATCGAACAGGCGCTCGTCGCTGTAGAACGGCTGCGGCAGCGAAAAGGTGCGCTCGCGTTCCTGCAGCATTTGTGCGGTGGCCTTGCGTGCGGGTTCCAGCGGATCGCCCAGGCTGATTTTTGCGGTGACGTCCATCGATGTATTCCTCAAGGCCATCTGCGTGGCCGCGAAAGTGGCTGATCAGGGTTGCTACGCAAGGTGTAAAGAATTCGTCTTGGTGTGAGGCGAGTGTGGGGCCGGCGCTGGGCGGAACCTTATCCATGGGCGACATGGCGCAATCTGTTCCCGACGCGCAACCCCCGGTGGTTGGGGGCTGGTCGCGATAAGTATGCCGATGTCGCGGATAGGTAAACGGGCGGTTCACGCTATACGCAGAATCGCCACATGAAGGCCGACAGTCGGCCGTGGAGAACAGCATGTCCAACAGCTTCCTGAATCCGGTCACCACCCAGACCTGGGCCAATGGCCGACACATCGTCCGTTGCGTCAAAGTCATCCAGGAAACCTGGGACGTGCGCACCTTCTGTTTCATGGCCGACCAGCCGATCCTGTTCTTCTTCAAGCCCGGGCAGTTCGTGACCCTGGAGCTGGAAATCGACGGCCAGCCGATCATGCGTTCGTACACCATTTCCAGTTCGCCGTCGGTGCCTTACAGCTTCTCGGTGACCATCAAGCGGGTGCCGGGGGGGAAGGTTTCCAACTGGCTGCACGACACCCTGCATGAAGGCCAGGAGCTGGCGGTGCACGGCCCGGTCGGGCTGTTCAACGCCATCGACTTCCCGAGCCCGAAAGTGCTGTATCTGAGCGGCGGCGTGGGGATCACCCCGTGCATGTCGATGGCGCGCTGGTTCTACGACACCAACGCCAATGTCGACATGACCTTTATTCACAGCGCCCGCTCGCCAAAAGACATCATTTATCACCGCGAGCTGGAACACATGGCGTCGCGGATCGACAACTTCAGCCTGCACCTGATCTGCGAGAAGCACGGGCTCGGCGAGCCGTGGGCCGGTTATCGCGGCTACCTTAATCACAAGATGCTCGAACTGATGGTGCCGGACTTCCTCGAGCGCGAAGTGTTCTGCTGCGGCCCGACGCCGTACATGAACGCGGTCAAGCGCCTGCTGGAAGTGGCCGGTTACGACATGTCGCGTTATCACGAGGAATCCTTCGGCGCCACGCCACCGGAAGCCCGTGCCGATGCGGTGGAGCAGGCCGAGCAGGCTGCCGAGGCACCGGAAATCGATGCGGCGGATCTGCATCAGGTCGAGTTCACCGCCTCCGGCAAGAGCATCCGCGTTGCACCGGGCGAAACCGTGCACGCGGCGGCGGCCAAGCTTGGTTTGATGATCCCGAAAGCTTGCGGTATGGGGATCTGCGGGACGTGCAAGGTGCTCAAGCTGGGCGGCGAGGTGGAGATGGAGCACAACGGCGGGATTACCGAGGACGACGAGGCGGAAGGGTTCATCCTGTCGTGCTGCAGCGTGCCTAAAGGCGACGTCAGAATCGAATTCTGACGAAATCCCCTGTAGGAGCTGCCGAAGGCTGCGATCTTTTGATCTTGTTTTTAAGATCAACATCAAAAGATCGCAGCCTTCGGCAGCTCCTACAGGGGCGGTGTTTCAATTCACGAACAAGTCAGGCATCAGCGCGGCGTCGCTGTCCGGTTCGAAACGGTAATGATCGAACTCAGTCACGCCGTGCTCACGCAAAATTTCTTCGTCGATCAGCAGCCGTCCAGTGATCTGCCGTTGGCGGCTATCCAGAATCACATGCGCCGCATCCGCCATGATTGCCGGCGTGCGCGCATGCTTGAACGACTCGCGACTGCCCAGCTGAAACTCGATCGCCGCCGTGGCAATCATCGTCTGCGGCCACAGCGAATTGACGCTGATCCCGTAACTGGCGAACTCCTCGCTCATGCCCACCGTCAGCATGCTCATGCCGTACTTGGTCACGGTGTAGGGGCTGTATTGGGCGAACCACTTGCTCGCCAGATTCAGCGGCGGCGACAGGTTGAGGATGTGTCCGGCGGATTTCTTCAGATAGGGCAGGGCGGCCTGGCTGCACAGCAAAACGGCGCGGGTGTTGATCTGGTGCATCAGGTCGAAACGCTTGAGTTCGATGTGCTGCACGCCAGTGAGTTTGATCGCCCCGGCGTTGTTCACCAGCGCATCAATGCCGCCGAAATGCTCGTTGGCCTGGGCCAGCGCATGGCGCACGGCGTCTTCATCACGCACGTCCAGTTGCAGCGCTAAGGCCTTGCCGCCAGCGGCCTCGACTTCCTTGGCGACGCTGTGAATGGTGCCGGGCAGTTTCGGATGGGTTTCGGCGCTCTTGGCCGCAATCACGATATTGGCCCCGTCCTTCGCGGCCCGCAGCGCAATCTCACGCCCGATGCCACGGCTGGCGCCAGTGATGAACAGGGTTTTGCCTTGTAGCGACATGCCGATGCTCCTGCTTATTGTTATGTGAGCGGAGGCTCGACAGACAATGTAGACCAAGCAGCTGGCGCGATAGGGGCGGCGAAGTGAACTTGTGGCGAGGGAGCTTGCTCCCGCTCGGCTGCGCAGCAGTCGTAAACCCAGGCAATGCGGTTTGTCTGACGAACCGCCTACTCAGGTTTTGGGGCTGCTACGCAGCCCAGCGGGAGCAAGCTCCCTCGCCACAGGGGATCAACTCGTTACAGGAGTTCATTTGCCAAGGAATCAGGCGGACATGACTTCGCGGATGTCGCGGGCCAGTTCGCGCACGCGTTCTTCTTCGGTGTCCCACGAGCACATGAAGCGGGCGCCGCCCTTGCCGATGAAGGTGTAGAAGCGCCAGTTCTTCGCGGTCAGCGCGGCGATGGCCGGCTCCGAGAGTTGCAGGAACACGCCGTTGGCCTGCACCGGGAACATCAGCTCGACGCCGGGAATGTCGCTGACCAGTTCGGCCAGCAATTGCGCGCAATGGTTGGCGTGGCGAGCGTATTTGAGCCACGCATCGTTTTCGAGGATGCCGACCCACGGCGCCGACAGAAAGCGCATTTTCGACGCCAGTTGCCCGGCCTGTTTGCAGCGGTAATCGAAGTCTTCAGCCAGTTTGTGGTTGAAGAACAGGATCGCCTCACCCACCGCCATGCCGTTCTTGGTGCCGCCGAAGCACAGCACGTCGACGCCGGCCTTCCAGGTCAGATCGGCCGGCGAGCAACCGAGGAACGCGCAGGCGTTGGAGAAGCGCGCGCCGTCCATGTGCAGGTGCAGGCCCAGTTCCTTGCAGGTGGCGCTGATGGCGCGGACTTCTTCCGGGGTGTAGACGCTGCCGACTTCGGTGGCCTGGGTCAGGGTCACCACGCGCGGTTTGGGGTAGTGGATGTCCTGGCGCTTGAGCGCGACTTCGCGGATCGACTGCGGGGTGATCTTGCCGTTTTCAGTGCCGGCGATCAGCAGTTTCGAGCCGTTGGAGAAAAATTCCGGCGCGCCGCATTCGTCGGTTTCGACGTGGGCGGTTTCCGAGCAGATCACGCTGTGGTAACTCTGACACAGCGACGACAGCGCCAGCGAGTTGGCGGCGGTGCCGTTGAAGGCGAAGAATACTTCGCAGTCGGTTTCGAACAGTTGGCGGAAATGGTCGGACGCGCGTGCGGTCCATTCATCGTCGCCGTAGGCGCGCTGGTGGCCGTGGTTGGCCTGTTCCATGGCGGCCCAGGCTTCGGGGCAGATACCGGAGTAGTTGTCGCTGGCGAATTGTTGGCTCTTGTCGGTCATGGCCGGCTTCCGTGGTCGAGACTCTTGTGAAGGCTCGTGGTCAATGAGGGTGCGCACTTTACCGAAGATCTTCCGGGGAGCACACGGGATGTCGCAGTCAGAAAATTACCAGTTTGTTGCCCGATTATGCACGTGACTAAACGCGACGGCGCGCTGGATTTGCTCAAGTGGCTGGCGCTGCTGAGCATGCTGCTCGATCACCTGCGATATGTCGGGATCAGCGCCGATTGGCTGTATGTGCCGGGACGTCTGGCGTTCCCGTGGTTCTGCCTGGCGATGGCGGCGAATCTTGCCCGCGCCGGTGCGCAGAAGACCGAGTGGCGTTATTTGGGCTGGTTGCTGCTGTTCAGTCTGGTCAGCGAGTTTCCTTACCGCTTGTACATTCCAGATCCCGACACTTTGAACGTGATGCCCACCCTGGCGCTGGGATTGCTGGTAGCGCGGGGCTGGCAGGATCGCACGTTGTTGTCGCGGCTTTTGGGCGCAGGTGCGTTGCTGCTGGCGGCGCTGTTTTCGCAATGGCTGATGTTCGGCGTGTTTGGCGTGTTGCTGCCGCTGGCGCTGCTGTGGGTGATTCGTCGCCCCGGGTATTTTGGCCTGCTGCCGGGACTGGTGTGTCTGGCGGGTAATCAGTGGCAAGTGTTGTATGAGGCGGCGCAGTTCGGCAACCACGTGGCGGTGTTTGGTATCGCGGCGTGTCTGGTTGCGCCATCGCTTGGGTTGTTCTTGTTGCGACGTGCGCGACATCTCCAGCCACCGCCAATGCGGCGCTGGGCTTACGCACTCTATCCCCTGCATTTCCTCATTCTCCTGGCACTACGCACAGTATTTGCCTGACACCTGTGGCGAGGGAGCTTGCTCCCGCTGGGCTGCGCAGCAGCCCCAAATCCTCAACATAAGGTCTATCAGGCGCACCGCATGCTGAGGTTTTGCGACGGCTGCGCCGCCGAGCGGGAGCAAGCTCCCTCGCCACAGAAGGCATTGTGTGCCTGAGCTTTCCCGGCCATGTCGTAAACGCACCTTTGTGTGGCGTCCGTAGGCATCTGGGCTGTCTGCGCCGGCCATACCATCGCATCAAAGGGCACCGCCGCAAGCCGCGTGCCTGACCAAGACGAAATGGCGCACCGACGCCGCCGGGAGAGACGCGATGTTCAGCAAGCAAGACCAGATCCAGGGTTATGACGATGCACTGCTGGCGGCGATGAATGCCGAGGAGCAACGTCAGGAAGATCACATCGAGCTGATCGCGTCGGAAAACTACACCAGCAAGCGCGTGATGGAGGCGCAAGGCAGCGGCCTGACCAACAAATACGCCGAAGGTTATCCGGGCAAGCGTTACTACGGCGGCTGCGAGCATGTGGATAAAGTCGAAGCGCTGGCCATCGAGCGCGCCAAGCAGCTGTTCGGCGCCGATTACGCCAACGTTCAGCCGCACTCCGGCTCCTCGGCCAACAGCGCGGTGTACCTGGCGCTGATCCAGCCGGGCGACACCATTCTCGGCATGAGCCTGGCCCACGGCGGTCACCTGACCCACGGCGCCAAAGTGTCGTCCTCGGGCAAGCTGTACAACGCGGTGCAGTACGGGATCAACACCGACACCGGGCTGATCGATTACGACGAAGTCGAGCGTCTGGCCGTCGAGTGCAAGCCGAAGATGATCGTTGCCGGGTTCTCCGCCTACTCCAAGACCCTGGACTTCCCGCGTTTTCGCCAGATCGCCGACAAGGTCGGTGCGCTGCTGTTCGTCGACATGGCCCACGTCGCCGGTCTGGTGGCTGCCGGTCTGTACCCGAACCCGCTGCCGTACGCCGACGTGGTCACCACCACCACCCACAAAACCCTGCGCGGTCCGCGTGGCGGGCTGATCCTCGCCAAGTCCAACGAAGAGATCGAGAAGAAGCTCAACGCCGCGGTATTCCCCGGCGCTCAGGGCGGCCCGTTGATGCACGTCATCGCCGGTAAAGCGGTGTGCTTCAAGGAAGCGCTGGAGCCAGGATTCAAGGCCTATCAGCAGCAAGTGATCGACAACGCCAAGGCCATGGCCAGCGTGTTTATCAAACGTGGCTACGATGTAGTGTCCGGCGGCACCGACAACCACCTGTTCCTGGTCAGCCTGATCCGTCAGGGCCTGACCGGCAAAGATGCTGACGCTGCCCTTGGCCGTGCGCACATCACTGTCAACAAGAACGCCGTGCCGAACGACCCGCAGTCGCCGTTCGTGACTTCGGGCCTGCGCATCGGCACCCCGGCCGTCACCACCCGTGGCTTCAAGGTCGCCCAGTGCGAAGTGCTGGCCGGCTGGATCTGCGACATCCTCGACAACCTCGGTGACGCCGACGTTGAAGCGAATGTGGCCAAGAACGTCGCGGCACTGTGCGCCGACTACCCGGTTTATCGCTGAGCGGTTTGGAGTAAATGACTATGCAACGCTATTCGGGCTTCGGCCTCTTCAAACACTCCCTCAGCCACCACGAGAACTGGCAGCGCATGTGGCGCACGCCGACGCCGAAGAAGGTCTACGACGTGGTCATCGTCGGTGGTGGCGGGCACGGTCTGGCGACCGCCTACTATCTGGCGAAAGAGCACGGCATCACCAACGTCGCCGTGGTCGAGAAAGGCTGGCTGGGCGGCGGCAACACCGCGCGCAACACCACCATCGTGCGTTCCAACTACCTGTGGGACGAGTCGGCGCACCTGTACGAACACGCGATGAAACTGTGGGAAGGCCTGTCGCAGGACCTGAACTACAACGTGATGTTCTCCCAGCGCGGCGTCTACAACCTGTGCCACACCTTGCAGGACATCCGTGATTCCGAGCGTCGGGTCAGCGCCAACCGCCTCAACGGCGTCGATGGCGAACTGCTCAATGCCAAGCAAGTGGCCGACGAGATTCCGTACCTCGACTGCTCGAAAAACACCCGCTACCCGGTGATGGGCGCAACCGTGCAGCGTCGCGGCGGCGTCGCCCGTCACGATGCCGTGGCCTGGGGCTTTGCCCGTGCCGCCGACGCCTTGGGCGTGGACTTGATCCAGCAGACCGAAGTGATCGGTTTCCGCAAGGAAAACGGCGTGTGCATCGGCGTTGAAACCAACAAGGGTTTCATCGGCGCCAAGCGTGTCGGTGTGGTCACCGCCGGTAACTCCGGGCACATGGCCAAGCTCGCCGGTTTCCGTCTGCCGATCGAATCCCACCCGCTGCAAGCGCTGGTGTCCGAGCCGATCAAACCGATTATCGACAGCGTGATCATGTCCAACGCCGTGCACGGTTACATCAGCCAGTCCGACAAGGGCGACCTGGTGATCGGCGCCGGTATCGACGGCTACAACGGCTACGGCCAGCGCGGTTCGTACCCGGTGATCGAGCACACCATCCAGGCCATCGTCGAGATGTTCCCGGTGCTGTCGCGGGTGCGCATGAACCGCCAGTGGGGCGGCATCGTCGACACCACCCCGGACGCCTGCCCGATCATTTCGAAAACCCCGGTGCCGAACATGTTCTTCAACTGCGGTTGGGGCACCGGCGGCTTCAAGGCCACACCTGGCTCGGGCAACGTGTTTGCCGCGAGCCTCGCCAAGGGTGAAATGCACCCGCTGGCTGCACCGTTTTCCATCGACCGTTTCCATAACGGCGCACTCATCGACGAACACGGCGCTGCTGCCGTCGCCCACTAACAGGAGAAATCCCCATGTTGCATATCTTCTGTCCTCACTGCGGCGAACTGCGCTCCGAAGAGGAATTCCACGCATCCGGTCAGGCGCACATTCCGCGTCCGCTGGATCCTGCCGCCTGCACCGATGAAGAGTGGGGCGACTACATGTTCTTCCGCGACAACCCGCGTGGTCTGCACCACGAACTGTGGGATCACGTCGCCGGTTGCCGCCAGTACTTCAACGTCACCCGCGACACCGTGACCTACGAGATTCTCGAAACCTACAAGATCGGCACCAAGCCGCAATTCACCGACAAGGCTGATACGGCGAAAACAGCCACGACGGCGCTGGGAGAGAAGGTATGAGCCAGACCAATCGCCTGTCCAACGGTGGACGGATCGACCGCAACAAAGTGCTGAGCTTCACCTTCAACGGTCAGAGCTACAAAGGCTTCGAGGGCGACTCGCTGGCCTCGGCGCTGATCGCCAACGGCGTCGACATCATCGGTCGCAGCTTCAAGTATTCGCGTCCACGCGGGATCTTCGCCGCCGGTGCCGAAGAGCCGAACGCCGTGCTGCAGATCGGTGCTACCGAAGCCACGCAGATTCCCAACGTGCGCGCCACGCAACAGGCGCTGTACCAAGGCCTGGTCGCGACCAGCACCAACGGCTGGCCGAGCGTCAACAACGACATGATGGGCATTCTCGGCAAGGTCGGCGGCAAGCTGATGCCGCCGGGTTTCTACTACAAAACCTTCATGTACCCGCAATCGTTCTGGATGACCTACGAGAAGTACATTCGCAAGGCTGCCGGTCTGGGCCGTTCGCCGACCGAAGTCGATCCGGACACCTACGACTACATGAACCAGCACTGCGACGTGCTGATCGTCGGCGCCGGCCCTGCTGGTCTGGCGGCTGCACTGGCGGCTGCGCGCAGCGGTGCGCGGGTGATCCTCGCCGATGAGCAGGAAGAGTTCGGCGGCAGTCTGCTCGATTCGCGCGAAAGCCTCGACGGCAAACCAGCGATCGAGTGGGTGGCCAGCGTCATTGCTGAACTGAAGAACACCCCGGACGTGCTGCTGTTGCCGCGCGCCACGGTCAACGGTTACCACGACCACAATTTCCTGACCATTCACGAACGCCTCACCGATCACCTCGGTGACCGCGCGCCAATCGGTCAGGTGCGTCAGCGCATCCACCGTGTCCGCGCCAAGCGTGTGGTGCTGGCGACTGGCGCCCATGAGCGCCCGTTGGTCTACGGCAACAACGACGTGCCGGGCAACATGCTCGCTGGTGCGGTTTCGACTTACGTACGCCGTTACGGCGTGGCACCGGGCAAAAAACTGGTCCTGACCACCAACAACGATCACGCCTACCGCGTGGCGCTGGACTGGCTCGACGCCAGCCTGCAAGTGGTGGCCATCGCCGATGCACGGAGCAATCCGCGTGGCGCACTGGTGGAAGAAGCCCGCGCCAAAGGCATCCGCATCCTCACCGGCAGCGCTGTGATCGAGGCGCGTGGCAGCAAGCGCGTCACCGCTGCCCGCGTCGCTGCGATTGACGTGAAAGCGCACGCCGTGACCAGCCCGGGCGAATGGCTCGACTGCGACGTGATCGCCAGTTCCGGCGGTTACAGCCCGGTGGTGCACCTGGCTTCGCACCTCGGTGGCAAGCCGATCTGGCGTGAAGACATCCTCGGTTTCGTACCGGGCGAAGCACCGCAGAAGCGTGTGTGCGTCGGCGGCATCAACGGCGTTTACGGCCTCGGAGATTCGCTGGCCGATGGTTTCGAAGGTGGCGCACGCGCTGCCAGTGAAGCCGGTTTTGCGGTGGTCGAAGGCACGCTGCCAAAAGCGCTGAGCCGTCTTGAAGAAGCGACGCTGGCGCTGTTCCAGGTGCCGCACGAGAAGGGCACCTCGCGTGCGCCGAAGCAATTCGTCGACCTGCAGAACGACGTCACCGCCGCCGCCATCGAACTGGCGACCCGCGAAGGTTTCGAGTCGGTCGAGCACGTCAAACGCTACACCGCGCTGGGCTTCGGCACCGATCAGGGCAAGCTCGGCAACGTCAATGGTCTGGCGATTGCCGCCCGTTCGCTGAACGTGACCATCCCGCAGATGGGCACCACGATGTTCCGCCCGAACTACACGCCGGTAACGTTCGGCGCCGTGGCCGGTCGTCACTGTGGGCACATCTTCGAACCGGTGCGCTACACCGCACTGCATCAATGGCACCTGAAAAACGGCGCCGAGTTTGAAGACGTCGGCCAGTGGAAACGTCCGTGGTACTTCCCGAAAAACGGTGAAGACATGCATGCGGCGGTGAAGCGCGAATGCAAAGCCGTGCGCGACAGCGTCGGCCTGCTTGATGCCTCGACCCTGGGCAAGATCGACATTCAAGGCCCGGATGCCCGCGAGTTCCTCAACCGCGTGTACACCAACGCCTGGACCAAGCTCGATGTAGGCAAGGCGCGTTACGGCCTGATGTGCAAAGAAGACGGTATGGTTTTCGACGACGGTGTGACGGCGTGTCTGGCCGACAACCATTTCGTCATGACCACCACCACTGGCGGCGCGGCGCGCGTGCTGCAATGGCTGGAGCTGTACCACCAGACCGAATGGCCAGAGATGAAGGTCTACTTCACTTCGGTCACCGACCACTGGGCGACCATGACCCTGTCCGGGCCGAACAGCCGCAAGCTGCTCAGCGCCGTGACCGACATCGATCTGAGCAACGAAGCCTTCCCGTTCATGACCTGGAAAGAAGGTCTGGTCGGCGGCGTGCCGGCGCGGGTGTTCCGCATCTCGTTCACCGGTGAGTTGTCGTACGAAGTCAACGTGCAGGCCGACTACGCGATGGGCGTGCTGGAGAAAATCGTCGAGGCCGGCAAGCAGTACAACCTGACGCCGTATGGCACGGAAACCATGCACGTTCTGCGCGCCGAGAAAGGTTTCATCATCGTCGGTCAGGACACCGACGGCTCGATGACCCCGGACGACCTGAACATGGGCTGGTGCGTCGGTCGCACCAAGCCGTTCTCATGGATCGGCCAGCGCGGCATGAACCGTGAAGACTGCGTGAAGGATCAGCGCAAGCAACTGGTGGGCCTGAAGCCGATCGATCCGAACGTGTGGCTGCCGGAAGGCGCGCAACTGGTGTTCAACACCAAGCAGGCGATCCCGATGACCATGGTCGGCCACGTGACCTCCAGCTACGCGCACAACTCCCTCGGTTATTCATTTGCCATGGGTGTGGTCAAGGGCGGTCTCAAGCGCATGGGCGAGCGGGTGTTTGCGCCGCTGGCCGATGGCAGCGTGATCGAGGCGGAGATTGTTTCTTCGGTGTTCTTCGATCCGAAGGGGGATCGGCAGAACATCTGACAGCTTCGAACCCTGTGGTGTGGCGGATATCGCCTTCGCGAGCAAGCTCGCTCCCACAGGTTTCGGGTTGTTAATGGAATTTGTGTCAGGCATCAGTCCACTGTGGGAGCGAGCTTGCTCGCGAAGGCGGCAGTACAGCCACTACAAGGACCGGAACCAACAGAATTGATAAAGGTGCTTTATGACCACAGCCAATGTGTACCAACAACGCCCGGCCACCGGGGCCCGTGCCGAGTCGTCGCTGCACCATGCCGACCTCGCCAGCCTGGCCGGCAAGGGTCGCAAGAACGCCGGTGTGTTCGTGCGAGAAAAGAAACTCCTCGGTCACCTGACCCTTCGTGGCGACGGCCATGACGCCGCGTTTGCCGCCGGGGTGCACAAGGCCCTGGGCATCGAGTTGCCGGGCGCTCTGAGCGTGATCGTCAAAGGCGAAACCAGCCTGCAATGGATGGGCCCGGACGAGTGGCTGCTGATCGTGCCAAGTGGTGAAGAATTCGCCGCCGAGCAGAAGCTGCGCGAAGCGCTGGGCGATCTGCACATCGCGATCGTCAACGTCAGCGGCGGCCAGCAAGTGCTCGAACTGAGCGGGCCGAACGTGCGTCAGGTGCTGATGAAATCCACCAGCTACGACGTGCACCCGAACAACTTCCCGGTGGGCAAAGCGGTGGGCACGGTGTTCGCCAAGTCGCAACTGATGATTCGCCACACCGCCGAAGACACCTGGGAACTGCTGATCCGCCGCAGCTTCTCGGATTACTGGTGGTTGTGGTTGCAGGATGCGTCGGCCGAGTACGGCCTGAGCGTGCAGGCGTAACGCTTAGTGGTTGCCGCGATTGCTTCTTGTGGCGAGGGAGCTTGCTCCCGCTCGGCTGCGAAGCAGTCGCAAAAACCTGCGAGCGCATTCTTTCTGGAAGATCGCGATTGCTGATTTTGGGGTCGCTTCGCAACCCAGCGGGAGCAAGCTCCCTCGCCACAGAACTCACTCGCCACAGAGTTCACTCTGCTCACAGATGTTGAAACAGGAGTCACCGCACCATGAGCCGCGCACCAGACACATGGATTCTGACCGCCGACTGCCCCAGCGTGCTCGGCACGGTGGACGCGGTGACGCGTTTTCTGTTCGAGCAGGGTTGCTACGTCACCGAGCACCACTCGTTTGATGACCGGCTCTCGGGCCGCTTCTTCATTCGCGTGGAATTCCGTCAGCCTGACGGTTTCGACGAACAATCCTTCCGCGCCGGCCTTGCCGAGCGTGGGCAGGCGTTCGGCATGGTCTTCGAGCTGACCGCACCGAACTACCGGCCGAAAGTGGTGATCATGGTTTCCAAGGCCGATCACTGCCTCAACGATTTGCTTTACCGCCAACGCATCGGCCAGTTGTCGATGGACGTGGCGGCGGTGGTCTCCAACCATCCGGACCTCAAGCCGTTGGCCGACTGGCACCAGATTCCCTACTACCATTTCCCTCTCGATCCCAACGACAAGCCGTCGCAGGAGCGACAGGTGTGGCAGGTGATCGAAGCGTCCGGCGCCGAACTGGTGATCCTCGCCCGTTACATGCAGGTGCTGTCACCGGAACTGTGCCGCAAGCTCGATGGCAAGGCGATCAACATCCATCACTCGCTGCTGCCGGGGTTCAAGGGCGCCAAGCCGTATCACCAGGCCTACAACAAAGGCGTGAAACTGGTCGGCGCGACTGCGCATTACATCAACAACGACCTCGATGAAGGGCCGATCATCGCCCAGGGCGTCGAGGCGGTGGATCACAGTCATTACCCGGAGGATCTGATCGCCAAGGGGCGGGATATCGAAGGCCTGACCCTGGCCCGGGCCGTGGGTTATCACATCGAAAGAAGGGTGTTTTTGAACGCCAACAGAACCGTGGTTCTTTAGATCGCCATCGCTGGCAAGCCAGCTCCCACAGGGATTTGTGCCGTACACAATCTTTGAGTTCCACCCGAAACCTGTGGGAGCTGGCTTGCCAGCGATGAGGCCATAACAGGCAACACAACAATCAGCATCTGTACCCGAGCACTCAACGCGCTGCCTGCCTGGGCAACGCGGTTCCATAAAAACAACAGCGAGGTGAAAGCATGTCTGGCAATCGTGGTGTGGTGTATCTCGGCGCTGGCAAGGTCGAAGTACAGAAAATCGACTATCCGAAAATGCAGGACCCGCGCGGCAGGAAGATCGAGCACGGGGTGATTCTGCGTGTGGTGTCCACCAACATTTGTGGCTCCGACCAGCACATGGTGCGCGGCCGTACCACGGCGCAGACCGGTCTGGTGCTGGGCCATGAAATCACCGGCGAAGTGATCGAAAAGGGTTCCGACGTCGAGAACCTGAAAATCGGCGACCTGGTCTCCGTACCGTTCAACGTGGCTTGCGGGCGCTGCCGTTCCTGCAAGGAGCAACACACCGGTGTCTGCCTGACCGTCAACCCGGCCCGTGCCGGCGGGGCTTACGGTTACGTCGACATGGGTGACTGGACCGGCGGCCAGGCCGAATACGTGCTGGTGCCGTACGCCGACTTCAACCTGCTGAAACTGCCGGATCGCGACAAGGCCATGGAGAAAATCCGCGACCTGACCTGCCTCTCCGACATCCTGCCGACCGGCTATCACGGCGCCGTGACGGCGGGCGTTGGCCCGGGCAGCACCGTGTACATCGCCGGCGCCGGCCCGGTCGGTCTGGCCGCTGCAGCCTCGGCGCGTTTGCTGGGCGCAGCGGTGGTGATCATCGGCGACGTCAACACCATCCGCCTGGCGCACGCCAAGGCGCAGGGTTTTGAAGTGGTCGACCTGTCCAAGGACACGCCGCTGCACGAACAGATCGCCGCACTGCTGGGCGAGCCGGAAGTGGATTGCGCGGTGGACTGCGTGGGCTTCGAAGCGCGCGGCCACGGGCATGACGGGGTGAAAGCCGAAGCCCCGGCCACGGTGCTCAACTCGCTGATGGGCGTGGTGCGCGTGGCGGGCAAGATCGGTATTCCGGGCCTGTACGTGACCGAAGATCCGGGTGCCGTGGACGCCGCCGCAAAAATGGGCAGCCTGAGCATCCGCTTCGGTCTGGGCTGGGCCAAATCCCACAGCTTCCACACCGGCCAGACCCCGGTGATGAAGTACAACCGCCAGCTGATGCAGGCGATCATGTGGGATCGCATCAACATCGCCGAAGTGGTCGGCGTGCAAGTCATCAGCCTCGACCAGGCGCCTGAAGGGTATGGCGAGTTCGATGCGGGTGTGCCGAAGAAGTTTGTGATTGATCCGCATCGGTTGTTCAGTGCGGCGTAAGTTTCAGGCAATGCAAAACGGCGACCTCAAGGTCGCCGTTTTTTATGGGGATGAGCACTAAACCTGTGGCGAGGGGGCTTGCTCCCGCTCGGCGGCGAAGCCGTCGTAAAATCCACACATGCGGCGTCTCAGGAAAATTACCCACTCAAGATTTGGGTCGCTTCGCAGCCCAGCGGGAGCAAGCTCCCTCGCCACAAAAGGTTTGTGGTGCCAGAGTCAGAGAGCCGCTAACGCGCCTTGGTAAAGCACCGGCCCCGTCGGCTGCCCGGTCGGCGAGCCGCCCTTCGGCTCCAGACTCACCGCCAGCGCAATCGGCTGGCCGATCAAGACTTTCTGCGCCTCGCTCAGTTCAACCTTGCCCTTGCCCCCCGCCGGAATCACCCCCAGCGAAATCGGCTTGCCATCAGCCGGGATCGCCCACAATTCCAGACTGCGATCTGGCCCGACTGCCGCCAAAGTTAGCGGTTCGACTTGCAGATAGTCTGCATGCGCCTCGACCTTCAGCGCCGGTTGCGCATTGGCGTTCAGCAGGGTGGCGCGGTAGCGGGCGTCGTCGCGGTTGTACAGCGAGCCAAGAAATACCAGCACGGCGATGGAGCAGATCGCTGCGGTGAGTCGCAGCCAGTTCCAGAACGGTCGTTTGGGCGGTACATGCAGCTCTTGCGGATCGATGCGTGCAGTAATGGCTTGCCACACCCGATCCGGCACCGGTTGCTCCGGCAATGTATCGGTCAGGCTGGCGAGACTCTCCTGCCACTGTGCCAACTCGGTTCGCAGTGCTGCGTCATCCAGCAGCAATTGCTCAAAGCGCCGACGCGCCGCCGCCGACATCAATCCGATGGCGTAATCGGCAGCGAGGGCGCGGCGCAGGGCCGGGGTCTGGTAGTTCATGATTCGAGGCACCTGCGCAGGCGTTCCATGCCGCGACGAATCCACGACTTCACCGAGCCCAGCGGCGCCGCCAGGTGTTCGGCGAGTTCCGCGCAGGACAGGCCCTGAAAGTAGGCGACAGTGATCGACTGGCGCTGCATGCCGTCGAGGGTGTCGAGGCAGCGGTGCAGCGCACTGGCTTCGCGGCTGCGGTTCAACAGGTCATGGGCCGAAGGACTTTCGTCCGGCAAGGTGTCTTGTTCGAACTCGGTCAGCGGCCGTTCGCGCTGTTTGCGCAACTGGTCAATGGCCTGATGGCGGGTGATGTTGATCATCCAGGTCAGCGGCGCCGACAGATGGGCTTCGTAGCGCGAGGCGTTGTTCCAGATGCGCACGAAGCTTTCCTGCAGCACTTCTTCGGCCAGATCCGCCCGACCCATGAAGCGCAGAGCGATGCCGTGCAGGCGCGGGCCGACGCTGCGATAGAGGGTTTCGAAGGCGCCTCGGTCGCCCAGTGCGCACTGGGCCAACAGATGCCTGAGCTGATCGGTGTCGACGATGGAAATGACAGGCCTCCAAGCAATGCACGGGCGACGAAGGCGGGCCCCGGGTTGTTCACAGGCTAGTTCAGCGACAGCGCTTGTGCCATTCATCTCGGGTTATCCACGGTTTCACGTTTTATATACGTGGCTATGCTGAAAATGGATGCGCCAGCGAGGAACATGCTGGCTGAAACCCGGTCAAAACGGCAGTTTTGCCGCCCATTGACGGGCGGTCACCACAGCGCAAGAGGATGTCTGAATGAAGATTTCACGCGGTATTGCCTTGGCTTCACTGATGACCCTTGCAGCGAGCCCGGTGTTTGCCGGCTTCAGTCTGGACGATGTGACCAAAGCAGCTTCGAGCATGCAGGGTGGCAACGCAGCCACCGCCGCCGCGCCGACCTCGGAAACCGCCGGTTTGCTGCAAGCCGTCACCGGTCTCGGCGTGACGCCGCAGCAGGCGGTCGGTGGCACCAGCGCCATGCTTGGCCTGGCCAAGAACCAATTGAGCAGCACCGATTATTCGCAGCTGGCCAAAGAAGTGCCGGGCATCGACAAACTGTCGGGCGGCAGCGGCAACTTGGCGGCGTTGAGTGGTTTGCTGGGTTCGTCGGGCAAGTCGGCGGGGCTGGAAAACGCGCTGGGCAACGTCAAGAACACCAGCGACCTGAACAATGCCTTCGGTGCGTTGGGCATGGACAGCGGCATGGTCGGCCAGTTTGCCCCGGTGCTGCTCAAGTATCTGGGTGATCAGGGCGTCGGCGGCCCGATTTTGCAGAGCCTGGGCAGCATCTGGGGCGCCGGCACCGGTAGCTGATTCAGCTGCGCTCGCCGCGCAGTTCGCTGATGCGCTGATCCTTCTCGGTCCAGAGCTGGTTGACCCAGTTCTGGACCTGCTGGCGAAACAGCGGATCGTTTTCGTAATCACCCTGCGACAGTGCCGGGTGGAGTTCGCGGGTCTGGATGTCGACGATCACCCGCGGCACGCTGCCGCTGATCAGATCCCAGAACCCCGGAATCTTTTCCTGTGGATAAACCACGGTCACATCGAGCAGCGCATCGAGTTGTTCGCCCATTGCTGCCAGTACAAACGCCACGCCGCCCGCCTTGGGTTTGAGCAGATGCTTGAACGGTGACTGCTGCTGCGCGCTTTTCGCCGCGGTGTAGCGGGTACCTTCCAGATAATTCACCACCGTCACCGGCTGGCGCTTGAACAGCTCACAGGCCTGTTTGGTGATCTCCAGATCCTTGCCCGCCAACTCCGGGTGTTTGGCGAGGAACGCTTTGCTGTAGCGCTTCATGAACGGGTAATCCAGCGCCCACCACGCCAGACCGAGGAACGGCACCCAGATCAGTTCTTTCTTGAGGAAGAACTTGAAGAACGGCGTGCGCCGGTTGAGAGTCTGGATCAGCGCCGGAATGTCGACCCACGACTGGTGGTTGCTGATGACCAGATACGAAGTGTCACCGCGCAGGTCTGCGCCGCCGCGAATGTCCCATTGGGTGGGGATGCACAGGCGAAAGATCAGTTTGTCGATCTCGGCCCAGGTCTCGGCAATCCACATCACCGCCCACGAGGCGTAATCGCGCCAGCGCCCGGGCGCGATCAGCTTGAGCAGGGCAAAGACCAGCAGCGGCCCGATCAGGATCAGGGTGTTGAGCAACAGCAGCAGGGTGACGAAACAGCCGGTGAGCAGGCGGCGCATAAGCAACTCTATGAAGGCGGATGGGCGCGCCATGATAAGTGGCTTCGGGCGACAGGCCAAATCGGTGGTGACGAATGTTTCACTTTTGCTCCGTTATTCTTTGAATGATTACGCAGCATCCTGTGGCGAGGGAGCTTGCTCCCGCTGGGGTGCGAAGCGGCCCCAAATCCATTCACCTCGGTGTGTCAGGCGAAACCTGCAGGCTGGTTCACGCCGACTGCGTCGTCGAGCGGGAGCAAGCTCCCTCGCCACAAAGGTCGGCGGCGAACCAACTATCGTGTTTTTTCGCGGTCTAGAATTCGGCGTTGAGCCCTCATTTTCCAAGGAAGCCCCTTACGTGAAATCCCTCCTTGCACTGTTTGCCCTCGTCGCCCTGCCGGTCATGGCCGCCGAGCCGACCCTGTACGGGCGTTATGAATACATCGCGCTGCCGGAAATCGGTGGTGAGGTGCTCAAGGCCAAGATGGACACCGGCGCGCTGACCGCCTCGCTGTCGGCCAAGGACATCGAGACCTTCACCCGCGACGGCGAGAACTGGGTGCGTTTCCGCCTCGGCACCAAGGACGCCAGCAACAAAGTCTACGAGCACAAGGTCGCGCGGATCAGCAAGATCAAGAGCCGCTCGGATGAAGAGGACGAAGGCGACAGCACTGAAGTCGCCAAGCGTCCGGTGGTCGATCTGGAACTGTGCTTGGGCAACGTCAAGCGCACCGTTGAGGTCAACCTGACCGACCGCAGCAACTTCAACTACCCGCTGTTGATCGGTGCCAAGGCCTTGCGCGAGTTTGGCGCAGCGGTGAACCCGGCGCGGCGTTTCACCGCCGACAAGCCGGACTGCTAAGTGGTCTCATTGACGTAAGGTCAGGCTTGGGGCACCGTTCGCGCACTTAACCCATGGGCTCGGACGCCATGCCTCATATCCTGATTGTCGAAGACGAAGCGGCGATTGCCGACACGCTGATTTTTGCCCTGCAGGGCGAGGGGTTCGCCACCACGTGGCTGAGTCTCGGCGCGGCGGCGCTGGAGTTTCAACGGCAGACCCCGGCTGACTTGATCATTCTCGATATCGGCCTGCCGGACATCAGCGGTTTCGAAACCTGCAAACAGCTGCGGCGCTTCAGTGAAGTGCCAGTGCTGTTTCTCAGTGCCCGGGACGCCGAGATCGACCGGGTGGTGGGGCTGGAGATCGGTGCCGACGATTACGTGGTCAAGCCGTTCAGCCCACGGGAAGTTGCCGCGCGGGTGCGGGCGATTCTCAAACGCGTGGCGCCGCGACCTGTGGTTGAAGCCTCCTCGGCACTGTTTCGCATCGATGTCGAGCGTGTGCTGATCACCTACCGCGGCCAGCCATTGAGCCTGACCCGCCACGAATTCCGTCTGCTGCAATGCCTGCTCGAACAACCGCAGCGGGTGTTCAGCCGCGAGCAATTGCTCGATGCGCTGGGGGTGGCCGCGGACGCCGGCTACGAGCGTAGCATCGACAGCCACATCAAAAGCGTGCGTGCCAAACTGCGTCTGGTGCGCGCCGACGCCGAGCCGATTCAGACTCATCGCGGCCTCGGCTACAGCTACAGCCCGGGGCACAGCTGATGTCGTTGGGGCTGCGGATTTTTCTGGTGTATGTGCTGTTTGTCGGCCTGACCGGTTACTTCGTGCTCAACACGGTGATGGAAGAAATCCGCCCCGGTGTGCGCCAGTCCACCGAAGAAACCCTGGTCGACACCGCCAATCTGATGGCTGAGATCCTGCGTGATGATTTCAAGGCCGGCACGCTCAGCGAGAACCGCTGGCCCGAATTGCTGCGCGCCTACGGCGAGCGTCAACCACAGGCGACCATTTGGGGCTTGCCGAAAAACCAGGTCAACCACCGCATCTACGTCACCGACGCCAAAGGCATCGTGGTGCTGGATTCCAGCGGGGTGGCGGTCGGGCAGGATTACTCGCGCTGGAACGACGTATACCTGACCTTGCGCGGCGAATACGGTGCGCGCTCGACCCGCAGCGATCCGAACGATTCGGCGTCGTCGGTGATGCACATTGGCGCGCCGATCCGTGATAACGGCAAAATCATCGGCGTGGTCACCGTGGCCAAGCCCAACAGTTCATTGCAGCCTTATGTCGACCGCACCGAGCGGCGCTTGCTGTTTTACGGCGCGGGGCTGATCGGCCTCGGCCTGCTGTTCGGCGCCTTGCTGTCGTGGTGGCTGAGCCGCGCGCTGCACCGTTTGACCGGCTATGCCCAAGCGGTGAGTGAAGGGCGCCGGGTCGAAGTGCCGCATTACCGTGGCGGTGAACTGGAGCAACTGGCGACGGCGGTGGAGCAGATGCGCACTCAACTGGAAGGTAAGGCCTACGTCGAGCGCTATGTGCACACCCTGACCCATGAACTGAAGAGTCCGCTGGCGGCGATTCGCGGTGCGGCGGAATTGCTGCAGGAGGAGATGCCAGCGATTCAGCGCCTGCGCTTTGTCGGCAACATCGACAGTGAAAGTGCGCGGATGCAGCAGTTGATCGAGCGGCTGTTGAATCTGGCGCAAGTCGAGCAGCGTCAGGGGCTTGAGGAACGCGTGGCGGTGCCGCTGGCGGCGCTGGTCGATGAATTGTTGCGCGCGCAGGCAGCGCGAATCGAAGGCCGGCGGCTCACGGTTGAGCAGACCATTGCGCCGGATCTGATGCTGATCGGCGAGCCGTTTCTGCTGCGTCAGGCGCTGGGCAATCTGCTGGAGAATGCGCTGGATTTCACCCCGGTCGCCGGGTTGCTGCGCTTCAGTGCCGAACGCGTGGGGGAGCAGGTCGAGTTGCGCCTGTTCAACGAAGCCGCCCCGATTCCCGAGTACGCCTTGCCGCGTCTGTGCGAGCGGTTTTATTCGCTGCCGCGACCGGACAGTGGGCGCAAGAGCACCGGGCTGGGGCTGAACTTTGTGGCAGAGGTAGCCAAGTTGCATGGTGGCCAACTGTCGATCAGCAACGTGTCGGGCGGTGTGCAAGCCGTTCTGAGCCTGCCCTGAAACCTTACGGACAGGCCGGGCTCAGGGTGGGGACGAGGCCGCTGCGGTGTGCTGAAGCTTCTTCCGATGGGCGAAATTCAACGCTGGCTGCTCCACCAGACGCCATGAAGCGATCGCCAGCATGATCACGATCAGCGCCGAGACAAGCATGGACGGCAGAAAGCTCAGGTGGGACTTGTTGATGACCAGTTGCTGGACCGGGAACGCATACAGATAGATTCCGTAAGAAATATCGAATCGGCCCCGGATACTTTTGTCGACGTAGAGCAGGCCCAGACTCAGGGTGACCAGCGCACAGCCCAGCGTCGCCAGCACTGTGGCCAATGGGGTGCCGACGCTGAGGCAGATCAATCCGGTCCCGGCCGCCAGAGCGATCGCCAGCACACGGGGATTGCTGAGGTACTGTTTGTGAAAGGCAATCACGGAACCGGCAAAGAAGGCGATACCAGCACCGCAGTAAGTCGCCAGTTTTTGCGCCATGGCGCCGGACACTGCACTACTCAAGACATACGTTGCCACCGCAAACCCCATCAGCAGGATCCATGGCAACAGGGCTTTTCGGTACAGACCCAGAACCGCCGCCAGCAGCAAGTAAAAGCCGAATTCGATTTTCAGCGTCCAGAGACTGCCATTGAAGGATTCGTCGAAGATAAATCCATTGGTGATCTGTTCGATAGTGGCTTGACCGAAAACCGAGATTCGCAGGAAGTCGATCGTGGCGCTCAAGCTTGTGACATAGCCTTCGGCAAACAGTGCACCGGCGATATAAGTCATCGCGAAGGCGCAGAGGATCAATGCTGGAAAGATGCGGGCAATGCGTTTGATCAGATAGTCGGTGAAGTTCGTGGCGTTGACGAAGCTGCGAGTGATCAGCAGGCCGGAGATCGCAAAGAACGCGATCACGGCGATACCGCCCAGTGAGTTGAAGCCGGCGATGCCTGGCTCTGGCAGACCCCACAGCGCAAAGTGATGGCTGATCAGCACCATGAGTGCCGCCAAGTGCCGGATCAAATCGAAAGAGTTGTTGCGCAACGTGTCCGTCCTTTCTATGAACATTGCCAAGGTGATGAGGAAAAAGCGTTTTACAGGTATTTCCACGCAAAGCCCACACAACCTCCATAACAAAACCACAAAGCACTCCCAGACTGGCCACATTCCAACCAGGGAGCGTCGTTATGAATCGAAATCTGACTATCAAACTCGGGGCTGTAGCCCTGTTGATCCTGCTGTTGCTGATCCCGTTGCTGATGATCGACGGCATCATCGATGACCGCCAGCAACGGCGCGACGGCGTACTCGAAGACATCGCCCGCAGTTCCAGCTACAGCCAGCAACTGAGCGGGCCGGTGATGGTGGTGCCGTACCGCAAGGTGGTGCGTACCTGGAAGACCAACGAGAAAACCAGTCAGCGCTATGAAGAGCTCGGCGAAGAGCGCGGTCGGCTGTACTTTCTGCCGGAACGTTTCGAACTCGATGGCCAGGTGCAGACCGAGCTGCGCAAGCGCGGTATCTACGAGGCGCGGCTGTTCCATGCCGACAATCGCATCAATGGGCATTTCTCGTTGCCGGCGCAGTTGGGGATCAAGGAAGACTTCGCCGATTACCAGTTCGATGCGCCGTTTCTGGCGGTGGGCATCAGTGACATTCGCGGTATCGAAAACGCCCTGAAACTGGAACTCGATGGCCAGCGCCTGGACTTCGTACCCGGTACTCAGGTGGGCTGGCTGGGCGAAGGCGTGCGGGTCACGCTGCCGGCGCTGGATACCCGCAAAACCACGGAACTGACCTTCGGTTTCGACCTGCGTCTGCAGGGCACCGGTTCGCTGCAGGTGTTGCCGGTGGGCAAAACCAGCCACGTCAGCCTCGCGGCCAACTGGCCGCACCCAAGCTTCATCGGCAATTTCCTGCCGGGCAAGCGCGAGATCAGCGATCAGGGTTTCAACGCCGATTGGCAGACCACGTTCTTCTCCACCAATCTGCAAGAAGCCATGAGTCGTTGCGTGACGGGCAATGAATGCGAGGGGTTCAGCGGGCGCAGTTTTGGCGTGAGTTTCATCGATCCGGTGGACCAGTACCTGAAGAGTGATCGGGCGATCAAATATGCGCTGTTGTTCATCGTCCTGACCTTCGCCGGTTTCTTCCTGTTCGAAGTGCTCAAGAGTCTGGCGGTGCATCCGGTGCAATACGCATTGGTCGGGGTGGCGCTGGCGTTCTTTTACCTGTTGCTGCTGTCGTTGTCGGAGCACATCGGCTTTGCCCTGGCGTATCTGCTGTCGTCCAGTGGCTGTGTGTTGTTGATCGGGTTTTATGTGTGTCACGTGCTGCACAGCGTGCGCCACGGCCTGAGTTTTTCTGCGGGATTGGCGGCGTTGTATGGCCTGCTGTACGGACTGCTGAGCGCCGAGGATTACGCGTTGCTGATGGGCTCGCTGCTGTTGTTCGGTCTGCTCGGGGTGTTCATGGTGCTGACGCGCAAACTCGACTGGTACGGGATCGGGCAGAAACCGGCCAGGCCGCTGGAGTTTGATGTGGAGGCGATGCAATGAGCGGGTTGCGCGAGGATCAGCGCTGGAAGGAAGCGTTGGTGACGCGGATTGTCGGGTTTCTGCCAGTGGATGCGAGTTGGTGCCATCGCTGGCAAGCCAGCTCCCACAGGATTTGTGCTGAAACAGAGAACTCTGTCATATCCAAATCCATTGTGGGAGCTGGCTTGCCAGCGATGAGGCCGGTACAGGCGCCGCCGATTTAAGGCTTGGGCAGGGTGGCGACCATGGACGCTCGCTGGCTCACCTCGAAATACCAGCTGGCCAGTTGCGGATTGGCGCTGCGCCAGTCCAGATCCGGATGACGCAGATCGATGTAACCCAACGCACAAGCGACGCTGATGGCGGCCACATCGAAATGGCTGGTCAGCTCGGCGATGGCGTCACTTTCCAGATAGGCCAGGGCGCGACGGATTTTCTCGCGCTGGGCGTCGAGCCATTCGTCCCAGTGCTTTTCCGGGGCGCGCAATACCAGTTCGTAACGCATCATCACCGAGGCGTCCATGATCCCGTCAGCCAGCGAGGCCAGGGTCAGGCGCCGCCAGCGAGCCGAACCTTCACGGGGGATCAGCGGATTGCCGACGTGCTGCTGGTCGAGGTATTCGAGGATCACGCGGCTGTCATGGATCACGCTGCCGTCGGCCAGACGCAGGGCGGGAATCTTGCCCAGCGGGTTGTCGGCGTTGAGCGCAGCGTCCGGGCTGACCGGGCTGAGCACGCAGTCTTGCAGGGCGACGCGATTCTGCTGGCCGGTCTCGTGCAACAGCACCATCACTTTGCGCACGAACGGGGAAAGCGTGTTGTGAAACAGGGTCATGCTGGGGGCGGACATTGGCAAACCTCGGTGGTCATCAAGAACAGCAGGTTAGCCTAGCTACAACCACTGTGGCTGGCGAGGAATTGATGGTGTTCGTGAGATCGCCATCGCTGGCAAGCCAGCTCCCACAGTTTTTGCAGCGAACACAAATTTCAGATTCAGCATAAACCCCTGTGGGAGCTGGCTTGCCAGCGATGAGGCCATCACCGACAACACAAAAACTACCTGCGCTGCAATAAACCTCTAATGGCCAGATAAGCCGGAACACCCAGCCCGACCCAGCTCAACGCATCCCAGATTCCATCCCCCAACAACGCCGCGAACAACCCCGCCGCACTCAGCAGCGCAATCACCAGCGGCGTGCTGAACACTTTCCAGAAATTGCTCTGACGCGGCTTCATGCAGCAACCTCCGCCGTGACCGGTCTCGCCGCTTTACGCCGCACCACCCACAGATACACGCCACTGCCGAGGACGATGATGGTCAGCACGTCGAGGGTTGCCCAGAGGATCTTCATCGGCATGCCGCCGTAGTCACCGAAGTGCAGCGGCTGCGACATGCCCATGGCGTCCATGTACCACGGGCGCTCGGCCACAGCGGTGACCTGCAGGGTGCTGGCGTCGATCAGTACCGGCGTCAGTAGGTGCGAAGTCAGGTGGGTGCCACCCTTCATGAACACCGCGTAGTGATGCTCACTGGAAAACCGCGTGCCGGGGAAGGCGATGAAATCCGGATTCATCCCCGGCGCCACGTCGCGGGCGATGTCGAGCAGGTGGGTGGCGGGGGCCAGTCGGGTCAGTGGCGGGGCATCGCGGTACGGCGCGACCATGGCGGTCAGCGAGTCATTGCGCCACGCGGCGATGAGCAGGTCGGCGCAGGCGCTGATCACTCCGGTGACGCCCACCACCAGTGCCCAGGTCAGGGTGACGACGCCGATCAGGTTGTGCAGGTCGAGCCAACGCAAGCGGGTGGACTTGTCCTGACGCACGGTGCCGAACGGCAAGCGACGCATGAACGGCAAGTACAGCACGGTGCCCGAGATGATCGCGACCACGAACAGCAAACCCATGAACGCCAGCAGCAACTTGCCGGGCAATCCGGCGAACATGTCCACATGCAGGCGCAGGATGAACAGCATCAGCCCGCCATTTGCCGACGGGGTTTCCAGCGCTTCACCGGTGCGCGCATCGAGCATGAAGGTGTGCGACGAGTTCGGTTCGGTGCCGGCGGTCTTCGCCATGATCGTCAACACGGCATTGGGTTCGTCGTCCTCGAAACCGAAGTACTGCACCACTTCGCCGGGACGATGTTGTTCGGCGGCCTCGACCAGTTGCGCCAGGTTCAGGCGCGGCGTGTCGGCCGGCATCTCGCGCACTTGCGGGGCATCGCCGAGCAGGTGCTCGATCTCGTGATGGAAGATCAGCGGCAGGCCGGTCAATGCCAGCAACAGCAAAAACACGGTGCAGATCAGGCTGGTCCAGGTGTGGATGAACGACCAGCGGCGAATTGTTTTACTTTTCATTTCATGACCTTCAAAAACACCGAAGCCGTCCATGAAGGACGGCTTGGTGACAGGACCTGTTTCAGCTCACGCGGTTACCACTTGTAGGTGGCGCTGGCGACGACGCTGCGCTGGTCGCCGTAGTAGCAGTAGAAGCCGTCGCAGGTGGAGATGTAGTCCTTGTCGAACAGGTTGGTGGCGTTGACCGCGACCGATGCACCTTTGAGGCTGTTGTCCAGGCGCCCGAGGTCGTAATGCACGGAGGCGTCGAACACCGTGTAAGCATTGGCCTTGCCCAGCCAGGTGTTGCCCTGATCGCCATAGGTGTTGCCGGTGTAACGCACGCCACCGCCGATACCGAAGCCGTCGAGCACGCCGCTGTGCCAGGTGTAATCGGTCCACAGCGAGGCTTGCTGGTTTGGCATCAGTTGCAGGCGGTTGCCTTTGTAGTCGCCTTTCTGCACTTCGGACTTGGCCAGGGTGTAGGCGGCAATCACTTTCAGGTTATCGGTGACGTCCGAGGTCGCCTCCAGTTCCAGGCCTTTGACTTTCACTTCGCCGGTCTGGCTGGTGATCGGGGTGTTGCCGACGGTGGTGGTGACCGCGACGTTTTTCTGCGTCAGGTCATACACGGCGGCGGTCAGCAGGGTCTTGCTGCCCGGTGGCTGGTACTTGACGCCCATTTCCCATTGCTTGCCTTCGGTCGGTTTCAGCGAACCGGTGGAGGAGGCGTCGGCGCCGGTGGTTGGCTGGAAGGATTCGGCGTAGGAAATGTACGGGACGAAGCCCGAGTCGAACACGTAGCTGAGCGCTGCGTTACCGCTGAAGTTCTTGTCGCGCTGGGTGTTGGTCGCATCGGCCTTGTTGAAGAATTTGGTGCCGGTGTGGACCCAGTCTTCACGACCGCCCAGCGTCAGGCGCCATTGGTCGAGGGCCATCTGATCCTGTACATAGAGGCCGGTCTGGTAGGTCTTCTGGTCGTAGTCGTAATACGCCGTCGAGCGATCCGGACGAACGATCGGCTGGCCGTAGATCGGGTTCAGCACGTTGGTTTTCAGGCCGTCACCGTAGATCGACAGGTAGTTGGTGTTGCTGCGCTGGTGATCCAGCCCCAACAGCACGGTGTGGCGAATGTCACCGGTGGCGAAGTCGGCCTGGAAGTTGTTGTCCACCGCGAACTGGCTGATGTCTTCGTCAACGCTGGTGCTGGTGCGCCCGACGTTACCTTGATCGTCCACCATGGTGTACGGGTAAGAGCCGACGGTCAGGGCCTGGAACGACAGATCCGACTTGGTGTAGCGCAGGTTCTGCTTGAACTGCCAGACATCGTTCAGCCGATGTTCGAAGGCATAGCCGAGCGCGTAGTAGGTGCGGTCGTAGTATTCCCAATCCGGGTCGCCGAGATTTTTGTGGTGCGAAACGCTACCGAACGGCATGTCGATCTTGGTGCCCTGCACCGGCAGGAACTGGCTGGTAATGCCGGTATCGTCGCGGGTGAACTGGCTCAGCAGGGTGAATTTGGTGTCGTCGTCGATGTTCCAGGTCAGGCTCGGCGCGATGTTGTAGCGTTTGTTATCGATGTGGTCGATCTGCGTGCCGCTGTCACGCACCACACCGCTGATGCCGTACAGAAACTGGCCGGCGTCGTCGATCTTGCCGGTGCTGGCGAAGTTGATCTGGCGATGGTTGTCGCTGCCGTACTGCAGCTGGATTTCGCTGCTGGCGTCGCTGCTCGGGCGCCGGCTGACCATGTCCAGCAGGCCGCCCGGCGGGGTCTGGCCGTAAACGGAAGAGGCCGGACCGCGCAGCAGGGCAAGGCGATCGAGGTTCCAGGTTTCCTGTTTCGGGTTGGCGTATACGCCTTTGGGCAGCGGCAGGCCATCGAGGAACTGGGTCGGCTCGAAACCGCGCACGCGCAGCCAGTCGGCGCGGGTGTCGCTGCCGTAGCTGCTGGCGGTGATGCCCGGCATGTAGCGCACAGCGTCATCGAGGCTGTGCACGCTGCGGTCGTCCATTTGCTGGCGGGTCGCGACCGAGATCGAGCGCGGTGCTTCGACCAGCGCAGTGTCGGTCTTGGTGCCGGCGGCGGTGCGGGTGGCGGTGTAGCCTTCGACCGGGCCCCAGGCGCTTTCGTAGTTTTCCACGCCGATCACTGCAGTTTCCGGCAGCGCCAGTGTCCCTTCCGGCACCGCCACCAGGGTGTAGGTGCCGGCGCTGCTTTGTTCCAGTTGCAGACCGGTGCCACGCAGGGCGGCACGCAGTGCGCCGGCGGCATCGTACTGACCGTTGACCGGCGCCGAGGTCTTGCCCGCGGCCAGCGAGGGATTGAGCGACAGCGCGAGGCCGCCCTGGCTGGCGATCTGGTTCAGCGTGGTCGACAACGGCGCCGCCGGCAGGTTGTAGGCGCGTACGCTGGAGGCCTGCTCAGCGGCGAGCAACGGGTGGCTGATCAGCGGGGTGCTGAGGGCGATGGCGACCGCCAGCAGACTGGGGCGCAACAAGGTGTCTAGCGAACGGGACATGCGAAGGCTCCTGAATGGAAATATTTCTCAATTGCCTGTGTGCCGGACGAGAATTGAAAAGTGATAGGGCTGGATGAAAATAATTTCGATTAACTGAAAAGTGACCGAGACCCTGTGGCGAGGGAGCTTGCTCCCGCTGGAGCGCGAAGCGGTCCCTGCTGTCTTTCAGATAAATCGCATTGACTGGTTTGACGACTGCTGCGCAGCCGAGCGGGAGCAAGCTCCCTCGCCACAGAGGTCGGTCGCCCTCAAGGCTTGGTATCAGCCTTCGCCACCGTGACCCAATACGGCGTGTGCTGCTCGATCTGTACCGGCAGGGTCGGCAGCAGAGCACTCAGGGCCTTGTCGGTGTCGTGCAGCGGGAAGCTGCCGGTGATGCGCAGGTCGGCGACCTCCGGGGCGACGCCCAGATAGCCACGGCGGTAGCGCCCGAGTTCGTGCACCAGATCGCCGAGCCGCGCGTTGTCCACCACCAGCATGCCGCGGGTCCAGGCATCGGCGCCGGGGGTGAGTGCGGCGACCGCGTCGAGGCCGTCGTTGCGAATCAGCACTTGCTGGCCTTCGCGCAGGATCTGCTCGTCAGGATGACTTTGCGGATGCGCCGCCACCGCCGATTGCAGGACGCTCAGACGCGTGCCCTGGTCTTCACGCTTGACCAGAAACCGCGTGCCCAGCGCGCGCATGCTGCCTTCGCGGGTCTCGACGATGAACGGCCGCGCATCGCCGTGACCGGTCTCAACCATGATTTCGCCTTCCTGCAACACGATCAGGCGCTGGCTGGCATCGAAGCGCACATCCACCGCGCTGTGGGTGTTGAGGTTGAGCACGGTGCCATCGGCCAGCCGCACCGTGCGCTGCTCACCGGTGGCGGTGCGTTGATCGGCCAGCCAGTAATCCAGCGGCAGGTAGCGATCACCGGCAAACAGCGCCAGACCGACCACTGCCACCACGCTGGCCAGTCCGCTGCCGAGCTTGCGCACTCTGCGGCGAATGCCTTCGCGTGATTGCAGCAACGCAGCGCGGGCCGGGCCGTTGGCGACACTGAAGCGCTGATCGAGCATGCCCAACTGACGCCAAGCGCGGGCATGTTCTTCATTGGCTGCGTGCCATTTGGCGAACTCTTCGCGCTCCAGCGCACTGCTGGAATCCAGCGACAATTGCCAGGCAATCGCCGCGTCCAGCACCTGAGCCGAAACCGGTTTGGAGCTGGCCGGGCTCATGTCGGCTCACCGTAGAGGGCGATGTAGCACTGGCGAATGCCCTGAGCCAGGTATTGCCGCACACGCGGCACCGAGACGCCGAGCTTCGCGGCGATTTCGGCATGGCCGAGGCCGTCGAGGCGGTTATAAAGGAAAGCGGCGCGGGCCTTGGTCGACAGTTTGCCGAGCAGGCGGTCGATGGCCTTGAGGTCTTCGAGGATCAATTGCTGTTCTTCCACCGAAGGCTGTTCGCCTTCGGGGATCAGCATCAATTCGGCGAGATAGGCCTGCTCCAGCGCGGCGCGGCGGAAATAGTCGAACAGCAGGCCCTTGGCAATCGCCACCAGAAACGCCCGCGGTTCGCGCGGCGTCAGCAATTGTTCGCGACCGAGCAGGCGCACGAAGGTGTCCTGGCTCAGATCTTCTGCCCGTTGCGGGCACGCCACGTTGCGCCGCAACCAGCTCAGCAGCCAACCGCGATGGTCGCGATACAACGCACCGACGAGTTCACTGTGAGGGCTTGGGACTGACGACACCAGACGCACCGATTGGGAAATGTTAACCAACGAGAATTGTTCGCGATTCTCGCAGAGGTGGGAATGGTTAGCAATTGGCCACTGGTCGGGTGGGCGCACAAGAGCTGCCCCTCACCCTGACCCTCTCCCGGGGGAGAGGGGACCGATCAGGGAATATTCTGGAGCTACACCGACCGGAAAGTAACTTGCTGAATCCATAATCGAACTGGTTTTTCAGGTCGATGTATAACGCAAGACAATAAGGTCAGCTCCCTCTCCCTCTGGGAGAGGGCTGGGGTGAGGGTGCTTTTAGAAGGAAGGCGCCTGCTGTCGGCGTTTCCACTGACTCAAACGCTGCTGCAGGTTCAGCGGACTATGAATCTGCTGCTGCCGCGCCCGGCTGAACAGGATCAACGCCAGCTCTGCCGTCGCCAGTGCATCGGCACTCGCGTTGTGCCGCTCGAACACCTCAAGCCTGAACCAGTCGATCCATTCATCCAGCCCGGCCTCGCGGATATTCGCCTGCGGGCACAACAGCGGTGCCATGTCCGCGACATCCAGAAACACGTTCTGCAGCTTGTAGCCCAAGTGTTCTTTCAATGCGCGCCCGAGCATGTGCTGATCGAAGGGCGCATGAAACGCCAGCACCGGGCTGTCGCCGATGAATTCCATCAACTCCAGCAACGCCTCGGCCGGGTCGCTGCCGGCGGCAATCGCATTCGGCCCCAGGCCATGAATCAACACGCTCGGGCTGAGCTTCAGCTCCCGACATTGCAGGGTGCGCTCGAACTGCTGACTGAAGTCGATCGCGCCGTCCTCGATCACCACCGCGCCGATCGACAGCACACGATCCTTGTTCAGGTTCAGCCCGGTGGTTTCCAGATCCAGCACCACCCAGCGCTGCTCGCGCAGGCTGCACTCTTTCACTTCGCTGATCGCCGGCAGCTCCGCCAGACGCTGTTGCAGGTCGGCCGACAGCAGAGGGCTGGCCGGGCGCAGCCACGAGAACAGGCTCATAGCTGATACCGCAAGGCCAGGCTGCTTTGCAGGCGCTGGGCCTGGCGCAGGGATTCACGCAGAATGCGCCGGTCCAGATGATTGAGGCTGTCCGGGTCGACCCGGTTCGACCAGGGCAGATTCTCACGGCTCTGGATCTGGTGTTGCTGCATGCGCGTCTGCTGGATGAAGTGGTAGGCCTCTTCATATGCCGCGCCATCGAGCCGTTCGATGACTTCTTTTTCGACCAGCTGGCGCAGGCGTTCGAGGGTGTTGTTGGTTTCGATGCCATGCGCCAGCGCCAACAGGCGTGCGCCGTCGACGAAGGGCGTCAGGCCCTGGACCTTGAGGTCGAGGGTGGCTTTCTCGCCGTTTTTGCGCGCCAGCACAAACTCGCGAAAGCGTCCCACCGGTGGACGATTGCGCAGGGCGTTTTCGGCCAGCATGCGCTGGAATAAACGGTTGTCGCCGACCTGATCGAGAATCCCCCGGCGCAGTTGCGCGCAGCCTTTCTCGTCACCCCAGACCACTCGCAGGTCGAAATAAATGCTCGAACCGAGCAGATTCTCCGGCGTCGCTTCGCGGATGAACGCCGCAAAACGCCGCGCCCATTCCGCCCGCGACAGGCACAGCTCAGGGTTGCCGGCCATGATGTTGCCCTTGCACAGGCTGAAGCCGCACTGCGCCAGGCTCTGGTTGATCTGCTGGGCGATCGGCAGCAGCTTGCCGCGAATCTCCGCCGCGTGTGCCGCGTCCCGCGCTTCGAACAGAATGCCGTTGTCCTGATCGGTGTGCAGCGTCTGCTCGCGCCGGCCCTCGCTGCCGAAACACAGCCAGCTGAACGGTACGCCGGGGTCGCCTTTTTCGGCGAGGGTCAGTTCGATCACCCGGCACACGGTGTGATCGTTGAGCAGGGTGATGATGTGGGTGATCTGGGTCGAAGACGCACCGTGGGCGAGCATGCGTTCGACCAGTTGACCGATCTCGCCGCGCAGGCTCATCAGTTGCTCGATGCGCTGGGCACTGCGGATGGTCCGGGCCAGATGCACCAGATCGACCCGTTGCAGGGAGAACAGATCGCGCTCGGAGACCACGCCGCACAAGCGCTGATCCTTGACCAGGCAGACGTGGGCGATGTGCCGCTCGGTCATGGCAATCGCCGCGTCGAAGGCGCTGTGATCGGGCGACAGAAAGAACGGCGAACAGGTCATGTGGCGCTCGATGGTTTCGCTGAAATCGCCGCTGCCGTTGGCGACCACCTCGCGCAGGTCACGCAGGGTGAAAATCCCCAGCGGCGCCTTGTGTTCATCCACTGCGACGATGCTGCCGACCTGTTGTTCGTGCATCAGCTTCACCGCTGTGCGCAGAGATGTATCCGGGCTACAGGTCACCGGATGGCGCATCGCCAATTCGCCGAGGCGCGTGTTGAGTGAATACTGGGTGCCGAGGGTTTCCACGGCTTTTTGCTGGACTTGCTGGTTGACCTGATCAAGCAGGCTGCTGACCCCGCGCAAAGCGAAATCGCGGAAGCTGTTGGACAGGGCGAACAGTTTGATGAACGCCGGTTTGTTCAGTTGCAGGCAGAAGGTGTCTTCGCTGGCCAGATGTTCGGTGCGGGTCGCCCGTTCGCCAATCAGCGCGGCGAGGGGGAAACACTCGCCAGTGGTGATTTCAAACGTGGTTTCGGTGCCGGGCTTGGTGATGTGGTGACGCTCACCGATCACCCGGCCCTGTTTGACGATGTAGAAGTGTTCGACCGGCCCGTCGGCGGGCTTGATGATGCTTTCGCCCTGGCCGTAGAACCGCAGCTGACACTGCTCCACCAGATAAGCCAGGTGGGCGTGTTCCATCTGATTGAAGGGCGGGAAGCGCTGGAGGAATTGCAGGGTGCCCTGAATGTTCTGCAACACCGCGGTTTTCCCTGCCTGGGTGAAGGCGTCCGCTTTACTCATAACCATTACCGCAGTCTTTTTTGAATTGTTGTTGTCGGATCGTTGCAGCCATGGTCGGCCCCTGCGTGCGGGGTGCCCATTGGACGTAAGTCTAGGTTTGAGCTGCCGTTGGGCACATTTGGGAAGTGCCCTACAAAAACAGTCGGAAATTCCCCCGCCAGCCACTTGGAAAAAAATCCGACGAAGTGCACATTGAAGCTCTGCTTAGCGATGTCTGACGACTGTGCCAGGTGATTGATTTGAAAACTTAGAGAACGCCATGTCCGACCACGATATTTTGAGCGACGCCGAGCGTGAAGCGCTCAGCGCTGTAATGCTCGAACCCGACTTGCCGCCGCAGCGTGTGCTGATCGTCGATGACGACAAGGACGCCCGGGAGCTGTTGTCGGAGATACTCGCGTTGGACGGTATTCACTGCATGACCGCGGCCAGTGGCGAAACCGCACTGAAGATGCTTGCGGAAAAGCCCTCGATAGGCCTGGTGATCACTGATCTGCGCATGGGCAATGTCGGTGGCCTGGACTTGATTCGGCAGGTGCGCGAGTCGGTACGGGCAGCAATGCCGATCATCATTGTTTCCGGCGATGCCGATGTGAAGGACGCCATCGCGGCGATGCATTTGAGCGTGGTGGATTTTCTGCTCAAGCCGATTGATACTGCGAAGTTGCTGGGGCTGGTCAAACACGAATTAGGTATTGATCCGTAATCGTGTTTAACCGCTGCCCTTGTGGCGAGGGAGCTTGCTCCCGCTGGGCTGCGAAGCGGCCCCAAACCCTGCATCCACATTAATCCTGACACATCG
Source organism: Pseudomonas sp. LF020 (assembly GCF_053456425.1). Classification (NCBI taxonomy): domain Bacteria; kingdom Pseudomonadati; phylum Pseudomonadota; class Gammaproteobacteria; order Pseudomonadales; family Pseudomonadaceae; genus Pseudomonas; species Pseudomonas sp. LF020. The sequence goes on from NZ_JBRFIX010000006.1 coordinate 312,024, forward strand.
CATTCGCTAAAATTACGACGGCTGCGCCGCCGAGCGGGAGCAAGCTCCCTCGCCACAGGGATTACTGCCTGCTTGGGATTTCAGTCCAAACAAAAAAGCCCTGATCGCGAGATCAGGGCTTTTTCATGTCCGGCAGTCAGCGCAGGTTACAGGCCGTTAGCCTTTTTGAACTCGCGACGACGACGGTGCAGCACCGGCTCGGTGTAGCCGTTCGGCTGTTTGGTGCCTTCGATCACCAGTTCGACCGCCGCCTGGAAGGCGATGTTGCTGTCGAAGTCCGGTGCCAGCGGACGGTACAGCGGGTCGTTGGCGTTCTGCCGGTCAACCACCGGCGCCATGCGCTTGAGGCTTTCCATCACTTGCGCTTCGGTGACGATACCGTGGCGCAGCCAGTTGGCGATGTGCTGGCTGGAGATCCGCAGCGTTGCGCGGTCTTCCATCAGGCCGACGTCGTTGATGTCCGGCACTTTCGAACAACCCACGCCCTGGTCGATCCAGCGCACCACGTAACCGAGAATGCCCTGGGCGTTGTTGTCCAGTTCGTTCTTGATCTGCTCCGGGGTCCAGCTTGGGTTGACCGCCAGCGGGATGGTCAGAATGTCGTCCACCGAAGCGCGGGCACGCTTGGCCAGTTCGGCCTGACGGGCGAACACGTCGACCTTGTGGTAGTGCAACGCGTGCAGCGCAGCAGCGGTCGGCGACGGTACCCAGGCGGTGTTGGCGCCGGCCAGCGGATGAGCGATTTTCTGTTCGAGCATCGCCGCCATCAGGTCGGGCATCGCCCACATGCCTTTACCGATTTGTGCACGACCTTGCAGGCCGGTGCTCAGACCGATATCGACGTTCCAGTTCTCGTAGGCGCCGATCCACTTTTCGGCCTTCATGTCGGCCTTGCGCACCATCGGCCCGGCTTCCATGGAGGTGTGGATCTCATCGCCCGTGCGGTCAAGGAAACCGGTGTTGATGAACACCACGCGCTCGCTGGCCGCCTTGATACAGGCCTTGAGGTTGACCGTGGTGCGGCGCTCCTCGTCCATGATCCCGACTTTCAGCGTGTTGCGTTTCAGGCCCAACACGTCTTCGATGCGACCGAACAGCTCGTTGGTGAACGCCGCTTCTTCCGGGCCGTGCATTTTCGGTTTAACGATGTAGACCGAGCCGGTACGCGTATTGCGACGCGAGGTGTTGCCATTGAGGTTGTGCATCGCTGCCAGGCAAGTGACCAGACCGTCGAGGATGCCTTCCGGCACTTCGTTGCCGTTCTTGTCGAGGATCGCGTCGATGGTCATCAGGTGGCCGACGTTGCGCACGAACAACAGCGAACGGCCGTGCAGGGTCACTTCACCGCCGTTCGGTGCGGTGTAGGTGCGATCCGGGTTCATGGTGCGGGTGAAGGTCTGGCCGCCCTTGGCGACTTCTTCGGACAGGTCGCCCTTCATCAGGCCGAGCCAGTTGCGGTAGATCACCACTTTGTCGTCGGCATCGACGGCGGCCACGGAGTCTTCGCAGTCCATGATGGTGGTCAGGGCTGCTTCCATCAGAACGTCTTTGACGCCGGCAGCGTCGGTCTGGCCGACCGGGGTGCTGGCGTCGATCTGGATTTCGAAGTGCAGACCGTTGTGTTTCAGCAGCACGGCAATCGGCGCGTTGGCATCGCCCTGGAAGCCGATCAGCTGTGCATCGTCACGCAGGCCGGTGTTGCTGCCACCCTTGAGGGAGACCAGCAGTTTGCCGTCAGCGATCTTGTAGCCGGTGGAGTCGACGTGGGAGCCGGCCGCCAGTGGCGCCGCTTCATCGAGGAAGGCACGGGCGAAGGCGATGACTTTGTCGCCACGCACCTTGTTGTAGCCTTTGCCTTTTTCCGCGCCACCGTCTTCGCTGATGGCGTCGGTGCCGTAGAGGGCGTCGTACAGCGAACCCCAGCGGGCGTTCGAGGCGTTGAGGGCGAAGCGGGCGTTCATCACCGGGACCACAAGTTGCGGGCCGGCGGTACGGGCGATTTCATCATCGACGTTTTGCGTCGTTGCCTGGAAATCAGCCGCTTCTGGCAGCAGATAACCGATTTCCTGCAGGAAGGCTTTGTAGGCCACGGCGTCGTGCGCCTGGCCGGCATGTTCCTGGTGCCAGGCATCAAGACGAGCCTGGAAGTCATCGCGTTTGGCGAGTAGGGCTTTGTTCTTCGGCGCCAGGTCGTGAATGACCTTGTCGGCACCTTCCCAGAATTTTTCGGCGGTGAGGCCGGTACCGGGAATGGCTTCGTTGTTCACGAAGTCGAACAGGACTTTGGCGACCTGCAGGCCACCGACTTGAACGTGTTCAGTCATTGCTTGCCTCACTCTGCTCAGCTATTTCGCTTTTCAGCTCTTCAATTTAACAATGAAGCCTCTGGCCATTTAAACCACAAACCTTCCGACCAGTACATGCCATTGCTGGCGGCTGGGCTGGGACCAATCAACGGCTTGGGGGCCTTGCTGACGGGGCTTTCAAGGTTGCGAACGTGCCTTGGGCAGACATCGATCCAGCGTTATGTAGTGCGCGCCGAGGCATACTACATGATGCGTTGCGCTTGTGAAAATCAGACTAATTACGTCGTTCTGCGACCTCATGACGCATTGCGGTCACGTCGCGGAACGGGATGTTCTCAAAAAACCAGCGGATTGTTCCAGCTAAATATAAAAAGTTGTACACATAAATTATGTGCGGCTTCCATTCAGCTTCGATGAGCCTGCATTTGTGGCGAGGGAGCTTGCTCCCGCTCGGGTGCGAAGCATCCGCAACAGATTACTGACTGGAGAGGGCGTCTTGCGGCCGCAAGCGGGAGCAAGCTCCCTCGCCACAGGTGTTGTTCACTTGAGCATGGCGGCTGAATGTCGACGCTTGCCTATACTTGCCTTTCTATAACAAAAGTCATGACAAGAGGGCGCGCCATGGACCATCTCGTACTCACCGTGTTTGCCCCGGACAAGCCCGGGCAGGTCGAGCGCATCGCCCAATGCATCGCCGAGCACGGCGGCAACTGGCTGGAAAGCCGCATGTCACGGATGGCCGGGCAGTTCGCGGGGATTCTGCGGGTGGGCGTGCCGGCGGAGGCTTACGACGAATTAGTCGATTCCTTACAAGCACTGTCGGCACAGGGCATTCGCGTACTGATTGCCGAAAGCAGTATCGAGCAGTCCTGCACCTGGAAACCGATTGCCATGGAACTGGTGGGCAATGACCGCCCGGGCATCGTGCGCGACATCACCCGTTTGCTCAGCGAGCAGGGAGTGAACCTCGAACGCCTGGTGACCGAAGTGCGCCCGGCGCCGATGAGCAGCGAGCCGTTGTTCCACGCCGAAGCGATTCTGGCAGTGCCGCTGACCCTGTCGCTGGATGTGCTGCAATCGCGCCTGGAAACTCTGGCCGATGACCTGATGGTCGAACTGGTGCTACGCACAGACGTTTAACCGCTGTCCGGGTTATCCAGTTTTTACATGCACCTGCCTGTGGATAACCTGTAGAGACCGGGCGCAACGCCACGCTGGCCATGGCTTGCAGGGAACTGATCAAAAAACCGCCAACATTCAGTGACTTGCGCACAAACGGCGGGGATCACGCTGTGGATAACCTTGGGAAGGAACGTTGCAGGCCACGAGAACCGTGGCCTGCGAAGCTTTGTGCGTTTTTTGATCAGCTGCGCCGACGCAAACTGATCACTGCATCGACGCTGTAAACGGCCAGACCGGCCCAGATGAAAATGAACGCGATCAGCGTGCTCGACGATAAATGCTCGCCAAACAGCAGCACCGCTTGCAGCAGCACCAGCGTTGGCGCCGTGTACTGAAGGAAACCGATGGTGGTGTAGGGCAGGTGCCGGGTGGCGGCGTTGAAACAGACCAGCGGGATGAGCGTCACAGGACCCGCCGCCACCAGCCACCAGGCTTGCGAAGTGGTCCAGAACTCGGGTTGGGCGCTGGTCGCCGTCTGGTTGAACAACAACCAGGCCACGGCGATCGGCACCAGCATCCAGGTTTCCACCACCAGCCCCGGCAAGGCCTTGACCGGTGCCTGTTTGCGGATCAACCCGTAAAAACCGAAGGTCAGCGCCAGCACCAGCGAGACCCACGGCAGACTGCCGACCTGCCACACCTGCTGCGCCACGCCGATGGCCGCCAGCCCCACGGCGACCCACTGCATGCGCCGCAGGCGTTCGCCGAGAATCAACATTCCCAGCAACACGTTGACCAGCGGGTTGATGTAGTAACCGAGGCTCGCTTCGAGCATGCGCCCGTTGTTCACCGACCACACGTAGGTCAGCCAGTTGGCCGCGATCAGGGTGCCGCTCAGGGCCAGAATCGCCAGACGCCTGGGGTTGTCGAGCAACTCGCGCAACCAGCCGGGATGCTTCCACACCATCAGCAGCAAGGCGCCGAACAGCGCCGACCACAACACGCGGTGAATGATGATCTCGACAGCGGGGACTTCGGCGATGGCTTTGAAGTAGATCGGGAACAGGCCCCAGATGATGTAGGCACTCAGGCCCAGAATGTACCCGCGACGCGGGTTGGCGGCTTGCATGCAGAATCCTTGCTTAGGCAGCTGACAAAGCAGGGATTGTAAGGAGATTTGTCGACGAATGCCTGAGCTGATTGGTCAGAAAAGTGTGAACACAGAACCCTGTAGGAGTGAGCCTGCTCGCGATAGCGGTCTGACATTCAACATTTACGTCGACTGATAAAACGCTATCGCGAGCAGGCTCACTCCTACAGAAGCGGTGGTGGGTCAGAAGAGTTTCAGGGGTTCTTCGTTGAGCGCCGACAACTGTTCGCGCAACGCCAACACCTGATCGCCCCAATACCGTTCCGTACCAAACCACGGAAAGCTGTGCGGGAACGCCGGGTCGTCCCAGCGCCGCGCCAGCCAGGCGCTGTAATGCATCAGGCGCAGGGCGCGCAGCGGTTCGATCAGCGCCAGTTCGCGCGGGTCGAAGTCATGGAATTCGTTGTAGCCATCCATCAGCTCCGAGAGCTGGCCGAGGCAATCCTGACGGTCGCCCGCCAGCATCATCCAGATGTCCTGCACCGCCGGACCCATGCGACAGTCGTCGAGGTCGACGATGTGGAACATCTCGTCGCGGCACATCATGTTGCCGGGATGGCAGTCGCCGTGCATGCGGATGTTCTGGTGCGGCGTGTTGGCGTAGGCATCTTCCACGCGCTTGAGCAGATCGCGGGCGACGGACTCGTAGGCCGGCAGCAGGCTCTTGGGAATGAAGTTGCCTTCGAGCAAGGTGTTCAGCGAGGCGTGGCCGAAGTTCTGCACGGCGAGCGCTTCGCGGTGTGCGAACGGCTTGGTGGCGCCAACTGCATGAATGCGCCCGAGCAACTGGCCGAGGCGATACAGCTGATCAAGATTGCCCGGCTCCGGCGCCCGCCCGCCACGACGCGGAAACAGGGTGAAACGGAAACCGGCGTGCTCGTGCAGGGTCTGACCGTTGTGGATCAGCGGCGCCACCACGGGAATCTCGACGTCGGCCAGTTCGAAGGTGAACTGGTGTTCTTCGAGGATGGCTTCGTTGGTCCAGCGCTGCGGACGGTAGAACTTGGCGATCAGCGGTTCGGAGTCTTCGATGCCGACCTGGTAGACGCGGTTTTCGTAGCTGTTGAGCGCCAGAATGCGCGCGTCACTCAGGAAGCCAATGCTTTCGACGGCATCGAGCACGAGATCGGGTGTGAGGGTTTCAAACGGGTGGGCCATGCTGACTCCTGCGCGCAGCAGGCTGCCGCGTCCGGCCCAGCATGGTAGCGCAGATGGCAGCGGGGGAGGTGGCTGGTGTCTGGGAGGACGCTATCGCTGGCAAGCCAGCTCCCACAAAGTCTTGCACTATTTTCAAATTAGCGCAGAACCTGTGGGAGCTGGCTTGCCAGCGATTAGGCCTGTCAGGCGCCGACGACGCCGCCATCCTCACGAGTAATCGCCATCACCGAGGAGCGCGGCTTGCCATTGGGCAGATGCTCGGGGAAGGTCGAGCCACCGTTCTCGCCCGGATGCTGAATCCCGACAAACAGGGTTTTCTGATCCGGCGAGAAGCTGATCCCGGTGACTTCACAGCCAATCGGCCCGACCATGAAGCGGCGGATCTCGCCAGTCCTGGGATCGGCGCAGAGCATCTGGTTGTTGCCCATCCCGGCAAAGTCACCGGCGTTGCTCGAATCACCGTCGGTGAGAATCCACAAGCGCCCGGCCTTGTCGAAGCCCAGACCGTCCGGGCTGTTGAACATGTTCTGCGGGGTGATGTTCTTCGACCCGCCCTTCGGCGTACCGGCGTGCACCCCCGGGTTGCCGGCAACCACAAACAGATCCCAGGCAAACGTCTTCGACGCATGATCGTCGCGGTCGGTGCGCCAGCGCAGGATCTGCCCGTAGACGTTTTTCTCGCGCGGGTTCGGCCCGCCCACCGGCTGGCCGTCTTCGCCGCGTTTGGCGTTGTTGGTCAGGGTGCAATAGACCTGGCCGTCCTTCGGGCTGACGACGATCCACTCCGGGCGGTCCATACGCGTGGCACCGACCACACTGGCGGCGAGGCGGGCATGGATCAGCACTTCGGCCTGATCGGCGAACCCGCTGCTGGCGTCGATGCCGTTCTTGCCGTGGGTCAGTTCGATCCACTGGCCCTGGCCTTTCGGGTGATCCGGATTGCCGTCTCCGGCGTCGAACTTGGCCACGTACAGGGTCCCGTGGTCGAGGAGGTCGCGGTTGGCTTTCGGGTTGCGATGGTTGATGCGGTCGCGGCTGACGAATTTGTAGATGAACTCGCCACGCTCGTCGTCGCCCATGTACACCACGGCGCGACCGTCGTCGGTCTCGGCCAGTGCGGCGTTCTCATGCTTGAAGCGACCCAGCGCGGTGCGTTTGACCGGGGTCGATTGCGGATCGAACGGATCGATCTCGACCACCCAGCCGTGACGGTTGAGTTCGTTGGGGTTCTTCGCCATGTCGAAGCGCGGGTCGAACGGGTGCCAGTTGATTTCACGGCTGGCGGCCGACACGCCGTAGCGCTTCTGCGCCGGGTCGAACTGCTGCTGGGCGTTGCTGCTGCCGAAACAGTCGGTGAAGTTCTCTTCGCAGGTCAGGTAGGTGCCCCACGGTGTTTTGCCGTTGGCGCAGTTCTGGAAGGTGCCGAGGACTTTCTTGCCGTGCTTGTCGGCGGCCGTCTTCATCAGCTCATGACCGGCCGCCGGGCCGCTGATGCGCAGCGGCGAGTTGCCGTGGATGCGGCGGTTGTAGCGCGAGCCCTGAACGAACTGCCATTGGCCGTTCCTGCGCTGCACTTCAATTACCGATACACCTTCGCAGGCCAGTGCCTTACGCACGTCTTCGGCCGACTGCGGCATGCCGCCGTGCGGGTAGAGGTAGCGGTAGTTGGTGTATTCGTTGTTGATCGCCATCAACGCACGGTTGCGGTCGTCGGGGAATTCGAACAGGCTCATGCCGTCGTTGTTGTCGCCGAACTGCACTTCCTGGGCGGCGGCAGTGCCATTGCCGCTCGGGTCGAACGCCGGGCCGTTCTTGTGCAATGGCTGACCCCAACTGATCAGCACCGAAGACTTGTAGCCCTTGGGCAGGCTGATGACGTCGGTGGTCGCGGCGGGAATGCTCTCGAAACCGAGCAGGCGGCTGTTGCCGGCGCTGATGCCGGTGGCCAGTGCGCTGCGGCTGAGCAGGTTACCGCCGAGGAACATGGCGGCACCGCACAACGCACCGGCGCTGATGAAACCGCGACGGCTGAGGCCGACCATCTTTTCCAGATCTGTGGATTGGTTTTCTTCTAATAGGCTCACATCAGGCTCCCTGCTTGGTTTTGGCAGCCACCTTAATGAGCGTCGATTACGCTTTCGTTGCAGCGCCTGATTACAGTGGCGTGCCGATCAGCACATTGGACGGCGAGAACTGCACCTGCACCGGTTGCCCGACGCTCAGCCCGCGAGTGCGAAGCAGCAACGGCTCAGCCAGAGCGCAGAGCGTCTGGCCGTTGGGCAGGGCGACGCGCACTTCGCTGGGGCCGTCTTCGGCATCGAGAATGGCTTCGAGGGTGCCTTTGAGAAGATTGTGTCCAGATGTTGCCGCTTGATCCGCCGCCAACAATTCAAGCCAGCCGGCCTTGATCAATGCCACCACTTCGGTGCCCGGTTGCAGCTCCAGGTGCACGGTGCTGTCGTGAGTGATCTGCGCATCGATCCACAGGCCTTCGGCCAGTTCGAGGCGGATCAGGTCATTGCGGCCCTGACCTTCGATGGCCACGACTTTGCCGTGCAGTTGGTTGCGCGCGCTGGTGCGCAGCATCAATCGCCCGAGCAGGTCCAGATCGCTGGCGTCTTCAGCGGCTTCCAGCACCTGCGCCTGCAAGGCTTGCAGCTTTTGATACAGACGCAGCACCCGCTCACCTTCGCTGGACAATCTGGCGCCACCGCCGCCCTTGCCGCCGACGGCGCGCTCCACCAGTGGCTTTTGCGCCAGGTTGTTCAACTCGTCGATCGCATCCCATGCCGCTTTGTAACTCAGCCCGGCGCTTTTCGCCGCGCGGGTGATCGAGCCCTGTTCGGCAATGTGTTGCAGCAGGGCGATGCGCTGCGGACGGCGGACGATGTGCTGGGAGAGCAGGCTGGGCAGGGACATGAAGTGGGTGCTTTTTTTCACTGTGGCGGTGGAGAGTGAAGTTGGCGGCTTGCGACGCATCAGTCAAGCCAAACACAGTGCCCTTGTAGGAGTGAGCCTGCTCGCGATGGCGGCGGAACAGTCAGCATCAATGTTGGCCGTGATTGCGCTATCGCGAGCAGGCTCACTCCTACAAGGGATTGTGTCGGTTTCAGTTTCCGGGTTTTGGCGTGCGCGCCAGGCAATACACGTCAACTCGCGCCGCCCCTGCATCCCGCAGCAGTCGCGCCAGTGCCTGGGCCGTGGCTCCGGTAGTCAGCACGTCATCGATCAATGCGAAGTGCCGACCTTTCACCTCGGCGTCAGGGGCCAGAGCGAAGGCGTGACGCAGATTGCGTTTGCGCGCCTTGGCGTCGAGGTCCTGCTGGGCACTGGTGTCGTGGATCCGCCGTAAAGCGTGTTCCTCAAAAGGCAGATCCAGCTCCTGGCTCAACCAGCGTCCCAGCATTGCGGCTTGATTGAAACCGCGTTTGCGCAGGCGTTTTTTCGCCAACGGCACCGGCAACAACACGTCGGGTTGCGGCAAACCTTCATCGAAGCGATGTTGCAGGTATTGTCCGGCAACGTCGGCGAGCAAGTGACCAAACGGCCATTTCGCGTTGTGTTTAAAACGCGTAATCAGACTGTCCACCGGGAAGTCATAACGCCAGGGCACCACCACCTGTTCGAACGCCGGCGGCTCTAGCAGGCATTCGCCGCAGGTCAGGCCGGCGGCCGGCATAGGCAAAGCGCAAGTCTGGCAATGGTCGCCAAGCCAGGGCAGATCGGTTTCGCAGGCGACGCAAATTGGCATTTCTGCTTCTGCAGGTTCATCGCACAGCAAGCAGGTCTGTACGTTTTTTAAACAGATGTAAACCTGTTTTTCGTCTCGTGGTTGACAGCGCATGGCTCTTCCTTAAATATGCCGAACATCCGTGTCGCGCCTGTGGGTATTCCGTTCCCGCAGCCGCCAGCCAAGCATAACCAAGGAACTGCCCATGAGCGCCAGCACCTCTGCCACCCTGCGTCACGACTGGTCTTTTGCCGAAGTCAAAGCGCTCTTCGTACAGCCATTCAACGACTTGCTGTTCCAGGCGCAGACGGTGCACCGCGCACATTTCAACGCCAACCGCGTGCAGGTTTCCACGCTGCTGTCGATCAAGACCGGCGCCTGCCCTGAAGACTGCAAGTACTGCCCACAGTCCGGTCACTACAACACCGGCCTGGAAAAAGAAAAGCTGATGGAAGTGCAGAAAGTCCTCGAAGAGGCTGCCCGCGCCAAGGCCATCGGCTCGACCCGTTTCTGCATGGGGGCCGCGTGGAAGCACCCGTCGGCCAAAGACATGCCGTATGTGCTGAAAATGGTCGAAGGCGTGAAAGCCATGGGCCTGGAAACCTGCATGACCCTCGGTCGTCTCGATCAGGAGCAGACAGAAGCGCTGGCCAAGGCTGGCCTCGATTACTACAACCACAACCTCGACACCTCGCCTGAGTTCTACGGCAGCATCATCACCACCCGCACCTACAGCGAGCGCCTGCAGACCTTGGCCTACGTGCGCGAGTCGGGAATGAAGATCTGCTCCGGCGGCATTCTCGGCATGGGCGAGTCGCTGGACGACCGCGCCAACCTGCTGATTCAACTGGCCAACCTGCCGGAGCATCCGGAGTCGGTGCCGATCAACATGCTGGTGAAAGTGGCTGGCACGCCGCTGGAAAACGCCGAAGACATCGACCCGTTCGACTTCATCCGCATGCTCGCTGTCGCGCGCATCCTCATGCCGCAATCCCACGTGCGCCTGTCCGCCGGCCGCGAAGCGATGAATGAGCAGATGCAGGCCCTGGCATTTTTCGCCGGCGCCAACTCGATTTTCTACGGCGACAAACTGCTGACCACCGCCAACCCGCAGGCCGACAAGGACATGCAGCTGTTCGCGCGCCTGGGCATTCAGCCGGAAGCACGCGAAGAGCATGCCGATGAAGTGCATCAGGCCGCGATCGAGCAGGCGCTGGTGGAGCAGAAGAGCAGCGAGCAGTTCTATAACGCTGCGGTCTGATCTTCGCTTGAAACGCAAAAACCTGTAGGAGCTGCCGAAGGCTGCGATCTTTTGATGTTGATTTATAAGCAAGATCAAAAGATCGCAGCCTGCGGCAGCTCCTACAGGGTTATCACTGACTTTCGAGGCCTGCATGTCTTTCGATCTCGCCGCACGCCTTGCTGCCCGCCGCGCCGAAAATCTCTATCGCCAGCGGCCGCTGCTCGAGTCCCCGCAGGGGCCTGAAGTGGTGGTTGACGGGCAGCCGTTGCTGGCGTTCTGCAACAACGACTATCTGGGCCTGGCCAATCACCCGCAGGTGATCGAAGCCTGGCGCGCCGGAGCAGAGCGCTGGGGCGTTGGTGGCGGGGCGTCGCATCTGGTGATCGGCCACAGCGGCCCGCACCATGCGCTGGAAGAAGCATTGGCCGATCTTACCGGCCGGCCGCGTGCGCTGTTGTTCACTACCGGCTACATGGCCAACCTTGGCGCGGTCACGGCGCTGGTCGGGCAGGGCGATACGGTGCTGGAAGACCGGCTCAATCACGCCTCGTTGCTGGATGCCGGTCTGCTGTCCGGCGCGCGTTTCAATCGTTACCTGCACAACGACGCCGACAGCCTCGCCAAGCGTCTGGAGAAGGCCACCGGCAATACGCTGGTGGTCACCGATGGTGTGTTCAGCATGGATGGTGATCTTGCTGACTTGCCGGCACTGGCGCGCGAAGCCAAGGCCAAAGGCGCGTGGCTAATGGTCGATGATGCCCATGGCTTCGGCCCGCTCGGTGCCAATGGCGGCGGGATCGTCGAGCATTTCGGCTTGAGTCAGGAGGATGTGCCGGTGCTTGTCGGCACCCTAGGCAAGGCGTTCGGTACGGCGGGTGCTTTCGTCGCTGGTAGCGAAGAGCTGATCGAAAGCCTGATCCAGTTTGCCCGACCGTACATCTACACCACCAGTCAACCACCGGCGCTGGCCTGTGCAACGCTGAAAAGTCTGGAATTACTGCGCTGCGAGCATTGGCGACGTGAGCACCTTAACCTGCTGATCCGCCAATTTCGTCGAGGGGCCGAGCAGATCGGTCTGCAGCTGATGGACAGCTTCACCCCGATCCAGCCGATCCTGATCGGCGACGCCGGTCGCGCCGTGCGCCTGTCGCGGATGCTGCGCGAGCGCGGCTTGATGGTCACGGCAATCCGTCCACCGACCGTCCCGGCGGGCAGTGCACGCCTGCGCGTGACCCTGACCGCCGCCCACAGCGAAGCGCAGGTGCAGCTATTGTTGGAAGGACTGGCCGATTGTTTCGCCCAACTGTCGTCGGAGCCAAGCCATGCGTGATCGCCTGATTCTGCTGCCCGGCTGGGGCCTCGGTGTTTCGCCGCTGGAACCTTTGGCGGCGGCGTTGCGAGGGCTCGATGAACATCTGCATGTCGAGATCGAACCGTTGCCGGAACTCGATTCCAGCGACTTGCAGGACTGGCTCGACGAACTCGATGAACGTATCGCTCAGGACGTGTGGCTGAGCGGCTGGTCGCTGGGCGGCATGCTTGCCTCTGAATTGGCGGCACGGCGCGGCGAGCGTTGTTGCGGTCTGCTGACACTGGCGAGCAATCCGTCCTTCGTTGCTCACGAGCAGTGGCCGAGTGCGATGCCGGGCGAGACGTTCGATGCGTTTCTCGCCGGCTGCCAGGCAGATCCGCGGATAACACTCAAGCGTTTCTCACTGTTGTGTGCCCAGGGTGCGCAAGACCCGCGCGGCTTGTCGCGGCTGCTGCTGGGCGGTGCGCCGAATGCAGCGCCCGAGACCTTGATGGCCGGCCTGGAATTGCTCGCACAGCTCGATACCCGAGAAGCGTTGCAGGCGTTTCGCGGCCCGCAGTTGCACTTGTTTGCGGGGCAGGACGGTCTGGTGCCGGCAGAAGCAGCGGGGGCGTTGTTTGCGCTGTTGCCGGATATCGAAATTGGTCTGATCGAACAGGCCAGCCATGCATTTCTTCTGGAAGACCCCCATGGCGTGGCGGGTGCGATCCAGGCTTTTCTACACGAGTGCGGTGATGACTGATTTGTCTTTTGTTGCGCTGCCTGGTGGCTTGCCCGACAAGCGCCAGGTGGCGGCCTCGTTCTCGCGCGCAGCGGCCAGCTATGACAGCGTTGCCGAGTTGCAGCGCGACGTCGGTTCACAGTTGCTGCAGCGTTTGCCGGCGGATTTTGCGCCATCGCGTTGGCTGGATCTGGGCTGCGGCACTGGTTACTTCACTCGCGCACTGGCCGAGCGATTTGCCGAGGGTCAGGGGCTGGCGCTGGATATCGCCGAGGGCATGCTCAACCACGCACGGCCATTGGGCGGTGCGCAGCATTTCATCGCCGGTGATGCCGAGCGCCTGCCGCTGCGGGACGCGACCTGTGATCTGATCTTCTCCAGCCTCGCCGTACAGTGGTGCGCGGACTTCGAATCGGTGCTCAGTGAAGCACTGCGTGTACTGAAACCCGGCGGGATTTTCGCGTTTGCTAGTCTTTGTGTCGGGACGTTGTACGAATTGCGCGACAGTTGGCGTCAGGTCGATGGGCTGGTGCACGTCAATCGCTTCCGCGAATTCGCCCGGTATGAGCAGTTGTGTGCCGAAAGTGGCTTGCGTGCGCTGAGTCTGCAGAATCAGGCGCATGTGCTGCACTACCCGGATGTGCGCAGCCTGACCCACGAACTCAAGGCGCTCGGTGCGCACAATCTCAACCCCGGTCGGCCAGGTGGCTTGACCGGACGCGAGCGGATTCTCGCTCTGGTCGAGGCTTACGAGCAGTTCCGTCAGACTCCGGGATTGCCGGCAACTTACCAGGTGGTCTACGCCGTGTTGGAGAAACCCTTATGAGCGCAGCCTATTTCATCACCGGGACTGACACCGATGTCGGCAAGACCACCGTGGCTGCGGGTTTGCTGCATGCTGCGCGCTCGGCCGGGCTGAGCACGGCGGCAGGGAAACCGGTGGCGTCGGGTTGCGAGGTAACGCCCAAGGGTTTGCGCAACGCCGACGCGCTGGCGCTGTTGGCCGAATGTTCGGTGCCGCTGACTTATCAACAGGTCAATCCGGTAGCTTTCGAGCCAGCCATCGCGCCGCATCTGGCAGCGCGTGAGGCCGGTGTCGCGTTGACGGTGCAATCGCTGCTGGCGCCGATGCGCGAAATTCTGGCGCTCAATGCCGATTTCACCTTGATCGAAGGCGCGGGGGGCTGGCGGGTGCCGTTGGCCGATCAGGACAATCTGTCGGATCTGGCCATCGCGCTGAAGCTGCCGGTGATTCTGGTGGTGGGCGTGCGGCTGGGCTGTATCAGTCATGCCTTGCTGACGGCCGAGGCAATTGCCCGTGATGGTCTGCAACTGGCGGGTTGGGTGGCCAATATCATTGATCCGAAGACCTCGCGGCTGGAAGAGAATCTGGCGACGCTGGCCGAACGGCTGCCGGCGCCTTGTCTGGGGCGCGTGCCGAAACTCAAGGCGCTCAGTGCCGAAGCGGTGGCTGCCCACTTGCAACTCGATCTGCTGGATTAATGCTTTTGCTATGACAGGGCACTGTGCCATCAGTATTTTTGACGGGTGTTTTTCTGACGCCTCTGCTTCAATGGCAGCCATTGATCCTTCCCAAGGATGAGAACTCCCATGGAAATCTCCGGTAACACAGCTTTTTATGCGGGTTTGAGTACCATTCAGACCGGGCAGAATCGTGTTGATCAGGCGGCCAGCCAGATCGCCAACAACACCATCGAACGCTCGGTCACCAGCCAGTCTTCCGAGGCGCAGGTTGATCGTCTGCGTGGTATCGACCGCAGCCAGCAGATGGATCCGGGCAGTGCGATGGCCGAGATGGCTCAAGGCAAGTTTCAGGTGGAGCTGGGCACCAAGGTCGCCAAGGCTTCCGATGAAATGCTCGGTACGATCATCGATACGTTTGCCTGACTTTTCACGATCACCGTTTGCCGAACGCCGCGCACTGTCGCGGCGTTTTTCGTTGTAAGTCCTTCTCCCTCAACTAATCTTTTTCTATCGCCCATGCCGCTTCGCGGTTCATGGCAGTTTGCTGTGTCCGTGATTTGAAAGAGCCGATGACGAACGGCAAAAGATCGACGCTTGACAAGATTTAGGCGTAAACGTATGTTTCAAACAACTGTTTGACCGTCACAACAAATCACACGGTCGTTCATTCCCGGTTACATCAGCAGAGGTTTATCGCTATGCCTGACTACAAGGCCCCCTTGCGTGATATTCGCTTCGTTCGTGACGAACTGCTCGGCTACGAAGCGCACTATCAGAGCCTTCCAGCTTGCTCCGAAGCAACGCCGGACATGGTTGACGCCATTCTCGAAGAAGGCGCCAAGTTTTGTGAGCAGGTACTGGCACCGCTGAACCGCGTGGGCGACCTCGAAGGCTGCACCTGGAGCGAGTCCGGCGTGAAAACCCCGACGGGTTTCAAAGAAGCCTACAAGCAATTCGTCGAAGGCGGCTGGCCAAGCCTGGCCCATGACGTCGAGCACGGCGGTCAAGGCCTGCCTGAGTCGCTGGGTCTGGCTGTGAGCGAAATGGTCGGCGAAGCCAACTGGTCGTGGGGCATGTACCCGGGACTGTCGCACGGCGCGATGAACACCATTTCCGAGCACGGCACCCCTGAGCAGCAAGAAGCCTATCTGACCAAACTGGTCTCCGGCGAGTGGACCGGCACCATGTGCCTGACCGAACCGCACTGCGGCACCGACCTGGGCATGCTGCGCACCAAGGCCGAACCTCAGGCCGACGGTTCCTACAAGGTTTCCGGCACCAAGATCTTCATCTCGGCCGGTGAACACGACATGGCCGACAACATCGTCCACATCGTACTGGCCCGCCTGCCGGACGCTCCGGCTGGCACCAAAGGCATT
Source organism: Pseudomonas sp. LF020 (assembly GCF_053456425.1). Lineage (NCBI taxonomy): Bacteria > Pseudomonadati > Pseudomonadota > Gammaproteobacteria > Pseudomonadales > Pseudomonadaceae > Pseudomonas > Pseudomonas sp. LF020. The sequence goes on from NZ_JBRFIX010000006.1 coordinate 327,630, forward strand.
TCCCTGTTCATCGTTCCAAAATTCCTGCCGAACGCCGATGGCACCATCGGTGCGCGCAACGCAGTGAGCTGTGGTTCGCTGGAACACAAGATGGGCATCCACGGCAACGCCACTTGCGTGATGAACTTCGACGGTGCCACCGGTTTCCTGATCGGCCCGGCGAACAAAGGTCTGAACTGCATGTTCACCTTCATGAACACCGCACGTCTGGGTACCGCGCTGCAAGGTCTGGCTCACGCCGAAATCGGCTTCCAGGGCGGCCTGAAATACGCTCGCGATCGTCTGCAAATGCGCTCCCTGACTGGCCCGAAAGCGCCGGACAAAGCCGCTGATCCGATCATCGTGCACCCTGACGTACGCCGCATGCTGTTGACCATGAAGGCATTCGCCGAAGGCAACCGTGCGATGGTGTACTTCACCGCCAAACAGGTCGACATCGTCAAATACGGCGTGGACGAAGAAGAGAAGAAGAAAGCCGACGCACTGCTGGCCTTCATGACGCCGATCGCCAAAGCGTTCATGACCGAAGTCGGTTTCGAAGCCGCCAACCACGGCGTGCAGATCTACGGCGGCCACGGCTTCATCGCCGAGTGGGGCATGGAGCAGAACGTTCGCGACAGCCGCATCTCGATGCTGTACGAAGGCACCACCGGTATTCAGGCACTCGACCTGCTGGGCCGCAAAGTGCTGATGACTCAAGGCGAGGCCCTGAAAGGCTTCACCAAGATCGTCCACAAGTTCTGCCAGAACAACGAAGGCAACGAAGCCGTCAAAGAGTTCGTTGCACCGCTGGCTGCACTGAACAAGGAATGGGGCGAGCTGACCATGAAGGTCGGTATGGCGGCCATGAAAGATCGCGAAGAAGTCGGCGCGGCCTCCGTGGATTACCTGATGTACTCCGGTTACGCCTGCCTGGCCTACTTCTGGGCTGACATGGCGCGTCTGGCAGCGGAAAAACTGGCCGCCGGCACCAGCGACGAGGCGTTCTACACCGCCAAGCTGCAAACCGCGCGCTTCTACTTCCAGCGCATCCTGCCACGTACCCGTACCCACGTGGCCACCATGCTGTCGGGCGCCAACAACCTGATGGACATGAAAGAAGAAGACTTCGCACTGGGCTACTAAGCCTTAACGTGGTCTGACGAAAACCGCTGCTCCCTTGGGGGCAGCGGTTTTTTTGTTTCCGAATCGCTCAGAAACCCGGGTTTTCTGCCGTTAAAGAGACTGCGTGTGATCTGGATCACATTGTGTGTGCTTAACTGGCCACATTGCAGGCACAATGCCATCTCTTTGATATGACGGGTCGGAGCTTTACCCTTGCCGCGTTCTTCCGCTGTACGTTTCAGTCATTTCCTACCTTCACTGCTGTTGTTGCTCGCGGGGTTGGCGGCTGCGTACGTCAAAGACCTCAACGTGTTCTTCACTTCGCTATTCAATGTGCTGCCGACTCTGGTGCTGCTGTTGGGCGGCGCCTACTGTGCGGTTTACCGACGTCAGCGCGAACTGTTTCTGATGCTCACGGTGTACATCGCCTACTTCTTGCTCGACACCCAGACCGACTACTACCGCGACAACGGCAAAGTCCGCGAGGACGCCGCCGTGGTGTTCCACCTTGTTTGTCTGCTGTTGCCGCTGCTGTTCGGGCTGTTCGCCGCGTGGCAGGAACGCACGCATCTGTTCCAGGACATGGTGGCGCGGTTCGCCGTGTTGCTGGCCTTCGGCAGTGTCGCCCTCGGCCTTGAACAGAGTTATCCCCAGGCGTTATTGATGTGGCTCTCGGAAATCCGCTGGCCGGCGCTGCACGGCGCCTGGATGAGTTTGATCCAGATGTCTTATCCGGTGTTCCTCTCCGCGTTCCTGCTGCTGGCCTGGCAGTACTGGCGCAACCCGCGCCCGCTGCATGCAGCACAACTGGTCGGCCTGCTCGGGGTGTTCTGGATGCTGCCGAAAACCTTCATCCTGCCGTTCACCCTGAACATCATGTGCAGTCAGGTGATGCTGATGATTGCCGCTGCCGTGGCGCATGAGGCCTATCAAATGGCCTTTCGCGATGAACTCACCGGTCTGCCGGGCCGTCGCGCGCTCAATGAACGCATGCAGCGCCTGGGGCGCAACTATGTGTTGGCGATGAGCGACGTCGATCACTTCAAGAAATTCAACGACACCCACGGTCATGACGTCGGTGACCAAGTACTGCGACTGGTCGCCAGCAAGCTGTCGAAAATCAGCGGCGGCGGTAGGGCGTATCGTTATGGAGGTGAGGAATTCGCCTTGGTGTTTGCGGGCAAAACCCTCGAGGAGTGCATGCCGCACCTGGAAGTCATCCGCGAGTCGATTGCCTCCTACAACATCCAGTTGCGTAATCAGGAGAACCGACCGCAGGACGACCAGCAAGGTCGCCAGCGTCGTAGCGGCAGTGGCGCTTCCAGTGTGTCGGTCACGGTCAGTATTGGCGTCGCCGAACGCGTTGAGCAGCGCACCCCGGAAGAAGTTCTCAAGTCCGCCGACCAGGCGTTGTACAGCGCCAAGGGCGCCGGGCGTAACTGCGTCATGGCGTTCGGACAGAACCGTCGCGGCGCGGTGCGCATGGACAGCGTCGCTGGCTGAATCAAGCCACGCTTCATCACTCAAAAGCCCGCTGATTGCGGGCTTTGTTTTATCGCTGAATGCCGATGACCAAAAATAACAAATCAGTCACCGGTTGACCCTATGTGTCGCAAAAGTTGTTGAGGTACACTCGGCCTCAACGAAAACACTCTTCCACGAATCACCTGTTTAGATCTTGCGAGGTTTGCTATGGCTGACTACAAAGCGCCGCTGCGCGATATGCGCTTCGTCCTCAATGAAGTATTCGAAGTCGCCAAACTCTGGGCCGAACTGCCGGCGTTGGCCGAGACTGTCGACGCAGAAACCGTAGAAGCCATTCTCGAAGAAGCCGGCAAGGTCACCAGCAAAAGCATCGCCCCCCTGAGCCGCGCAGCCGATGAAGAAGGCTGCCACTGGAAGGACGGTGCCGTCAGCACCCCGGCCGGTTTCCCACAGGCCTATCAGACTTACGCCGAAGGTGGCTGGGTCGGCGTCGGTGGCGATCCGGCCTACGGCGGCATGGGCATGCCCAAGGCTGTTTCGGCTCAAGTAGAAGAGATGGTCAACTCCGCCAGCCTGTCGTTCGGCCTGTACCCGATGCTGACCGCCGGCGCCTGCCTGTCGATCAACGCCCACGCCAGCGAAGAGCTGAAGGCCGCCTACCTGCCGAACATGTACGCCGGCATTTGGGCCGGTTCGATGTGCCTGACCGAGCCGCACGCCGGCACCGACCTGGGCATTATCCGCACCAAGGCCGAACCGCAGGCCGACGGTTCCTACAAGGTCAGCGGCACCAAGATTTTCATCACCGGCGGTGAGCACGACCTGACCGAGAACATCATTCACCTGGTGCTGGCGAAACTGCCGGACGCACCGGCTGGCCCGAAAGGCATTTCGCTGTTCCTGGTGCCGAAGTTCATGGTCAATGCCGATGGCAGCCTGGGCGCGCGCAATCCGGCCAACTGCGGTTCGATCGAACACAAGATGGGCATCCAGGCGTCCGCGACCTGCGTGATGAACTTCGATGAAGCTGTGGGCTATCTGGTCGGCGAGCCGAACAAGGGCCTGGCGGCGATGTTCACCATGATGAACTACGAGCGTCTGGGCGTCGGCATTCAAGGCCTGGCCAGCGGCGAGCGTTCCTATCAGAACGCTGTCGAATATGCGCGCGATCGTCTGCAAAGCCGTTCGCCGACCGGCGCGCAGAACAAGGACAAGGTTGCTGACCCGATCATCGTCCACCCTGACGTGCGTCGCATGCTGCTGACCATGAAAGCCTCGAACGAGGGCGGTCGCGCCTTCTCCACTTACGTGGCGATGCAACTCGACACCGCCAAGTTCAGCGAAGACGCGACCACCCGCAAGCGCGCAGAAGATCTGGTCGCGCTGCTGACCCCGGTGGCCAAGGCATTCCTCACCGACCTGGGCCTGGAGACCACCGTCCACGGCCAGCAGATTTTCGGCGGCCACGGCTACATCCGCGAGTGGGGCCAGGAGCAGCTGGTGCGTGACGTGCGCATCACCCAGATCTACGAAGGCACCAACGGCATTCAGGCGCTGGACCTGGTCGGGCGCAAGATCGTCGGCAGCGGTGGCGCGTTCTACAAGCTGTTCGCAGACGAGATCCGCCACTTCACCGCGACCGCCGGCGCTGAGCTGGGCGAATTCACCAAGCCGCTGAACGATGCCGTCAGCATCCTCGACGAGCTGACGGCGTGGCTGCTGGATCGGGCGAAAACCAATCCGAACGAAATCGGCGCAGCCTCAGTCGAATATTTGCAAGCGTTCGGCTACACCGCTTATGCCTACATGTGGGCACTGATGGCGAAAGCCGCGCTGGGCAAAGAAGCGCAGGACGATTTCTACGCCAGCAAGCTGGGCACCGCACGCTTCTATTTCGCCCGACTGCTGCCGCGTATCCACTCGTTGAGCGCGTCGGTGAAGGCGGGTAGCGAGTCGCTGTTCTTGCTGAATGCTGAGCAGTTCTGATGATGTAACGTCATGTAAGCATTCTCTTACATGACGTGCTGCTGTTCTCCCATAGGCGTGGATTGGATCCACAGCTAATCTACAACTCATGGACGTCGCGCAGGAAGCGCAAAGCAACAACACGGACACGTAGGATTCTGCCAGGATGGCGGAGTGAAATGGATGTCAGGGAAACAGTCTGCAAAGCCCCGCTTCGGCGGGGTTTTCTTTTGCCTGCAGGAAAGTTTTCAGGCCAGCGGATCCAGTGGCGGCGTGGCTTTAAGCAGTTTGTCCTCACGCTGAATCACTTCTTCCAGCAATGTGCGCAGCAACGCCAAAGACGCCTGTTGACGCTGCACGTCGCGGCATACCAGTCCAACCTTCAGCGGCACCCGTGGTTCGCTCAACGGCTTCCACAGCAGATCCTGCTCGTCGTATTCCCTCTGTGAGCGCCCGGGCAGCACCGTCGCCAGTCTGGTGTGCGGCAGACTGTCGAGAATCCCCAGCATATTGTTCAGCTCGGCCTGTACTTGCGGGCGCCGACCCAGGCTGGTCAGTTGGGCCTGCCAGATCTGCCGGATCTGAAACTCTTCGCCCAGCAGCAACATTGGCAATTCCGCAGCCTGCCGCATCGAGACTTTCTTGAATTCACGCAGCGGATGATCCGCCGGGATGACCAGCGTCAGCTCATCTTCATACAGCATCACGCCATGCAGCCCCGGTTGGCGCGGCGGCAGGTAGCTGATGCCGATGTCCAGCGAGCCGTTGAGCAAACGGCGCTCGATCTCCAGGCCCGTCAGTTCATAGATCTGCACCACAAGATGCGGCTGCGCCTTGCGTACCCGTTCGAGCATTTGCGGCACGAGGCTGGTGTGCACGGTTTGCAGTACGCCGATCGCCAGCGTGCGCAAGGCCTGCCCCTTGAAGTTGCCCAGCGCTTCCCGCGCCCGCTGTAAACCGTCGAGCAGCGGCAGGGCGTGGTTGTACAGCGTGTGCGCGGCAAGTGTCGGCAACAGGCGCTTGCTGCTGCGCTCGAACAGCGTGACGTCGAGGTTCTGTTCGAGCTGGCGAATCTGCTGCGACAGCGCCGGTTGCGAGATCGACAGGCGTTCGGCAGCGCGGCCGACATGGCCCTCTTCGTAGACCGCGACGAAATAACGCAGTTGTTTGAAATCCATAAGTAATGCTTATCGAAAATGCTGGTAAATCGAAATGGCCCGAAGCCGTCAGTGAGCCTAGTCTAACCGCAATCACAAGGCTTGCAGGGCCAGAGAGCGCGATGAGTAGCGTTTGCTTCGACAGTGTTTGCATAGGCAGTTCAAAAAACCTCAAACGAGGTTTTTTTCAATGAATCTGTTCAGTTTGCGGCGCCAAGCGCCGAGTCTTGATGACCTCGCGTTCGAGGCCAGTCCATTTGCTGCAGGCGACAGCCTTAATGCCGAACGCCTGATGCCCAGCGTTGAACGCCCGCAGCAGGTGTTCGTGCGCGGCCAGGGCTCCTGGTTGTGGGACAGCAACGACCGCGCTTATCTCGACTTCTCCCAGGCCGGCGGCGCCAACAGCCTCGGCCACAGCCCTTCGGCACTGGTCAAAGCCATCGCCAGTCAGGCCCAGGCGCTGATCAATCCCGGTTTCAATCTGCACAATCGCGGCATGCTCAGCCTTGCCGAGCGCCTGTGCGCCAGCACCTCCAGCGATCAGGCTTACCTGCTCAACAGCGGCAGCGAAGCCTGCGAGGCAGCGATCAAACTGGCGCGCAAGTGGGGCCAGCTGCATCGTGGCGGCGCGTCGCGGATCATTGTTGCCAGACAAGGCTGTCACGGCCGTAGTCTGGCGACGATTTCCGCGTCGGACAGTTGCAATCTGCACAATCGCTTTGCACCGTTGCTGCCGGGTTTCGACCTGGTGCCGTTCAACGATTTGCCGGCGCTGCATGCCGCCGTCGATGCGCAAACCGTGGCGATCATGCTCGAACCGATCCAGAGCGATGCCGGAGTGATTCCTGCTACCGAGCATTACCTCAAGGGTGTCGAACGGCTGTGCCGCGAGCTGGGCATTCTGCTGATCCTCGACGAAGTGCAGACCGGCATCGGCCGCTGCGGGACATTGCTCGCCGAACAGTCCTTTGGCGTGCGCGCCGACATCGTCGTGCTCGGCAAGGGCCTGGGGGGCGGCGTGCCATTGGCGGCGCTGCTGGCCCGGGGCAAAGCCTGCTGCTTTGAGGCAGGTGAACTGGGCGGGACTCATCATGGCAACGCACTGATGACCGCGGCCGGTCTGGTGGTGCTCGATAGCGTGCAGGACCGCAGCTTCCTCGAACAGATCAAAGACAACGGTCAGCACCTGCGCGAAGGTCTGGCTCGATTGGCACATCGCTACGGCCATGGCGAATTGCGCGGGCGAGGGCTGTTCTGGGGACTGAGCCTGTCAGAGGATTGCGCCGATGCCGTGGTCAATGCCGCCCTGCAGGAAGGTCTGCTGCTCAACGCGCCGCAGGCGGACTGCCTGCGTTTCACGCCGGCTCTCACGGTCAGCAAGGCCAACATCGACGAAATGCTCCTGCGCCTGACTCGGGCCTTCTCACGGGTGCGCACCGCGCAACTGCAATGCCGCAAAGGGATTGCCGTCTGAGCTGAATTTTCCTACCCGATTTCAAGAACCGTCTCGCGGTATAACGCACGCCTCACGCCTGATTCTTTTGGCGTGGGGCGTTTTTTTGTGCCCGATGGAGGCGATCAAATGGCGTTTGCGCTGAACCCTGACGAACGGCGCAGGTCGATTAGCTTGTATGGCTCACGTGAGCCAACCCCCATTCAGGAGCTGACCCATGGACTTCATTCGTATCATCATCGCTATTCTGTTGCCGCCACTGGGTGTGTTTCTGCAGGTCGGTTTCGGCGGGGCGTTCTGGCTGAATATTCTGCTGACGTTGTGCGGTTATATTCCGGGGATCGTGCATGCGGTGTACATCATCGCCAAGCGCTGAGTATTGCTGAGGCAGATAAACAGCTATCGCGAGCAGGCTCACTCCTACAGGGAATGTGTGTTGTGAACACGGTCAACTGTAGGAGTGAGCCTGCTCGCGATAGGGGCACCGCTATTTTGAAATGTAAATGCGATGCTCAGTCCGCCAACCCCATCACCCGCCGATAGAACTTCCATTCCTGCTCCAGCGCATGCGCCTGATTCACCGCCCGGCGAAAGCCATGGCGCTCCTCGGCGTAGTAATGCGCCTCGACCGGGATGCCGTTTTGCTCCAGCGCCGCGACCATGTCGCGGGTCTGTTGCGGCACCACCACCGCATCCAGCTCACCCTGAAAGAAAATCACCGGCACCCGGATGTTGCTCGCATGCAGTAGCGGCGTGCGGGCGGCGTAGCGCTCGGCGTCCTGCTCAGGATCACCGATCAGCCAGTCCAGATAATCACCTTCAAACTTGTGGGTTGCCCGGGCCAGTGCCACCGGGTCGCTGACGCCGTACAAACTGGCGCCCGCGCGGAATACCTGCTGAAACGCCAACGCGCATAACGTGGTGTAACCCCCGGCGCTGCCTCCGCGGATAAATGCCCGCTCGCCATCGATCAGACCTTGCTCAGCCAGATACGCCACCACCGCGCAGGCGTCCTCGACATCCACCTCGCCCCAACTCAGATGCAGCGCCTGACGGTATTCGCGGCCATAACCACTGCTTCCGCGATAGTTGAGGTCGGCGACAGCGAAGCCGCGTTGCGTCCAGTACTGAATGCGCGGGTCGAGCATCGGGTAGCAGGCCGAGGTCGGGCCGCCGTGGATGAACACCACCAGCGGTGGCTGCGGCTCGTCATTCATCGCCGGATAGAAGAAACCGTGGGCCGCCCCGCTGCCGCTCGGGTAGCGCAAGGTCTGCGGACGGCTGATGCGCTCCGCCGGTAGAGGTGCAACACCCCCGGCCAGCACTTGCACCGAGCGGGTTGTGCGTTCGATGGCAATCACCGCCGAAGGGCTGATCGGCGAGGCGGCGATGCAGTAGATGAATTGCGAATCCAGTGCCAGATGCCGAAAGCGGCTGTAATCGCCGGTGAAGTCCTCGCCGTCGAGCGCCAGGCGACCAAAACCGCCTTCGCTCCAACTCGCCAGAAACGAATCGCCCACTGGCAGCCAAGTGCAGCCGCCCATTTGCCACGGGGCGGGCGCATGATCGGCCTCGGCACTTGGCAGTCGCTGCAAGCCGTCGGACGTTTCGCCCCATGGCTGCCAGAAGCCGCCGCGATCGGTCAGGCAATACAGGCGACCTTGGGCATCGAACCGTGGTTGTTGGATCGACTCTTCACGGTCATCACCTGCGACACAGCGAGGTGCAGAATATCCACGTTCGGCCGCGCGTTCGGCCACCATCAATCGTGTCGACGTCCATGGCTGATGCGGCCGGCTCCACTCGATCCAGGCCAGTCGCGAACCGTCCGGACTGAGGGTCGGCGCAGCATAGAAATCCGCACCCTCAGCCAGTAGACGACGTGCGCCGTCAGCCAGGTTGATCGCCACCAGCCGATGCTGGTCACTTAGCTCCTCAACCGCCAACACCTGCCCGTCGGCAAAGTGCAGATCGCCATAACGACACTCACCAGCAGTCAGCACCTCGGGCGCGCCATCCAGCGCTTGCCAATACAACTGCTGATCCGCCTCATTGACGAAAACCACCCCGTCCGGCGTCAGACAAAACGCGCCACCGCCGTATTCGTACACCCGGCTGCGCACGCTGAAGCCATTCGGCGTCAGACATTTCGCCACGCCGTCGCGCCAGTGCCAGATCCGGCACGCGGCATCTTCCGGGCGATATTCATTCCAGAACAAGCCGTGGGCACCGAGTTGCAGTTCGGCGAAATCCATTCCGGCGGCGACAGCCTGGGCGGCGCTGAAAGGCTCAGCCCTTGGCGATGAGGCGTGAGTTTCGTTCATTACGGAAGGCCAGTTGTTCGATGGTCTGAGTGGCGGTCTCGGCTTCTTCGCGGGCCTTGAGAATCACGCCGTGATGGTCGGACTTGCTGCACACCGGGTCGGCATTGCTTGCGTCACCTGTGAGCATGAATGCCTGACAGCGGCAGCCGCCGAAGTCCTGTTCCTTCTCGTCGCAGGAGCGGCACGGTTCGGGCATCCAGTCGTAACCGCGAAAGCGGTTGAAGCCGAAGGAGTCGTACCAGATGTGCTGCATGCTGTGGTCGCGCACGTTGGGAAATTGTACCGGCAGTTGTCGGGCACCATGACAGGGCAGGGCAGTGCCGTCCGGAGTCACCGTCAGAAAGATACTGCCCCAGCCGTTCATGCAGGCTTTCGGACGTTCTTCGTAGTAATCCGGGGTGACGAATATCAGCTTGCACGGATGCCCTTCGGTTTCCAGTTTGGCGCGGTATTCGTTGGTGATGCGTTCGGCGCGCACCAGTTGTTCCTTGGTCGGTAACAGGCCGACACGGTTGAGCTGCGCCCAGCCGTAGAACTGGCAGGTGGCGAGTTCGACGAAGTCGGCCTCCAGCGCAATGCACAGCTCAATGATGCGGTCGATCTTGTCGATGTTGTGCCGGTGGGTGACGAAGTTCAGCACCATCGGATAGCCGTGGGCCTTCACCGCGCGAGCCATTTCCAGTTTCTGCGCGAAGGCTTTTTTCGAGCCGGCGAGCAGGTTGTTCACTTGCTCGTCACTGGCCTGGAAACTGATCTGGATGTGATCAAGACCAGCCTTCTTGAAGTCGCTGATTTTCTGCTCGGTCAGGCCGATGCCGGAGGTGATCAGGTTGGTGTAGAAACCCAACTGTCGCGCTTCACGGATCAGTTCGGCGAGGTCCTGACGCACCAGCGGTTCGCCACCGGAAAAGCCCAGTTGCGCCGCGCCCATCTCCCGCGCTTCGCGGAAGACCTTGATCCACTGCTCGGTGCTCAGCTCTTTGCCCTGCTCGGCGAAATCCAGCGGATTGGAGCAGTACGGGCATTGCAGCGGGCAGCGGTAGGTCAGCTCGGCGAGCAGCCACAGCGGCAGGCCGACTTCAGATTTTGGCGGTACTTGCACCGATGCTTCAGGCAAGTTCGATCCAGTGCTGCGCACGGGCAACCTCCATGAATTGCTCGATGTCTTCACCGAGCTCGGGCACGCCGGGGAACTGCTCGTCGAGTTTGGCGATGATCGCCGCGACATCGCGTTCACCGTCGATCAAACCGCCGATCAGCGCGGCGCTGTCGTTGAGCTTGATCATGCCTTCGGGGTAAAGCAGCACGTGACCTTTTTGCGCCGGTTCGTACTGGAAACGGTAGCCGGGACGCCAGGTCGGGATCTTGCTGCGATCAAAACTCATAGGGTGATTCCTTTGTGCCAGACCCGCTGCTCGGTGACGCTGTGATACGGCGGGCGGTTCAGTTCGTAAGCCATGCTCATGGCATCGAGCATGCTCCAAAGAATGTCCAGTTTGAACTGGAGAATTTCCAGCATGCGCTCCTGACCCTCGCGGGTCTTGTAGTGCTCGAGCGTGATCGCCAGACCGTGCTCGACATCGCGCCGCGCTTGACCCAGGCGAGTGCGGAAATATTCGTAACCGGCCGGGTCGATCCACGGGTAATGCTGCGGCCAGCTGTCGAGACGCGACTGGTGGATCTGCGGTGCGAACAGTTCGGTCAGCGAGCTGCTGGCGGCTTCCTGCCAACTGGCGCGGCGAGCGAAATTGACGTAGGCATCGACGGCGAAACGCACGCCGGGCAGCACCAGTTCCTGGGAGCGCAGTTGATCCGGATCGAGGCCGACCGCCTGACCGAGGCGCAGCCACGCCTCAATCCCGCCGTCTTCACTGGGGGCACCGTCGTGGTCGAGCAGGCGTTGAATCCACTCCCGGCGGATCTCGCGATCGGGGCAGTTGGCGAGGATCGCCGCGTCTTTCAGAGGGATGTTCACCTGATAGTAGAAGCGGTTGGCGACCCAGCCCTGAATCTGCTCGCGGGTGGCACGGCCTTCGTACATCGCCACGTGGTAGGGGTGGTAGATGTGGTAGTAGGCGCCTTTGGCGCGCAGGGCGGCTTCGAATTCGCTGGGGGACAGCGGGGTGTCGGTCATTGCGGTTCTCCGGGGAACAACCGTTAAAATCTTGGGTGTCTGGTCGGACGTTATCGCTGGCAAGCCAGCTCCCACAGTTTTTGTGTACGCCACAGAATCCTGTGGGAGCTGGCTTGCCAGCGATGGGGCCATCCGCTACAGCACAATACTCATGCCATCAAACGCCACTTCAACATTACGCCGCGCCAGCTCCGCGCGCTCCGGCGAATCTTCATCGAGAATCGGGTTGGTGTTGTTGATGTGGATAAGCACTTTGCGCTGCTCAGGCAACTGCTCAAGCACTTCGAGCATGCCGCCGGGGCCGTTCTGCGCCAGGTGGCCCATCTCGCGACCGGTACGGGTGCCGACGCCACGGCGCTGCATTTCATCGTCCTCCCACAGCGTGCCGTCCACCAGCAGGCAGTCGCTGCCGGCCATGATTTCCAGCAGCGGCGCGTCGACCTTGCCCAGCCCCGGCGCGTAAAACAGTTTGCCGCCAGTATTGAGGTCTTCGACGATCAGGCCGATGTTGTCGCCCGGGTGCGGATCGAAACGGTGCGGCGAATACGGTGGCGCGGCGCTGCGCAACGGCAGCGGGGTGAAGCGCAGGTTCGGGCAGGCAGCGACAGTGAAGCTCTGGTCGAGCTCGATGCGGTTCCAGTTCAGTCCGCCGTTCCAGTGGGTCAGCATCTTGAACAGCGGGAAACCGGTGCTCAAATCTTCGTGAACCATGTCCGTGCACCAGACCTGATGCGGGCAGCCTTCGCGCAGGCTGAGCAGGCCGGTGGTGTGGTCGATCTGGCTGTCCATCAGGATGATCGCGCTGATGCCGGTGTCGCGCAGGGCTCGGCCCGGTTGCATCGGGGCGAAGCTCTGCAGTTGCGCGCGGATGTCCGGCGAAGCGTTGCACAGCACCCAGTTCACACCGTCATCGGAAATCGCGATGGACGATTGGGTGCGGGCCTTGGCATTCAGGCTGCCGTCGCGAAAGCCTGCGCAATTGACGCAGTTGCAGTTCCACTGCGGAAATCCGCCACCGGCGGCCGAACCCAGAATCTGGACGAACATGAACGCTCCCATCTTTCAACGCTGAAAATAAAACGCCCCGGCGAGCCGAGGCGTTGCACTGCAAGTCTGCGTAGGCAGAACTCAGCGGCTGGCGAAGTACATGGTGACTTCGAAGCCGATACGCAGGTCGGTGTAAGCCGGTTTTGTCCAGGACATAAGGTGACTCCTCATTGGGTGGGTGGGATAGCGCTGTCCATAGTTATAGTCCACGGCAGCGCAGGGATGTTCCAAATAGTTAGGCTGCTATGTTACTCAAAATTTCAACGGTATTGCCCGTGAATCTTTGAGAAAGCTCCTTGCAGCCTGGGTAATGATCATTTTGTCGCTTGCCACGGCGCGCCGGGTGACGATTCGCTGGCCAGGCAGCGCCAGCCGCCCTCGGCGTTGAGCAAGCGCTGCGCTGCCGCCAGCAATGTTGAGCGTTCCAATTGGCCGATGGCCGTGTGCAGTTGCGCCAGATAATCCGACGAGTGGCCGGCGATCTTGGCCTGCCACAGCAACTCGGCGGCGTCTTTGCCGGACAGATGACTCTCACCGAACTGATCCGCGAGTGTCTGGCGCTGCTCGTTGAAACGCTCTTCATCGAGGTTTTCGATCAGCGCAGGAATGCTCTCGAGGAACTGCCGGATATGGGCAAGCAGTTCTGCGGGCGCAGTGTCCGGCGACTGCACGCCAAACAGCCATCCACTCTGGCCATGCATCTGCCGCAAGGCGCTGAACACCGCATAACCCAATTGCAATTCGACCCGCAGGCGCTGATAGAACGGGGTCTGGCACAGTTGCGCGAGCAGGCGCCAGGCCGCTTCGTCATCTATTTTGTGGCTGGCGGTCGGGCAGAACAGCAGCAACGCATGCTCGCTGGAGGCGGTGTCGATGTGGCTCCACCGATGTTCCTTGGTGATCGTGGGCGCTGCCGGCAATTGATTGTCCGGGATACCGGAGATGCGGCTCAGGGCCAGGCCCATGGCTGATTGAGTCTGTGCATTGAGGCCCAGGGCCAGTCCGTCCCAGCGTGAAGTTGTCCACAGCCCTTTTGCATCGTCCGACTCGATGGCCGGTGTCAGGCAATGCTCAGGCAATGCCTTGAGCAACTGACGGATCGGAATCAACGGTGCTTTTGGCTCTGTGCGCGGGGAATCGGCGTCAACCTGCGTCAGACATTTCAGCGCATGCTCCAGGACACCGGGCATCGGTTCCTGTAGCCCGGTCAGTCTCAGCAGCCATTGCGTGCCGCTGACATCGAACGACAACTCGACACCGGCCTGCCGCGCATCTTCCCGGGTTTCCCGCAGGCTGCGTTGCAGCTTGCCCTGCAGGTCGGTGCTGGCAACCGCTTCCGTCTGCCAACGCAGGTAAATCGCGCCGTGATCACTGTTATCCGGCAGCGCCTGACTGAATTGAATCGGTGAACGCTCACGTCGCCCCCGCGAGCGATCTTGAGCGAACGTACGCAAACCACGATGGGCACTGGTCTGGCCCCGAATCAGGCCGGCGTTGGCCAGCGGTTCGTTGGAGCGCAGGAAAGGGTTGGTGGCAGGCAGATGCCAATGGTCGCTGAAGTTATCCACAACACCGATGTCGCGCAGGATCTGTTTGAGCGCAACCACGCCGTTTTCCGACAGACCGCTTTCCCGTTGTTCACTGTCGAGCCGCGCCAGTTGCAGGGCGCCGCTGATTTGCTGCTGACGCTCAAGCAGCTTGGTGTATTCCTCGCGCAACGCGGCCCAGTCCTGTTGCGCGGCAAAGAAGCTCAACCAGTCCAGCAGCTGTTCACAAATGGCGCTCAGGGATTCGGCGGGGGCGGTGAATTGCAGATGCAGCAGCGCTTGCCCGGCGAACTGATACAGCGGCACGGCTTTCAAACCGTCCGCGAGGCGTTGTTGCTGCAAATGGGAGAGCAAACCGCCGGGCTTGGTACTGTTCAGCCAATGGCAGAGAAAAACCAGTGCTTCGGCGGACGAGTCGGGCAGCGCTTCGAAAGCGAACAACAGATGGCTGCTGCGCTCGCCGACCTGTTGATAACTTTTTACCGCCAATGGCAGGGGAATTGCCTGCTCGACCTTATCCCCAACCGGCAGCGCGGCGGCAAACTGCTGCGCCAGTGCGCGCAACGCCTCAATGCTTTGGGGCCCGACCAGGCTCAGGGTCATTTGCCCGGTGCGATAAAACTGCCGGTGGAAATCCTTCAGCGCCTGTTGAAACGCTGGTAACTCAACCTTCAGGCTATCGCGATTCCCCGCATGAAACCCGCGTAGTGGATGCGTGGCGGGCAACCCTTCGTACAACGCCAGTTCCTGCTGAGCTGTGGGATCTTCCGACCACGCGACAAACTCTGCGTTCAGCACTTCCCGTTCGCGCAACTGATCGTCCTGATTCATACGCGGCTGGGCGAGCATGTCTGACAGACGCTCAAGCCCGGCACTGAAAGCGGCGGTCGGCAATTCAAAGAAGAAGTCTGTCGTGCGCTCCCGGGTGCTGGCATTCACCTGCCCACCGTGACTCTGCACGTAGGCCATCAGCGCCTGGCTGGCGGGAAAGCGCTCGGTGCCGAGAAACAGCAAATGCTCAAGAAAATGCGCCAGCCCCGGCCACTCGAGTGGCACGTCATGGCTACCGGCAGCCACCCGCAACGCAGCGGCACTGCGCTTCAGGCCGGGCACCTGACGCAGGGTCACGCGCAAGCCGTTTGGCAGGGTTTCAGTGTGGGGGCGGGGGTGAGTCGGCGCAGGCATGGGCACTTCCAGAACAGTGAAGTGCCAATGCTAGCGGATTGCGTGGGGTCAGCGCTTGCTCAACGCGTGGTAAAGCTCGGGACGGCGATCACTGAGGTAGCGATTGGCGGCGCGGGAATCGGCCATCAACTGGCGATCCAGCTCACCGACGATCAACGCTTCATCCAGACCGGCCTGGGCGATACGGCTGCCGTCCGGCGCGGCGATGCTGCTTTGTCCGCAATAGTGAATCTCGCCTTCATGCCCGCAGTAGTTGGCGTACGCCACGTAACACTGGTTTTCGAAGGCGCGGGAACGCACGGTGACGTCAGCGACGAAATCGAACGGAATCATGTTCGCCGTGGGCACCAGAATCAGCTCGGCGCCGGCCAGCGCCAGACGTCGCGTGTTTTCCGGAAACTCCAGGTCGTAGCAGATCAGGAAACCGAGCTTCCAGCCGTTGAGTTCGACGATGGGAAAATCATCATCCCCCGGGCTGAACATCGAGCGATCAAGGTCGCCGAACAGGTGGGTCTTGCGGTAATTGCACAGGCGCTCGCCGTGCGCGTCGATCAACTGCACGGCGTTGTAGATCTGCCCGTCGGCGGTGCGCTCGGGGTATCCATAAGCAATCGCCAGCCCGGCGGCTTTGGCGATTCGACCGATCTGTTGCGCCCATTCACCGTTGTAGACCTCGGCCAGCGTACTGACTGCCTCAGCGCCGATGTTGTAGCCGGTCAGAAACATTTCCGGCAGCACCAGCAGGTCGGCACCCTTGGCCTCCATCGCCAGTTGCTGCAGACGATGCAGGTTGGCGGCGGGTTCCAGGGGCAGCGGTGGACATTGGTAAAGGGCTACACGCATCGGGGATTCCTCTTACTCAGGCAGGGCGACAGGGCCGATGTCTTTGAACACATCACCCGGGCCCGGGTTCTCTTTATGTGTCGATCCGCCGAAGTGCTTCATGATCCCCCACACTGCGTTGAGCGAAGTCTGCACCGCGCCCTCGACCCACGCCGGGGTCCACGATACGTCGTCACCGGCGATGAAAATCCCGCGTTGCTCGGCTGGCATGTCGTCCTGCATGAAGTGCGCGTACATGCGCTGGTTGTAGCGATAGTGGCCCGGCAACGCGCCTTTGAATGCGCCGAGGAAGTACGGGTCGGCTTCCCACGACACGGTGATCGGATCACCGATGATCCGCGCGGCAATATCGACTTTCGGGTAGATCTTCTTCAGCGCGTTCAACGCCAGCTCTACGCGTTTTTCCACCGGGTGCGGCAGCATCTTCAGCGCGTCGCTCATCCACGAGTACGACAGACAGATCACGCCGGGCTTGTCGTCACCGTTGTCGAACAGGTAAGTGCCACGGGTCAGGCGATCGGTGAGGGTCATGCTCATCAGGTCGCGGCCGGTTTCCGGGTCCTTGTCCTTCCAGAACGGGCGGTCGACCATGACGAAGGTCTTCGACGATTGCATGTAGCGGGTGCGGTCCAGCGCCATCCACATCTTCTGCGAGAACAGGGTTTCGTCGCACTCGATCTGCGTGGTCAGCAGCCAGCTCTGGCAAGTGGTCAGCACGGCGGCGTATTCGCGGGTGTCACCGTTGTTGTCGGTGACGGCAAAGCGGCCATCCGGCGCATGGGCGATTTTCTTCACGCCGGAACGCGGTGCGCCACGGTGCAGGGATTTCAGGCTGGTGCCTTGCGGCCAGTGCACGCAGCGTTCCGGTACATGGCGCCAGATGCCTTGCGGCACTTGCTCCACACCGCCAACCACCAGGTGCTGGTGATCGTCGCAGTTGGTCATCACCACGCGGAAGATTTCCAGCATCGAGTTGGGGAAGTCCGAGTCCCAGCCGCCGGTACCGAAACCGACCTGACCGAACACTTCGCGGTGATGGAACGACAGTTTGGCGAAGGCCTTGGACGTGGCAACGAAGTCGTAGAAGGTGCGGTCGTCCCACAGTGGCACGAGTCTGTTCCACAGCTCCTTGAGGCGTGGCACATCGCGGTCGCGGATGGCTTGCTGGATATCGGCGAACTGCGAGCCGGCCTCCAGTGCATCCGCCCAGGCGTCAGCCACTTCCTGAAACAGCGCAGGAAGATCCTTCAGGCTTTGTGCGTAATGGGTTTTGCCTTCCAGATCGATCACGGTGCTGCCGGAGGCCGGTGTCAGCGGGTTCGGGAAAGGCTTGGTCTCAAGGCCAAGTTTGTCCACGTAGTGATAGAACGCCGTGGAGGACACCGGGAAACGCATGCCGCCCAGTTCTGCGACGATGCCGTCGGTGCCGTTGAATGCTTGCGAACGCAGGCGGCCACCCAGTTTCGAGGCCTCGTACACCACCGGTTTCAGGCCGAGCTTCATCAGTTCGTAGGCGGCTACCAGCCCAGCAATACCTGCGCCGACAATCGCCACTTCGGCGCCGTGATTATGTTCAGGAATAGTGCCGAGACCGGCCGGGTGTTCGATCCAGTCGTCAAACGCGAACGGAAAGTCCGGGCCGAAAATGGTGACTGGTTTCTTGCCGTCTGCAGGATGGCGATTGTTCTTGTTCATGGCTGACCTTGCTGGCGACCCGACGCAGGATGCGCGTCTGAGTATAGGAAAAGATGCCAGCCATTCTAGGGAGCGTAGAACACGTTAATAAGACGCAAAGTGTCGTCGTTTTGCCGGTTATCTGATCAATATGACGATTAATGACTGCACTCCGACCAAATGTAGGAGCGAGCCTGCTCGCGAAGAGGCCCTTGCAGCCAACAAATTCAGACCGGCTGCCCCCGATCAATCTTGCTGCTCAAAATGATCGAGGTTGTCGTCTTCTCCACCCCATCCACACTGCCAATCTGGTCCAGCAACTGATCCAGTTGCTCCGGCGAGTCGGTACGCAACCACGCCACATAATCAAACTCACCACTCACTGCACACAACTGCTGCACCTGCGCCATGGCGCTCAACCGACGCAGCACTTCCTTGCCGGAGCGCGGCTGCACCTTGATCCCGACATACGCTTGCAACCCGCCATCGACCACGCGCTGCCCCAGACGCACGCCATAACCGGTGATCACCTTGGCCTTTTCCAGCCGCGCCAGGCGTGAGGTGACGGTGGTACGCGCGATGCCCAGTTGCCGGGCTAGCATGGCCACGCTTTCGCGGGCGTTGATCTGCAGGGCGGCGATCAACTGGCGGTCGATTTCGTCGAGAGCGGGTGGGCGGATGTCTGGCAAGGGTTGGGCTCCGTGACTGTCGAGGGCGGATGAGTTTGCATGTTACAGGCACCATTAGCGACACGCTGCTGGCGATGACTGAGCATGCCACTTATGCGTGGAGGCAATCGTTGCGCCAAAACAAACATCAAATATTTGGTTTGACTTGCCGGGTCTATTTATCAAGAATGCCAACAAGAGCGCGAAATCTGCTGCCTTGCAGGGCTTTAGCGGACGTAGGTACCTCAGCGATGCTGCAACATCGGTGTAAGGTGAGACCTCTTCATCCCATTTCCTGAGGATGCAAATATCAGGATTCAAATATCAAGGGCAGCCAACTGGCTGCCCTTTTCTTTGTCTTCAAGAATGTACCGCTTGTACAAAAGATCGCCTTGGCGGTGCTTGTTCATTGCTCTTGACGGAGCGTGCATGAAATTCCAGAGGACGTGCCCGTTACGCACATCGACTACGACGAGCATGTCGTTTTTTGCTTCATAGGCGTTGATGAATGCCAATCGGAAACCGCCATTATCGTAGAGGACTTTCCATACTTCGAATGGTCCCGTGAGCGTATCGATGGCATGTCGAACATAGCGTTCTCGGGAGTCGGGACGTTTCTCGACGATGTGGGCCAGTTTGTCACGCGTGAGAAAACATAGCTTCGGAACATTCCTGCAGCCTTCGGGGACGTCTTCCGAACATTGCGCTCGCAAAGATTGTCCCCTCAACCGATCGCCCAAGAAAAAGCCGCGCAATTGCGCGGCTTTCAAATGTGGTGGGCCCACACGGACTTGAACCGTGGACCAAAGGATTATGAGTCCTCTGCTCTAACCAACTGAGCTATAGGCCCTCAGTAGGTCGCGGATTATAGCGACGGTTTGGCGGCTGTGCTATCCGAATAATCCGATACGGTTACACGAAGAAACGTTGCGGCGAATTCTTCCGGGGGCAGCGGCAGGCTGACGATGTAGCCCTGAATCTGTTCGCAGCCTTCGGCGGCGAGGAATTGTTGCTGGGCCTGGGTTTCCACACCTTCGGCGATCACTGTGAATTGCATGCTCCGGCCCAGAGCGATGATCGCGCGGACAATCGCCGCGTCGTGCGGGTCATCGGGCAATCCACGGACAAATGACTGGTCGATCTTGAGGATGTCCAGCGGCAGGCGTTTCAGGTAACTGAGCGAGGAATAACCCGTGCCGAAGTCATCGATCGCCAGCTGCACGCCAAGGTGCTTGAGCTGATGCAGCACCGCCAAGGCCTCTTCGGCCTGGCTCATGATGAAGTTTTCGGTAATTTCCAGTTGCAGTAAATCCGGCTGCAGGCGGTTGTCCCTGAGCAGTTGTTCGATGCGCCCGAGCAGATTCGGCTGGCGCAGTTGCGCACCGGCGAGGTTGACCGAGAGCGGTCCGAGGCTGTCGTAGATCTGGCTCCATTCGAACATCTGCCGGCAGGCGGTTTCGAGAACCCAATCGCCGATCTGCAGGATCATGCCGTTCTCTTCGGCCAGCGGGATGAAGTGCTCGGGCGGCACTTCGCCGAAGGTCGGGTGGCGCCAGCGGATCAGCGCTTCGGCCCCGACCAGCCGATGGTCGTCGAGGCTGATTTTCGGTTGGTAGTAGAGGAACAACTCTTCGCGCTCGATGGCCCTGCGCAGTTCGTGCTCCAGCGCTACACGTTCGCTGGCCTGGGCGGTGAGGTCGCGGGTGTAGCTTTCGACGCGGTTGCGGCCTTTGGCCTTGGAGCGGTACATCGCCGCGTCGGCGTTTTTTACCAAGGTGGCGACATCGCAGCCGTCCCGTGGATAGAGGCTGGTGCCGATGCTGGCGCTGATGAAGAATTCGTGCTCACCGGCCTGAAACGGTGCGCCAAAGCAGTTGAGCAGTTTGAATGCGATGTTGTCGGCATCGCTGGCTTGTTGCAGACCCGGCAGCAGAATGATGAATTCATCACCGCCCAGTCGTGCGACGGTGTCGATATCGCGCAGCTGTTCTTTCAAACGCACGGCAATGCCTTTGAGCAGCAGGTCGCCGACCGGGTGGCCGAGGCTGTCGTTGATGTGTTTGAAACGGTCGAGATCGAGGAACAGCACCGCGCCCTGACCGCCGTTTTCCTGCTGACTGTTCAGCGCGGTGAGCAGGCGACTTTCGAACAGGGTGCGATTGGGCAGGCCGGTGAGCGGGTCGTGGTGCGCCTGGTAATCGAGCTTGGCCTGCGCGTGTTTGAGGCTGGAAATGTCGGCAAACACCGCGACGAAGTGGGTGATGAACTTGTCGCGGTTGCGCACGGCGCTGATGGTCAGCCAGCTGGGGTACAACTCGCCGTTCTTGCGCCGGTTGGAAATCTCTCCCTGCCAGTGTCCTTCGGCAGTCAACTGGTGCCACATCGCAGCATAAAAAGCGCTGTCGTGCAGGCCCGAGGCGAGCAGGCGCGGGGTATGGCCGAGGGCTTCGCTTTCGCTGTAGCCGGTGATTTCGCTGAACGCGCGGTTGACCGCGCTGATGTGCTGCTGGGTGTCGGTGATCAGCACGCCTTCGGCGGTGCTCTCGAAAACAGTGGCGGCCTGTTGCAGCTTTTCCTGCATCAGATGACGCTCGGTGATGTCCCGGGCGATGGTCAGCATGCAGTCTTCTTCGCCGATCGGCAGCGGACGGCTGGACACTTCGCACAGACGGATTTGCCCGTCGCTGCGGCGGATATGGCAGGTGAAGTCGCGCACGAAACCATCGCGGTGCAACAGGTCGAGCATCTGCTTGCGTTCGTTGAGGTTGACCCAGATTCCCAGATCCAGCGCTGAGCGATCCACCGACATCGCGCTGTTGAACCCGGTGATGCGGCTGAAACCCTCGTTGACTTCCAGCAGCAGGCCATCGCTCTGACGCGACAGCAGCAAGCCGTCCGGCGAGGCGTGAAAGGCCTTGGCGAACTTCTCTTCGGAGGTTTGCAGTTGCTGCTGGGTTTCCTTGAGTTGAGTGATGTCGCGCACGACCACCACCAGCGCCGGAGTGGTGTCGAGGTCGAAGGGCTCGGCGGAGATCAGACCGGTGAATACCTGGCCGTTGTTGCGGCGAAAGGGCATCTCCAGGTTGCGGATACTGCCGGCCTGCAAGCGCTGTAACAGCCCGGGCCCGACCCCGGGGATGCCCCAGATGTTGAGTTCGGTGGCGGTCTGGCCGACGACGTCCTTGGCCTTGAGGCCGATCTGTTCTTCAAAGGCTTCGTTGACCTCCAGCAGACAGCCGTCAGACAACCGCGCGATCACGAGGATATCCGGGCATTGCTGGAACACCGACGCGAACTTCTGCTCCGACAGCCGCAGCGCCTCCTCAGTGCGCTTGGTTTCGCTGATGTCGATCATCAGCCCGCGCATCACGGGCTCATGGCCATGTTCAATCAGGCTGACAATGTCACGCACCCACAGGCAGCGCCCGTCAGCGGTGATCACTCGATAGTCGAGAGCGTGGTCGCGCCCATCGCGCACCGCTTCATCGCAAATGGCCTGGGCGCGGGTCAGGTCGGCGGGGTGGATGATGTTGCGCCAGAACCCCGGAATCAGCCAGTGCGCCTGTGGATAACCAAGCAGGTCTTCGGCATGGGGCGACACATAGCTGTAGGTGAAGTCGCTCATGCGCGCTTCCCAGGCAATGGCCGAAAGGCTCTCCACCAGTCCGCGGTAGTGGTATTCGCTGCTGCGCAATTCCTGTTCAAGGTCGACGCGGCGGGCGATTTCCGAGCTCAAGCGACGATTGATGCGAATGACCACCGCCAGGATGATCACCAGCAGTAACAGACCCGGCAGACCGTAGATCAGCAGGTCCGACCAGAATGTCCGATGGTCCAGAACATTGCCGACCCAGTGCTCCTGAATGCTGCTGATTTCCTCGGGACTCATGTCCGCCAGGACTTTGTCGAGAATGCCCACCAGCATTTTGTTGTCGCGGGGTACGCCCATGGCCAACTGATAGCGATACGGGGTTTCGCCGCTCACGTATAAACCGTCGAGCTTGAGCTGACGCAGGCTCCAGACGCTGGAGGCGAGATCACCAACCACGGCATCGACCTCATCGGTCGCCAGCGCTTGCAGGGCCGAGCTGACATTGGGCATGGCCACCAGGTTCAGGTCTGGATGCTGAGTGCGCAGCAACTCATGCGGGGCATAGTTCTCCACGACAGCGATCTTCAGGCCATACAGATCGTCCAGCTTGCGCGGTTGCGCGCCGCCGATGTGGGCAAGGATCACGATCGGGAAGTCGAGGTAGGGGCGGGTAAACGACAGATAGTTCTGGCGCTCCGGCGTGGACATGATCCCCGGCAGCAGGTCGATCTTGCCGGTTTTCACCTGGGCCAGCACTTCGGTCCAGCTCGAAGGTTCGATCGGGGTGAGTTTGATCGCCAGGCGCTGGCGAATCACGTCGATGTAATCAGCGGCCAGCCCCTGATAGCGATTCTGTTCATCGCGGAACTCGAACGGCGGCCACGACGCATCGACACCCAGGCGCAAGTCGGGGTGAGCCGCGAGCCAGCTACGTTCTTCATCGGTCAGAGTCAGCGCGTTAGCCGTTGCGGTCCAGATCATCAGTGACAGCAAGAAAAGCACGGGCGCCAGTCTGGGCATAACCGTCTCGTTAGGACACGGGATTCATTGCTTCGAGTGTAGACGGGGTATGCAGGGGAGGGGCTGCGCGAGGAATTTAATCTGCCACATAAACAAAACCCCCGGCCTGGGCCGGGGGTTCTGGTATCACTCGTCGAGGAAGGAGCGCAGATGCTCGCTTCGCGTCGGGTGGCGCAGCTTGCGCAGCGCCTTGGCTTCGATCTGACGGATCCGCTCACGCGTTACGTCAAACTGTTTGCCCACTTCTTCGAGTGTGTGGTCGGTGTTCATGTCGATACCGAAACGCATGCGCAGTACCTTGGCTTCACGGGCAGTGAGGCCGGACAACACTTCGCGAGTCGCTTCTTTCAGGCTCTCAACGGTCGCAACATCGATTGGCGACTGCATGGTCGAGTCTTCGATGAAGTCGCCCAGATGGGAGTCTTCGTCATCACCGATCGGGGTTTCCATGGAGATCGGCTCTTTAGCGATCTTCAATACCTTGCGGATCTTGTCCTCAGGCATTTCCATGCGTTCGCCCAGCTCTTCCGGGGTCGGTTCGCGACCCATTTCCTGCAGCATCTGGCGGGAAATGCGGTTGAGCTTGTTGATCGTCTCGATCATGTGCACCGGAATACGGATGGTGCGGGCCTGGTCGGCGATCGAGCGAGTGATCGCCTGACGGATCCACCAGGTGGCATAAGTCGAGAACTTGTAACCACGACGGTATTCGAACTTGTCCACCGCTTTCATCAGACCGATGTTGCCTTCCTGGATCAGATCGAGGAATTGCAGGCCGCGGTTGGTGTACTTCTTGGCGATCGAGATCACCAGACGCAGGTTGGCTTCAACCATCTCTTTCTTCGCGCGGCGGGCCTTGGCCTCACCGATCGACATGCGACGGTTGATGTCCTTGATTTCAGCGATGGTCAGGCCGGTCTCGGTTTCCAGCGCAATCAGTTTCTGCTGGCAACGGATGATGTCCGGCTGTACGCGACCAATGGCTTCGGCGTATTTGCTCTTGCCTTTGGCCAGGGCGTCGGACCAGCTTTCGTCGACTTCGTTGCCCGGGAACTGACGCAGGAAATCGGCGCGTGGCATACGTGCATCACGTACACACAGTTGCATGATCGCGCGCTCTTGCTGACGCAGACGATCCAGGGCACTGCGAACACGCTCGACCAGGGCTTCGAATTGCTTCGGCACCAGTTTGATCGGCATGAACAGCTCGGCCAGGGCCAGCAACTCGGCAATCGCTGCCTTGTTGTGACGACCGTGCTTTTTCAGGGCCTTGCGGGTGATTTCCATCTGATCGGACACAGCGCCGAAACGCTGGGCAGCGATGACCGGATCCGGACCGCTTTCGGCTTCTTCTTCGTCATCCGAAGCTTCTGCGTCGTCGTCGTCGGTATCGTCGTCAGCCTTGGCGGCTTTCGCGTCGATCGGCGGTGGCACTTCGGCGGCCGGCGGCGCAATGCCGTCGTCCGGATCGATGTAACCGCTCAGAACGTCGGACAGGCGACCACCTTCGGTGGTGACGCGAGTGTACTCGGAGAGAATGTGGTCAACCGTGCCAGGGAAGTGCGCAATAGCGCTCATCACTTCACGGATGCCCTCTTCGATACGTTTGGCGATTTCGATTTCGCCTTCACGAGTCAGAAGCTCGACCGTACCCATTTCACGCATGTACATGCGCACTGGGTCAGTGGTGCGACCGATATCGGTCTCCACCGCTGCCAACGCGGCGGCTGCTTCTTCCGCAGCGGCCTCGTCGGTATCGGCGTCGGCCAACATAAGGGCGTCCGCATCCGGAGCACTCTCGTGTACGGGGATCCCCATGTCGTTAATCATGCGGATGATGTCTTCCACCTGCTCCGGATCTGAAATATCCTCGGGCAGGTGGTCGTTGACCTCGGCGTAAGTCAGATACTTCTGCTCACGACCCAGTTTGATCAACTCAATAATACGAGACTGCTGTTGCGCTTTTCCGGACATAACACCCTATCCACTGAAGGTCTTGGCGGGCAAAAAACAAGCCGAGGATTATACCTGAGCTATGACCTCACGCGCCAGTTGAGGTCGGGTTTGATGCGGAAACATTGCGACTTAAAAGGTCGCGCAGTTGATTTTTCTCTTCGGCGCTCAGTTCGCTTTGACGCGCTTTCCTGAGCAACTGTTCCAGATTTCGCTCGCGTTGGCGGGCTGACAAGCTAGTAATGGTGTCGAAAAACTGTTGTTCAAGGTTTTCTCCGTCAATCAGCCACTCCTTTTCCGCCAGCGCCTTGAGCAGGCGACCCTGTTCAGTGCCGTGCCATCGCGCGATCAACTGAAATGAGTTTAGCTTGGGATTCTTCTGTACGGCTTCGAGCAGTGCCACAAGCAACTGTGCGTTGGTCTGATTTTCATCCGCAATGTGCCCGGCGTCTTCGACGCGCTCGGCCAGTTGCGGGTGATGCAGCAATGTACGCAGGGCAGTCAGGGTCGGCGATTCGACGCCAATCGGCGTGCGCGGGCGTTGTTGATCGCGATCGCCGCCCCGCTTGCCATTCTTGTCCCAGGGTTTCTTGTCCCATTTCTTGCCGCTGGCGCCGGGTTTCTTCGGCGTCCACTCCTGCTGCGGCACATACATGTCCTGTGCCTGCGGCTGATGGTAGTCGCTGTAGTCCGGCATTGCGTCGTAATCGATGCCCGGATCGTACGCGGGCGGCGCTTCCTGCGGCGCGCTTTGAGCCAGCTGGCTGACGGTTTCGCTGCTCAGGCCGGTGATTTCGGTCAGGCGCTGACGCATCAGAATGCGCAGGTTCGCGCCCGGCACTTTGTCGATCAGCGGCGCGGCGAGGGTAGCCATGTGAGCCTTGCCTTCGAGCGAGCGCGGATCGGCTTCTTCGGTCAGTTGCTGGAAAAAATAGTCCGCCAGCGGCTGCGCATGTTGGTTGATTCGGGCCTTGAAGGCGTCAGTGCCTTCGGCGCGAACCAGGGTGTCCGGGTCTTCGCCTTCGGGCAGAAACAGGAAGCGCGCACGGCGCCCGTCCTGCAGGCACGGCAGTGTCGCTTCCAGCGCGCGCCATGCAGCGTTGCGGCCGGCCTGGTCACCGTCGAAGCAGAACAATACGTTTGGCACGACGCGAAACAGGCGCTTGAGGTGTTCTTCGCTGGTCGCTGTGCCCAGGGTCGCGACGGCATTGCGCAAGCCTTGCTGGGCGAGGGCGATGACGTCCATATAACCTTCGACGACGATGATTTCGTCGAGGTTGCGGTTGTTCTTGCGTGCTTCATAGAGGCCGTAGAGTTCCTGGCCTTTATGGAAGACCGGGGTTTCCGGCGAGTTCAGGTATTTCGGCTTGTCGTCACCCAGTACCCGGCCACCGAAAGCGATGATCCGGCCGCGGGTGTCGCGAATCGGGAACATCACGCGATCGCGGAAGCGGTCATAGCGTTTGCCGGTTTCGGCGTTCTCGATCAGCAGTCCGGCGTCGATCATGGCCTTCTGCTGCAAAGTGTCGCTGCTCAAATGCTTGAACAGGTTGTCCCAGCCCGGCGGCGCGAAGCCGAGGCCGAAGTCCCGGGCGATCTCGCCGGTCAGCCCGCGGCCCTTGAGGTAATCCACCGCAGCCTTGCGCGCCGGATGGCTCTTGAGCGCCTGCCGGTAAAAATCGGCGGCGGCGGTGAGCAGCGGATACAGCGGCGAATCGGTCGGCTGCCGCGGTTTGTGCGGGCGGCCGCTTTCTTCACGCGGGATTTCCATGCCGGCGGCTTTGGCCAGATCCTCGACGGCCTGGGGGAAATCCAGGTTGTCGTGGTCCATGAGAAAGCCGAGGGCGTTGCCGCCGGCGCCGCAGCCGAAGCAGTAATAGAACTGCTTGTCCGGGCTGACGCTGAACGATGGGGTTTTCTCTTTATGGAACGGGCAGCAGGCAGTGTAATTCTTGCCGGCCTTTTTCAGTTGCACGCGCGAGCTGACCACATCGACGATGTCGGTGCGGTTCAGGAGGTCGTCAATAAAGCTCTGGGGAATCAGCCCGGCCATGGCGTTCTCGTCTGTGCTGTAATGAGTCCGATGCGAAGGGCGGCCGGACGCAGGTCTTGAGTGAAGCGCACAAAATGGGCGGCTCGACCGGTGTCGTTTGCGTGATCGCTGTCGGGAAGTGTATCTGCCGAAAATCCACTGACGTTAGTACCAATCAGTCTTCGACTATTTGAAAGTGTTGCGCTGAATCCGCTGACGGCCGATAAATGGCCTCGGATAGCTCAATAAAGCGGGCACGCGTGCGGGTGCCTTGGGCTGATCGTCGTGAGAGGAATCAGTGGGTGTGCTCGTCAGTAGCCTTGAAAGGCTCGTCAGAAAAGACGTGCACCGCTGGCAAAAGAGCCAGGTCTGACGCGTGAAGCGGATTTGTCTCAGTCGCGTGTGCGGCTTCGACGGTGAAGCATCAAGCGTTTTACGCAAATGCCATTAGCCCGGCTGAGGGCCGGGCTTAGGCAAGAAGCTTGCTACGATCGTCTGTGTATTAGTACAGACGAACGGCACGGCGCTGTTCGCGCTGAACTTTCTTGGCGTGACGCTTAACAGCGGCTGCTGCTTTGCGCTTACGCTCAGAAGTTGGCTTCTCGTAAAATTCGCGGCTACGAACTTCAGCCAGTACACCGGCTTTTTCGCAGGAGCGCTTGAAACGACGCAGAGCTACGTCGAAGGGTTCGTTCTCTTTAACTTTGACGGCTGGCATCCAGAGCTACCTTCATTCATTACCGGGGTCAACATCCTCGCGGCAAAAGAGCACTTGAAGACGTCGGTTTTTAAGGGTTGCGGATGTTAACCCCTCATCGCTCGGAATGCAAAGCCTCTGATCGAAAACCGCTAGTCGGGGCATCGCGTGGCGACTATTATGCGCGCCTTCGAATTCAGCCTAAACAAGGCGCAAACCCATGCTAGTACTGGGATTAGAAACCTCCTGCGACGAAACCGGCGTCGCATTATACGACAGCGAACGCGGCCTGCTGGCCGACGCGCTGTTCAGCCAGATCGACCTGCACCGCGTCTATGGCGGTGTGGTGCCGGAGCTGGCCTCGCGTGACCACGTCAAACGCATGCTGCCCTTGATTCGTCAGGTGTTGGCCGAGGCTGACTGCGTGCCGACCGAGATCGATGCCATCGCCTACACCGCGGGCCCGGGCCTGGTCGGGGCGCTGCTGGTGGGAGCTTCGTGCGCCCAGGCGCTGGCGTTTGCCTGGGGCATTCCGGCACTTGGTGTGCACCACATGGAGGGCCACTTGCTGGCGCCGATGCTGGAGCCAAAACCGCCGGAATTCCCGTTCGTCGCTTTGTTGGTTTCCGGGGGGCATACGCAGCTGGTTCAGGTCGATGGTATTGGCCAATACGGCCTGCTCGGCGAGACCCTCGACGATGCCGCCGGTGAAGCGTTCGACAAAACCGCAAAAATGATGGGCCTCAATTATCCGGGTGGGCCGGAAATCGCCAAACTGGCGGAGAAGGGCGTTGCAGGACGTTTTACCTTCCCGCGTCCGATGTGCGATCGCCCGGGCCTGGATTTCAGCTTCAGCGGCTTGAAAACCTTCGCCCTCAACACCTGGCAGCAATGCGTCAGCGCCGGGGACGACAGCGAGCAAGCCCGTTGCGACATCGCGCTGGCGTTCCAGCAGGCCGTGGTGGAGACTCTGACCATCAAGTGCAAGCGTGCCCTGAAACAGGCGGGAATGAAGCGTCTGGTGATCGCTGGCGGCGTCAGCGCCAACAAGGCTTTGCGTGTTTCCCTTGAGAAAATGCTCGGTGACATGCAGGGCGACGTGTTCTACGCCCGTCCCGAGTTCTGCACCGACAATGGCGCGATGATCGCGTTTGCCGGTTGTCAGCGTTTGCAGGCCGGTCAACAGGAAAGTCTGGCGATCAGCGTGCAGGCACGCTGGCCGATGGAGCAGTTGTCGGCGCTGTGATTGGCGGTGTGGCTGAGCGGTATTTAAAAATGCCGTTCGCGCCCGGCAAACAGGTCGCGTAGATTGCCGCGGTGGCGCCAGACGATCAGCAGTGTCAGCGCGCTCATCGGCAGCAGCGCTTCCGGTTCTTGCCACGCGAGTAAGGGCAAGGTCAGGGGCGTGGCGATCAGCGCCGCCAGCGAGCTGGTACGGGTCAGGTAGAACGTCAGCAACCAGGCGCATACCGCCAGCAGCGCGGCGGGTGGATACAGGCCCAGCAGCATGCCGGCGGCCGTAGCGACGCCTTTGCCGCCGCGAAAACGGAAATACAGCGGGAACAGGTGACCGATCACGGCGCACACGCCGATCCAGGCCTGATCCTGCAGCGAAAGGCCAGCGGCCGCTGCGATCAGCACCGGCACCAGGCCTTTGCACAGATCACCCAGCAGGGTCAGGATCGCCAGTTTGCGACCGACCAGGCGCAGCATGTTGGTGGCGCCGGCATTACCCGAGCCACTCATTCGCGGATCCGGATTTCCGGTCAGGCGGCTGAGCAAAATGGCGAAGGACAGAGAGCCGAGCAGGTAGGCGAAGATCGCCAGTAACCAAAACATGCTAACCATTCCGGGCGAGGACGCCCTGATTCTAACGGCGCATTGCGCCCTTGTCGTGCAGTGGAGAAAAGTGCTTGGACAGAGTGTTTATCGAGGGCCTGGAAGTCGACACCGTGATCGGTGCCTACGACTGGGAGCGCGGCATCCGACAGTGCCTGCGTCTTGATCTGAGCTTCGCCTGGGACAATCGTCCGGCTGCGGCTGGTGATGACCTGACCCTGGCGCTCGATTACGCCAGCGTTTCCACGCGCATCCAGGCGTTTGCCGAGCAATCCCAATATCAACTGGTCGAGACCTTTGCCGAGCGCCTGGTCGAAGTGCTGATGGCCGAATTCAAGATCACCTGGGTTCGCCTGAAGCTGACCAAGCCGGGCGCCGTGCCGGCCGCCAAGGGTGGCGTGGGTGTGGAGATCGAGCGCGGATGTCGCTGACTCAGGTGTACCTCGGGCTCGGTAGCAATATCGAGCGCGAAACCCATTTGCGCGCCGGGCTCGACGCCTTGGCGACGTTTCTGGTGGATATCCGCTGTTCGGCGGTGTTCGAGAGCCAGCCGGTGGGGATCAAGAGCGGGCCGTTCTTCAATTTCGTGGTCTCGGCGTTTACCGATCTGCCCTTGGTGGAGCTGGATCGGCGCCTGAAATTCATCGAAGCCGACAATGGTCGCTATGCGCCGGATCGCAAGGGTCTACCGCTGGATATCGACGTTTTGTTATACGGCGATCTGACCGGTAATTTCGACGGTTTGATTCTGCCGCGCGCCGAAATCCTGAAAAACGCCTTTGTGCTGTGGCCGCTGTCGCTGATTGCGCCGGATCGGGTGCATCCTGGCGTGGGAAAAAGCTTCGCGACGTTGTGGGCCGAGGCGCAGATTGATCAGGTGTTGGCGCCGGTGGGGTTTGAATGGCGTGGCGAGCAATTGACCCCGCCGAGTCTTTAAAAGCAAAAGATCGCAGCCTGCGGCAGCTCCTGCACGGGGATGCGCGTTTCCATGTAGGAGCTGCCGCAGGCGATCTTTTGATCTTGCTTCAAGCGTTCTCTTTGTACGTCTTCAAAGCCTTCAGTCGTTCTCGCTTCAGCGCTTCACCCAGTTCCGGGCCTTTGAATCCCTTCTCCAGCAGCGGCTGCACCGCCACCCCGCGTGCCACACTGGCCGCCCCACGCAAATAATCCGCCTGTGGATAACTGCGCTGTTCCAGCCCCTTGCGCCCGCGCGCATCCATCTCGCACGCGACGATGAATTCCTCGAAACGCTGCGGTCGGCGATACACGTCAAAACTCTGCAGCAGCTCCAGCAAGGTCGATGCCTTCAGCTCCAGGGCGCGATGGCCGTGGGTGTGGTACTTGCCGACAAGCAAGGCCAACTCCTGACAATCCTTCGGTGCCTTGAAACGTTCGTTGACTGCCTTGATCAGCTTCAACCCGGTGTGCTCATGGGCGATGTGCCGCGGCCACTCCTCTTCCGGGGTCAGGCCTTTGCCCAGGTCGTGCAGCAGGCAGGCCCAGCGCACTGTCAGCGGTTGTTTGTGCCGTGCCGATTGCTCCAGCACGCTGAGGGTGTGCAGCCCGGTATCGATTTCCGGGTGATGCGCCTCCGGCTGCGGCACGCCAAAAAGCGCATCCACTTCCGGCATCAGTACGTTCAGCGCGCCACAGTCGCGAAGTACCTGAATGAACACCTGCGGCTGATCTTCCATCAGCGCGCGGGAGATTTCTTTCCAGCTGCGTTCGGCAGTCAATGCCTGCAGTTCGCCGGATTCGCTGAGTTGCCGCATCAGTGCCAGCGTTTCAGGTGCGACAGTGAACCCCAGTCCGGCATAGCGCGCTGCAAATCGGGCAACTCGCAGTACACGGAGCGGATCTTCTGCAAACGCCGGGGATACGTGGCGCAGAATACGTTCTTCAAGGTCGCGTTGGCCGTGATAGGGATCGGTCAGATTGTGCTGATCATCCTCGGCCATCGCGTTGATCGTCAGATCGCGGCGAATAAGGTCTTCTTCAAGGGTGACGTCGGGGCTGGCGTGAAAAGTGAAGCCGCCATAGCCGCGACCGCTTTTGCGCTCGGTGCGGGCGAGGGCGTATTCCTCGCCGGTCCTGGGATGAAGGAACACCGGAAAATCCGCGCCGACCGGGCGATAGCCCTGGGCGAGCATCTCTTCGGTGGTGGCCCCGACCACCACCCAATCGACATCGGTAACCGGTAGCCCGAGCAAGCGATCACGTACCGCGCCGCCGACCTTGTAAATCTGCATAAAAAACCTCCGTTGGCCCGACAGGATAACCCTTGTGCCAGACTTTCGGAGGTCAGAACCAGATCAAAGATGAATGACGGCCAGATCAAGCCTGCCGTAATCCCCTTCACTGTGTTCACTGCGTGGCGGTACGTGGTGGGTTTTCATGATCTGGTCACCCTGCAGGGTCTCCAGATGAATGTCGAAGCCCCACAAGCGGTGCAGATGTTTCAGTACCTCGTCAGTGGAGTCGCCCAAAGGTTTGCGGTCATGTTGCTGGTGGCGCAGGGTCAGCGAGCGGTCGCCGCGTCGGTCGATGCTGTAGATCTGCACGTTCGGCTCGCGGTTGCCAAGGTTGTACTGCGCGGCCAGGGTTTCACGGATGATCCGGTAGCCGGTTTCGTCATGGATCGCCGGGACCAGCAAATCGTCCTTCTGATCATCATCGAGAATGCTGAACAACTTCAGATCACGGATCACTTTGGGTGACAGGTACTGCAGGATGAAGCTCTCGTCCTTGAAGCTGCTCATCGCGAACTTGATCGTCGACAGCCAGTCCGAGCCAGCGATGTCCGGAAACCAGCGGCGATCCTCCTCGGTAGGTTCTTCACACATGCGGCGGATGTCGCGATACATCGCAAAACCCAGTGCGTAAGGGTTGATCCCGCTGTAATAAGGGCTGTCGAAACCCGGCTGGAACACCACACTGGTGTGCGAGGTGAGGAATTCCATCATGAATCCGTCGGTCACCAGTCCTTCGTCGTACAGATCGTTCATCAGCGTGTAATGCCAGAACGTGGCCCAGCCTTCGTTCATCACCTGGGTCTGGCGCTGTGGATAAAAATACTGGGCGATCTTGCGCACGATCCGCACGATCTCCCGTTGCCACGGCTCCAGCAACGGCGCGTGCTTCTCGATGAAATACAGGATATTTTCCTGCGGCTCGGCCGGGAACCGGGCGTTGTCCTTGTCGCTGTACTTGTCCGCGCCTTTGGGAATGGTGCGCCACAGATCGTTGATCTGCTTTTGCATGTGTTCTTCACGATCCTTCTGCCGACGGCGTTCTTCCTCGGCGGAAATCGGGTACGGACGCTTGTAGCGGTCGACACCGTAGTTCATCAGCGCATGGCAGGAGTCGAGCAGGTCCTCCACCGCATCGATGCCGTGGCGCTCCTCGCATTGCATGATGTACTGCTTGGCAAATACCAGGTAATCGATGATCGAACTGGCATCGGTCCAGGTGCGGAACAGGTAGTTGCCCTTGAAAAAACTGTTGTGGCCGTAGCACGCGTGAGCCACCACCAGTGCCTGCATGCAGATGGTGTTTTCTTCCATCAGATAGGCGATGCACGGATCCGAATTGATCACGATCTCGTAGGCCAGCCCCATCTGGCCGCGGCTGTAGGATTTTTCGGTACTGAGGAAGTGCTTGCCGTAGGACCAGTGGTGATAGCCCAGTGGCATGCCGACCGAGGCATAGGCATCCATCATCTGCTCGGCGGTGATCACTTCGATCTGGTTGGGATAGGTGTCCAGGGCATAGCCGGCCGCGATACGGGCGATCTCGCGGTCGTAGGCCTGAATCAGCTCGAACGTCCATTCGGAGCCGGTGGAAATGGGTTGGCGTTTCTGCTCTTTGGCGGTCATGTCACTAACCTGCGCTGGAAGAGTTCACGGAAGACCGGATAGATATCCCCGGCCGAGACCAGTTGCTGCTGGGCAAACGTGTCGGAAAAGGCTTCGGCGATGCGTTCGTATTCGTACCAGAGGGCCTGGTGTTCGCGCGGGGTGATCTCCACATAAGTGTAGTACTGCACAAACGGCATGATCTGATTGATCAGGATGTCGCGGCAGATCGGCGAGTCATCGTTCCAGTTGTCGCCGTCGGAAGCCTGCGCGGCGTAGATGTTCCATTCGTTGCTCGGGTAGCGCTCGGCCATGATCTCCTGCATCAGCTTCAGGGCGCTGGAGACGATGGTGCCGCCGGTTTCCCGTGAATAGAAAAACTCTTCCTCGTCCACTTCCCGGGCGCTGGTGTGATGGCGGATGAACACGACGTCGATCTTGTCGTAGTTCCGCTTCAAGAACAGATACAACAGGATGAAAAAGCGCTTGGCGATGTCTTTGGTCGCCTGGGTCATGGAGCCAGAAACGTCCATCAGGCAGAACATCACCGCTTTCGAGCTGGGGTTGGGTTGCTTGATCAACAGGTTGTATTTGAGGTCGAACGTATCGAGGAACGGCACGCGGTGGATGCGCGCGCTGAGTTTTTCGATTTCTGCTTCAAGTTCCTGGATATCGCCGAAGTTGTCCGGCTCTTCGCGCTTTAATCGCGCCAGTTCCTCTTTGGCTTCACGTAGTTTGGCGCGGCTGCTGCCGGACAGCGCAATGCGCCGGGCATGGGCCGAGCGCAGGGTGCGGATGATGTTGATCCGCGACGGGTTGCCCTCGTTGCTGATCCCCGCGCGCACGGTCTTGAAGGTGTCGGTGCCGCTCAGGTTGCGTTTGACCAGGTTCGGCAGTTCGAGGTCTTCGAACATGAACTCGAGGAATTCCTCCTGAGTGATCTGGAAGACGAATTCGTCCATGCCCTCGCCAGAGTTGCCGGCCTTGCCCGGCCCGCGCCCGCCGCCACCACCGGGTGGCCTGGCGATATGTTCGCCGGCAGTGAATTCCTTGTTGCCGGGATGAACCACGGTCTGCTTGCCGCCGCGGCCATGGTGAAGCACCGGTTCGTCGATATCGCGACCGGGAATGCTGATCTGTTCGCCGTGCTCCATGTCGGTAATGGAGCGGCGGCTGACCGCCTCTTCGACAGCCTTCTTGATGTGGTCACGGTAACGCCGCAGGAAGCGCTGGCGGTTCACCGTGCTCTTGTTCTTGCCATTGAGACGTCGGTCGATCACATAACTCATACGTGGCCCTCCGGGCAGCTTCAAGTTGTGAGCTGCGAGCCGCAAGTAGAAGCACAGCGTTCACATGCCTTTTCTTGCAGCTCGTAGCTAGAAGCTTGTAGCTGTTTTACTGCGATTTCCGGACCCGTAGGTACCATTCGGACAGAAGTCTTACC
Source organism: Pseudomonas sp. LF020 (assembly GCF_053456425.1). Lineage (NCBI taxonomy): Bacteria > Pseudomonadati > Pseudomonadota > Gammaproteobacteria > Pseudomonadales > Pseudomonadaceae > Pseudomonas > Pseudomonas sp. LF020. Next base: position 362,647 of record NZ_JBRFIX010000006.1, read on the forward strand.
TGTTTGTCGGTGTAGCCGCGTTCGACCATTCGAGTAACGAAGTCGTTGTGTTTCTGTTGATCCTCTTTGCTGGCCTTGGCGTTGAAGCTGATGACTGGCAGCAGGTCTTCGGTGTTCGAGAACATTTTCTTCTCGATGACCACCCGCAGTTTCTCGTAGCTGAGCCAGGTCGGGTTCTTGCCGTTGTTGTTGGCCCGGGCACGCAACACGAAGTTGACGATTTCGTTGCGGAAATCCTTCGGATTGCTGATGCCGGCCGGTTTCTCGATTTTCTCCAGCTCTTCGTTCAAAGCGACGCGGTTGAGAATCTCGCCGGTTTCCGGATCGCGGTATTCCTGATCCTGAATCCAGAAGTCCGCATACAGCACGTAGCGGTCGAAGATGTTCTGCCCGTACTCGCTGTAAGACTCGAGATAAGCGGTCTGGATCTCCTTGCCGATGAATTCGATATAACGCGGCGCCAGGTACTCCTTGAGGTAGCGCAGGTAGCGCTCGCGGGTCTCGGCCTGGAACTGTTCCTGCTCGATCTGCTGCTCCAGCACATACAGCAGGTGCACCGGGTTGGCGGCGATTTCATGCGGATCGAAGTTGAACACCTTGGACAGGATCTTGAACGCAAAACGGGTCGACAGACCGTTCATGCCTTCGTCGACGCCGGCCGAGTCGCGATATTCCTGGATCGACTTGGCCTTTGGATCAGTGTCCTTGAGGTTTTCCCCGTCGTAGACACGCATCTTCGAATAGATGTTGGAGTTTTCCGGCTCTTTGAGGCGCGACAGCACGGTGAACTGCGCCAGCATCTTCAGAGTGTCGGGTGCGCAATGGGCCTTGGCCAGCGAACTGTTGAACAGCAATTTGTCGTAGATCTTCACCTCGTCGCTGACCCGCAGGCAGTACGGCACTTTGACGATGTAGATCCGGTCGATGAACGCTTCGTTGTTCTTGTTGTTGCGGAAGGTGTGCCATTCCGATTCGTTGGAGTGCGCGAGCAGGATCCCGGTGAACGGAATCGCCCCCAGACCTTCGGTACTGTTGTAGTTGCCTTCCTGGGTGGCGGTCAGCAATGGATGCAGCACCTTGATCGGTGCCTTGAACATTTCGACGAATTCCATCAGGCCCTGGTTGGCCCGGCACAGCGCACCGGAGTAGCTGTAGGCGTCGGCGTCGTTCTGTGGGTATTCCTCGAGTTTGCGGATGTCGACCTTGCCCACCAGCGCCGAGATGTCCTGGTTGTTCTCGTCGCCCGGTTCGGTCTTGGCCACGGCGATCTGGTTGAGGATCGACGGGTACAGCTTGACCACACGGAACTGACTGATGTCGCCGCCGAACTCGGCCAGGCGTTTGGTCGCCCACGGCGACATAATGGTGTTCAGGTAGCGCCGTGGGATGCCGAAGTCTTCCTCGAGGATCGCGCCATCTTCGGTGGCGTTGAACAGACCCAGAGGCGATTCGAATACCGGCGAGCCCTTGATCGCGTAGAAGGGCACTTTCTCCATTAACTGTTTCAGCTTCTCGGCCAGGGACGATTTACCGCCACCGACGGGGCCGAGCAGATAGAGGATCTGTTTCTTCTCTTCCAGGCCTTGGGCGGCATGGCGGAAATACGAGACGATCTGGTCGATGCATTCTTCCATCCCGTGGAAGTCTTCAAAGGCCGGATAGCGACGTATCACCTTGTTGGAGAATATCCGCGACAGCCGCGAGTTGGTCGACGTGTCGAGCAGCTCGGGTTCGCCAATAGCCATCAATAGACGCTCGGCGGCGGAAACGTAAGCGCTGCGATCCTTTTTGCACAGCTCCAGGTACTCCTGCAGCGAGAGTTCTTCCTGGCGTGTGGACTCGAAGCGTTGTTGGAAGTGGCTAAAGATACTCATGACGTCACCTCGCTCGATACGTGGAGCCGACGCCGGATCACTCAGTCGATGCTGGCAAGCAGCCGCGGTGGCCGCTTGTTTACCCCCCAGAACACTTTCGCGGTCGACAACCTTGAAAGTCACTCCCGATGACCCGTGCGCCGGTGTACCGGCTCTCCCCTGTTTTGGATGGCCTGGGCTTAAGGATAGTTGGGAATTCGAGAGGTAAAGGCGAGATACGTAATTAGTTGTGGCAGACCGTTCGTCTGCCCCGCGCAGGCCCACGGCAGCCGGGGCCTGCACGTGACAAAAAAATTATTCGGCGGTGCCTTGCGCGGTTTCCGACGGATAAGTCGTACGCCACAGTTCGAAGCCGCCGTCCATGCTGTAGACGTCGGAGAAGCCCTGGCTGATCAGGTAGGCGGCCGCGCCCTGGCTGGAATTGCCGTGGTAGCACACGACCACGGTCGGAGCATCGAGGTCGGCACCTTGAATGAAAGCGTGCAGCGAGTGGTTATCCAGATGCTTCGAACCGCTGATATGCAGGGCGGCAAAAGTTGCAGGATCACGGACATCGACGACAACGGCGCCTTGCTCACGCAGGGCCTGGGCCTGTTCCGGGGGGATACGTTTGAATTCGCTCATGGCGGGTTCCTGTAGCTCGGCAGAATGTGCAGTCTAACGCGGTGCGCTGACTGGCGAAGTTTCGGGGATAAGTGGTGCGACTGATGGTGCAAGCCCGCCGTGTTCATCGCATTTGCATGACACGCGCTCGCCGCTGTCGACGTTCATCAGGGTCAGGCTGCCGCCCCAGACACAGCCGGTGTCCAGCGCCGAGATCCCCGGTTCGTGAACATCGCCTTCCAGCGCGGCCCAGTGGCCGAAGATGATCCGCAGACCGCGGGTCTTGCGCTCTTTGTGCTGGAACCATGGCTTGTAGCCAGGCGGTGCGCTGTCGAGGCCTTCCTTGCTCTTGAGATCGAGCTTGCCGTCGGCGGTGCAGAAGCGCATGCGGGTGAAATAGTTGGTGATGACGCGCAGGCGGGTAACGCCTTTGAGATCGTTGTCCCATTTCGCCGGTTCGTTGCCGTACATGCCGTCGAGGAAGGCAGGAAACAGGTTGTCATCGCGCAATGCGGTCTCGACTTCGCCTGCGCACTTCAACGCGCGACGAAGCGACCATTGCGGCGGTATGCCGGCATGGACCATCACGACATCGCGCTGCTCATCGTAGTGCGCAAGCTTTTGCTGACGCAGCCACTCAAGCAGCTCAGGGCCATCGGGTGCTTCAAGGATTTCGCGCAACGTGTCGGATTTTTTCAGGCGCTCGACGTGCCTGCTGACAGCCAGCAAATGCAAGTCGTGGTTGCCCAGCACACAGACCAGTGACTCGCGCATGCCATAAAGGAAACGCAGGGTCTCAAGAGACTGCGGGCCACGGTTGACCAGATCACCGACCAGCCACAGCCGATCGAGCTTCGGGTCGAAAGCCACTTGCTTGAGCAGACATTTGAGCGGTTCGAGGCAACCTTGCAGATCGCCCACGGCGTACGTGGTCATCAGTGCAGGGCTCCGGGCACGGCGAGGCGGAAGGGCTTGATGATCGCGTCGAAATGTTTGCCGTCGGTAGCGACCATTTCGTAGGTGCCCTGCATGGTGCCGACCTTGGTGGTCATCACCGTGCCGCTGCTGTAGGTGTGGCTTTTGCCAACGTCGATCAACGGTTGCTGGCCGACCACGCCGGCGCCGCGAACCTCTTCGACATGCCCGTCACCGTCGGTGATCACCCAATGCCGTGACATCAGCCGGGCGGGCTGCTCGCCATTGTTGTGCACGGTGATGGTGTAGGCGAAGGCGAAGCGGTCATGTTCGGGTTGCGATTGGTCTGCCAGATAGCGAGTGACGACACTGACATCGACCTGATAACGAGGATCGGACATGCAAAAGGGCCTTAAGCAAAGCGGAACGCGAGGCGTAGCTGATGGGGAATCAGTCTAGGCAAGTATCGGGCAGTAAACCAGAGTGGCGTCCTGCCCGATAGCGTTCATCGCCGGTCAGTCGGCGGCTGGGGAGGCCGGGACTTGTATGGCGAGCTGGTCAGCCAGGCGTACGAACGCGGCCAGATCCAGTTGCTCCGGACGCAGGCTGCCATCGACACCGGCGGCTTCTATCTCGGCATTGCTGAGCAGTTGCTTGAGGGTGTTGCGCAGGGTCTTGCGGCGTTGATTGAACGCTTCGCGCACAACACGCTCCAGCAACTTGTGATCCTTGGCCGGGTGCGGAAGCACGGCGTGCGGCACCAGGCGAACGATCGCCGAGTCGACTTTCGGCGGCGGGTTGAACGCGCCCGGGCCAACGTTGAACAGGTGTTCCACGCGGCAATGGTACTGAACCATGATCGACAGACGACCCCAGTCGCCACCACCGGGGCCCGCCGCCAGCCGCTCGACCACTTCCTTTTGCAGCATGAAGTGCATGTCGCGAATGATGCCGGCGTTGTTCAGCAGGTGGAAAATCAGCGGCGTGGAGATGTTGTACGGCAGGTTGCCGACCACGCGCAGGCTGTTCGGCGCGGCGTTGAGGGTGTTGAAGTCGAACTTCAACGCATCGCCCTGATGCAGGTTGAAGTTGCTCTTGCCGGCGAACTGCTGGTTGAGGATCGGGATCAGGTCCTTGTCCAGCTCGACCACGTCGAGTTGCGCACCGGAGTTGAGAATGCCGGCGGTCAGCGCGCCCTGACCCGGTCCGATTTCCAGCATGCGGTCGTCAGGCTTGGCGCTGATGGAGCGCAGGATGCGGTCGATGACGCCGGCATCGTGCAGGAAGTTCTGGCCAAAGCGTTTGCGCGCCTTGTGTTGGTATTGCTCGGTCATAAACGGGTCTCGGCCATCTGGTAGGCGGTTTCCAGGGCGACCTGCAGGCTGCCGGTGTCGATCTTGCCGCTGCCGGCCAGATCCAGGGCAGTGCCGTGGTCAACCGAGGTGCGGATGATCGGCAGGCCGAGGGTCACGTTGACCGCAGCGCCGAAGCCTTTGTACTTCAGCACGGGCAGACCCTGGTCGTGGTACATCGCCAGCACTGCGTCGCAGTGCTCCAGATATTTGGGGGTAAACAGAGTGTCGGCAGGCAGCGGGCCACGAAGGTCCATGCCCTCGCCGCGCAGGCGCTCTAATGTCGGTTCGATGATGTCGATTTCTTCATGGCCCAGGTGTCCGCCTTCGCCGGCGTGCGGGTTGAGTCCGCAGACCAGGATGCGTGGCCGGGCGATGCCGAATTTGTCTTGCAGGTCGGCGTGCAGAATCCGCGTGACCCGTTCCAGCCGCTCCGGCGTAATTGCATCGGCAATCTCGCGCAGGGGCAGGTGAGTGGTGACCAGTGCCACGCGCAGGCCGCGAGTAGCCAGCATCATCACCACTTGGGCGGTATGCGTCAGGTCGGCGAGGAATTCTGTGTGTCCGGAGAAAGCGATGCCCGATTCGTTGATCACACCTTTGTGTACCGGTGCGGTGATCATCCCGGCGAAGTCGCCGTTCAGGCAGCCGTTGCCGGCGCGGGTCAGGGTTTCCAGAACGAAGGCAGCGTTAGCCTTGTCCAGTTGCCCGGCAACCACGGGTGCGCTCAGCGGGGTGTCCCAGACGTACAGGCTGCCGGCGGGTGCCGGCATGTCCGGCCACTGGCCGGGTACCACCTCCAGCAAAGTGACGGCCAGCCCCAGCTGCGCGGCCCGCTCGGTGAGCAGGTCGCGGCTGGTGATGGCAATCAGGGGATGTGGCTGGGCTTGCGAGGCGAGCAGCAGGCACAGGTCGGGACCGATGCCGGCTGGTTCGCCGGGTGTCAGCGCGAAACGCCGGGGTTTCACTGCGCTGCCTGGTCTGCACCAGGGAGTTTGATTTCTACGTAGGCTTCTTCACGAATCTGACGCAGCCAGTTTTGCAGCTCTTCATCGTATTTTTTGTTACGCAGAACGGTCATCGCTTGTTGCTCGCGAGCCTGCTCGGTGCTGTCGGTGGCGCGGCGGCCAAGGACTTCCAGAACGTGCCAGCCGTACTGAGTCTGGAACGGCTTGGACAGTTGACCTTGTGGGGTCTTGGCCATCACTTCGCGGAATTCCGGTACCAGTGCGTTTGGATCGATCCAGTTCAGATCGCCACCGTTGAGCGCCGAACCCGGGTCTTCGGAGTAGTTCTTCGCCAGTTCAGCGAAGTCTTCACCGGCCAGGATGCGCTCGTACAGCGATTGCACCAGGGCCTTGGTCTTGGCTTCGTCACGGATCGGGCTTGGCTTGACCAGGATGTGGCGCACATGCACCTCATCACGCATCTGGGCTTCGCCACCACGTTTGGCCAGCAACTTGAGGATGATGAAACCACCCGGAGTGCGTGCAGGCTGAGTGATGTCACCAACCGCCATGCTGCTCAACTCGCGGTCGAACGGCGGTGGCAGTTGCGCGGCTTTACGCCAGCCCATGTCGCCGCCTTCCAGGGCGTTGTCGCTGCCGGACTTGGCAACGGCCATTTGACCGAAGTCAGCGCCTTGCTTGAGCTTCTGGTAAACGTCCATCGCCTGGCGGTAAGCGCTCTGAATCGCATCAGAGTTGGCGCTTTCCGGCGTCGGGATCAGGATGTTGGCCAGGTGCAGTTCTTCGGACAGCTGCATCTTGCCCATATCGGAGGCGAGGAAGTTCTTCACTTCCTGCTCCGAAACCTGGATGCGCTCTGCCACACGACGCTGACGCACACGGCTGATGATCATCTCGCGCTTGATCTGGTCACGGGCGTCGTCGTAGGACAGGCCATCGTGAGCCAGAGCCGCGCGGAATTGATCCACGGTCATGTTGTTGCGCTGGGCAATAGTGCCAACCGCCTGGTTCAGTTCTTCATCGGTAATGCGGATGCCGGAACGTTCGCCGATCTGCAGTTGCAGGTTTTCGACGATCAAGCGCTCGAGCACTTGCTGATCCAGCACGCCTGGAGGCGGCATGCCGCCGCCACGCTTGGCGATGGTCTGCTGAACTTCGTGGACGCGCTGGTCCAGTTGGCTCTGCATGACCACGTCGTTATCAACGATCGCGACCACTTTATCGATGGACTGTACTGCGGCGTTGGCCGCAGTACCCAGGAACAGCGCGCCCAGCAGCAGCGGGCGCAGAGAATCAGAAAGCTTGGTCTTCACGTTGACGATAACCTTGGATGCCTTTGTCGAGGAAGCTCTCTACCTTGGCGCCAGTCAGGCCGCCGAGTCCCTTCAGAACAATTTGGAGGAAGACGCCGTGGTCGCCTTTTTCGTTTTGCGGAGCTTCCTGACTGAATTCGTCGTAGGAAACCCAGTAACGGTTGATCAGGCGCAGTTTCCAGCAGCAGTTGTCGTATTCGAAACCACCGAAGGCTTCCAGCGTACGGTTGCGGTTGTAGTCGTACTGCCAGCGGCTGATCGCGCTCCATTGTGGAACGATCGGCCAGATGACCGAGAAGTCATGCTGCTGGATCTTGTAGTAGTCCTTCACGTAGCCAGCCTGGCCCGGAGTGCCGTAGTCGCCACCCGTCTGCCATTTACCCGTGGTCTGGTCGTAACGGATCTGGTCGTTACGATAGCGATAACCGACGTTGACCACCTTGTTCGGGTTGTCTTCAGGCTGGTAGTGGAACATCGCGCTGCCGGAACGTGGGCTGCGGCTGTCCGGGTCCCAATTGTAATCGGCCGTGGTACGCCAGTCGCGGTTCCAGCGGTATTCGTATTCCAGCGCGTATGGCGATACGTCGGACTGGGCATCCTTGCGATCCTTGAACGCAATGCCTGGCAGTTGTACCTCGCGGTCCTTGAAGTAGTAAGCCTGACCGACGCTGATGCGTTGACGCTCGAAACCGTCGTCTTCGATCCAGCGGCTGGTCACGCCCAGCGACAGCTTGTTCTCGTCGCCGACACGGTCGGAACCGGAGAAGCGGTTGTCGCGGAACAGCGACGCGTAGTTGAAGGTGTATTCGCTGGTGTCGAATACCGGAATGTCTTCCTGATCAACCTTGGGTACATACAGATAGAACAGGCGCGGTTCCAGGGTCTGGCGATAGTTCTTGCCGAAGTACGACGTGTTGCGGTCGAAGTACAGACCGCTGTCGACGCTGGCGATCGGTACACCGCGGCTCTGGTTGCTGTCGAAGGTGCCGTTGAGTTTGTTCTGCTCAGCGTTTTGCGTGGCAATGTCGCGTTTGCCCTGGCCATCAAGATCCAGCTGGTATTGCGTGTACTGGTACTTTAGCGATGGCTTCAGGAAGCCATAAGTCCAGTTCATTGGCAGGCTGACACCCGGTTTCAGGTTCAGACGGTCGCCGTTAGCGCGCGCCAGGCCGAATACGTTGGTATCGAGACGCGGCGTACCAATGGTGCCGTCGGCATTGACCGGCCCACCGTTTTCGTCAAGGAATCTGCCGGTTTTCAAATCACGATCAAACCGCACAAGCTCGGTCTCGTAATCGAAGTTCAAACCTTCCGGGTGATACGGCAGCTGACCGTTGAAGGTGATCTGTGGCAGGCGACCGTAAGGCGTGATGTTCGAAACGGTCGCGAGCTGGTACTGCTGAGCGTTCAACATGGCGGTATACGAGTCGCCACGATAGGTCACCGAACCCTGCTGGTTCACGAAGTCAGCGCTCTTCACACCGATCTGATCGGTGGTCAGGTCCTGGAAGTAGTACGGGTCGCTGATTTTGGTGTAGTCAACCTGAGTCATCACACGGGAGTCGAGACCGCCCTTGTGCTGCCAGTTGTACATGTAGCGATTTTTTTCGTAATCGGTCTGTTTGCTGCGATCGGTATCTTCGTCGTTCAGATACGCCGCACCGAACTGGCCTTCGCTGGACTTGGTCAGGTAACGGAACTCGCCTTCGACCAGCATGCCGCGCTTGCTCATGTAACGCGGGTACAACGTGGCGTCGTAGTTCGGCGCCAGGTTGAAGTAGTACGGGGTGACCAGCATGAAGCCGGTATCGCTGCCGGTGCCGATGGTCGGCGGCAGGAAACCCGATTGGCGACGGTCGTCGATCGGGAAGTAGATGTACGGCGTGTACAGGACCGGAATGTCCTTGACCCGCAGTGTCACGTTGGTCGCGGTACCGAAGCCGGTGGCAGGGTTCAGGGTGATGTTGTTGCCCTTGAGCTGCCAGGCGTTGCTGTTCGGTTCGCACGTGGTGTATGTGCCGTCCTTCAAGCGAATGATCGCGTTCTCGGCACGCTTGGCGTACAGCGCGTTACCGCGGATGCGCGATTTGTGCATCACGTATTCGGCGTTGTCGACCTTGGCTTCACCGGTGTCGAGCTGCACATCGGCGTGGTCGCCGACGATCAGTGCACCGTTGTCGCGAATGCGCACGTCGCCATTGAGTTCGGCGCGGCTCTCGGCCTGGTACAGGCTGGCCTCGTCGGACTCGACCTGCATGCTGCCCTGACGCAGGACCACGTCGCCGGCCAGCGTACCCACCTGATCTTCGGTGTTGTAGCGCGAGGCCTTGGCGCCGATAAAGGTCGGTGCGTCACTTTTATTCGTCTTGTCATTCATGCCAGGACGAATCGGTTCGATATAGGAACCAGAGCAGTAAGGACCGGTCTCGGCCAATTGGGCGGCGGTGAGCTTCTCGCGCGGAACCCAGTCGAGGTGACTGTAGTCTTCGCTACGGGATTTCAGACCGCGGCCTTTGGCTTCGGTGACCAGCACAGGCTTGGCGCCGGTGTCGGATGTGGAACCGTTCTGGGCCGGGGCTTCGCCGGCGGCGCTGACGGCACTGCCGTCATGCACCGGACGCGGCGGCAATGCAGCGGCCGGCGTCTTGGGCGCACACGCCCAGCCACCCGTTGCCGAGACGGCGCAGTCATACTGCTCGGCGGCAACAACGAATTGACTGGCCAGAGGTTGCATAGCCAGCAGACTGCCGGTTACCAACAACGGAAATTTTTTACGAAACGCGGGGGATTTCAATGCCATCTTATTAGTCCGGGCTTCCTGCGTGCCATCTGCCCGCGGTGTGGGCCGCACGCCTCTCGATGGTCTGAAAAAGATGCTGGATAATAAAGCATGACCCGCTTGACGGCTAGCGCCGTCGGAGACCCTTGCAATGCCTGACCAAGATGTACGCTTGCAACACCTGAAAGTTTGGCTCGAAGAGCAGTTGGCAATCCTGTTTGCAGATCAGGGCTGGGGCGCCGTGCCCCCGGCCACGTTGACCGCGGCCAGCAGCGACGCGAGTTTCCGGCGGTATTTCCGTTGGGAAGGCGCGGGTCGCAGTTTCGTCGTGATGGACGCGCCGCCACCCCAGGAAAACTGCAAACCGTTCGTGGATATCGCCTTTTTGCTGGCGAAATCCGGAATTAACGTGCCGAAAATTTATGCAGAAGACCTCGAACGCGGATTTCTTTTGCTCAATGACCTGGGCAACAAGACCTATCTCGACGTTATTGACAGCGAAAATGCCGACGCTTTGTTCAACGATGCCTTGCAGGCACTGTTGGCGTTTCAGCAATTGCCGATGGTTGCACCGCTGCCGAGTTACGACGTGACGCTGCTGCGCCGTGAGCTGGAGCTGTTCCCCGAGTGGTACGTGAAGCGCGAACTCGGTATCGAGTTCGACGCGGCCCAGCAGCAACAATGGCAAGCCGTCAGCGAGTTATTGATCGACAGCGCCCTGGCCCAGCCGAAAGTGCTGGTGCACCGCGACTACATGCCGCGCAACCTGATGCTCAGCGAGCCGAACCCCGGCGTGCTCGACTTTCAGGATGCGGTCTATGGCCCGGTCACCTACGACGTAACCTGCCTGTTCAAGGACGCCTTCCTCAGTTGGCCTGAAGAGCGCGTGCGTGGCTGGCTGGAAAGTTACTGGCAGCAGGCCTCGGCGCTGGACATCCCGGTGCAGGCCGACTTCGAAGACTTCCTGCGCGCCAGCGACTTGATGGGCGTACAACGCCACCTGAAAGTCATCGGCATTTTTGCCCGGATCTGCCATCGCGATGGCAAACCGCGCTACCTGGCCGACGTGCCGCGTTTCTTCGCCTATATAGAGGCGGTGATTGCGCGTCGTCCTGAACTGGCTGACCTGCAGGCATTGCTCGCCAGTCTGCGTGGCGGAGTGAGCGCATGAAGGCGATGATTCTGGCGGCAGGCAAGGGCGAGCGCATGCGCCCGCTGACCCTGACCACCCCCAAACCGCTGGTGCGTGCCGGCGGCGTGCCGTTGATCGAATATCACCTGCGCGCGCTGGCGGCGGCTGGTTTCAGCGAGATCGTGATCAACCATGCCTGGCTCGGTCAGCAGATCGAGGATCATCTGGGCGATGGCTCGCAGTTTGGCGTGAGCATCCGGTACTCGCCGGAAGGTGAGCCGCTGGAAACCGGCGGCGGGATTTTCCGCGCCTTGCCGTTGCTCGGTGACGATGCGTTTCTGGTGGTCAACGGCGATATCTGGACCGATTACGACTTCAGCGTGCTGCATCAACCGATCAACGGTCTGGCGCATCTCGTCCTGGCGGACAACCCGGCCCATCATCCGACGGGCGATTTCACCTTGACTGAAGGCCGGGTGCACGATGGCCAGCCGGACGCGCCAACCCTGACCTACAGCGGCATCGCCGTGCTCCATCCGCAGTTGTTCGATGGCTGCGCGGACGGCGCATTCAAGCTCGCACCGTTGCTGCGCAAAGCCATGGCAGACGGACAGGTCAGCGGTGAGCGTCTGAAAGGGCACTGGGTGGATGTCGGTACGCATGAGCGTCTGGCCGAAGCTGAAGCATTGATAGAAGCGAGTCGTTGATATGTTGTGGCCAGGGACTCTGATTGGAGCCGGAGCGGGTTTTGCGATCGCCAGCATTCCGGGGGCCATGCTTGGGGCATTGTTGGGACAGGCGCTGGATCGGCGCCTGCACCTGCAAAGCTGGGGGCACTTGCGGGAAAAGCTCGGCGGGCGGCCGATGTTGCGCAACGACGAATTGCTGTTCGTGTTGCTCGGGCGTCTGGCCAAAAGTGACGGACGAGTGACGGACGGTCATATCCAGCAGGCGCGCCATGAAATGAACGCCCTGGAAATGAGCGAGCCGGCGCGGCGGCGGGCGATTGCTGCGTTCAATCGCGGCAAGTCCGGCGGCGACCGCCTGCGCGGTTATCTGCGCCGCCTGAGTGCTCAGCCACACGCCGCCGAGGGCGTGTTGCGCGCCTGCTGGCGGATGGTCTGGGCCGACGGTCGTGCGGGCGTCAGTGAGCGTGAATTGTTGGCGCAGTGGGGCAAGTGGCTGGGTTGGACAACCCAGCAGATTCAGGCGCTGGCCAATGATTACGAGCCGAACAAGCGGCCGATTGTCAGCGCAGCGGTGAGCTATCAGGAAGCGATGCGCCTGCTCGGCGTGTCGGCGACCAGCGAACCGGCGCAGATCAAGCGCGCCTATCGGCGCCTGCTCAGCCGTCATCACCCGGACAAGATCGCCGGCAGCGGCGCAACGCCGGAGCAGGTGCGTGACGCAACCGAGAAAACCCGTGAGCTGCACAACGCGTTTACTCTGATTCGGGCGCGGCGGGATTTTCGCTAGCGATTAAAAGATCAAAAGATCGCAGCCTTCGACAGCTCCTACAGGAAACGCATTCCAAGGTAGGAGCTGCCGCAGGCTCGGGCCGCGATCGGACGATCTTTTGCTTTTGTTTTTATCAGTCAGTCTTCTGCGGATTCAACCAGCCACGCACCCGCCGGAACAGCTGTTCCTGCTCAGCCTTCTTATCCGGTAACGCCTTGAGCGCCACCTGGCTGAAGGTCGACGTCTTCAAGCGCTTGCTGGCCTGCATGCGCTCCAGCGCTGCGTTGCGGTCCAGCGCTTTGTCCATGTAGAAAATATCGGCGGTCGGCAGCTTCAGGGTCGGCGTCAGTTCGGCCAGTTGCGGCTTGGCTTTGGTCGGTGATTGCGCATCGACCATCACCAGTTTCTCGACCTGTGCGCTCTGCCGCTCGCTGAGGAAACGCGCCGCCCAATAAGCGCCGGTGCCGTGACCGAGGACCACGACCCGGCGAGCGCTTTGTTGCTCGGCATAGGCGATTGCCGCGTCGATCCGCGCAAAGATCCGTTCGGCATCAGCCTTGGATTGTTCTTCAGTCGTTTCGGCGACCACCTGATCCGCCACTTCCGCTTCACCGCCCGCCGCCTGTTCGATCGGTTGCGCGGTGGTGGAATCCTTGCTGCCACTTTCCGGTGCTTTCGGCGCGGCGGCGGGCGCAATTACCCGCGGTGCGATGGCATCGCTTTGCAGATCCGGCAAGGTGATACTCAGGCTGCTCCACTCGACATCGGGCAATTTGCTGCGCAGCGGGCCGATCACTTGCGGCCAGTCAGCGGTTTCGCCGGCGCCAGGGACGATAATCACCGCACCTTTGGGTTCGGCGGTGTTGGCCGGTTTCCACAGAGCGAGGAAAGTGTCGGTGCCGGCCTGCAACTGCTGCTGTTCTTGCGCCGGGACTTTACGTTCGAGTGCTGCGGCTTCTTCCTGACTACGCTCAAGCAGTGGCTGGCGTTCGGCCGGTTTTTCGGCGGCCGGTTGCTCGGCAGTGGAGGCGGGCGCCGGATCGGCGGCTTCGACGGAAAACGCACAAGGCAGGATCAGCGACAGGCACAATGCTGGCATTGCCAGGCGGTAGACAGAGGGCATCGGTTATTCCAGGCCAGAAAAGTATCCCGGCAGCCTAATGGGTTGGTCAGAATTTGTCAGTGCAAGAGACTTCAATGATGCGTTTTTGCTGCCTGTGGGTTATCGGCTGGTTGTGTTTTCCCTTGATGGGCTGGGCGGCGTCTGCGCCGGCGGCACATGCAGCGCTGTTGACGCCCGGCGAGCAGCAATGGCTGGCGCAACACCGTGAGCTGCGCGTCGGTCTGGTATTGCAGGCGCCATACGCACAATACGACCGGCGCTTGCAGCGACTGTCCGGGGCCAACGTCGAATTGATGAAGGCGTTGGCCAAGACGCTGAACGTCGAGCTGAGCTGGCGCAATTTTCAGGACCTGGCGCAACTGGAGGAGGCCGCCCGCGAAGGAGAGATCGACATTGCCCCGGGCCTGACCCAGACCCCGGGTGCGCTGCGCCTGTGGCTGTTTTCCGATCCTTACATGCGTGTGCCGCAATTGGTGGTCAGCGACCAGAAGAGCGGCGGCGTGGTCGAGCTGGAAAAACTCGACAGCCTGTCTCGCGTTGCCGTACGCATGCCCAGCGTCACGGCCGACTATTTGCGCAGCACCTATCCCCATCTGAATCTGCAAGGCGTGCCGCTGGAGCGTCAGGCACTGCAACTGTTGTTGACTCAACAAGCGTCCTACGCCGTAGTGGATGAGGCGCAACTCGGGCGCTTGTCCGCCGAGCCGGAGTTCGCCGGGTTGGTGGTGGTCGGCGATATCGGCTTGCCGCAGCTGTTGCGGGTTGCCACGCGGCGTGACTGGCCGCAATTGGCCGGGATCATCGAAAGCGCCTTGCGGGCAATCCCGGCCAAGGATCTGGAGCGCCTGCACAACCAGTGGCTGCAACCCAAGTACCCACGGCTGACGGAATCGCCGGGGTTCTGGCAGAACCTCAGCCTGTTATTTGCGGTGTTGCTGCTCAGTTGTGCGGCCATCATCCTCTGGCAACGACGCCAGCAACACAGCCTCGAACGGCGTCTGCTGGCCGCCCGGGAAGACATTGCCCTGCGCGCGGCCAGCGAGGAAGCCTTGCGCCTGACCCAGTTTTCCATCGACCAAAGTACCGTTGGCATTCTCTGGGTCAACTGGGACAGCCATGTGCGCTATGCCAACCGCGCGGCGGAACACATGCTCGGTTATCCACAGGGCGCGCTGATCGAGCGGCCGCTGATCGACTTCGAACCCGGTCTGCACATGGACCGCTGGCTCAACCTGTGGAAACGTGCGCGGGCCAGTGAAGAGGGGCCACTGAGCTTTGAAACCAGTTGCGTGCGCGCCGATGGCAGCGTCCTGCCGACAGATGTCTCGCTGAGTTTTCTGCGCTTTCGCGACAGCGAGTATCTGGTGGTTTATCTCACCGACGTCACCGAGCGTCGTCGCGCCCTGGCCGCGTTGCAGGAAAGTGAAGCGCGCCTGCAGGGCATTGCCGCTAACGTGCCGGGGCTGGTGTTTCGCCTGGAACGCGCGCCGGTGACCGGGCAAATCGACTTCGCCTACATCAGTGAGGGCAGCGAGAGTCTGGTCGGCTACGCGCCGGCCGCCATCGCCCATCGCGACATGGGCTTGCGCAGTCTGGTGCACCCGGACGACAGGGCCAGTTATCACCAGACCCAGGATCAGGCGCTGGACACCGACAGTGACTGGTCGTGGCAAGGACGGATTCTCACTCGTCAGGGCGAGCAGCGCTGGGCCGAGATCAAGGCAATCACCCGACAGCTGGAGGATGGCGCCTATGTCTGGGACGGCATCGTCTGGGACATCAGCGAAAGCAAGCGCATCGAGCTGGAGCTCGCCGCCTCCCGTGAGCAACTGCGCGAATTGTCGGCGCACCTGGAAAGCGTGCGCGAAGAAGAAAAGGCGCGGATCGCCCGCGAAGTGCACGATGAACTGGGGCAGATGCTCACGGTGCTGAAACTGGAAACCTCGATGTGCGAGCTGGCCTATGCGCAGCTCGACCCGGGGCTGCACGAGCGGTTGAACAGCATGAAGCGATTGATCGCCCAGTTGTTCCAGTTGGTACGCGATGTGGCGACAGCGCTGCGACCGCCGATTCTCGATGCCGGGATTGCTTCAGCGATCGAGTGGCAGGCGCGGCGATTCGAGGCGCGCACGCAGATTCCGTGTCTGGTGCAGGTGCCGGACAATCTGCCGGCGCTGAGCGATGCCAAAGCGATCGGGTTGTTCCGGATTTTGCAGGAAGCGCTGACCAATGTGATGCGCCATGCTCAGGCGCATACTGTGGAGCTGACGCTGGCGCTGGAAGGCGACGAATTGTGCCTGACGGTCAGCGACGATGGCACAGGCTTTGTCACTGCGGCGGACCGGCCGATGTCCTTTGGTTTGGTCGGCATGCGCGAGCGGGTGCTGATCATGGGCGGGCGCTTGCAACTTGAGAGTGAACCGGGGGAGGGCACCAGTCTGCATGTGCGGGTGCCAGTGGATCGCTAAAGATCGCATATCCCTGTAGGAGCTGCCGAAGGCTGCGATCTTTTAGCGTCAATGCAAATATCGAGGAGAGGCAAGTGATCCGTGTATTGGTAGCCGAAGACCACACCATCGTCCGTGAAGGCATCAAGCAATTGATCGGCCTGGCCAAGGATCTGCAAGTGGTGGGGGAAGCCAGCAATGGCGAACAGTTGCTGGAAACCCTGCGCAGCGTGCCGTGCGAGGTGGTCCTGCTCGACATCTCGATGCCCGGGGTCAACGGTCTTGAGGCGATCCCGCGGATCCGCGCGCTGAACAATCCGCCGGCGATTCTGGTGCTGTCGATGCACGACGAAGCGCAAATGGCCGCCCGTGCGCTGAAGGTCGGCGCCGCCGGTTATGCGACCAAGGACAGCGATCCGGCGCTATTGCTGACGGCGATTCGCAAGGTGGCGGCCGGCGGGCGCTACATCGACCCGGAACTGGCTGACCGCATGGTCTTCGAGGTCGGCCTGACCGATACGCGTCCGCTGCATTCGCTGCTGTCCGAGCGCGAGTTCTCGGTTTTCGAGCGCCTGGCCCAGGGCGCCAACGTCAACGACATCGCCCAGCAGCTGGCGCTGAGCAGCAAGACCATCAGCACGCACAAGGCGCGGCTGATGCAGAAGCTCAACATCACCTCGCTGGCCGAACTGGTCAAATACGCGATGGAGCACAAACTCCTCTGACCTCGGCACAAAAAACTGTGGGAGCTGGCTTGCCAGCGATGAGGGAGTGTCAGCACATCCATGCAAGCTGAACCACCGCTATCGCTGGCAAGCCAGCTCCCACAGGTTTCTCTGTGTAGCCTGAGAATGTGGGCATATCCGTTAGCGACACGCGCTTTTGCTTGTTCTTGCGGCTTGCCGCTTGATGCTCGTAGCGCGTTTGCCAAAACGCGCCATCCTTGTAGGGCAATCCCTACCCCCAACCTTCCATCCGGCTGAGGCGATTCTCTCCTGCGCCCCGATTTGCGCGGCTGGCGCCAGCCACTAGGCTTAATCCACAGCAGTTACCAATAACAAAGGTGTGGGTATGAGCCAGGTCGATTCAAACGCAGGGGCCAGTGATGTGCTGGTCAGCTTTCGTGGAGTGCAGAAAAGCTACGACGGCGAGAACCTGATCGTCAAAGACCTCAACCTGGACATTCGCAAAGGCGAGTTCCTGACTCTGCTCGGGCCGTCCGGTTCGGGCAAGACCACCAGCCTGATGATGCTCGCCGGGTTCGAAACCCCGACCGCCGGCGAAATCCTCCTGGCCGGCCGCGCCATCAACAACGTGCCGCCGCACAAGCGTGACATCGGTATGGTGTTCCAGAACTACGCGTTGTTCCCGCACATGACCGTTGCCGAGAACCTGGCTTTCCCGTTGACCGTGCGCGGCCTGAACAAGAGCGATGTCAGCGACAAGGTCAAGAAAGTCCTGAGCATGGTCCAGCTCGACGCCTTCGCTTCGCGCTATCCGGCGCAACTCTCCGGCGGTCAGCAGCAGCGCGTGGCACTGGCGCGGGCGCTGGTGTTCGAACCGCAACTGGTGCTGATGGACGAACCGCTGGGCGCACTCGACAAGCAATTGCGCGAACACATGCAGATGGAGATCAAGCACCTGCACCAACGCCTCGGCGTGACCGTGGTCTACGTGACCCACGATCAGGGTGAAGCGCTGACCATGTCCGATCGCGTCGCTGTGTTCCATCAGGGCGAAATCCAGCAGATCGCCCCGCCGCGCACGCTTTACGAAGAACCGAAAAACACCTTCGTCGCCAATTTCATCGGCGAGAACAACCGCCTCAACGGGCGGCTGCTCAGCCAGAGTGGCGAGCGTTGCGTGGTTGAACTGGGGCGGGGCGAGAAGGTCGAGGCGCTGGCGGTCAACGTCGGCCAGACCGGCGAACCAGTCACCCTGTCGATTCGCCCGGAACGCGTCAGCCTCAACGGCTCGAGCGACCAATGCGTCAACCGCTTCTCAGGGAGGGTGGCGGAATTCATCTATCTGGGCGACCACGTCCGGGTGCGCCTGGAAGTCTGCGGCAAGACCGACTTCTTCGTGAAACAGCCGATTGCCGAGCTCGATCCAGCGCTCGCGGTCGGGGACGTGGTTCCGCTTGGCTGGCAGGTCGAGCACGTTCGTGCACTTGACCCGCTGTTAGAGGCGAACTGATCGCCCCCGCAACACCAACACCAACCCTGCACGTGGAGAGAACAATAAATGTTGAGATCCCTGAAGTTCACCGCCCTGACCCTGGGCCTGATGGGTGCGGCCAGCGCAATGGCCGCCGGTCCCGATCTGACTGTGGTGTCGTTTGGCGGGGCGAACAAGGCGGCGCAAGTCAAAGCCTTCTACGCACCGTGGGAAGCGGCGGGCAACGGCAAGATCGTTGCCGGTGAGTACAACGGCGAAATGGCCAAGGTCAAAGCCATGGTCGACACCAAGAGCGTGTCGTGGGATCTGGTGGAAGTTGAATCGCCAGAGCTGTCCCGTGGTTGCGATGAAGACATGTTCGAACAACTCGACCCGGCGCTGTTCGGCAAAACCGAAGATTACGTCAAAGGCGCGATTCAGCCGTGCGGCGTGGGCTTCTTCGTCTGGTCGACCGTGCTCGCGTACAACGCCGACAAGCTGAAAACCGCGCCAACCAGTTGGGCCGATTTCTGGGACACCAAGAAATTTCCGGGCAAGCGGGGCCTGCGCAAGGGCGCCAAGTACACCCTGGAATTCGCGCTGATGGCCGACGGTGTTGCACCGAAGGACGTCTACAAAGAGCTGGCGAGCAAGGGTGGCCAGGATCGCGCGTTCAAGAAGCTCGATGAGCTGAAACCGAACATCCAGTGGTGGGAGGCCGGCGCACAACCGCCGCAATACCTCGCCTCCGGTGACGTGGTCATGAGTTCGGCCTACAACGGCCGTATCGCCGCCGTGCAAAAAGAATCCAACCTGAAAGTGGTATGGAATGGCGGCATCTACGACTTCGACGCCTGGGCCATCCCGAAAGGTCTGGACAAGACCCGCGCCGATGCAGCGAAGAAATTCATCGCCTACTCGGTCCAGCCGCAGCAGCAGAAGACCTACTCGGAAAACATCGCCTACGGCCCGGCCAACACCCAAGCCGTACCGCTGCTGAGCAAGGACGTGCTGAAAGACATGCCGACCACCCCGGAAAACATCGCCAACCAAGTGCAGATCGACGTCAGCTTCTGGGCTGACAACGGCGAGCAACTGGAACAGCGCTTCAATTCCTGGGCTGCGAAGTAACCAAAACTCCAACTTCGGGAGCGAACTGTTGTGGCGAGGGAGCTTGCTCCCGCTGGGTTGCGAAGCAGCCCCAAAATACTTGTGAGTGCTGCGCACTCAAGCGGGAGCAAGCTCCCTCGCCACACGGCCAATTTCCACAAGTTGCATGAATTAGAAAGATCGATTTGCGGAGTACGTCATGGCCATCGCCGTTCCCCTGAACGAGGGCGCCAGCCCCACCTTGAAGCAGAAGCTCAAGCGCGCCGAGCGGGTCAACCGCTGGAAGGCCCAGGCGTTGATTGCGCCGCTGGTGCTGTTTCTGTTGCTGGTGTTCCTGGTGCCGATCTTGGCGCTGCTCTACAAAAGCGTCGGCAACCCGGAAGTGGTCGGCGGCATGCCGCGCACCGTGGCGGCCATCGCCAGTTGGGACGGCCGCGGTCTGCCCGCTGAACCGGTGTACAAAGCGGCCGGCGAAGACCTCGCCGAAGCCCGCAAAAACCAGACGCTGGGCGATCTGTCCAAGCGCTTGAACATGGAGTTGGCCGGCTATCGCAGCCTGCTGACCAAAACCGCCCGGGCACTGCCGTTCGCCAGCGAACCGGCCTCCTACAAAGAAGCCCTCGAAGGCCTCGATGAGCGCTGGGGCGATCCGGCCTATTGGCAAGCGGTCAAACGCAACACCAGCAGCATCACCCCGTTCTACCTGCTGGCAGCGGTGGATCACCGTATCGACGATCTCGGCGAACTGGCCCCGGCCACCCCGGATCAGGCGATCTACCTCGACATCTTCGCCCGCACGTTCTGGATGGGCCTGATCATCACCGTGATCTGCCTGTTTCTCGCCTATCCACTGGCTTACCTGCTGGCGAACCTGCCATCGCGGCAGAGCAACCTGCTGATGATTCTGGTGCTGCTGCCGTTCTGGACCTCGATTCTGGTGCGGGTCGCGGCGTGGATCGTGTTGCTGCAGTCGGGCGGGCTGATCAACAGCGCGCTGATGGCCATGGGCATCATCGATAAGCCGCTGGAACTGGTGTTCAACCGTACCGGGGTCTACATCTCGATGGTGCACATTCTGCTGCCGTTCATGATCCTGCCGATCTACAGCGTGATGAAAGGCATCTCGCCGACCTACATGCGTGCCGCCATCTCGTTGGGCTGCCATCCGTTCGCCAGTTTCTGGCGGGTGTACTTCCCGCAGACCTACGCCGGTGTCGGCGCCGGTTGCCTGTTGGTGTTCATCCTCGCCATCGGCTACTACATCACCCCGGCGCTGCTCGGCAGCCCGAACGATCAGATGGTCAGTTACTTCGTCGCGTTCTACACCAACACCAGCATCAACTGGGGCATGGCCACTGCGCTGGGCGGCTTGCTGCTGCTGGCGACCGTGGTGCTGTATCTGATCTACAGCTGGCTGGTGGGCGCCAGTCGCCTGCGCCTGAGCTAAGGAGAATTTGAAATGCTGAGTCCTTACATGTCGCCCATCGAACGGGTGTGGTTCTACAGCTTGCGGATTCTCTGCGGCCTGATCCTGCTGTTCCTGATTCTGCCAGTGCTGGTGATCGTGCCGCTGTCGTTCAACTCGGGCAGTTTCCTGGTGTATCCGCTGCAGGGTTTCTCGCTGCACTGGTATCAGGACTTCTTCGCCTCGGCCGAATGGATGCGCTCGCTGAAGAACAGCATCATCGTCGCCCCCGCGGCGACCGTGCTGGCGATGGTCTTCGGAACCCTGGCCGCCATCGGCCTGACCCGTGGCGACTTTCCCGGCAAATCGCTGGTGATGGCGCTGGTGATTTCGCCAATGGTGGTGCCGGTGGTGATCATCGGTGTGGCGAGTTATCTGTTCTTCGCACCGCTGGGACTGGGCAACAGCTTCTTCTCGTTGATCGTGGTGCACGCGGTGCTCGGTGTGCCGTTCGTGATCATCACCGTGTCGGCGACGTTGCAGGGGTTCAACCAGAATCTGGTGCGGGCGGCGGCCAGCCTTGGCGCTTCGCCATTGACCACGTTCCGCCGGGTGACTCTGCCGTTGATTGCGCCGGGGGTGATTTCCGGGGCGCTGTTTGCCTTTGCGACGTCGTTCGATGAAGTGGTGGTAACGCTGTTCCTCGCCGGCCCCGAGCAAGCGACCTTGCCACGGCAGATGTTCAGCGGCATTCGCGAGAACCTCAGCCCGACGATTGCGGCGGCGGCCACCTTGCTGATCGCCTTCTCCGTCATCCTGTTGCTGACCCTTGAATGGTTGCGTGGTCGTAGCGAGAAACTGCGTACTGCGCAGGTCTGACGCCCAGATCAAAAGCCGCCCCCTCACCCCAGCCCTCTCCCCCAAGGGGGCGAAGGGGAAAGGGAGCAGATCTTCATGCTGTTCAGAATCTGAGTTCGACTCGGTATTGCACGTCGATGTACTCCGAGAGAACGGCTCAGTCAGTCCCCTCTCCCTCCGGGAGAGGGTTAGGGTGAGGGGCTTTGCTCTTGATTATTCACCAACTGAATACCAGCCAACCGCAAACCCTCAGCTACGCTTGTGCT
Organism: Pseudomonas sp. LF020; assembly: GCF_053456425.1. Taxonomy (NCBI): domain Bacteria; kingdom Pseudomonadati; phylum Pseudomonadota; class Gammaproteobacteria; order Pseudomonadales; family Pseudomonadaceae; genus Pseudomonas; species Pseudomonas sp. LF020. The sequence continues at coordinate 384,407 of NZ_JBRFIX010000006.1, forward strand.
CAGCTCCCACATCTATAAGAGGCTGCGCACGATGAGTCTGTCCCAGTTCAAAATCGCTCACAAACTGATCACCGGCGCGGGGGCCATCGAGCAGCTGGCGGCGGAACTCACGCGGCTGGATATCGACAACCCGTTGATTGTCACCGACGCCGCGCTGGTCAAGTCCGGCACCGTGGAACTGGCGCTGTGCCAATTGGGTGGGCGCGAGTACGAGATTTTTGACCGGGTGCTGCCGGACCCGGAAATCGCCATCGTCGAAGATTGCATGCGTGTCTATCGCGAGGGCGGGCATGACGGCTTGATCGGTCTGGGCGGCGGCAGTGCCATCGACATCGCCAAAAGTGTCGCCGCATATGCCGGATACCACGGCGCGCTGGAAGACCTGTTCGGCGTCGATCAGGTGCCGCGCAAAGGCCCGCCGCTGATCGCTATCCCGACCACCGCCGGCACCGGTTCGGAAGTGACCAACGTCGCCATCCTCTCGGACAAGGTCGCGCAACTGAAGAAAGGCATCGTCAGCGATTATTTGTTGCCGGACGTGGCGCTGGTCAGTCCGCAAATGACCCTGACCTGCCCGCGCAGCGTCACCGCTGCCAGTGGCGTCGATGCGCTGGTGCATGCCATCGAATCCTATCTGTCGGTCAACGCCTCGCCGATCACCGATTCGCTGGCCATCGGCGCCATCAAGTTGATTGCCAGGGCGCTGCCCAAGGCCTACGCCAATGGCGGCAATCTGCAGGCCCGTGAGGACATGGCCACCGCCAGCCTGATGGCCGGCATGGCGTTCGGCAATGCCGGGGTCGGCGCGGTGCATGCGTTGGCCTATCCGCTGGGCGGGCGTTTCAACATCGCCCATGGCGTCAGTAACGCGTTGTTGCTGCCGTATGTCATGACCTGGAACAAGATGGCCTGCGTCGAGCGCATGCAGGATATCGCCGAAGCCATGGGGGTGAAGACCGCTCATCTGAGTGCCAACGAGGCGGCGGACAAAGCCGTGCAGGCCATGACCGAACTGTGTGCGGCGGTGGAAATTCCTGCCGGGCTGCGCAGTTTCGGCGTGCCCGAGGAGGCAATTCCGGCCATGGCTGTGGAGGCCGCGGGGATCGAGCGTTTGATGCGCAACAACCCGCGCAGGCTCAGCGCGGCGGATATCGAGAAGATCTACCGAGCGGCGTACTGATCATCGCGGTCACGGTGCGCGCACGGAAACTTGAGGTATACAATGCGCGCCATCGTGATTTAGCTCAGAAAAGGTGCGTCATGCAGCCCTTCGTAATTGCTCCGTCGATTCTCTCCGCCGACTTCGCCCGCCTCGGCGAAGAAGTGGACAACGTTCTGTCCGCCGGTGCCGACTTCGTCCACTTCGATGTCATGGACAACCACTACGTGCCGAACCTGACCATCGGTCCGATGGTTTGCGCGGCCCTGCGCAAGTACGGCATCACTGCGCCGATCGACGCACACCTTATGGTCAGCCCGGTGGATCGCATCGTCGGCGACTTCATCGAGGCCGGCGCCACTTACATCACCTTCCACCCGGAAGCCACGCTGCACGTCGATCGTTCGCTGCAACTGATCCGTGAAGGCGGCTGCAAATCCGGCCTGGTGTTCAACCCGGCAACCCCGCTGGACGTGCTCAAGTACGTGATCGACAAGGTCGACATGGTCTTGCTGATGAGCGTCAACCCGGGCTTCGGTGGGCAGAAGTTCATCCCCGGCACCCTCGATAAACTGCGCGAAGCGCGGGCGATCATTGATGCTTCGGGCCGCGACATCCGTCTGGAAATCGACGGTGGCGTCAACGTCAACAACATCCGCGAAATCGCCGCAGCCGGTGCTGATACCTTCGTCGCCGGGTCGGCGATTTTCAATGCACCGAACTATCAGGAAGTCATCGACAAGATGCGTTCCGAACTGGCGCTGGCGCGCCCATGAGCGGTTTTGAGCAGCTGTTCCCGGGGCAACTGCCACGGTTGGTGATGTTCGATCTGGATGGCACGCTGATCGACTCGGTTCCCGACCTGGCGGCGGCGGTGGACACCATGCTGCTCTCCCTCGGCCGCAAGCCTGCCGGCATCGAGTCGGTACGCGAGTGGGTCGGCAATGGCGCACCGGTGCTGGTGCGCCGGGCGCTGGCCGGTGGCATCGATCATTCGGAGGTGGATGACGTCGAGGCCGAGCACGCGCTGGAAGTATTCATGGAAGCCTATGGCGCGAGCCACGAGCTGACCGTGGTCTATCCCGGCGTGCGCGATACCCTCAAATGGCTGCACAAACAGGGCGTGGCCATGGCGCTGATCACCAACAAGCCCGAGCGTTTCGTCGCGCCGCTGCTGGATCAGATGAAGATCGGCCGTTACTTCAAGTGGATCATCGGTGGCGACACCCTGCCGCAGAAGAAGCCTGATCCGGCCGCGCTGTTCTTCGTGATGAAGATGGCCAACATTCCTGCCTCGCAATCGCTGTTCGTCGGTGATTCGCGCAGCGATGTGCTGGCGGCGAAAGCGGCGGGGGTCAAGTGCGTGGCGCTGAGCTACGGCTACAACCACGGCCGACCGATTGCCGAGGAATCCCCGGCACTGGTGATCGACGATCTGCGCAAGCTAATTCCCGGTTGCCTCGGTACAGCCGCTGAGATAACGTTGCCCGACGCTTCTCAATCCCATTCTGGAAACGCCATCGTGGTGGTCACCCGCAAACTCTGGATGAAAGTCATCAAGGCCCTGGCCCGCTGGCGTTGGCGCGCCTGACTGGTTCCTGGCCGGCTTGCCGGCGCGTTTGCACACCTGACTGATTTGCCCCTCACACCACGAGGCACCCCATGATCCGCGAAGAATTCCTGCGCCTGGCCGCTGACGGCTACAACCGCATTCCGTTGGCCTGCGAAACCCTGGCCGACTTCGACACGCCGCTGTCGATCTACCTGAAACTGGCCGACCAGCCCAACTCCTACCTGCTCGAATCGGTGCAGGGCGGCGAGAAGTGGGGCCGTTACTCGATCATCGGCCTGCCGTGCCGCACCGTACTGCGGGTGCACGACCATCACGTAAGCATTACCGTCGATGGCGTCGAGACCGAAAGCCATGACGTCGAAGACCCGCTGGCTTTCGTCGAAACCTTCAAGGCCCGCTACAACGTGCCGACCATCGCCGGTCTGCCGCGTTTCAATGGGGGGCTGGTCGGTTACTTCGGTTACGACTGTGTGCGCTATGTCGAGAAACGTCTGGGCAAATGCCCGAACCCGGATCCACTGGGCGTGCCGGACATTCTGCTGATGGTCTCCGATGCGGTGGTGGTGTTCGACAACCTCGCCGGCAAGATGCACGCGATTGTGCTGGCCGACCCGGCGCAAGCCGACGCCTACGAGCAGGGCCAGGCGCAATTGCAGGAGTTGCTGGAAAAACTGCGCCAGCCGATCACCCCGCGCCGTGGTCTGGATTTCAGCAAGCAACAAGCGGCTGATCCGCTGTTCCGCTCCAGTTTCACCCAGAGCGACTACGAAAAAGCCGTCGACACCATCAAGGAATACATCCTCGCCGGTGACTGCATGCAGGTCGTGCCGTCGCAGCGCATGTCGATCGACTTCAAGGCGGCGCCGATCGATCTGTATCGAGCGCTGCGTTGCTTCAACCCGACGCCGTACATGTACTTCTTCAACTTCGGCGACTTCCACGTCGTTGGCAGTTCGCCGGAAGTGCTGGTGCGGGTCGAAGACAACCTGATCACCGTGCGCCCGATTGCCGGCACGCGGCCGCGTGGCGCCACCGAAGAAGCGGATCTGGCGCTGGAAGAAGACCTGCTGTCGGACGACAAGGAGATCGCCGAACACTTGATGCTGATCGACCTCGGTCGTAACGACACTGGCCGGGTTTCGGAAATCGGTTCGGTGAAGCTCACCGAGAAAATGGTCATCGAGCGTTATTCCAACGTGATGCACATCGTCTCCAACGTCACTGGCCAGTTGAAGGCCGGGCTGACCGCGATGGACGCGCTGCGGGCGATTCTGCCGGCGGGCACGTTGTCTGGCGCGCCGAAGATTCGTGCGATGGAAATCATCGATGAGCTGGAGCCGGTCAAGCGTGGCGTGTATGGCGGTGCGGTCGGTTACTTCGCCTGGAACGGCAACATGGACACCGCGATTGCGATTCGCACCGCGGTGATCAAGAACGGTGAACTGCACGTGCAGGCCGGTGGCGGCATCGTCGCCGACTCGGTGCCGGCGCTGGAATGGGAAGAAACCCTGAACAAGCGCCGCGCGATGTTCCGCGCCGTGGCCCTGGCCGAGCAGACCCCGGACACCTGATCCACGCAAAACCCTTGTAGGAGTGAGCCTGCTCGCGATTTCGGTCTGACATTCACCTTTAATGTTGTCTGTTCCACCGCCATCGCGAGCAGGCTCACTCCTACATTGGATTGTGTTCAACCAAAAAAACGCGGCGCCTGTAAGGGCGCCGCGTTTTTTTATGCCTGCGCTAACCCTGTAGGAGCTGGCGCAGCCTGCGATCTTTTGCCTTTCAACCTCAGAAATCCAGGCTGACCCCGACGTTCACCCCCTGCTGGGTAAAGTCATCATCCTTGCGCACGTTGTAGCTGGCGCGCAACGCCAGATCCTGCGTGAGTTTGTGGCTCACGCCCAGGTTCAGGCGATTGAGGTTGGTCTGCGGCTCGTAGCCTTCGAGGGTGAAACGGTTGCCCGGCAGGCTGTTGAGGTTGATGGTCAGGTCTTGCCGGTCATCGTTGTACTCACGCTCGTGAGCGAACTCGCCAAACACTTCGGTTTGCGCGGTGATCTGGTACTTGCCCTGGATACCCAGGCCCAGACGCCGCGAGTTGCGCGACTGGTCGTCAAAAGTCAGCGCCGTGGAGTCCGCGCCTTTTTCCGAGTAACCATCCACTTCGGTCTTGCCAAAATCGGCGCTGACGAACGGCGACAGGTGCCACGGGCTGCTGGCCTGCTGTGCGATGTCGTAACCGATCCGGCCGCTGATCGCCAGCACGTAGCCGTCGGTATCGCCTTTCTCCCCGCGCTCGTTGACCCCGAGCTGGAATTTACGCTTGAGGCTGTCGTAGTCGAGTTTGCCGGCGGTCATCGCCAGATCGCCCCACCAGCGGTTTTGCTGGTACTGGGCGAACACGGTGCCCATGTAGGAGTTAAGTTTGTATTCGGAGTCGGCGTCGCCGGCTTCGAGTTTCTGGTGGTAGAGACCGGCGGCCAGACCCACACGCCAGGCCTCGTTGACGCGATAACTGCCGCCGATGTTCAGGTTATAGCCGTTGCCATCGGCACTGGCCGCACTGTGCTGGCTGTCGAAGTCCTGATGTTGACCGCCACCGGCAACGATGGCGCGCCATTGGCCCACGGCCTGCCAGTTTTCCCAGTCGGCCAGCCATTGATTGCGCAGTTCATCCTGATGCGCGCGCAACGAACCCTGGGCCATTTCCGGCAGCAAGGTCAGCTCCCAAGGGGCAGCCAGCAGCGAGTAGGCGTAGTCGGCAATCAGACGCTGGCCGGCTTCGGTGGGGTGAACCGAATCGTTGTAGATCAGCTTGGTCGGATCCGGTGTGGCGCTGTTGATGCCGTACCGGGCGTTCTCGGTGCAGCTGTTGCCGCTGAAACAGGTGGCCGTCAGGTTCTGGTCGGTCGCGAGGCCGAACTGCGCCGGGTTGGCGAAAGCCTCTTTGAGCAGCACCGGAATGTTCAGTGGAATGATTTCGGCGTTGATGCCCTGCAATTGGCTGACCAGTTCGGTGTTGAACTGGGCGCTGAGCTGCGAGGTGAAGCCCTGCAGCGGCGAGCCGTTGATGGCCGGCGTCAGGCCGATGTCCGGCAGCAGCCAGACCATGATGTATTTGGCGCCGGCGCCTTGCAGCGTACGGGCGCTGTCGGCCAGGCGATCAGCCGCGGCGCTGGCCTGATCGAGACTGAGCACGCGGCCCTGAAGGAAATCGTTGCCGCCCCCGGACAGGTAATACAGCGCGTTCGGATCGGCACGGAAGCCGTTCGACGGCAGATAACCGCTGCGGGTGCGTTCGCCGGTGGCGGACTGCGTGGTGATCGAGTCGAGAATCTGGTCAGTCCGGTAACCGCCCACCGCCCAGTTGTTGCCATCGGCCAGGCCTTCGCCGGCACGCACGGCCGAGGATGAGGAGGCGGTCTGATCGGGGCTGAAACCCAGTTTGCCGCCGATGATCTGGGTGGCGTTGAGGTCGCGGTTTTCCCCGGTGCCGTCCTTGTACAGCGGGCCGGTGCGGTTGGTGTAGCGCTGCGTGGCACCGGCCGGGCCGCCGGTATCCCTGAAGGTCCCGGCGTCGTTCAGGCTGTCGCCGAACACAATGAAATTCGAATAGGGAGCGGGTGCTGCGTAGGCCTGGGCGCAAGCCATGGCGAGCAGGCAACCGGCAAGCGGTACAAACAACGTCTGTTTGATCATGAGCAAGTCCGTTTATTTATTGTTGTAGGTGAACGAAACGACAGTACCAAAAACTCCCGGCGTTTTGCCATCGGTCGCGAAGCCTCCCTTAGTTTTGTCCCCCGTCAGCCCCGCCATATTGCACGCTCCGCCCAGCTAAGTTACTGTGCCGGAACGTATGAACGAGACCTTCCCCGTGTTGATCGTCAGCAAACTTCTGGATCAAGTCATCAAGGCACACGCCCGTTGGCGTTGGCGCGCCTGAATCTTTTCTGCCGGCCCCGCCGGATCTGTATCGCTTTGCCTTCCTTGCCCGTTTGATATGCCGCTGTGCCGACGCCCTCTGCGCGTCCGACATCGTGCAGCGCCCTGCGGGCAAGTCACCTGAAGGCTGTCTTCAAGTCAGAATTCAAGAGGTTCGAAACGCCATGTTGCTGATGATCGACAACTACGACTCCTTTACTTACAACGTTGTGCAGTACCTCGGCGAGCTGGGTGCCGAGGTCAAGGTGGTGCGCAACGACGAACTGACCGTCGCCGAAATCGAAGCGCTCAACCCCGAGCGCATCGTGGTTTCGCCAGGCCCGTGCACGCCGACTGAAGCCGGCATTTCCATCGAGGCCATCAAGCATTTCGCCGGCAAACTGCCGATCCTCGGCGTCTGCCTCGGCCATCAGTCCATCGGTCAGGCCTTCGGCGGCGATGTGGTGCGTGCCCGCCAAGTGATGCACGGTAAGACTAGCCCGGTATTCCATGAGGACAAGGGCGTTTTTGCCGGTCTGAATCATCCGCTGACGGTCACCCGCTACCACTCGCTGATCGTCAAGCACGATACTTTGCCCGATTGCCTGGAGCTGACCGCGTGGACGCAGCACGACGACGGCAGCGTCGATGAAATCATGGGCCTGCGGCACAAGACCCTGAACATCGAGGGCGTACAGTTCCACCCCGAGTCGATCCTGACCGAACAGGGCCATGAACTGTTTGCCAACTTCCTCAAACAAACCGGCGGCACGCGCTAAGGACTCCCATGAACATCAAGACAGCCCTGAGCCGTATCGTCGAACACCTCGACCTCAGCACCGAAGAAATGCGCGACGTGATGCGCGAAATCATGACCGGCCAATGCACCGAAGCGCAGATCGGCGCATTCATGATGGCGATGCGCATGAAGAGCGAGAGCATCGACGAAATCGTCGGCGCGGTTTCGGTGATGCGTGAGCTGGCCGACCAGGTCGAACTCAAGACCCTCGACGGTGTGGTCGACGTGGTCGGTACCGGCGGTGACGGTGCGAACATTTTCAACGTGTCGACCGCATCCGCGTTTGTCGTCGCGGCAGCCGGTTGCACCGTGGCCAAGCACGGCAACCGTGCGGTGTCGGGAAAGAGCGGTAGCGCCGACTTGCTGGAGGCGGCCGGTATCTACCTGAACCTGACGCCGGTGCAGGTTGCCCGTTGCATCGACAACGTCGGCATCGGTTTCATGTTTGCCCAGACTCACCACAAAGCCATGAAGTACGCCGCCGGCCCGCGCCGCGATCTCGGCTTGCGTACACTGTTCAACATGCTCGGCCCGCTTACGAATCCGGCCGGTGTCAAACATCAGGTGGTGGGCGTGTTTACCCCTGCGCTGTGCCGGCCATTGGCCGAAGTCTTGCAGCGCCTGGGCAGCAAACATGTGCTGGTGGTGCATTCGAAGGACGGTCTGGACGAATTCAGCCTGGCCGCGCCGACCTTCGTCGCTGAACTGAAGAACAACGAGATCACTGAGTATTGGGTCGAGCCGGAAGATCTGGGCATGAAGAGCCAGAGCCTGCACGGCCTCTCGGTCGAAGGTCCGGAAGCATCGTTGGCGCTGATTCGCGATGCGCTGGGAAAGCGCAAGACCGAAAACGGCCAGAAAGCCGCCGAAATGATTGTGCTCAATGCCGGTGCAGCGCTGTACGCCGCCGACCTGGCCACGAGTTTGAAAGAAGGCGTGGCGCTTGCGCATGACGCTCTGCATACCGGCCTTGCTCGGGAAAAACTCGAGGAGCTGGGTGCCTTTACCGCGGTATTCAAAGTGGAGAATGAGGGATGAGTGTACCGACGGTTCTGGAAAACATTCTGGCGCGCAAAGTCCAGGAAGTCGCCGAGCGCAGTGCTCGCGTCAGCCTGAGCGAGCTGGAAAGTCTGGCCAAGGCGGCCGATGCACCCCGTGGTTTTGCCCAGGCATTGCTGGCGCAAGCGAAGAAGAAGCAGCCGGCGGTCATCGCTGAAATCAAGAAGGCTTCGCCGAGCAAGGGCGTGATCCGCGAGAATTTCGTGCCTGCCGACATCGCCAGGAGCTACGAGAAGGGCGGGGCGACCTGTCTTTCCGTGCTGACCGACATCGACTACTTCCAGGGCGCCGATGCCTACCTGCAACAGGCCCGCGCCGCGTGCAAACTGCCGGTGATCCGCAAGGACTTCATGATCGAGCCGTACCAGATCGTCGAAGCTCGCGCGCTGGGCGCCGACTGCGTGCTGTTGATCGTCTCCGCACTGGACGACGTGAAAATGGCCGAGCTGGCCTCGGTCGCCAAAGGCGTCGGTCTCGACGTGCTGGTTGAAGTGCACGACGGCGATGAGCTGGAACGCGCACTGAAAACCCTCGACACGCCGCTGGTCGGGATCAACAACCGCAACCTGCACACCTTCGACGTCAGCCTGGAAACCACCCTCGACCTGCTGCCGCGAATCCCGCGTGATCGCTTGGTGATCACCGAGAGCGGCATTCTCAACCGTGCCGATGTCGAGCTGATGGAAATCAGCGACGTTTACGCGTTCCTGGTCGGCGAAGCGTTCATGCGCGCCGAAAGCCCGGGCACCGAACTGCAGCGCCTGTTCTTCCCGGAGCGTGGTGTGCCGGTCAGTGGTTCGACCCTCGACTGACTCAGTCAGACCTGTTAGACGCCATCGCGAGCAGGCTCACTCCTACACTTGGAATGCGTTCCCCCTGTAGGAGTGAGCCTGCTCGCGATGACGACATAAGATTCACCTCAGACTGAACGTCCTACGGAAACCTTATGATCCCTGCCTCCCTCACCATCGAAACCGGCCTGCAAGCCGAACAAGACTTGCTCGCCTCCATCTGCGCCGGCAACGCCGAATTCGGCCTGCTGTTCTGGCAACCCAGCGATCGCGCGCTAGTCATGCCACGCCGCCTCAATCGTCTGCCCGGTTTTGATCACGCCTGTGAAGTCTCCGCTGCTGCCGGTTGGCCAGTCTTGCTGCGGGAAACCGGTGGCGAACCGGTCCCGCAATCCGCTTCAACCATCAACATCGCGTTGGTCTACGCCCCGCCCCGCAGCGAGGGTGATCTGAATCGCATTGAAACCGGTTACCGGCGCCTGTGTGATCCGATCTGTGAATTGCTGGATGAGTTGGGTGGTGTGTCGTCGCTGGGCGAAATCGACGGTGCGTTCTGCGACGGCCGCTTCAACGTCAATCTCGACGGTCGCAAGATGGTCGGCACCGCTCAGCGCTGGCGTCAGAGCCAGGGTGGTCAGCGTCCGGTGGGGTTGGTGCACGGGGCGATGTTGATCGATAACGAGCGAGAGTCGATGGTCGCGGCGGTCAATCGCTTCAACGAGGCCTGCGGTCTGGAGCAGCGAGTGCGGGCTGAAAGCCACATCGCCCTGCATGAGAAGTTTGCCGCGCCAACGGCATTGGCGCGTCTTGATGAGCTGTTTCGGCTGATGCTGGCGCAGGTCTACAGCGCCTGATTTTGCGTGCTTAGCGCGTGCCGAAGACCACCATGGTCTTGCCTTTCACATCCACCAGGTTGCGTTCCTCAAGATCCTTGAGCACGCGACCGACCATCTCCCGCGAACAACCGACAATCCGCCCGATTTCCTGACGGGTCACCTTGATCTGCATGCCGTCCGGGTGGGTCATCGCGTCAGGCTGTTTGCACAGCTCCAGCAGGCAACGGGCCACACGGCCGGTGACGTCAAAGAACGCCAGGTCGCCGACCTTGCGTGTGGTATTGCGCAGGCGTTGGGCGATTTGTCCGCTGAGGACGTAAAGAATGTCGGGATCCTGCTGCGACAATTCGCGGAACTTCACGTAGCTGATTTCGGCGATTTCACATTCGACCTTGGCCCGCACCCAGGCGCTGCGTTGCTGTTCCTGGCCCGCCTGCTCGAACAAACCCAGCTCGCCGAAGAAATCCCCGGCGTTGAGGTAGGCGATGATCATTTCGCGACCGTCGTCATCCTCGATCAGGATGGTGACCGAGCCCTTGATGATGAAGTACAGCGTGTCCGAGCGATCGCCGGCGCAGATGATGTTGCTCTTGGCCGCATGGCGGCGGCGCTGGCAATGCATCAACAGCTTGTCGAGGTTCTTGATTTTGGGTGTGGGGGTAATAGCAACCATGGTTGTATCCCGAAAAGACTGCACGGTGATGTTTGGTTTTTTTATGAGGCGCTGAAGGCGGTCGCTACAGGCTGACAATTGGCGCCAGCGAATTGGCGCCAGCTTACCAGACACTTCGTCGAAAATTCGAGAAATTACCTACGCAGCAGAGACATCCGTCCTATGAACGCCGGGCGCTGTCAGAGCAGGGGCCTGTGCTAAGCTGGCGACCCTTTTTTTACAGTGGAGTCTTGGCGATGAAGGCACGCATCCAATGGGCTGGCGAAGCCATGTTCCTCGGCGAGTCCGGCAGCGGTCATGTTGTGGTCATGGACGGTCCGCCGGACGCCGGTGGTCGTAATCTGGGTGTTCGCCCGATGGAAATGCTCCTGCTGGGCGTTGGCGGTTGCAGCAACTTCGACGTGGTCAGCATCCTGAAGAAGTCGCGTCAGGCGGTTGAAAGCTGCGAAGCGTTCCTCGAAGCTGAGCGCGCGACCGAAGATCCGAAGGTGTTCACCAAGATCCACATGCACTTCGTGGTCAAGGGCCGGGGCCTGAAAGAAGCCCAGGTCAAGCGCGCCATCGAACTGTCTGCCGAGAAGTATTGCTCGGCCTCGATCATGCTCGGCGCGGCCGGCGTGGCGATCACTCACGATTATGAAATCGTCGAACTCGGTTGAACCGACATTCAACTATCATAAAAGCAGTGCAGACTCTGGCGATCCCTCGCTGACGTCTGCATAATGCGCCACTTTTTTCAGGGCAGTGATCGGTCAGCCGACGGGTCATCCGCCTGAACAGATAACCAAAATCGCCATCGCGAAGAGGTGTTAACCGTCCTACGCAGGTGCGTTGTTCGCACTTGACGGGCATGCTTGATCACGCGGCTGCGCCGCATACATAGAGAGTTTTTAACGGTGAAAAGCAAACTCAAGCTCCACGGGTTCAATAACCTGACAAAGACCTTGAGCTTCAACATCTATGACATCTGCTACGCGGAAACCCCGCAAGACCAGCAGGCTTACGTCGAGTACATCAATCAAGAGTACAACGCCGAACGCCTGACGCAGATCCTCACGGAAGTTGTCGAAATCATTGGTGCCAACATTCTGAACATTGCCAGTCAGAACTATGAGCCTCAGGGTGCCAGCGTCACGATTCTGATCTCGGAAGAGCCGGTGACCCCGACTGACAGCCAGATCGAAGAGTCCCCGGGTCCATTGCCCGAAATCATCCTTGCCCACCTCGACAAGAGCCACATCACGGTGCATACCTATCCGGAAATCCATCCGGACGCCGGTATTGCGACGTTCCGTGTGGACATCGACGTGTCGACCTGTGGTGTCATTTCACCGCTGAAAGCGCTCAACTTCCTCATTCACCAGTTCGATTCGGACATCGTGACTGTGGATTACCGTGTGCGCGGCTTCACCCGTGACGTTGAAGGCAACAAGCATTTCATCGACCACGAGATCAATTCGATCCAGAACTACCTTTCCGAAGACACTCGCGACGCGTATCAGATGACCGACGTGAACGTGTACCAGGAAAACCTGTTCCACACCAAAATGCTGCTGAAGAACTTCGAACTGGACAACTACCTGTTCGGCGACGCCACCAGCAATCTGTCCTCCGAGCAGCGTGCTCAGGTGACCGAGCGGGTGAAACACGAAATGCTGGAAATCTTCTACGCACGCAACATGCCGACGTAAGATTCCCGGGCACAAAAAAAGGCGACTTCGGTCGCCTTTTTTAATGCCTGCCGCATGACCTCTGTAGGAGCGAGCCTGCTCGCGAAGGGGCCTTCAGCAGCAATACCGATCTCAGATCCGATAAGTACTCTTGGTCATCACCTTCGCCAACAGACTCATCCCGAACTTCACCGGCGCCGGAAAACGGAAACCACCCGCATCCAGTGCACTTTCCGCATGATGTTCTTCATCAATGCGCATCTGTTCCAGAATTGCCCGGGACTTTTCGTCCTCGGCCGGCAATTGCTCAAGGTGTTCGTTCAAGTGCTTGCACACCTGATGCTCGGTGGCCGCGACGAAACCGAGGCTGACCTTGTCGCTGATCAGACCGGCCACAGCGCCGATGCCGAACGACATTCCATAAAACAGCGGATTGAGCACGCTGGTGTGACTGCCCAGCTGATGGATGCGCTGCTCGCACCACACCAGATGATCGATTTCTTCTTCGGCGGCATGCTCCATGGCAGCACGAACCTGCGGCAACTTGGCGGTCAGCGCCTGGCCCTGATACAGCGCCTGGGCGCAGACCTCGCCGGTGTGGTTGATGCGCATCAGGCCGGCGACATGGCGGGTGTCTTCGTCGCTCATCTGCACTTCCGGCTGGACGATGGCGGGTGACGGACGGTATGGCTGGCCGCTGAAGGGCAGCAGGGTGCGCATCGCGGCATCGGCTTGCAGCAGAAGACGGTCAATCGGCGAGTAGTGACGTTGGGTAGTCATGCTGACCTCCGGGAAAAATCTCGACGGCCAGTTTAACCGAATCGGCCGGGGAAGGTTTGCGCTGGGTCATCAGTCGCACTGGATGTGCTTTTTGCTTTATGCAGGAGCTGCCGAAGGCTGCGATCTTTTGATCTTGTTTTTGATACTCGAAGATCAAAAGATCGCAGCCTTCGGGAGCTCCTGTACGGGTTTGCGGTGAATCAGCCCGGCGGCCAGTTCATCTGACGCTGACCCAGTACGTGCATATGAATGTGATAGACGGTCTGCCCACCTTTTTCATTGCAGTTCATCACCACCCGGAAGCCGTCCTCGCAACCCAGTTCCAGCGCCAGGCGCTGGGCGGTGAACAGGATGTGCCCGGCCAGTGCCTTGTCGTCTTCGGTCAGGTCGTTGAGGGTGCGCACCGGTTTCTTCGGGATCACCAGAAAGTGCACCGGAGCCTGAGGGGCGATGTCGTGGAACGCCAGAACCTGGTCGTCCTCGTAGATGATCTTGGCCGGAATCTCCCGGTTGATGATCTTGGTGAACAGAGTATCCACTGCTGTTTTCTCCGTTGTGGGGGCTGGCCTGAGTGTACTCATGAGGAATGACCCCGCCCAGTGTTTTGCCGTAGACAGTTCAGCGCGGGCAGTAAGCCTTGTTGAGCATGCCGACGATGGTGCGATTGAGCCAGCGTGAGCCGAGACGCGGCAGGAAGGCCAGCCAGCGGTTGCGCCGTCCCGGAATGATGATGGCGCGGTTTTTCTCCAGCGCACGTACGGTGTACAGCGCGACTTCCTCGGGACTCATCAGCAGTTTGCTGTCCTTGAGTTTGTCGCTGTTGAGCTGTGCGGTGCGGAAGAACGCGGTACGGGTGGGACCGGGGCAGAGCACCGAGACCTTGACCGCGCTCTGTTTCAGCTCAACCCGCAGCGCTTCGGAAAAGTGCAACACATACGCCTTGCTGGCGTAGTAGGTACTCATCCACGGGCCGGGATTGAACGCTGCCATCGAGGCGACATTGAGAATCTGCCCGCCGCCCTGCAGCGCCATGCTGTTGCCAATGGCGTGGCACAGGCGGGTGAGGGCGAGGATGTTGACTTCGATCAGGTCCTGCTCAGTCATCCAGTCCTGGGCCAGGAACGGCCCGCAGGTGCCGATGCCGGCGCAATTGACCAGCAGATCAATCTGCCGGTCGCCTTCTTCCAGTTCCAGCAAAAAGCCGGACAGGCGCAAAGGCTCACCAAGGTCGCAGGCACGAAACAGGACTTCCACGCCAAAGCGCTGGGTCAGTTCGATCGCGATGCTTTCCAGCTGATCACGCTGTCGGGCCACCAGAATCAGGCTGCGGCCGCGGCGGGCCAGAGCTTCGGCCATGGCCAGGCCGATGCCACTGGAGGCGCCGGTGATCAGAGCGTAACGGGTCATGCAATTCTCCATCGCAACAGCCCCGCGCCAGCGACGCAGGTGTCACGGCGGGGAGCGTTGTTCATTCTTTCGCAGAGTCTACAGGGGCCGGGGGCGCTTCGGCTGCATCGTCCACGGAATTCGCCGGTTCAGTCTCGACCTCGACTTCATCGGTGGTGACCGAGCCGCTTTCATAGCTGCTTTCGAGGTTGGTTTCATATTCTTGCTGAATGGCTGAAATACCGCCGAGCATGCCGCCGGCAAACACCAGGGCGCAGAACACGATCCAGAGCGAACACAGCACTTTGACCGCCGTACTGTTGGGTGGCGGTGGCGGGCCGTAACGGTTGGTGCCGGTGTTGCCCGGCACGACCATGATCACCAGCGGGAAGAAGCTGCCCACGAACGGTACCAGGTTCAGCAGCCAGAGCCAGCCGGACCAGCCGATGTCGTGCAGGCGCTGCACGCTGAACAGAATGCTGACAATGATGAAGCCGAGGAACAGGAAGAACGCGAATATCCCACCGATGATCAGGCCGGTAGTGGTGTCGCCGCTGACCAGTCCCAGACCGATAAATGCGAATATCGCCACGATTGGCAAAGTCACCAGACTCAGCACCATGGTCCAGGCCAGAAAGCGCAGGCGACCGATCCGGCCTTCGACGCTGAAGGGCTTGAGGGCAGCGAATGCTGGCAGGTTCTCGCCAACGTTGGTCCGAGGGGGCGCGTAAGGTGAGGCGGGGTCGTTGAAGGTCGCCGGTTGTTCATGCACGTCCGACAGACTCAGTTCGATCGCCGTCTCGCTTTCGATCCGTGCGTCGATGCCGGTTTTGCTCAGTGCCTGCAGATAAGTCTGCGCATCGCTGTGGGTCAGGTCGCGTTTGAGGGCGACGGTGCTGCCGTTGAACAGGCGCTCGATGGCGACAACATCGCTTTTGAACAGGGCCGCCAGATTGAGCTTGGCGGTGGTGAGATCGACACCGGGCTGTAGAGCACCGTCGAAAACGATCTTGTAGCGAGGTTCGCTCATGGCCGAGGCATCCTTGTCGCGAATGAATTGAAGGTCAGCAAGTGTAAGGCCAGTCCGTCGATGACTGGCCTGATTTTTCTCAGCGTGGCCAGCGTTTTGGCAACTGCGCCGCGCGTTCCAGCGCCTGACGATATTCCGCGTCGAGCCGGGCGATCAACTGGTCCACGCTCGGCAGATCGTCAATTTGCCCTACGCCTTGGCCGGCCGACCACACGGTCTTCCAGGCCTTGGCTTCGTCGTTGATCGGTTTGAGCTTGTCGCCGAAATTGACCTCGCCCTTGCCTTGCAGCGCGGCCATGTCGAAACCCGCCGCCTCCAGGCTTTGACGCATGAAGCTGGCCGGTACACCAGAGACTGCAGGAGTATGGATGATGTCCGCCGCCTTGGCCGTCAGCAGCATCTCCTTGTAGGCGTCAGGCGCATGACTTTCGGTGGTGCCGATAAATCGCGTGCCGAAGTAGGCCAGATCCGCGCCGAGCAGTTGTGCAGCCAGAATCTCATGGCCGTGGTTAAGACATCCGGCAAGCAACAGGGTTTTATCGAAGAACTCGCGGATTTCGGCAATCAGCGCAAACGGGCTCCAGGTGCCGGCATGGCCGCCGGCGCCGGCCGCAACCGCGATCAAACCGTCGACTCCGGCTTCGGCGGCTTTCTCGGCATGCCTGCGGGTGGTCACGTCGTGGAACACCAGGCCGCCGTAGCTGTGCACGGCATCAACCAGCTCCTTCACCGCGCCGAGGCTGGTGATGACAATTGGCACCTTGTGTTCGACGCAGATGTTCAGATCAGCCTGCAGACGCGGGTTGCTGTTGTGCACGATCAAGTTCACTGCATACGGCGCCGGGCTGTCCAGTGTCGCCAGGCCCGCTTCAATCTGCTCCAGCCAGGCCTTGAAGCCGCTGCTTTCGCGCTGGTTCAGCGCCGGGAAGCTGCCAACCACGCCGTTACGGCAGCAGGCGAGCACCAGCTCCGGGTTGGAAATCAGGAACATCGGCGCCGCTACCACGGGCAGACGCAGACGTTGTTCGAGCAAAGCGGGCAGCGACATTGGAAATCCCCCGAGGTGTGATGCCTGTTATGAAATTAGAACGGCTTGACCACGACCAGAATTACGATAGCCAGCAATAGCAGAACCGGCACTTCATTGAACCAGCGATAAAAGACATGGCTGCGGGTGTTCTCGCCACGGGCGAAGCGTTTTACCTGCGCGCCGCACATGTGGTGGTAGCCGATCAGCAGGACCACCAGCGTCAGCTTGGCGTGAATCCAGCCGCCCATGCTGAAGATGCCCGGGTTGAGGTAGATCAGCCAGCCGCCGAAAATCAGCGTGGCGATCATCGCCGGGCCCATGATGCCGCGATACAGCTTGCGCTCCATGACGCTGAAGCGCTCCTTGCTGAGCGTGTCTTCACTTTGTGCGTGATAAACGAACAGCCGCGGCAGGTAGAACAGCCCGGCAAACCAGCACACGACGCTGACGATGTGAAAGGCTTTGATCCATAGATAGAGCATTTTTGGTTATTCCCAGGTTCACGGTAGCCGGGATAGTAGAGGCTTGAGCGTCCGCACGTCACCTTGATGGTTGTCGCAGGGGCGCGCGGCCCCTATTATCGACGGCTTTCCAGTGGGTTCGTTGAGGGCAGGTTTATGGTCAAGGTCGGTATCGTCGGCGGCACGGGTTACACCGGTGTCGAACTGCTGCGTCTGTTGGCACAGCATCCGCAGGCAGAAGTGGTGGTGATCACTTCCCGATCCGAGGCCGGTCTGGCCGTGGCTGACATGTACCCGAACCTGCGCGGTCACTACGACGGTCTGGCGTTCAGCGTACCGGACATCAAAACCCTGGGCGCTTGCGATGTGGTGTTCTTCGCCACCCCGCACGGCGTTGCCCATGCGTTGGCCGGTGAATTGCTGGCGGCGGGCACCAAGGTCATCGACCTGTCCGCGGACTTCCGTCTGCAGGACGCGGAAGAATGGGCCAAATGGTACGGCCAGCCGCACGGTGCGCCGGCGTTGCTGGACGAAGCGGTCTACGGCCTGCCGGAAGTCAATCGCGAGCAGATCAAGAAGGCTCGTCTGATCGCTGTGCCGGGTTGCTATCCAACCGCCACACAATTGGGTTTCCTGCCGCTGCTTGAAGCGGGTCTGGCTGACACATCACGCCTGATCGCCGACTGCAAATCCGGCGTCAGCGGTGCCGGGCGCGGTGCTTCTGTAGGCTCGCTGTACTCCGAGACGTCGGAAAGCATGAAGGCTTACGCGGTGAAAGGTCACCGTCATCTGCCGGAAATTCGCCAGGGCCTGCGTCGTGCCGCGGGTAAGGACGTCGGTCTGACCTTCGTCCCGCACCTGACCCCGATGATCCGTGGCATTCACTCCACGCTCTATGCGACCGTGGTCGATCGTTCGGTGGATCTGCAGGCACTGTTCGAAAAGCGCTATGCCAACGAGCCGTTCGTCGATGTGATGCCGGCCGGCAGCCATCCGGAAACTCGCAGCGTACGTGGCGCCAACGTCTGCCGCATCGCTGTTCACCGTCCGCAGGATGGTGATCTGGTGGTGGTGCTGTCGGTGATCGACAACCTGGTCAAAGGCGCGTCGGGTCAGGCGGTGCAGAACATGAACATTCTGTTCGGCCTGGATGAGCGCTTCGGTCTGTCCCACGCCGGTATGCTGCCGTAACACTTTCGGCAACACAGCAAAAAGGCCCGTCAAACGGGCCTTTTTGCATTCTGGGCAGTTGGTCGGGTTTATTGATATACCGTAACAATAGTTGACCGATTTTCTAGGACAAGCGGATAATGCGCGTCATCACGCATTATGGCGGCGTAACGCCGGGAGATAGTCAGCATGAGCGTCGAATCCTTCACCCCCACGGCTTTGCAATTCACTCAAGGTGCTGCGCACAAGGTGAAGAGCCTGGTCGATGAAGAGGGGAATGATCGCTTGAAGCTGCGCGTATTCGTTACGGGCGGCGGTTGTTCAGGGTTTCAGTACGGCTTCACTTTCGATGAAGATGTGGCCGAGGATGACACCATCGTCGAGCGCGAAGGCGTGAGCCTGGTGGTCGATCCGATGAGCTTCCAGTACCTGGCCGGTGCCGAAGTCGACTACCAGGAAGGTCTGGAAGGGTCGCGCTTCGTGATCAAGAACCCGAACGCCACCACTACTTGTGGTTGCGGCTCTTCGTTCTCGATCTGATCGCACCTCGCTGCACACAATAAAACGCCGCAGAGCCTTACGGTTCTGCGGCGTTTTTTGTTGCCTGTCTTTTGTTCAGTTGGGGTAGATGGCGCCGAGTACCCGCAGGCCTTTGGCGCCGGTGACGCTCGGGCGATTGGCGGCAATGCCTTCGAGGCAGCAATGGGCCAGCCAGGCGAAGGCCATTGCCTCGACCCAGTCCGGATCGACACCGTGAGTGGCGCTGCTGGCGACGGTAGCGTTCGGCAGCAGGTCGGCAAGACGCTTCATCAGCGTGGCGTTATGAGCGCCGCCGCCGCAGACCAGCATTTCCCGGGTATCGGATTGAGCGCTTTGCAGCGACTCGACGATGGTCAGTGCTGTCAGTTCGAGCAGTGTTGCCTGAACGTTTTCACTAGCAAAGGTCGGCAATTTTGCTAGGTGTTGTTCCAGCCACGGCAGGTTGAACACTTCCCGGCCAGTGCTCTTCGGGCCTTTGGTCACGAAGAACGGATCACTGAGCAAGGCGTTCAGCAAGGCTGGTTCGACTGTGCCGGTGGCTGCCCACTGGCCGTTGCGATCAAAGTTCTCGCCGCGTTGCCGATGTATCCAGGCATCCATCAGCACATTCCCGGGGCCGCAGTCGAAACCGGCTACAGGCCTGGTCGGTTCTATCAGACTCAGATTGCTGAAACCGCCGACATTCAACACTGCACGGTTACCGCGACGCTCTTCGAACAAAGCCTCATGGAAGGCTGGCACCAGTGGGGCGCCCTGGCCGCCGGCAGCTACATCGCGGCTGCGGAAGTCGCTGACCACGGTAATGCCGGTCAGCTCTGTCAGCAGTGCAGGATTGCCGATCTGCACGGTGAAGCCGCGAGCGGGTTCATGGCGAATGGTCTGGCCATGGCTGCCGATGGCACGAATGGCTTCAGGCTTCAGTTTCTGCTGATCGAGGAGGTTATGGATACCTTGTGCGGCGAGTTTGACCCAGTGCTGCTGGGCGATTGCCGAGCGGGCGATCTCGTCGGGGCCGCTGGCGCACAAGCCAAGCAGCTCGGCGCGCAGGGAATCAGGCATGGGGATGTAATGCGTGGCGATCAATTTGATCGCCGAGGTCTGCTCGATCAGGGCGATGTCCAGCCCATCGAGACTGGTGCCGGACATCACGCCGATATACAGAGCCATGGCTTAGCGCTTGCTCGAAGCCAGCATGGTGGCCTTTTCCTGGTCCATGCGCGCCATCAATGGCTGGCTTTGCGCAAGGAAGCGTGCACGCTCGGACTTGGCGATCGGATCCGCCATCGGCAGCTTCTGGCCCAGTGGGTCGACGTGAACGCCATTGACCTGGAACTCATAGTGCAAGTGCGGTCCAGTGGACAGGCCGGTAGTACCAATGTAGCCGATCACTTGGCCCTGCTTGACGCTGCCGCCGGTTTTAACGCCTTTGGCAAAGCCTTGCATGTGGCCATACAGCGTGCGGTAGGTGTTGCCGTGCTGGATGATCACCGTATTGCCGTAGCCACCGCGGCGCCCGGCCAGCAGCACTTTACCGTCGCCGGCAGCCTTGATGGGTGTACCGCGTGGGGCTGCGTAATCGACACCTTTGTGGGCGCGGATCTTGTTGAGGATCGGATGTTTGCGGCCCATGGAGAATTTGGAACTGATGCGGGCGAAGTCCACCGGGGTACGGATGAACGCCTTGCGCATACTGTTGCCATCAGCGGTGTAATAGCTGCTGTTGCCTTGTTTATTGGTGTAACGCACGGCGGTGTAGGTCTTGCCGCGGTTGGTGAAACGCGCAGACAGAATCGGGCCAGTGCCGACGGCCTTGCCGTTGACCACTTTCTGCTCGTAGATCACGTCGAATTCGTCACCTTGGCGGATGTCCTGAGCGAAGTCGACGTCGTAGCCGAAGACGCTGGCCATATCCATGGTCAGGCTATGGGACAGGCCTGCGCGGGCAGCGGATTGTGACAGAGAGCTATTGATCACGCCGTGCACGTAAGCCGTGCGAACGGTAGGTTTTGCGGTGACGCGGTTGAACGCATAGCCCTTGTCGTTCTTGGTCAGGGTAATGGTTTCGACGTCGCTGACTTTGCTGTGCAGGCTGGTCAGTTGACCTTCC
This sequence comes from Pseudomonas sp. LF020, assembly GCF_053456425.1. Taxonomy (NCBI): domain Bacteria; kingdom Pseudomonadati; phylum Pseudomonadota; class Gammaproteobacteria; order Pseudomonadales; family Pseudomonadaceae; genus Pseudomonas; species Pseudomonas sp. LF020. Next base: position 405,392 of record NZ_JBRFIX010000006.1, read on the forward strand.
GGGTTCAGTTCGAACTCGAGTTTCTGGCCGTGCTTGAGCTGGCTGAACTGTTTGGCCTGTTTGTCGCTGGCCAGGACTTCGTGTACGGCAGCGGCTGGCAGACCGACTTTCTCGAACAATGTAGAGAGCGTATCGCCCTTGGATACGATGACTTCGCGGTGTCCCGGGGCTTTCGCCTTTTCGGCAACCGGAGCGGGTGCAGGTGCGGCTTCTGCTGTTTTCGGAGTGTCTTCGGTGCTGTTTTCGATCTGGGCGAAAGGTGAGGTTGCTGGCTCATTTGTGGCTTGAACCGCGTCAGCAGCGTCTTGATCTTGTGTCAGTTGTTCAGCAGGACTTTCCAGTTCAAGGCTCAGGGTTGTCTTTTTGGCTTCAACATCACTGGAAGGAAATACCAGGAGCGCCAGGCTGAGAAGGGCGGCGATTCCACTTGCGGCGAGCAGGTGGGTCTTCGGGTAAAGCGGTGGCGCTTTAGACGGTTCAGTGGTCATAAGTAATTTTGACTTTGAAAAAAGATGAATTGGAAAAGATGAATGACATGATGAAGATGAAATAACTGTATAAAATATAACCAAATCATCCCCGAAGCAAGTCTACAGACACCCTGTCTGCAGATTGGTGTCCGTGCGCCGGGCAAAACTTGTAATTGGTGCACGATCTTGTATGGTTGGTTCCCTTTGAATCTGAGCCTTGCGGGTCTGTTATGAAGTCGGTTGAAGAGCAGCTAGCGCTGATTAAACGTGGTGCGGAAGAACTATTGGTCGAGTCCGAGCTGATCGAGAAGCTCAAGCGCGGCCAGCCGCTGCGTATCAAGGCTGGTTTCGATCCAACCGCCCCGGATCTGCACTTGGGTCATACCGTGCTTATTAATAAGCTGCGTCAGTTCCAGGAATTGGGGCATCAGGTGATCTTCCTTATTGGCGACTTCACCGGGATGATCGGTGATCCAAGCGGCAAGAGTGCCACTCGTCCTCCTTTGACTCGCGAGCAGGTTCTGGAAAACGCCGAGACGTACAAGACTCAAGTGTTCAAGATTCTTGATCCGGCTAAAACCGAAGTTGCGTTCAACTCCACCTGGATGGATCAGATGGGGCCGGCGGACTTCATTCGTCTCACTTCGCAGTACACCGTCGCACGCATGCTTGAGCGTGATGACTTCGACAAGCGTTACTCCACTAATCAGCCGATCGCTATTCATGAGTTCCTCTATCCGCTGGTCCAGGGCTATGACTCGGTTGCTCTGCGCGCGGATGTCGAGTTGGGTGGGACCGATCAGAAGTTCAACTTGCTGATGGGGCGTGAGCTGCAGCGCGGTTATGGTCAGGAGGCTCAGTGCATTCTGACCATGCCGTTGCTCGAAGGTCTGGATGGCGTGAAGAAGATGTCCAAGTCGTTGGGCAACTACGTCGGCATCCAGGAGGCGCCAGGTGTGATGTACGGCAAGCTGGTCTCGATCCCGGATGCGTTGATGTGGCGTTACTTTGAACTGCTCAGCTTCCGTTCGGTGGATGAGATCAATGCCTTCCGTGCAGATGTAGAGGCAGGGGCTAACCCGCGCGACATCAAGATAAAGCTGGCGGAAGAGATTGTTGCGCGCTTCCATGGTGAGGAGGCTGCGGCCAATGCTCATCGCGCTGCGGGTAACCGTATGAAGGATGGTGAGTTGCCGGATGATCTGCCGGAGATCGAACTGGCCTCTGCTGAAGATATGCCAATTGCGGCCGTCCTTAATAAGGCAGGCCTGGTGAAGAACTCGGCGGCGGCGCGTGATCTGTTGGCTTCTGGCGGTGTGCGTGTTGATGGTGAGGTGGTTGATCGCTCCTTTATATATGTACTGGGCGCGACTCACGTTTGCCAGGCGGGCAAGAAGGCATTTGCACGTATCACGCTGAAAGCTGAATAAAGTTTGAAATAAGGGTTGACGGCAGATTCAGGAAGTCTATAATTCGCCCCACTTCCGGCGCAGTCGAAACGGAAAACTCCTTGAGATTCAATGAGTTATGCGGTTTTCGACAGCGGCTTGCTTCAGTTCATCGAGGCCTGGAAGGAGTTGAAAGGGCAGTGATGTTTGGCTCTTTTGACGGTTCGGTCTTCTCGGTCGAAAGCGGAGAAAAAGAGGTGTTGACAGCAGCGTGTAACGCTGTAGAATTCGCCTCCCGCTAACGAGAGATCGGAAGCGCAAGTGGTTGAAGTTGTTGAAGAAATCTTCGAAAACTTCTGAAAATAATCACTTGACAGCAAATGAGGCTGCTGTAGA
>NZ_JBRFIX010000007.1:0-354882 GCF_053456425.1 Pseudomonas sp. LF020
GTGGGAGCGAGCTTGCTCGCGAAGGCGTCGGCCCATTCAACATCTGTGCTGCCTGACCCACCGCTTTCGCGGGCAAGCCACGCTCCCACAGTGGTTCGAGGGTGAAGCAAATATCTTGATCCACACCTCAATCCCTGTGGGAGCGAGCTTGCTCGCGAAGGCGTCGGCCCATTCAACATCTGCGCTGCCTGACCCACCGCTTTCGCGAGCAAGCCACGCTCCCACAGTGGTTCGAGGGTGAAGCAAATATCTTGATCCACACCCCAATCCCTGTGGGAGCGAGCTTGCTCGCGAAGGCGTCGGCCCATTCAACATCTGTGCTGCCTGACCCACCGCTTTCGCGGGCAAGCCACGCTCTCACAGTGGTTCGAGGGTGAAGCAAATATCTTGATCCACACCCCAATCCCTGTGGGAGCGGGCTTGCCCGCGAAGGCGTCGGCACTGCAACCATCGCAACAGCCTGACCCACTACCCAAATCCCGCCCACAAAAAAGGGGACTTTCGTCCCCTCGCGGTATCGCCTGGCTTGTCACCAGTCCATCAATAAATATCTTTCGACAACAACGTAAACGGCGTCTTCACCAGGATCTTCAGATCCAGCCACAACGACCAGTTGTTGATGTAATGCAGGTCCATCTCCACCCGCCGCTGCATCTTGTCGATGGTGTCGGTCTCGCCACGGCAGCCGCTGATTTGCGCCAGCCCGGTGATTCCCGGTTTGATTCGGTGGCGAGCCATGTACGCGAGGATTTTCCCCGAGTAGTAGTGGTTGTGCGCCACCGCGTGTGGGCGCGGGCCGACCAAAGCCATTTGCCCCTGCAACACGTTGAACAACTGCGGCAATTCATCCAGCGAGGTGCGACGGATGAAGCGCCCGACCGCGGTAATACGCGAATCATTACGGCTGGCCTGAATCACTTCACGATCATCGTGCACGCGCATCGAGCGGAATTTCCAGACCTGAATCACCTTGCCGTTCCAGCCGTGACGATCCTGCTTGAAGAACACCGGGCCCGGCGAATTGATCTTCACCGCCAGCGCGATGAACAGCAGCACCGGACTCAACAGGATGATCGCCAGCAGCGCCACGCCTTTTTCCACCAGGCTTTTGCTCAGCGCAGCGGTAGGGCGGCTGGTCAGCGGGCTTTCGTTGAGGCAGATCGCCGGCAGACCGTCCACGACCTTCACCGAGTGGTTGAGCAGGGTCAGACTGTTCAAGTCCGGCACCCAGACCACATCGACGTTGGCTCCCAGCAGATCGACATACATCGCTTCGATTTTCGCCGCTTCGGCCAGCGGCAGGGTGATATACAAGCGGCGGATGTCGTGGTCTTTGATCAGTTCCAGCAAATCTTCCTGGTCACCGACCACACGCGGTGCATCCGCATTCAGTTGTGGTGTCGCGCCATTGCTGACCAATCCTACCAGCGGCAGGTTTTCCACCTGACTGATCTTTTTCGCCAGACCCAGTGCCAGCTCGCCAGTGCCGACGATCAACGTCTTCTGTGCGCTGGTGCGGGAACGCTGGTAGTACTTGGAAAAGGCATGCAGCGGCGCGTACATCAATGCCTGGCCGAGGAAGCCGTAGACCGCCCAGCTCAGCGTCACCTCGCGGGAGAACACCTCGTCGGCCTTGCACACGAACGCGATGCCGGCCAGCGCGACCATGGTCATCGACCAGCCCATGAACAGACGTCCCAGCCCCGTCAGGTAATTGTCCTGCTTGCGATACACGCCGCTGAACGTATACGCCGGCACCGAGGCCAATACCGCCAGTGTCGCGCACATGCGGTAATAGAACTCGACGGTGCCTGTGTGCCGTTCAGCGAGTATGAATAACAACGCAACAATGAAAGCCTGCGCCAATGCCCATTGGCCCCAGAAGGTAAGTCCCTTGAGGCCGTTATTTCGATTGATCCGTAGAGAAAGTTCCATGAGATATCCCCAGAAATACGTCCATTCAGGTTTCGACAGTTGAAGTCCGAGTTGCTAGATAGGCTTGTTGTTGTTATTGGACGAGTGTCCTGAGGTAACAACGTCGATAGGCCGAACTGTCGTCAATCAATAGACTAAGTTATTGCCGGAGAGGGTGTCTGACGAGTTCTAACAAGATGGCACAGTGCCAACTTTTTAATAATCAAATACAAGGGTGTTAGAAAAGGTCGCAGAGCAGGGGGTGAATAAATTATGTTGTGTTTGTTACTGTAGGAGGGGTGGAGGCAGGGAGCTTGAATTTACCAGGAGAGGTGAAACCAAACAGAGTGCTCTTGTTGTTTTTGTAATCGCACTGTATCTGTTTGTCTTGTTCGCGGATATCGGCGGTATTTACGCAACGATTTCCTGAATGAGGCAATAACCGCGGTTTCTTACGGCACGGAATAATCGCTCACCATTACTCGCGTTTTTGAACTTGTCCTGCAGGCGACTCAGGCACATTTCCAGGCCACGATACTGCTCCGGCTCGCGGCCGATGCTGAGGATCAGGTCATCTCGACTGACCACGCGTTCCTCGTGATGGAGCATTTTGCGCACCAGCGCGGTTTCCAGTCCGGTAAGGCTGATCTCGACGCCTTCCTTGACCAGTGCGCCTTGATCGTTGTCCAGATGCCAGGTTTCGTTGCAAGTGGCAGCGTCTTCGATGGCGGCAGTGCGGTTGTCGCTCTCTGCACTTTGAAACGGATTGGCCGATTGTGCTGCGAGCCATTCCGATTCGAGGGTGGCCAATATGCGCTGGGTGTCGTGTTCAATCGTGCGGGCAACGTTTTTCCGGGTGCCCCTTGGGTAAGTGAACTCCATCAGCATGGGAGCGGAAGAGGGCGAAGTAGCACCTTCAATAAACATTTGTGCCTGAGACGTGCCAAACGAATTGAAGCGCTCGCTGGACAGAATGCTCTCAAGTTCACGCTGCGACGTTGTACTGTTGGTCACGACGACAAAATATTTTCTTGGGAGGGTTGTACTAGTTTCCATGTCTCTCTCCTAAAATGTGCACCAAAATGGGCGAAAAGGTAAATCGGCAGGCGAGCAATGACTTCCTTGGAAGTAACCGACAGGCAGGGTCTGGGCCCAAAATGGCCTCGATAAATTCCACTCGTTCTGCTGCTATGTTGTTAAGTTTATTGTTATGGTTCGGTGTAGCCGTGCTCATTCAATGGCTTGATTATTAGTAGATTTGAAGTACAACTTGAGCTGTATGGTTGCATATGACGATCCTTCGTGATTATGCAAAGAGGATGGCTGCCCGAGACTCAGGCAGTCGATATCAGACCCCGCATCAGGCGATAGCCGTAGCCGCGGATGCTCTGAATCGCATTGGTACCATACATGTCCTTGATTTTTCCACGCAAGCGGCTGATGGATTTTTCCAGCGCCCTCGGGTCGTAGAAATTGGTATTGAGCCCCATGATGCCGGCGATTTCATCATGGCTGAGAATGTGATTGCTGGTCTGCGCAAAGGCTTCCAGGATCTTCATTTCGGCGAACGAGATGTCGAGTTTCTGGTGGGGGCCGCCCTGCAGGCAGATGCGCGTAGGGTCGAGTGTCAGATTGATATCCCGCTGCCATTCTTCACTATTGAAGAACTCACCGAGCAACTCCTCGCCCTCGTCGGAAAGGGTATTGAGCTTGATACAGAAGTCGGCACCGGCCAGGAAGTACTTGATCTTGTTGAAAGCGCCGCGACCGGTAATGACCGCGCAGATGATCGGCTTCAAGTTTTCGTTGCGCAGATTCTCGATCAACGCAAGATTGTCTTCCAGCGCTTGCGGACTGTCGATAACGATGAAGATGGCTCGATACGAACCAGAAAGTTCATTGTTATAGGAACTAGTGTACGAACCGGCCTCAAGTGCCATATCAGTGCGTACGTGCTTTGCGATCAGCGCCCTGAAATGTTCAGCCACGCCACGGGTACGACCCAGAGTAAGAACACCGGGTACGTCGTTTGTCGGGCGCGGACTTCTAGTCGCCAAGTTCCCTGAGAGCATCATGCTTTGACTCGAATTAGGTGCTGACATCGGGATGTTAAAGCACCGGTTCTCATCTGTGACTGACAATTGGTAACATTCACGCGATTTTTAGACGTGGCTCCCGAGTTTTCTAACAATAATTAAGCATTTCAAGCTTTTAGTTGATTTTCTCGAGACCGTGAACTAGTCGTTAGATGGTGGCAATGTGGAATTGTGCCACTATTTTGAATCTATGGCGATGGCTTTATTCATGTCCAATTGCCACTGTCCACGATCGCGGGATAGTGTGAGCTTGATCACACTTTATTGGCTGGTCGAACTTTTTCCTATCTAAATGCCTAAATATTTTCCGAGTGGTTCGTAGGCGGACGATTATTAACATGGCTTGAGTGTGTCTTTTGATAAGACATATTCTCCGTCGCCTGATCAGGCAATGGGTGTCGCGTTATACCGATTGTTTAACTTCAGATACTCAATTCCTGAATGCAGTTGACCGGTCGCTCATCAAGAGCGCTCTGACGGAGGATTAATGGATTTCTGGACCTTTATCCAGGTGTTGATATTGGGCGCGGTAGAAGGCCTGACCGAGTTCTTGCCGATCTCCAGTACCGGCCACCAGATCATCGTCGCCGACCTGCTGGACTTCGGCGGCGAACGCGCGATGGCGTTCAACATCATTATTCAACTGGGCGCGATTCTGGCCGTGGTCTGGGAGTTTCGCCCGAAGATCTTCGACATCGTTAAAGGCCTGCCCACCCAGCGCAATGCGCAGCGTTTCACCCTCAATCTGCTGATAGCTTTCCTGCCGGCGGTGGTCCTCGGCGTACTGTTCGCTGACAAAATCCATCAATACCTGTTTAACCCGATCACTGTGGCCATGGCCTTGGTGGTGGGCGGCATCGTCATGTTGTGGGCCGAACAGCGCAGCCATGTGGTGAGCGTCGATCACGTCGACGACATGCGCTGGTCAGACGCGTTGAAAATCGGTTTCGTGCAATGCCTGGCAATGATTCCCGGCACGTCGCGCTCCGGCTCGACCATCATCGGCGGTTTATTGTTCGGCTTGTCCCGGAAAGCCGCCACAGAGTTCTCGTTCTTCCTCGCCATGCCCACGATGGTCGGCGCCGCGGTGTACTCCGGCTACAAATACCGTGACCTGTTCCAGGCCAGCGACCTGCCCGTGTTCGCCCTCGGTTTCGTCATCGCCTTCATCTTCGCCATGATCGCCGTACGCGGCCTGCTCAAATTCATCGCCAACCACAGCTATGCCGCGTTCGCCTGGTATCGGATCGCGTTTGGCTTGTTGATTCTGGCGACGTGGGTGTTTGGCTGGGTGAACTGGACGGAAGCGGCGGCGGGGTGATGCGCACGCCAGGCGGATCAACCCGCCTGGCGCGTTTTACGGGGGGAGGGCATCAACGCCCTTGCAGCAACTCGCCAGCCTGATCCAGCAACGCCAACGGATCCTTGGCCTTGTGAATATCCACCGACAACAACTGGCGGAACTTGCGCGCTCCCGGGAACCCGGTACCCAGCCCCAGCACATGCCGGGTGATGTGATGCATCGCACCGCCCGCTTGCAGATGCTCGGCAATATATGGCCGCAACTGCGCCAGCGCCTCGGCACGGCTGATCACCGGCGCGCTGCTGTCGAACAACTGCTGATCCACCTCCGCCAGCAAATACGGATTGTGATAAGCCTCACGCCCGAGCATCACACCGTCAAAGGTCTGCAAATGTTCATGGCAGGCCTCCATCGTCTTGATCCCGCCGTTCAGCACAATCTCCAGCTCCGGAAAATCCGCCTTCAACTGCGCCGCCACGTCATACCGCAACGGCGGAATGTCGCGATTCTCCTTCGGCGACAAGCCCTCCAGAATCGCAATCCGCGCATGCACGGTAAAACTGGTACACCCGGCATCCCGCACCGTCCCGACGAAATCACACAACTCGGCATAACTGTCCCGCCCATTGATCCCGATCCGATGCTTCACCGTCACCGGAATCGACACCGCATCGCGCATCGCCCTCACACAATCCGCCACCAACTGCGGATGCCCCATCAGGCACGCACCGATCATATTGTTCTGCACCCGATCACTCGGGCAGCCCACATTCAGATTCACCTCGTCGTAACCATGCGCCTGCGCCATGCGCGCGCAAGCGGCCAGATCCAGCGGGACGCTGCCACCCAACTGCAGCGCCAGTGGGTGCTCGGCTTCGTTGTGACGGAGGAACCGTTCGTGATCGCCGTTGAGGAGGGCGCCGGTGGTTACCATTTCCGTGTAGAGCAGGGCGTTCTTCGACAGGAGGCGTAGGAAGAATCTGCAATGCCTATCAGTCCAATCCATCATCGGGGCGACGGAGAAGCGGCGGGAGAGTGGGGCGGGTGTGGCGGAGATAGGGGACATTGGCGGTTCTGGATTGGGTGGGGCTGGGAGGTGGGGGAGTTTATCAGGATTGAGAGTGGCGGGCTTGCAGATGCTCTCCCGCGATGATTGCGACATTTGTGAGTGCTTTTTTCAATCATCTGACTAGCATAGGGTGGCTATTTGATGGCTAAATCCCTATTTTCTAAACCAACAAAACCAAGCCTGTGCAGGGAGAAGCAATGGACGCTCAGCAAGAAAAAGTCTTTTTTGACGAACGTGAAGTAAAGGTTACCAACAGCCGATTCATCCTTCCGGGGCAAAAGACGTTCGCGATGAGCGGAGTCACGGCAGTGAAAACCTCTCAAATAAATCCTAACCGTACTTGGCCCATACTGCTGATGATTGTCGGGGCGATTATCGGATATAACAAAGGTATAAATACCGCTGCCGTCGTCTTGTTTTTTGCAGGTCTTGCTTGGTTCCTTATGCAGAAGACGATATATACAATTGTACTTACTACGTCTTCTGGGGAGCAGCAAGCTCTGCAAGATGCGGATCTTTCTTGGATTTCCAGAGTCGTTGGCGCGATAAATGACTCAATCATTCATCGTGGATGAAAAAAAGCCACGGATTTATTTAATGCTAGGTGCTCGACGGTAAAAAGCCGGCGGCAAATAAATCCGTCCCCTTTGTTCATACCACCTGCTCGTCCTGATTCCCTCTTTGCAGGCCGACTTTACCGTCAGCGGTGTACGCTGGATCAAGTCGACTGAAGTTACTCATTTTCATGGTCACGCCATTCTCATTTCGAAACGTCTCCTGACTAGCGATGCCGAGTAATTTCCCCATTCGGCCTAGGAAAGCGGAGAGTACAGCGAGTTCTTGGTGAGGATCGCGGGGCGATGACAGTCGATGGCGGAGATAGAGATCAAGAGCAAGAATTAACTCGTCCCGTGTCCATGCAGGATTTCGTTTTTTCTTTTTCTACTCAAAAGTAGAAAGCGGGGATTTTTGACTTTCCAAAATTTTTCCTCTCATTAGATGGCTTTGATTCATGGCTACTTGCCATACTTGTTGCCTTTGAGAGTTGTTTCAATCGGAAATATTTTTTGGTTGGGGGGCATTTCGTAAAGGTGGTCGGCGTAACGCGCGTTTGATGACCAAGGAGTGAATGATGAGTTGTTCTGGAGGACCTGTAATTGATCAGGAGCAGTTGAGGACGCTCAGGGAAAAATTGCTTAGAGCGATCGTAAACAAGCGATCTGACAGGTGGTGTTTGTCGCTTTGGAGTCGATTTATTAGGGCTAGAGACGGCCAGCAATGTGTAGTCTGCAGCTGTGAAGATCAGATTCAGGCGCATCATGTGTTCAGAAGAACCTTGCTTCCACATGCTAGATACGAAACCGGCAATGGGATTACGCTTTGCTATCAATGTCACAAGATCGCACATGAGGGATTCAATGGGCGACCTGATTTCAGTTTGCCAATAGGGGCACAAGGTGGTGACGATCAAGATGAGGTCGCTTTTTACTACCTAAAACTGCTTGAGTCAGCGGAAGCTTTCAGCCTAGATCACGACGAGTTTTATGCCTTCAGCAATGAGATGCTGAGTTTTTTCGTTAAGGTCCAAGGCTTTGAGCATCTTTATTGGAAGGTCCAAGACAAGGAAATAACGGGCCTACTGATGGCTTACAACATATGGTTTCGTGCACCGGAGGCGATGTCGCTCGCTATTTTGAAAGCTAATTTGCCGGAGTTCTTTAGATTGGAGTTTTGACCACTCACGATTGATAGCACGCTTTGCCGTACTCTCACTGGAGCGACTTACAGCGCTTGAAAAAGGGCCGAATTGCTCTTCGCACTGGTGACCGTATCTCGTCGATTAGCGTGCTCTTAGAACCATTGCGAACTGAAAAATCGCGTCTGTTTAAATGAAGCCTATTGTTGCAGTCCCGCTCCTACACCACCTTGCGCCTCCCCCTACACCTTAGACAGAATCCGCCGGCTTGTGCGTCTAGCTCGCGGGTTCTATCGTCCCTACGTCACTGAAAACCAGTGATCGGGTTTGGTAGCCCGCCTCCGTCAGAAGCACAAGACTACTGTCTTGCGAGGGCGTTTCTCGTCTTCGTTTTATGGTGGTCATGCGCGGGGCGTCTTCGGATGCGCCGGGGTTCCTGACGACCGGTCTACCAACCTGCGTATGGCCTCCACCCTTCGTTTGGTAGCGAGAGTGATGGCTCCTTTGCGTTTATCCGTCAGGAGTTACACCATGTTCAAACCAACACCCAACCCACCCGAATCCAACCTCGCATCCCCCTACGAATCCCTCGATTCCCGCAAACTCCACGAAGCCGCCGAACGCGCCCTCGATCACTACCTCACCCCGGCCAGCCAGGTCATGGCCAGCGGTGATCAATCCAAACCGATGTTCCTCGCCAACCCGGCCTACGACACTGAATCCCTGCTCGCCAACGCCAGTGAATCCCTGGGTTCCGCCACGACCATGCTCAACGACTTCGCCGCGTTGCTGGATGTCTCGCACCGCAAGACACTGTTGGGCATTGCGCAGGTAGTGAAGTTGGGGGAGTTGGCGGTGAATCAGGCGTTGGATAACGTCGAGCTCAAGGCGTAGATCGCAGCCCTCCGTGGCGAGCGGTCAGGTCGTGGTCGCGGAGGGCGTTCTGTCGATGCGCAAAACAACCGTCCAAAATGGCGATTTTCAGCCTGTTTCTGCAGCAATAGCGATGTGCCACAAAAAATGATGGCAATGCGTCATCACGCGCTCAAAAAAGTTCAACGATTATACAGAAATATAAAGTTGTACAACTTTTCCCAAAATTTATAGCATCCGTTCCAACACCTTTGCTGAAACGATAAATCCAGCGTCAGTCCTGGATTTGTCCGCTGGTGCGTGGGCCGTCGGTACGGCTTTTCGCGTCAGGTCGGTGCAGCCGGGTCAGTGGAAGCTGCCCGTATTTCGCCCAGGACGACGACCCCGAATATGAGCGGTAACTCCGGTTATCAGAGATCTACTTTTTGTGCCTGACGCTGAATCACGTCAGGGCGTTAGAGGCTGAACATGGCAGAAGCATCGAGTTTCCTGGGCAACATCAAGGTTTCCCGAAAGTTGGGGGCCGGGTTTGGCGTTCTTTTGCTGGCGGTGGGGGCGGTGGCCTTCATTGGCTATAACAGCAGCAATGTGCTGGTGGATCGCCTGGGCACCACGCGTTTGATCGGCACGCTCAACGATGCGACGCAGGACATGCGGCTGTCGGAGAAGCAGTACGAAGCGGCGGCGGATGTCGCTTATGCCGAGGCTTATCAGTCTCGCCTGACGGTGTTGCAAGGGCTGATCGCCAAGGCGTTGCAGACCCTGACGCGGGCGGAAAACCAGCAGGCCTTGAAGCAGTTACAGGACACCACGCTGGCTTACGATCAGCAGGTCAAGCGTTTGGTCGAGGCGGACAAGGCGACCAGCGATGCGCTGAAACCATTGGGAGCGATGTCGGACAAGTACGCCGAGACCTTCAACAGCATGTTCGAGAGCACCACCGCCAGTGCGCTGGCATCTGCCGACAGCGCGCGGGTGGCGGACTTGCGTACGGTGGCGGATCTGCGCAATGGCATGACGATGTTTCGGCTGATGTTGCGGCGTTATATCGCCGTGCCGAGCGAGGCCAACAAACAGGTGCTGTTGGACACCACCGATGCCTTCCTGGCCGACATGAGCAAGGCGCGTAGCGGTTTGCCGGCGGCCCTGTCGAGTCAGCTTGAAGAGGCGCAAGCCGGGATGCGCCGTTATCGCGAGGTGCTGGTGCAGGTCGCCGCGCTGTTCGAGCAGAAGCAGAGCCTGCGTCAGCAGGTGGATCAGCAGAGCCAGGCGATGGACAGCATCATGACCGGCCTGATGGACACTCAGCAGCGTCTGGCGCGGGACGATCAACAGCGTGCGTTTATCCAGATTGCAGTGCTGACGGTGCTGGCGCTGGTGGTTGGTCTGTTGGCTGCGGTGCTGATCTCGCGGCAGATCACCGGGCCGCTGGCGCTGACGGTGGAGCTGGCGCGACGGATTGCCAAGGGCGATCTGACGGTGCAAGCCAAATCCAGCCGCAAGGATGAGTTGGGCGATCTGCAAAACGCGATGCAGGACATGGCGCAAAGCCTGAACACGCTGGTGCAGGGAATCGGTAATGGCGTGACGCACATTTCGACATCGGCGGAGAAGCTCTCGGCGATGAGCGAACAGACCAGCGCCGGTGTGCGTCAGCAGAAAGTCGAGGTGGACCAGGTCGCCACGGCGATGCACGAAATGGCCTCGACGGTGCAGGAGGTGGCGCGCAATACGACTGACGCATCTGCCGCCGCGACCCTGGCCGATCAGCAGGCGCGTCACGGCAGTGCGGTGGTCAAGCAGGCGACCGTGCAGATCAGCGAACTGTCGGTGGCGATCGAAGAGTTGGGCGCAGCGATGAACGTGCTGTCCCAGGACAGTGAGCAGATCGGCAAGGTCATCGATGTGATCAAGGCAGTCGCCGAGCAGACCAACTTGCTGGCGCTAAACGCGGCGATTGAAGCGGCGCGGGCGGGGGAACAGGGCCGTGGTTTCGCGGTGGTTGCCGATGAAGTGCGCTCGCTGGCGCAGCGCACCCAGGATTCGACCAAGGAAATCGAAGCGCTGATTGTCACCTTGCAGCAGGGTACGCAAGCGGCATCTACGCTGATGACATCCAGCCGCGAGCGCACGCTGGACACCGTGGTGCTGGCGCAGAAGGCCGAGCAGGCGATCACCGAGATCAACCATTCGATCGGCACGATCCAGCAAATGAGCCTGCAGATTTCCGCCGCCGCCGAGCAGCAAAGTGCGGTGGCCGATGAGATCAATCGCAGTATCGTCAGTGTGCGCGATGTGGCCGATCAGTCGGCCGTCGCCAGCGAAGAAAGTGCTGCCGCGACCATTGAGCTGGCATCGCTGGGGCAGGACCTGCAACGCATGACGGCGCATTTCCGCACCTGATGGCATTTCGCAATGAACTTGGCCGGAATTGACCGGTCAGCCTGTATAAGCGGGGGCCGCCAAGCGGCGCCACCCGGTCCGTGCAGTGATTTTTTTCTGGGCCATGGATGGTTGCAACCCGCTCTCAGGGGGCTTCATGACTCATATTCCCGTTTTCCCCCAGCCCGGCGGCGGGTGCCAAGGATGCCGGCAAAAAGGCGAGGCCGACATGGCGTTCTCCTTCGCGTTCCAGCCGATTGTCGATGTACGTGATCAATCGACCTTCGCCCACGAGGCATTGGTTCGTGGGGTGCATGGCGAGGGTGCACTGTCGGTGCTGGAACAGGTCGATGACCAGAACCGCTATCGCTTCGATCAACTGTGCCGCGTGCGGGCGATCTCCACGGCCGCGCAGTTGGGGCTCACCGGGTTTCTTTCGATCAACTTCCTGCCGAACGCCGTTTATCGCCCGGACCTGTGCATTCGCAGCACGCTGGAGGCGGCGCGCGCGCATGCTTTCCCGCTCGATCGGTTGATCTTCGAAGCGGTCGAGGGCGAGCACGTTGAAAGCAATAAGCACTTGATGAACATCTTGCGCGAGTACCGCGAGTTCGGGTTCAAGACCGCCATTGATGACTTCGGTGCGGGGTATTCCGGGTTGAATCTGCTGGCGGACTTTCAGCCGGATCTGATCAAACTGGACATGGCGCTGATCCGCGATATCCACCGCGACCGTGTGCGTCAGGCGATTGTGCGGGGCGTGGTGGGCATGTGTACCGAACTGGGGATCGAGGTGATTGCCGAGGGCATTGAGCACCCCGAGGAGCGGGATTTTCTCGCCGATTGCGGGATTTATCTGATGCAGGGTTTCTGGTTTGCCAAACCGGCGTTTGAGGCGATGGCGCAGATTCCGCTGGAGGCGTGGCAGCCGATTTGAGGCGAACCTGAACCCGTGCTGTCGATCGGCAAAATTTCATCTTCCCGAGTGCAGCGAAGGCCTAGGATGCTTGCACAAGATCATCCCAAGGGGAGCCCTACCATGCGCACCAATGTCGTCAAAGTGCTGTTGATCGCCGCAGCTGTCTCGGTGTTGAGTGCCTGTTCGGGCGCCGGTGGGCTGACCACCACCAGTTGTTTTTCCTCGGATTGTCAGTCGCCTGAGGGGCGCACAAATGCAACGACCCTGAAGTTTGGTGGCAACAGTATTGGTAGCAGCTTGAACCAGTACAGCTCCGGGATGTTGCATGACGATTGAACAAAATCGAGGCTGAACCTGTGGCGAGGGAGCTTGCTCCCGCTGGGGCGCGCAGCGGCCCCAGAAAAAGAAGGCCTGCTGCGCAGTCCAGCGGGAGCAAGCTCCCTCGCCACAAAGTTCGTGCCTGGACGATTACTGCGGCAGCGCCAGCCACTCACCAATGACCTTCTGATAACTGCCAGTGACTTTGCTTAGATGCAGCCACTGATCGACGTACAGCTTCCAGCTGATGTCATCGCGCGGCAGCAGATAAGCCTTTTCGCCGTACTGCATGTATTGGTGCGGATTCACCGCGCACAAACCCGGTTTGAGTTTCTGCTGATACAGCGCTTCCGAGGCGTCGGTGATCATCACGTCGGCCTTGTTATCAAGCAGTTGCTGGAAGATCGTCACGTTGTCGTGCAGGGCCAGTTGCGCCTTGGGCAGGAAGGCGTGGACGAAGGCTTCGTTGGTGCCGCCGGCGGGTTCGACCAGACGCACGTTGGGCTGGTTGATCTGCTCGACGGTCTGGTATTTGGACTGGTCGGCGCAGCGTATCAGCGGGATCTTGCCGTCGCTGTCGAGGGTGTTGCTGAAGTAGGCTTTTTTCTGCCGTTCCAGCGTCACCGAAATCCCGCCCATGCCGATGTCGCACTTGCCGGCCTGCATGTCCGGCATCAGGGTTTTCCAGGTGGTCTGCACCCACTCGACCTTGACCCCTAGGCTATCGGCCAGCGAGCGCGCCATGGCGATGTCGATGCCTTCGAAGTCGCCGTCAGGGCGCTTGAAGGTGTAGGGCTTGTAGTCGCCAGTGGTGCAGACGCGCAGTTGGCCTTGTTGCTGGATGCTGTCGAGGTGCGAAGGGCTTTCCTGAGCGTGAGCGACGCAGGAAAGGGCTAGAGAAATGCCGAGCAACGCCGATTTTTTTTGATTGTGCATATTTACCGGACTTTTTTGAGGGAGTGGATTCGCAGGGGAAGGTGTTTAGTAACACACGATCCGGCTGCTGATCCACGTTCTCTAGCGGTGGCAATATGCAGTTTGCTGATGCGGTACGTGGCCGTTGCTGTCGCCAGAATTTCCCAGCCTATTTTCAGTCAGCGGAGAAGGGGATTACAGCTTTGGCAGGTTCAGTCATCTGATCATTCAAGCGTTTGAATTCGAGCGCTCGTGGTGATGCGTGAATGGGTTTGAAAACAGCTAAGCGCAAATGCTCCCAACCCAAAACGTGCTCAGCGCGCTGTTGCCAGGTGAGCGCACGCGCAAGCCCGGGATGCCATGGTTTCTGGGTCACCTTGCTGTTGCGTGTGGCGATGCAAAAGCCTGTGTAGCGGGGCAAGTCATATAGGTTCAAACGCAGCAAATCTCTGCTGCACAACAGCAAAACGTCGCCGAAGGCGAACAATGGAAATGCGGTGACTTCAACCTTTTTCTTTTCGTTGAGTCTGGTCCTCCACGCTCTGTTATCCACGTCTCCCAGGCTGATATTTTCGTCGAGAATGAACCGTGCCGGCTGCTGACGGATAGCCAGATTTCCTGCGGCGGCGTAGGTGATGCTCGGCATTGCACCTGGTGATAAAAGAAGAAACCCGCTGAACAGCACCAATGCTGTTGCGATGCCATAAGCGATACGCGCGAAGACATGACCTTTGCTGATGTAAAAAATGAAAACCGGAACAAGACTGAAAATGAGTGTGCCGAGGGAGAACAACCCGACAACCAGCACCGCCTGCGCGTTATCTTCGCCGACGTAGGTCGAGATAATCAGCAATGTGGGGAGTGACGCACACAGAACGGCAAAGCCGATCATGCTACCGATCAAGAGTCGGAACCCGTTTTTCTTCCAGACTCCCATTCGACGGGTGTTTTTGTTGAAAATCTTTCGGAAGTGTTTGAACAGGAAAAGAGCAAGGTAGGCGAGCAGGGTCGAGGAAAAAACAAACAACATCGAACCTCCGGCGCTGAATGTATTCGAGAACTTGAAAAGCAGAAAAGTGAAGGTACAAAAGCCAAAGCACAAAGGAAGCAGCAACCAGGCAGCGATCTGCTTGTGCCTTTTTGGCACTTTTTCGAACATCGATACGGTAATGCCGTAGAACCATGCGCTGGCGGAGAGCACGCCAAGGTAGCCCACCATGATCAGCACGATCAGTAAAAGCCAGATAGCAAGGGCTGACTTGGCATCGCTACCTGCCAGGAAAAGGTCAGTACGACCAATTGCCCGGGTGTAGACGTATAGCCCAAGGATTGCCAACCCTGCGCCGAGAAAACCCAGAGTGACGGTGATCTGGCTCCAGTAATTAAGAACACGTTTGAAATTGCGCTTGAAAAACTGTGTAAACGTTGGTGCGGTCGAAGCATCCATGCGAACAAAATCTCCATCGAGTATGACGAGTGGTCCTGTAACGACAAATGGCCAGAATTCTTTAGGAAGTCTGGCCGTTGAGTGTGGCGGGTCTTTGTTGTTCTGAGCGGTGAACGTGAAGAAATTACAGGCCCAGTCCTTCCTGCACCACCTGCAACAGATTGTTCTCGGTCAGCGCAATCGCATCCAGTTCCAGACCGGTTTCCACCGTCTGCAGCCACCAATGGCTTTCATGATGGTCATCGACGGTACGCAGCAGGTAGGTGTTGCGCTCGGGCAGGGTGATCTGCACGCGGCCGGCACCGTCTTCGGTGAACCGGGCGATGGGATCAAAGGTCAGGGTTTGCTGGTTGGCTTCGATCACCAGTTGGTCGATCGCGTAATCGTGACTTTCGCCATCGGGTGAGCTTTCGCAAACGTGGGTTGGATTGCGGCGGATTTTCAGGCCGACTTCGGTGACGGGTTGCAGCCAGGCTTCGATGCGGTGGTACAGATCGTAGACCTGCGCCGGCCAGCAATCGATCTCCAGCGCGGCATCCGCATGGGTGTGCCGGGTTTGCTTGAGTTTGGCGGCGAGTTCGTCTGCTTTACTCATTTCGGATCCCTTGGTTTGATGTCTGCCTGTTAATCGTAGACCGTTCAACGGCGTACGGCCTTGCCTTGCGTCATGCGCTTGCAACACAAGCATGGCGAAATCAGCGCTGGCCAAGTCTGGTCAGCATCGAAAACCACGGACGCAGGCGTCCCAAGGAGCGGGTACATGAAAAAGCTGTTTACAATTCTGGCGCTGATCGCGCTGACGGCCGGTAGCATCGGCCTGAGTTCGGCGCGTCAGTCGAACGCCAGCAAAGTACAAACGGAAGCGGTGGCGGGGCAGTTCGATTACTACCTGCTGAGCTTGTCCTGGTCGCCAACGTTCTGCCTCACCCACAAAGATGACGTGCAATGCTCCGGCAAGGGCTACGGCTTCGTGCTGCATGGCTTGTGGCCGCAATACGCCAACGGCGGCTGGCCGGAATCCTGCCCGCCACTGACCACGCTGTCGGCGGCGGAAACCACCAAGGGCCTGACGCTGTTCCCGACCAAGAAACTGCTCGATCACGAATGGTCCAAGCACGGTACCTGCAGCGGTCTCGGTGCGATGGGTTATCTGGACGAAGCGGACAAAGCGGTTGGCGCGGTGAAAATCCCGCAGGAGCTGCAACCGTTCAGCTCCTCGTATTACTTCGAAGCCCAGGAAATCGCCGACCTGTTCCGCAAGGCCAACCCGGGGATCCCGGCGGATGGCATCGCGGTGATCTGCAGCGGCCCGGAACTCTCGGAAGTGCGGGTGTGCATGGGCAAGGATCTGCAGTTCGGCGCCTGTGGCAAGGGCGTGAAGACGCAGTGCCGGGCAGGGGATATTCGGGTGCCGCCGTCGCGTTGATGAGAGTGCTATGCACGAATGAAAAAGGCGCCTTGATCGGGCGCCTTTTTTTGCCTGGAGGTTTGAAGCACCCGAAAAATTCACGCATGCTTGCGCCCCCCAAAGGATGACCCGCAACACTGCAAGGAGCTGTTCATGAGCGGAAAACCCGCCGCCCGCGTCACCGATCCAACCGCCTGCCCACTCCCGGGGCACGGCACTAATCCGATCGCCAGTGGCTCGCCGAATGTGAATTTCGACGGCTTGGCGGCTGCACGAATGACTGATAAATCAGCGTGCGGTAGCCCCATTACTGGCGGCGTTTCTTCGACGGTGTTTATCAACGGCTTGAACGCCGCGACCCTGGACAGCACCGGGGGGCACGGCAATGTG
Source organism: Pseudomonas sp. LF020 (assembly GCF_053456425.1). Taxonomy (NCBI): domain Bacteria; kingdom Pseudomonadati; phylum Pseudomonadota; class Gammaproteobacteria; order Pseudomonadales; family Pseudomonadaceae; genus Pseudomonas; species Pseudomonas sp. LF020. The sequence goes on from NZ_JBRFIX010000007.1 coordinate 16,731, forward strand.
GTCATTGGTGGGTCAGGCACGGTCATCATTGGTGACACGGTAACAGCGGCGCCTTTTAGTGGTTTGCTGCCAATGCCGGTGCATTTCACGGACAAGTTGAAGCTGGTCAATGACGTGACCGGTGAGCCCATGATCAATCATCCCTACGTGATCCAGCGTGCAGACGGGCGTCTGGAACACGGGGTGTCTGACGCTAACGGATACACCCACGAAGTCAGCTCGCATCTGCCTGAAACCATCAAGCTGTTTCTGGAGGAGTGAGGCATGGCCGCTGAAACGGTAACGTGCGCTAAAGGCAACAATTACAAGCTGCACAAGGAACATGCGCTGACGGACAAGAAGGATGTCAGTGACAAGCCTGTGCCGGTGGAGAGTACCAAGGCGATTGTGTTTTTTATTGGCGGCGCAGGGGATAAGGAAAGTTATTATTTTTCGGGGCCTTATGGAAACATCCAAGAGGCACGGAAAGACTTTGATGAGCGCACGACAAGCTTGGCAAATGAGGGTAAATACAAGTCCGAGTGGCTGGGCTACAACGAAGTCCGAGGAAAACAGGATATTCAGCGTCATGTCCTGAGCCTGATTCCCTACAAGAGCTGTCCTGTCTATATCGTGGGTCATAGCCTCGGCGGTTGGAATGGTGCGCATCTGACAAAGATCATGTCGCAATGGGGTTACCGGATTCAGATGCTGATTACCCTTGATCCCGTGGGTGAAGGGGCCCTGGTCTGGTTGGGTTCTGATATTTATCGCGAACGTCCTGATCCAATTGCTGCCGACTGGATCAATATCAAAGCGATGCCAACCAAAAGAGATTCGTCAGATGGGGTAGCTGATTTTGGTGAAAAGTGGCTTATCTCCTGTGGCCCTTCATTGAACGTCAATATAGATACTAATCATGCAAATGCATTGGGGTTATTTACTGCCCGTATCGCGGGGAGCAAATCTGCAGCCGATATGCTTTTTGACTCAATCACGAAGGATTTTCCATGATGTACAGGTTACTCCTTTGCGGCTTGCTCGCTATTTGCTCTGGTTGTGCGAAGGATCACACAAAGCCTCCCGCAAACCTGAGCTTCGAGTCTGTGGAAAGAGAAAAGTCGTTGCTATACGTCATCCGGTATCAGTCGGACGTTGATGTGTTGGATCTTTTTGATCGCGGAGAACGAGTCGGAATGATTTCGGGCATGCTGCATTGCGCATTGGCAGATGATCATGATTTCTCGGTAGGCAAAGCCATACAGTTTTCCGCCACCGGCTTGATACGCTCGGAAAAAAATGAAAACTACAAGGCCAAGTTTTCCTATCTCACCCGCGCATTCCTGAGTGAAACTTCCAGCAACCGGAGTTCTGAAAGAAATCTCTCGGTGGCAGAACTGAATCACCTCCTCGCGAACAAACAACAAATCCCCTGCAAAGTCGTCGTCACCGCGTACGGCTACAAACCCTACTACTCAAACACCATGAGCCTGCCGGTCGCGGATTTGCTGCGGGAAATCAACAAACCCCGTTAGCCGTCATCGGTGCGCTGCGCGATTGCCCGGCGCAGATACGCGAGGGCGATCACGCTAAAACCACAACTGAAAATAAATCGACGTGCGGAGGTCATCCAAATCCCTCGCGCGCCGATACAACGGGGCGGGCGTGTATTGGCGCGGCGGGTTTGCCGTGCACACCCCGGTGGGCTACGCTCACGAAAAGCAAGGGTTTCGGGCTGCGGCCCCTGTCGTACCTGCCCAGGACACGTTTTTGCCAATCCCCATTCACGACCCGCATCAGACTCCCGGCACGCTTAAACGCCTGCCGCTGCGCAAGGCGGCAGCGCTGTTCATCGTTGCAGTGTGCCTGTGCCTGTCCGGCTTGCTCTATCTGCAACTGGAGCAGACACGGCGCCAGGATCTGGCGACTGCGCAAATGGCGTCCACCAACCTGACCCGGGCCATGGCGCAGCAGGCCGAAGACACGTTTCTGGCCGCCGATCTGGTGCTCACCAGCCTGGTGGATTGGGTCGAGGACGATGGTTACGGTGCCGCGCAGCGACCTCGTCTGCAAAAAACTTTTGCACGTCGGGTGCAGCAACTGGAGCAGTTGCACGGCATGTTCCTGTTCGATCGCGAGGGCCAGTGGGTGATCACCTCGTTCACCGATCTGCCCCGTGGCAATGGTGTGGCTGACCGCGAATACTTCAAGTTTCACCAGCAGAACGTTTCCACTGTGGCGCACATCGGCCCGGCGATTCGCAGCCGCGAAAATGGCGAGTGGATCATCCCGATCTCGAAACGCATCAACGACCGTGCCGGCAATTTCCAGGGCGTGCTGATGGCCGGGATCAAGATGGCGTACTTCGACCGGTTCTTCAAAAGCTTCAGCCTTGATGACAACGGCATCATGTTTCTCGGACTCAAGGACGGCACGTTGCTGGCGCGGCGACCGTTCGACGAAGGCCTGATCGGCTCGTCACTGGCGCAAGGCAGGATTTATCAGAAGCTGCTGCCCGAGGCTCCAGCCGGTACCGCGATGATCAAGTCGGTGGTCGATGGCGTGGTGCGCTTGTATGGCTACCGTCAGTTGGGCTCGTATCCGCTGGTGGTCGCGGCGGCGTCGTCGCGCGACACGATTCTCAAGGGTTGGTACGAGCGGGCCTTTCAGTCCAGCGTGATTGTGGCGCTGGTAATTCTTGGCGTCGGCCTGTTCGGTTGGGTATTCATTCATCAGGTGCGTGATGGCGAGCGTATCGAGAAAAACTTGCGCAAGGCACAGCGCGCACTGGAGCAGATTGCGACCCACGACAGCCTGACGGGGCTGGCGAATCGGCGCCTGTTCGAGCGTTCGCTGGAGATTGAGTTTGCCCGCGGTGCCCGACAGTCGAGTCCGGTCGGCCTGATCATGCTCGATATCGATTTCTTCAAACGCTACAACGATGCCTACGGCCATGTGGCGGGCGACCATTGCCTGACGCAGGTGGCGCAGGTGTTGAAAAATTGCTGCCAGCGCAAGGCTGACCTGGCGGTGCGTTACGGTGGCGAGGAGTTTGCGGTGTTGCTGCCGGACACCGACATAAATGGCGTACTGGCGATCGCCGGGCAGATCCGCCGCAGCGTGATGGATAAACGCATCACCCACAGTGGCTCGCCTACCGGTTATCTGACGGTGAGTCTGGGCTGCTATTCGTTCATCCCCAGCGGCAATGACAGTCTGGAAGTGTTTATCCAGCGTGCCGATGCGGCGCTTTACCAGGCGAAAAATGCCGGACGCAATCGCGCGGCGGTGTTGTCGCTGGAGGCGGGGGTTGCCGATTTGATGCGTTCGGATCGCTGAAGTTTCGATGCTTTAACAAGGGTGAGGGAGCAGGCTCCCTCACACAGGCTTATCACCAACCGTAACGCCGGTTCGTTCAGCTGCCCGAGCCACCGCCCGCACCGCCGGTTCCGCCACCGGCCGCGCCTGTACCGCCGCCAGCCCCCGAGCCCGAACCCATGGCGCCGCCGTTGGTGCCAGTGCCATTGCCCGAACCAGGGCTACCAGCGCCGTTACTCCCGGCAGGTGCACCCGGGGTGTTGTCCGGTGGCTTGGGCGTACTTTTGTTGACGTCGGGGTTGGTACTCGATGTGCCGGAACTGTCGTTCGCCGCGAAGCTGGCAGCCGAGGTGGCGGCGAGCAGGCCGGCGAGCAACAACGAGGTGAGTGTGCGTGTAGTCATGGTACGTCTCCAGAAGGGGTCGGTTACCTGACTTTGGTCTGGCACTTTTGCCCGTTGGTGCCGATTGGCTGACGAGCGGTTGTTCAGCCTCAGTGTCGGTCGTCCGCCAGTTTCTGCTCCAGCACCTGACGCACCTGTGGCCACTCGTCATCGATGATGCTGAAACGCACCGAGTTACGTTTGCGGCCGTCCGGCATGATCCGCTCGTGGCGCACGATGCCTTCCTGTTGCGCACCGAGGCGCAGAATCGCGTTGCGCGACTTTTGGTTGTTCTCGTCGGTGGTGAACTGCACTCGCACGCAATCGAGCACCTCGAAGGCGTGGCGCAACATCAGGTATTTGGCTTCAGTGTTGACGAAGGATTTCTGCCAGCGCGCCGAAATCCAGCTGCTGCCAATTTCCAGCTTGCGATTGAGCGGATCAATCTTCCAGAACCGGGTCGAGCCGATCACTTCGCCGCTATCCTTCAACACGATCGCAAACGGCATGACCGTGCCGGCGTCGCGGCCGTCGAGGGCTTTTTTCAGATAGCTGTCGATGGTGCTCGCCGAAGGCACTACGGTGACGGTGAGGTCCCACAGTTCACCGTCGGCGGCAGCGTGGAGCAGGGCGTCGGCGTCGCTGTACTGAAGCGGACGCAGGAGAATGCGCGGGCCTTGCAGCGTGGTAAGCATGGGATCAGGTCTCGGCAGATCGGGCGGATTACGAGCGCCTATTACGCCGCAGCCGGTTGATCCGATGCAACCACCGCCGTCAGCACAGGGTCACAATTTTCACACCTTGTTCGCCGGAGCCTGAACGATGAAAAACCTGCGGATCGCCACGTTCAACGTCAACGGCCTGCGCGCGCGCTTGCCGAACCTGCTGGCGTGGCTCAAGCGCGAGCAACCGGACATCGCTTGTCTGCAGGAACTCAAGTCGGTCGACAGTGCATTCCCCGCCGCCGAACTGGAGGCAGCGGGGTACGGCGCGATCTGGCACGGGCAGGCGTCATGGAACGGCGTGGCGATTCTCGCCCGCGATGCGCAACCGCTGGAGAGCCGTCGCGGTCTGCCGGGTGATCCGGACGACAAGCACAGCCGTTATCTGGAGGCGGCGGTGCATGGGGTGTTGGTCGGCTGTCTGTACCTGCCCAATGGCAATCCGCAGCCGGGGCCGAAGTTCGACTACAAACTGGCCTGGTTCGAACGCCTGATCCGCTACGCCAAGGATTTGCAAGGCAGCGATCATCCGGTGGTGCTCGCCGGCGATTACAACGTGGTGCCCACCGACATGGACATCTACAACACCCGCTCCTGGCTCAAGGATGCGCTGCTGCAACCCGAGAGCCGCGAGTGTTATCAACGGCTGCTGGATCAGGGCTGGACCGATTCGCTGCGCTATCTGTATCCCGATGATCGCCTCTACACCTTCTGGGATTACTTTCGCCAGCATTGGCAAACCAACTCTGGTCTGCGCATCGATCATCTGCTGCTCAATCCGGCACTCAGCCCGTATCTGCACGAGGCCGGCGTCGACGCCTGGGTGCGCAACGAACCGCACGCCAGCGACCATGCGCCGACCTGGATTCGTATCGGTTCGCGCAAGCGTCGGTAGCGCTGATTGGCGAAATCAATTGTCGGAGTCGGGGATCGATCCCGTATACATGTCGGCCAGCGGCGCAACGATCCGCGGCCACATGCAAAAGGACTGAGCAATGAGCGAGCCACGTCTGGCGAATCCGACGTTGTACCTGCAACACCTGGGGTTCGACATCCCTCCGCCCCCCACACTGACAACCCTGCGGCAGTTGCAGTTGCGCCACACCGGCGTCTTTCCCTTCGAGAACCTGTCGACGATCACTGGCGCGCCGGTGCTGATCGATCTGGCCTCGGTCGAACAAAAGGTTCTCCACGGTGGCCGGGGTGGTTACTGCTACGAACTGAACAATCTGTTTCTGGCGTTGCTGCAGGAATTGGGCTTCGAGGCCCGTGGCATCTCCGGACGCGTGGTATTGGCGCAACCCGAGGGAACCTGGACGGCGCGTACCCATCGCTTGAGCCTGGTGATCATCGACGGCGAGCGCTATATCACCGATGTCGGCTTTGGCGGCATGGTGCCGACTGCGCCGCTGCTGCTCGATAGCGAGGCTGAACAGCCGACGCCGCACGAGTCCTATCGCATCGAAAAACAGGCCGATGGCTACATGCTGCGCGCCAATGTCGCAGGCGAGTGGCGTGCGATGTACCTGTTTGATCTGCAACGCCAGGAAGACATCGATTACACCCTCGGCAACTGGTACGTCTCGACCCATCCCGAGTCCCCGTTCGCCAAACGGCTGATGATTGCGCGCACTGGCGATGGCTGGCGTCGGACCCTGAACAACGGCAGCTTCGCGATTCATCACATGGGCGCCGACAGCGAGCGCCGCGAGGTAGCGGATGTCGATGAGTTGATCGAGGTGCTGGAGCAGGAGTTCGGCTTGCGTCTGCCTGACCAGCCGCATGTGCGAGAGTCGCTGGGGCGGATGCTCGTACCGGCCTGATCTCAGGGCTTGGCCTCCGGCTCCAGTACCCGGCGGATTTCCCCGGCCGCCGCCGAGAGCTTTTTTTCCAGGCTCTTGAGGTCGGCGGCGGTGATGCCTTGCTTGAATAGCCCCGCGTGGGGCGCCTCTACCTCCCGCGTTTTACTGCCAGCCTCCAGCAGAGTATGGCGCAGGGTGTTGTTGATCACCGTCTGATAACCGAAGCCCTCGTTTTCCGCGACATTGCGCGCGGCCTCGATCACGGCGTCGTCGAGCATGATGGTGATGCGGGTCTTGCCCTTGGCGGGCGCCAATGCGCCGCGCGTGCCCTGCGAGAAATCGTATTGATCTTTCATCGTTCAAGTCTCCAGAAAGTAAGCGCAACGCTCGCTCGGTGTAGCGACACGCGCAGAAATGATTCGTACGACATTGGCCCCGCGATAACTGTACGCAACCACCAGCAAACGCCCTTTGCCGTCGAGACCGAGAGTGATCCAGCGCTGTTCGTCATGGTCGTTGTCCTCGATCGTCAGCGCGCGCTCGTCGTGAAAGACCGGCTCGGTCTCGGCAAGGCTGACGCCTCTGTGCTTGAGTTTGTTGGCCGCGTTCTTGCTTTTGTCGTACTGAATTTCGAATGACTTCATTATGCATACTTTATATGTATAAAAAAGAGCGCCGGTGCACCGCTGGTCGCCATGAATACTTCAGCCTAGTGCGATAAAAACCGGGGACAGGAGGGGATGTGTTGCCGGATTTGTGGGAGATGGAGGTGGCGAGATAGAAGCTTGGGTGGCTACCTATCCATTATGTGACTGACAAGTTGTATACAACTCTATGGACATTTGTCCCGAGTATTGAATACAGTGTGCGCATAACAAAAACCAGGGAACCCCCCACATGAAAACGCCCCATGTTTCACACCAACGGCCCGAGGACGAAAATCTCGGGGTCGGCGCGAATATGGCTTACGGCCTGCAACATGTTCTGACCATGTACGGCGGTATCGTTGCGGTGCCACTGATCATCGGCCAGGCGGCCGGGCTGTCGCCGGCGGACATTGGTTTGTTGATTGCTGCTTCATTGTTTGCGGGGGGGCTGGCGACACTGCTGCAAACCCTGGGTCTACCGTTTTTTGGCTGTCAGTTGCCGCTGGTGCAGGGCGTGTCGTTCTCGGGTGTGGCGACCATGGTCGCGATCGTCAGCAGTGGCGGGGAGGGCGGCTTCCAGTCGGTGCTCGGCGCGGTGATTGCCGCGTCGTTGATCGGCTTGCTGATCACTCCAGTGTTCTCGCGAATCACCAAGTTCTTCCCGCCGCTGGTGACCGGCATCGTGATCACCACCATCGGCCTGACGCTGATGCCAGTGGCCGCGCGCTGGGCCATGGGCGGCAACAGCCACGCGCCGGACTTCGGCAGCATGCAGAACATCGGTCTGGCGGCGGTGACGCTGGTGCTGGTGCTGCTGCTGAGCAAGGTCGGCAGCTCGACCATCTCGCGCCTGTCGATCCTGTTGGCCATGGTGATCGGCACGATTCTGGCGGTGTTCCTCGGCATGGCCGATTTCTCTGGTGTCGCTCAAGGGCCGATGTTCGGCTTCCCGACGCCGTTCCACTTCGGCATGCCGACCTTCCACTTCGCCGCGATTCTGTCGATGTGCATCGTGGTCATGGTGACGTTGGTGGAAACCTCGGCGGACATTCTGGCGGTCGGTGAGATCATCGGCACCAAAGTCGATTCCAAACGTCTGGGCAACGGTCTGCGCGCTGACATGCTGTCGAGCATGTTTGCGCCGATCTTCGGTTCGTTCACCCAGAGCGCCTTCGCGCAGAACGTCGGGCTGGTGGCGGTGACCGGGATCAAGAGCCGTTATGTGGTGGCCACCGGCGGTATCTTCCTGGTGATTCTCGGCTTGCTGCCATTCATGGGCCGGGTGATCGCTGCGGTGCCGACCTCGGTGCTGGGCGGCGCCGGTATCGTGCTGTTCGGTACGGTGGCGGCGAGCGGGATTCGCACGCTGTCGAAGGTCGATTACCGCAATAACGTCAACCTGATCATCGTTGCAACCTCGATCGGCTTCGGCATGATCCCGATTGCCGCGCCGAACTTCTACGATCATTTCCCGAGCTGGTTCGCGACCATTTTCCACTCGGGCATCAGCTCGTCGGCGATCATGGCGATTGTGCTGAACCTGACCTTCAACCACTTCACTGCCGGCAACTCGGACCAGCAGTCGGTGTTTGCCGCTGCAGAAGAGCGCACCCTGCGTTATCGCGATCTGGCGGCGCTGCGTGAAGGCGATTACTTCAGTGACGGCAAGCTGCATGATTGCGATGGCAAGGAAGTGCCGGTGATCGAGCCTGATGAGCACGATCATGGGCACGGCGCGCCGAAGCCCCAGGTGAAGAGCAGCGAGCACGTCTGATCGCTGACTGGATGAAAAAGGCCGAACTACAGTTCGGCCTTTTTATTTGAAGATCAAAAGATCGCAGCCTTCGGCAGCTCCTACAGGGGAACGCATTCCAAATGTAGGAGCTGCCGAAGGCTGCGATCCTTTGATCTTTTGATCTTTTGATCTTTTGACTTTTCGAACGCCCACAAAAAAGCCCCTGAATCTTTCAATTCAGGGGCTTTGCTATTTGGCTCCACAACCTGGACTCGAACCAGGGACCCAATGATTAACAGTCATTTGCTCTACCAACTGAGCTATTGCGGAATTGGTGCGTATGTTACTGATTCAAAAAGAGAAGTCAAGCGTCGGGTGTAAAGTTTCTGCTGTCAGCAGGACGGACGGTGATTTGTCAGTGATTGGCGATTACCAGAACCGCCCCACAGGTCTACCATGGCTGCCCGGAAGTGGTCACACGCGCTGCCGGCCATTCGCCGAAAAGGTACGCGCCATGAAGCCTGCAATCCGCAACAACGAGGTGCTCGCATGAGCATCGCGCAAATCAGTCTGCCCAAGGGCGTTGGACCCCACGCCGAGAAACTCTTCGACGCAATCACTCAGGCCGGCACGGCTGAGGAACTCAATCGCGCTGGCGGTAAAGCCGAAGGTTTCGTGCTCGGCCTGGAAAGCACCAAGGCGATCAAAAGCCAGATCGCCGAATCGCTCTACGTCGCCTATGACGATGCCGCGAGTCAGCGCGCGAGCGAACTGGCTTAACTGCCGAAGGTAATCGTTCCGAGCAGCAATTTGGCGTACGCTGCGGTGGCCGCCAGTTGCACCAGCCACAGGGCGAGACCGCCGAGAAACACCCCGGCGGCGACTTGCAGCACCAGGTTTTTTTCGCGTTTTGCCGTAGTGCGCGGAATGAAATCATCCAGGTCGTCATGGTCGGCGCGCAGGTTGTCGTTTTTCATTTGGGTTCTCACAGAATTCTTGGATAAACACAAAACTCTGTAGGCCTTCGCCTGCTCGCGATAGCGTCTTGTCAGCCGAAGCATCATTGCTTGACCCACCGCTATCGCGAGCAGGCTCACTCCTACAGGTTGATTTGTGTGCAGTCTAGAGGGTGTGGACATCATTCCGGGACAAATAAAAAACGGGAAGCCCCAAGGCTTCCCGTTTTTCATTGCCAGGCGAAATCAGATGACCTGAACGATCGCATCCGTTACCGCTTTGATGTTGCTCTGGTTCAGCGCAGCCACGCAGATGCGGCCGGTGTCCAGGGCGTAAATGCCGAACTCGTTGCGCAGGCGGTGCACCTGTTCGGTGGTCAGGCCGGAGTAGGAGAACATGCCGCGCTGACGACCGACGAAGCTGAAGTCACGCTGCGGGGCTTTTTCGGCCAGCAGGTCCACCATCTGCTCGCGCATGCCGCGAATGCGCAGGCGCATTTCTGCCAGTTCCGCTTCCCACTGGGCGCGCAGTTCCGGGCTGTTCAGGACAGCGGCGACGATGCTTGCACCGTGAGTCGGCGGGTTGGAGTAGTTGGTGCGGATCACACGCTTGACCTGCGACAGCACGCGCGCACTTTCTTCTTTCGATTCGCTGACGATCGACAGGGCGCCCACGCGCTCGCCGTACAGCGAGAACGACTTGGAGAACGAACTCGAAACGAAGAAAGTCAGGCCCGATTCAGCGAACAGACGCACGGCTGCGGCGTCTTCGTCGATGCCGTCGCCGAAACCCTGGTAAGCCATGTCGAGGAACGGCACGTGACCTTTGGCCTTGACCACGTCCAGCACGTTTTTCCAATCGGCCGGGGTCAGGTCGACGCCGGTCGGGTTGTGGCAGCAGGCGTGCAGCACAACGATCGAGCCGTTCGGCAGAGCGTTGAGGTCGTCGAGCATGCCGGCACGGTTCACGTCGTGGGTGGCGGCGTCGTAGTAACGGTAGTTCTGCACCGGGAAACCGGCGGTTTCGAACAGCGCGCGGTGGTTTTCCCAGCTCGGGTCGCTGATCGCCACGACGGCGTTCGGCAGCAGTTGCTTGAGGAAGTCGGCACCGATTTTCAGTGCGCCGGTACCGCCGACGGCCTGAGTGGTGACGATGCGACCGGCAGCGATCAGCGGCGAGTCGTTACCGAACAGCAGCTTTTGCACCGCCTGGTCGTAGGCCGCGATGCCGTCGATCGGCAGGTAGCCACGGGAAGCGTGCTGAGCAGCGCGAATGGTTTCGGCTTCGATCACCGCGCGCAGCAGGGGAATTCGCCCCTCTTCGTTGCAGTAAACACCTACACCCAGGTTGACCTTGGTGGTCCGGGTATCGGCGTTGAATGCTTCGTTGAGGCCCAGGATTGGATCGCGGGGTGCCATTTCGACAGCGGAGAACAGGCTCATTATTACGGCGGCTCTGAATGGAGAGTGGAGGGACGTGTCGCGCTCCAGCCGAATGCACTAGAGCGGTGCACAAACGGGGAGCTAGTATAGAGGCCATCACCGAGCAATGGCGACAGGCGATTCAGCTTTTCAAGCAAGTTTTTCCGATTATTTCTTGACCGTTAGTCGATTGACTCTGTCAGAGACTTTACCGGATGTAGGACGTTTGCCTTGAAAGGCGAGGCAATCGGCTCCACATTGAGCACAATCTTCGTTTTTCCTTGGGCGACAACGGTCGTTTGCGGTCATCCCCGCGGCTCGGCTGTTTTCTGCGCGAGCCGCGATCCCAGAGGTGTGTATGTCCGAATTCCAGCTAGTCACCCGCTTCGAGCCCGCCGGCGATCAGCCAGAAGCGATCCGCCAATTGGTCGAGGGCATCGAAGCCGGGCTGGCGCACCAGACGCTGCTCGGTGTGACCGGCTCGGGCAAGACCTTCAGCATCGCCAATGTCATCTCGCAGGTACAGCGCCCGACGCTGGTGCTGGCGCCGAACAAGACCCTCGCCGCGCAACTGTATGGCGAGTTCAAGGCGTTCTTCCCGAACAACGCGGTCGAGTATTTCGTTTCCTATTACGACTACTACCAGCCCGAAGCCTATGTGCCGTCGTCCGACACCTTCATCGAGAAGGACGCGTCGATCAACGATCACATCGAGCAGATGCGCCTGTCCGCGACCAAAGCGTTGCTCGAACGCAAGGACGCGATCATCGTCACCACGGTGTCGTGCATCTACGGTCTCGGTAGCCCGGAAACCTATTTGAAGATGGTGCTGCACGTCGATCGCGGCGACAAACTCGATCAGCGCGCCTTGCTGCGGCGTCTGGCCGACCTGCAGTACACCCGCAACGACATGGATTTTGCCCGCGCGACCTTCCGGGTACGCGGCGATGTGATCGACATCTATCCGGCGGAATCCGATCTGGAAGCGATCCGCATTGAGCTGTTCGATGACGAAGTCGAAAGCATTTCCGCGTTCGACCCGCTGACCGGCGAAGTCATCCGCAAAATGCCGCGCTTCACCTTCTACCCGAAGAGCCACTACGTGACACCGCGCGAGACCCTGCTCGACGCGATCGAACACATCAAAGTCGAATTGCAGGAGCGCCTCGAATACCTGCGCAGCAATAACAAACTGGTGGAAGCCCAGCGCCTGGAGCAGCGCACCCGTTTCGACCTGGAGATGATCCTCGAACTGGGTTATTGCAACGGGATCGAAAACTACTCGCGCTACCTGTCCGGACGTCCGGCCGGTGCCGCGCCGCCGACGCTGTATGACTATCTGCCAGCCGACGCCTTGCTGGTGATCGACGAATCCCACGTCAGCGTGCCGCAAGTCGGCGCGATGTATAAGGGCGACCGTTCGCGTAAAGAAACCCTGGTCGAATACGGCTTCCGCCTGCCGTCGGCGCTGGACAACCGGCCGATGCGCTTTGACGAGTGGGAAGGGGTCAGCCCGCAGACCATTTTCGTCTCGGCGACGCCGGGCAACTACGAGGCCGAGCATGCCGGGCGCGTGGTCGAGCAAGTGGTGCGTCCGACCGGTCTGGTCGACCCGCAAGTCGAGGTGCGTCCGGCGCTGACCCAGGTTGACGACTTGCTCTCGGAAATCACCAAGCGCGTGGCGGTCGAGGAGCGGGTGCTGGTCACCACGCTGACCAAGCGCATGGCCGAAGACCTCACCGATTACCTCGCCGACCACGGCGTGCGCGTGCGTTACTTGCACTCGGACATCGACACCGTCGAACGGGTCGAGATCATCCGCGACCTGCGTCTGGGCACCTTCGATGTGCTGGTGGGGATCAACCTGCTGCGTGAAGGTCTGGACATGCCGGAAGTGTCGCTGGTGGCGATTCTCGACGCGGACAAGGAAGGCTTTCTGCGTTCCGAGCGCTCGCTGATCCAGACCATCGGCCGGGCCGCGCGGAACCTCAATGGCCGGGCGATTCTCTACGCCGACCGCATCACCGGCTCGATGGAACGGGCGATTGGCGAGACCGAGCGTCGTCGCGACAAGCAGATCGCCTTCAACCTGGAAAACGGCATCACCCCGAAAGGCGTGTTCAAGGACGTCGCCGACATCATGGAAGGCGCCACCGTGCCCGGTTCGCGCAGCAAGAAGCGTAAGGGCATGGCCAAGGCTGCCGAAGAGAACGCCAAGTACGAAGCCGAACTGCGTTCGCCAAGCGAAATCACCAAACGAATCCGGGCGCTGGAAGAGAAGATGTATCAGCTGGCGCGGGATCTGGAGTTCGAAGCGGCGGCGCAGATGCGCGATGAGATTGCCAAGTTGCGTGAGCGGCTTTTGGCGGTTTGATTTTTATCGCCCGGCCGGGCCCCATCGCTGGCAAGCCAGCTCCCACAGAGATTGATGGCGTACACAAAATTTGTGAGCACCATAGAAACCTGTGGGAGCTGGCTTGCCAGCGATGGGGCCGGTACAGACACCACAAAAATCAGTGAGACTCCCCAGCCTTCAGCCCTTGAGGCAATTTTTTGGTCAACAAGATCGCCAGCATGCTGACCCCCAGTGCAATCCCGACAAAATGAAACGCATCGTTGTAGGCCATGATCAGCGCCTGCTGATGCACGATCTCACTCAACTTGCCGAGTGCCGCCGTGTCACTGCCAAAGCGGTCGGTCATCGACGCCAGCCGCTCGGCTACCTGCGGATTGGTCGGCACCACCGCTTCACGCAAATAATCGAAGTAAGTCTTGGTCCGAGCATCCAATAGCGTGGCGAGCAGGGCGATGCCGATCGCGCCGCCGAGGTTGCGCAGGATGTTGAACAGGCTCGACGCCGACCCCGCGTCCTGCGGCAGGATGTATGCGGTGGCGATCAGCGAAATGGTCACCATGATCAGCGGCTGACCCAGCGCCCGGATGATCTGGATCTGATTGAACTGCGGCCCGGCGAAATCCGGGTTGAGCACCCCCGACGAAAAACTCGCCAGCCCGAACAGCCCGAAGCCCAGGGTGCACAGCCACTTCGGCGAGACGAATTTCATCAGCTTCGGCACCAGCGGAATCAGGAACAGCTGCGGCACGCCCATCCACATGATCACTTCGCCGATCTGCAGGGCGTTGTAGTTCTGGATCTGCGCCAGGTACAGCGGCAGCAGATAAATCGAGCCATACAGCCCGACGCCCATGCCGAGGCTGGAAATGCTCGACAAACCGAAGTTGCGATTGCGCAGGATGCCGAGATTGATCAGCGGGTTGGGTTTGGAAATCTGCACGATGACGAAGGTGATCAGGCTGAGCAGGGCAATGCTGCCCAAGGTCACGATCAGGTTCGATTCGAGCCAGTCCTTGCGATGGCCTTCTTCAAGAAACACCTGCAGGCAACCGAGGCCGACACCGAGGGTGAGAATCCCGGTGTAGTCGGTGCTTTTCAGCAGTTCCCAGTGCGCTTCCTTTTTTTCCAGACCGTACATCAGCCCGGCAATCATGATCAGGCCCGGCGGAATGTTGATGTAGAAGATGTATTCCCAGCCCCAGTTTTCCGTGAGCCAGCCGCCAAGGGTCGGGCCGATGGACGGGGCGAAGGTCGCGGTCATGGCGAACATCGCCATACCTTTGGCGCGGTGGTGTTCGGGGAGTTTGATCAGGGTCAGGGTGAACGCCAGCGGAATCAGCGCGCCGCCGGTGAAGCCCTGCATGGCGCGAAAGACGATCATGCTTTCGAGGCTCCAGGCCATCGAACACAGCAAGGACGAAATCAGAAAACCCAGGGAAACCCACACCGCCAGCCGACGCGCCGAGAGCAGCTGCACCAGCCATGCGGTCAGCGGGATCATGATGATTTCCGCGACCAGATACGACGTGGAAATCCACGAGCCTTCTTCCAGCGTCGCCGACAGCGCGCCCTGAATGTCCTTGAGTGAAGAGTTGGTGATCTGGATATCGAGCACCGCCATGAAGGCGCCGAGCATCACGCTCATCACCGCGATCCAGTCCCGCCGGGTCGGTTCGCCGACCGGGCGGATCAGCGAATCACCGGCCATTGTCTGGGGCGTCTTTGATGTTCACGGTGGCGGTGACCGACATGCCTGGGCGAATCTTGCCGTGCAGCGGGTTGTCGGCATTGAAGGTGAGTTTCACCGGAATCCGCTGCACGACTTTGGTGAAGTTGCCGGTGGCGTTGTCCGGCGGCAGCAGGCTGAACTGTGCGCCCGAGGCGGCGAACAGGCTGTCGACCCGCGCTTCGATCGGCGTGTCGCTGTAGGCATCGAAGGTCAGCTCGGCTTTCTGTCCGGGCTGCATGTGGCCGATCTGGGTTTCCTTGAAGTTGGCCTGCACCCAGATGTCTTCGTCCGGGACGATCGACAGCAGATAGGCGCCGGCCTGCACTACCTGACCATTGCGCGCGGCACGCTGGCCGACCAGGCCGCTGATCGGTGCGTGGACCTCGCTGCGAGTCAGGTTGAGTTCGGCTTGCGCCAGATCGGCGCGGGCGTTGGCGATCTGTGCGTCGAGGCGTTTGATCTCGGCGGTCAGTGCGTTGACTTGCTGGCGCTGGCTCTGTGCATCGGCTTGGGCCTTGGCCACTTGCGAGCGGGCGATATGGGCGTCGGCGGAGAGGGTGGTCACCCGTTCTTCGGAAACGTAACCGGGTTTGCGCAGGGTTTCAGCTCGCGACAAGTCCATCTGCGAACGGCCAAGGGTGGCTTGGGTGGTAGCCACTTGGGCGTCGCTGGCGGCGATCAGGCTTGATTGCTGAGTCAATTTGCTTTGTGCCTGCAAACGCTCGGCTTCGCGGGTGGCGAGGGCGGCATTGGCGCGGTCGACGGCCAAGCGGAAATCATTGGGTTCAAGGCGCACCAGCAACTGGCCTTTTTCCACGTGCTGGTTGTCCTGCACCAGCACTTCGTCGATGCGCGCGCTCAACTGGCTGGAGACGCGGGTGATCTCGCCCTGGACATAGGCGTTATCGGTGCTTTCATAAAAGCGCCCCTTGAAAAACCAGTGGGCGAAGAAGCCCCCGGCAATCAACAGAACCAGGAGCAGGAAAATAAACAGGCGACGCTTGAGTTGGGCAGGCATGGGCAAACTGTAGTCGAGGAATTGTAAGGAAAGTTATCTGCGGCTGAATCTGGCATACCGCCGATAAACGGTAAATGCCAATGGCTGATATTCGGCCCGCCACCACGGTCTATGGGCGTTCCAGCCGCAAACTTGGCTTAAATGCCCTGCCCGCTGGAGCGGGGCGGGTGTCGCCTGTTACCATTCGCCGCTTGATTGTTTTGCTTTTCATTCTTTTCGAGACATGCCATGACCACCGTCCGCACTCGCATCGCGCCATCGCCTACCGGGGACCCCCACGTAGGTACCGCTTACATCGCATTGTTCAACTACTGCTTTGCCAAGCAGCATGGCGGTGAGTTCATCCTGCGCATCGAAGACACCGATCAGTTGCGTTCGACCCGCGAGTCGGAACAGCAGATCTTCGACGCCCTGCGCTGGCTGGGTATCGACTGGAGCGAAGGCCCGGACGTCGGCGGCCCGCACGGCCCGTACCGGCAGAGCGAGCGTGGCGATATCTATCAGAAGTATTGCCAGCAACTGGTCGACATGGGCCACGCGTTCCCGTGCTTCTGCACCGCTGAAGAGCTGGATCAGATGCGCGCCGAGCAGATGGCGCGCGGCGAAACCCCGCGTTATGACGGCCGCGCACTGTTGCTGTCGAAGGAAGAGGTCGCCGCTCGTCTGGCCGCCGGCGAACCGCACGTGATCCGCATGAAAGTGCCGACCGAAGGCGTCTGCGTGGTGCCGGACATGCTGCGTGGCGATGTCGAGATCCCGTGGGATCGCATGGATATGCAAGTGCTGATGAAGACCGACGGCCTGCCGACGTACTTCCTCGCCAACGTGGTCGACGACCACCTGATGGGCATCACCCACGTGCTGCGCGGTGAAGAATGGCTGCCATCGGCGCCGAAACTGATTCTGCTGTACGAATACTTCGGCTGGGAACAACCGGAGCTGTGCTACATGCCGCTGCTGCGTAACCCGGACAAGAGCAAGCTGTCCAAGCGCAAGAACCCGACCTCGGTGACCTTCTACGAGCGCATGGGCTTCATGCCTGAAGCGATGCTCAACTACCTCGGTCGCATGGGCTGGTCGATGCCGGACGAGCGCGAGAAGTTCTCGCTGCAGGAAATGGTCGACAACTTCGACCTCAAGCGTGTGTCCCTCGGCGGGCCGATCTTCGACATCGAGAAACTGTCGTGGCTCAACGGCCAGTGGTTGCGAGATCTGCCGGTGGAAGAATTCGCCGCGCGGGTGCAGAAGTGGGCGTTCAATTCCGAATACATGATGAAGATCGCGCCGCTGGTGCAGGGCCGCGTTGAAACCTTCAGCCAGGTTGCACCGCTGGGCGGCTTCTTCTTTGCCGGTGGCGTAAACCCGGATGCCAAGCTGTTCGAATCGAAAAAACTGTCGGGCGATCAGGTGCGTCAGCTGATGCAATTGATCCTGTGGAAGCTGGAAAGCCTGCGTCAGTGGGAGAAGGACAGCATCACTGCGACGATTCAGGCGGTGGTCGAATCCCTTGAGCTGAAGCTGCGCGATGCGATGCCATTGATGTTTGCCGCGATCACCGGGCAGGCGAGTTCGGTGTCGGTGCTCGATGCGATGGAAATCCTCGGTCCGGACCTGACTCGTTTCCGTCTGCGCCAGGCGATCGACCTGCTGGGCGGCGTGTCGAAGAAAGAAAACAAAGAGTGGGAAAAGCTGCTGGGCGCTATCGCCTAAGCACTTGCAGCTTTGTGTAGGAGCTGCCGAAGGCTGCGATCTTTTGCTCTTGCTTCTAAAGACCAACGGCAAAAGACCGCAGTCTGCGCCAGCTCCTGCAGGTCGGCGGTGTGCGTAAACCTCCCGGATTTTCGGGGGGAGGGCGGTAAGTGATTGTTATGCCGACAAAAAATTTTGAAATTTTTCAAAAATAAGTTTGACAGGCTTTCGATACGCCCTTAAGATTCGCCCCGTCCTCAGCGATGACATCAACGATGAGGGGCTATAGCTCAGCTGGGAGAGCGCTTGCATGGCATGCAAGAGGTCGACGGTTCGATCCCGTCTAGCTCCACCAATTTACACTTCGCAGCCTGGCCACACCGGCTTCGAAGCGATCAACACTCAGCGTTGATCAGTTGTATAGAAGGGTTTGCGTCCCCTTCGTCTAGTGGCCTAGGACACCGCCCTTTCACGGCGGTAACAGGGGTTCGAGTCCCCTAGGGGACGCCAGTTTTACAGAAGTGATGTTGCAAGATGTCACTCCGCCGCGAGGCGAAAAATCCGGGGCTATAGCTCAGCTGGGAGAGCGCCTGCATGGCATGCAGGAGGTCAGCGGTTCGATCCCGCTTAGCTCCACCAATTTTACAGTTCAAGGTCTGGCCACACCGACCTTGGATCAGATCAGATCTCAGCGCTGATCAGCTGTATAGAAGGGTTTGTGTCCCCTTCGTCTAGTGGCCTAGGACACCGCCCTTTCACGGCGGTAACAGGGGTTCGAGTCCCCTAGGGGACGCCACGATTACCCGCTCTGCGGGATTTATAAGGGTCATTCAATTATTGAATGGCCCTTTTGTTTGTCTGGCGTTTGGCCAATTCTCCTTTTTCTTACACTGTGCTTCAGACCAGCGGTCATATCCTCGACTTGCGGAATATTATTATGCGAATAATATTCTAGTCGTAATATTCGGAGGCAACGATGAACGATAAAAAAGCTCAAACCCGCGAACGCATCCTCAAGGCTGCCAGCGCCGCACTGATGCAGCGTGGCCCGGCGGATCCCAGCGTGGGCGAAGTGATGGGCGCCGCCGGCCTTACCGTCGGTGGTTTTTACGCACACTTCGAAAGCAAGGACGCGATGATGCTCGAGGCGTTCAAGCAACTGCTCGGTCGTCGACGCGATCTGATTGCCGACATGGACTCTGAGCTGACCGGTGAAGAGCGTCGCGCCCTGGTTGCTGCGTTCTATCTGTCGCGCAAACACCGTGATTCCAGCGACGCCGCATGTCCGATTCCGGCTTCCATTGGCGAATTGGGGCGTCTGCCGGAATCCTTCCGCATCGCGCTGAACGAACACCTGGAGCTGATGATCGCGCAATTGGCGTCCAGCCCCGAGGACACCGACAAAGCGTTGGCCGATGTAGCGTTGATGGTGGGTGGTCTGGCGCTGGCAAGAGCGCTGGGCCCGGGCGATTTATCCGATCGATTGCTGCGCGCCGCCAAGTCGGCGGTGCGTTGACCTGAAGGCAACACGCCTGAGGAGAGAGCGATGAACACGTTGAAGTGGATTCGTGGCGTTAATGGCACCTTGGGCTGGATTGCACCAAAGCAGGTAGCGAGCAAAATGCGCACAGCGTTCATGACGCCGCGCGCGCTGCCGCTGCGAGATTGGGAGTTGCCATTGCTGGCGAGTTCCGAGCGGATTACCTTGCGTTTTGGCTTGTCGGCGCTGCGTTGGGGGCAGGGACCTGCGGTGCTGCTCATGCACGGCTGGGAAGGCCGACCCACGCAGTTTGCGGCGTTGATCACGGCGCTGGTCGAGGCCGGTTACACCGTCGTAGCCCTCGATGGTCCGGCCCATGGTCGTTCGCCGGGGCGTGAAGCCAACGTCGTACTGTTCGCCCGCGCCATGCTCGAAGCGGCCGCCGAATTGCCTCCTCTTCAAGCCGTCATCGGCCACTCCATGGGCGGCGCCAGTGCCATGCTCGCGGTGCAACTGGGCCTGCGCACCGAAACCCTGGTCAGCATTGCAGCCCCTGCACGAATTCTCGGCGTACTGCGCGGTTTTGCCCGCTATGTCGGCATGCCACCGCGGGCGCGCTCGGCGTTCATCCGCCAGGTCGAGCAGGACGTCGGCATGCGCGCCGCGACCCTTGATGTCGCGCACTATCAGCTGGATATGCCGGGCCTGATCGTGCATGCCGAGGACGATACCTTCGTCTCGGTCAAGGAATCGCAATTGATTCACGAGTCATGGTTCGACAGCCGTCTGCTGCGCCTGGAAAGCGGCGGCCACCAGCGCGTGCTGGCCGACCCTCGGGTGGTTGATGGCGTGTTATCACTGTTGGCGGGGCGCAGCCTTCAGGCGCGGCAATCGGCCTGACATCCGTTACACTGCCCCGGTTGAATAATCTGACCGGGAGTGGGGCATGGGCTGGGATCGGGCAACGCCGTTCACCATTGATCTGCAAGTAGGCGCCGAGGACATCGACGGGCTGGGCCACGCGAACAACGCGGTGTACGTGACCTGGCTCGAACGCTGCGCCTGGCGCCACTCGCAGCGTCTGGGACTGGATCTGGTCGAGTACCGGCGTCTGGATCGGGCGATGGCCGTGGTGCGTCACGAAATCGATTATCTGGCGGCGGCCTACGAAGGTGATGAGCTGCAACTGGCGACCTGGATCGTCGATTGGGACCAGCGCCTGAAAATGACCC
Source organism: Pseudomonas sp. LF020 (assembly GCF_053456425.1). Classification (NCBI taxonomy): domain Bacteria; kingdom Pseudomonadati; phylum Pseudomonadota; class Gammaproteobacteria; order Pseudomonadales; family Pseudomonadaceae; genus Pseudomonas; species Pseudomonas sp. LF020. The sequence continues at coordinate 37,198 of NZ_JBRFIX010000007.1, forward strand.
GGCACTTCCAACTGATCCGCCCGAGCGACAACGCCACCCTGCTGCGTGCCCAGACCACCTTCGTCTGCATCGAACTGTCCAGCGGCAAGCCCAAGCGCATGCCGGCGGAGTTCATCGAGGGTTACGGCCCGGCGATCCTGTCCCTGGCCTGACCCGATCCCTGTAGGAGCTGCCGCAGGCTGCGATCTTTTGACTTTGATTTTTAAAGATCACAATCAAAAGATCGCAGCCTGCGGCAGCTCCTACAGGTGGTCGTGGGTTTAACCGGCTTAATCCAGTAAACTGCCGCACGTTTTTTCTTCCTGAGTAGTGTTTTCCCCATGCAAATTGCCCTGGCGCCCATGGAGGGGTTGGTCGACGACATCCTGCGCGACGTGCTGACCCGCGTTGGCGGCATCGACTGGTGCGTGACCGAGTTCATCCGGATCAACGATCAGTTGCTCACCCCGGCCTACTTCCACAAGTTCGGCCCCGAGCTGCTGAACGGCGCCCGCACCCGTTCTGGCGTGCCGCTGCGCGTGCAATTGCTGGGTTCCGATCCGGTGTGCCTGGCGGAAAACGCCGCGCTGGCCTGCGAGCTCGGCTCGCAAGTCATCGACCTGAACTTCGGCTGCCCGGCCAAAACCGTCAACAAATCCCGGGGCGGGGCGGTGCTGCTCAAGGAGCCGGAGCTGCTCAACTCTATCGTCGAACACGTGCGTCGCGCGGTGCCGGCGCACATCCCGGTCACCGCGAAGATGCGCCTGGGTTTCGACAGCCCGGACGGCTCGCTTGTGTGCGCCACCGCGCTGGCCGAGGGCGGTGCCGAGCACATCGTGGTGCATGCCCGGACCAAGGTTGATGGCTACAAGCCGCCGGCGCATTGGGAGTGGATTCCGCGGGTGCAGGACGTGGTCAAGGTGCCGGTGTTCGCCAACGGTGATATCTGGAGCGTCGAGGACTGGCGCCGCTGCCGCGAGATCAGCGGCGTCGAAGACATCATGCTCGGGCGGGGGCTGGTCTCACGTCCCGATCTGGCGAAGCAGATCGCTGCCGCGCGCGCCGGTGAAGAGGTGGTCGAGATGAGCTGGGCCGAGCTGCTGCCGCTGATTCAGGACTTCTGGCTGCAAGCCAAGGCGCAGATGACTGCACGCCAGTCGCCGGGTCGTTTGAAGCAATGGCTGGCGATGCTGACGCGCAATTATCCCGAAGCCACCGAGCTGTTTACCGTGCTGCGTCGCGAGACAGAACCGGATCAAGTCTCGCGTTTACTCGGCTTGCCGGTCGCCGCAGCAGCCTGAAAAAAATCTGCAGATAATCTCTTGAAATCATTTTGGCGGTCCCTATCTAAGGGTTACGCGATGCCGAATTCGGGTCGCGGAGACACAAAAACTTGCTGATTGTTTTCAGGAGATTTGAACCATGAGTACTGCATTTTCCCTGGCACCACTGTTCCGTTCCTCGGTGGGTTTCGACCGTTTCAACGACCTGTTCGAAACCGCGTTGCGCAACGAGCCAGGCAGCACCTACCCACCCTACAACGTGGAAAAACACGGTGACGATCAATACCGTATCGTCGTAGCGGCCGCCGGTTTCCAGGAAGAAGACCTGGAGCTGCAAGTCGAGAAGGGTGTGCTGACCATCAGTGGCGGCAAGCGTGATGCCAACGAAGGCGTGACCTTCCTGCATCAAGGCATTGCCCAGCGGGCTTTCAAGCTGTCCTTCCGCCTGGCTGATCACATCGAGATCAAGGCTGCCGATCTGAGCAACGGTCTGCTGAGCATCGACCTGTTGCGGGTGATCCCGGAAGAAGCGAAAGCCAAGCGCATCCCGATCAACGGGGCGCAGAAGCCGGTTCTGCAATAAGGCCGAGCAAGAAAAAAGGGCGCCACTGGCGCCCTTTTTTTGTGCCCGTCATTCGAGCATTTTTTTCAACTCATCCAGTGCCACTGGCCGACTGTGCAGATAGCCCTGATACAAATGGCAGCCCAGCCCCTGCAGGAACGCCAGTTGCTCCGGCGTCTCCACGCCTTCGGCAATCACCTCCAGTTCCAGGCTGCGGGCCATGGCGACGATGGCGCGGATGATCTCGGCGTCGTTGGGGTCGGTGGTTGCGTCGCGGATGAACGACTGGTCGATTTTCAGGGTGTCGACCGGCAGGCGCTTGAGGTAGGTCAGTGATGAATAGCCGGTGCCGAAGTCGTCCATGGCGAAGCTCACGCCGAGTTTTTTCAGGCGGCGCATCTTGATGATGGTGTCATCCAGATTCTGGATCACGATGCCTTCGGTGATCTCCAGTTTCAGCAGCGAGCAGGGCAGGCCGTGGCTGCTCATGCTGTGTTCGATGCGTTCGACGAAATCGTTCTGGCGGAACTGCCGTGGGCTGATGTTCACGCACAGGCTGAAGTTGAGCGGATCGACCAGTTTCAGCGCGATCAATTGTTTGAACGCCTCGCAGGCCTCGTCGAGGATCCAGGTGCCGACTTCCAGAATCAGCCCGCTGTCCTCCAGCACCTTGATGAATTCTGTGGGCGATTGCGCGCCGAGTTCCGGGTGATTCCAGCGCACCAGCGCTTCGGCGCCGATGATGCGGTTGTCCTGCGCATCGACCTGCGGCTGGTAATGCACGTTGAATTCACCACGCGATAGCGCCAGACGCAGATCGGTCTCCATGCGCAGCCGTTCGCTGGCCGCCTTCTGCATGGTGTTGTGGTACATCTGCGTGGTGTTGCGCCCGGAATCCTTGGCCCGATACAGCGCAATGTCGGCGCGCTTGAGCAGGTCGGTCGGGGTCGAGCCGTGATCGGGAATCAGTGCCACGCCGATGCTCGGTGTCACTTGCAGGCGCTGGCCGTCGAGGAACATCGGCTCCGACAGCAGCTCGCGAATGGTGTCGGCCAGTTCCCGCACTTGTGCGCTGACCTCGTTGCGCGTGCCTTCGAGGCCACTGAGCAGCACCACGAACTCATCGCCACCCAGGCGCGCCACCGTGTCCTCCATGCGCACGCTGGCTTCGAGCCGTGCGGTGATGATTTTCAGCACCGTGTCGCCGACCGGGTGGCCCAGCGAGTCGTTGATGTGCTTGAAGTGGTCAAGGTCGAGGAACAGCAGCGCACCGCGCAGGTTGTGGCGCTTGAGCAGGGCGATCTGCTGGCTCAGGCGATCCATCAGCAAGGCGCGGTTGGGCAGGTTGGTCAGCGGATCGTGATAGGCCAGATGGCGGATCTGCGCTTCGGCGTTTTTCAGCAGGCTGACATCCCGGGCGGTCAGCAGCAGGCACGCGGTTTCGTTGAGGGTGATCGGTTCGATCGACACTTCCACCGTCAGCAGTTCACCGCGCTTGTTGCGCCCGAGCATTTCCTGATGGTGCACGCGGCCCTTGATCTGCAGTTCGGCGAGCAGCGCCGAGCGTTGTTTTTCCTCGGCCCATATGCCGATCTGGTACACGGTCTTGCCCACCACTTCTTCGGCGCGATAGCCGGTGAGGCGGCAGAAACCGTCGTTGACCTCCAGATAGCGCCCAGTGTCACGTTCGGTGATGGTGATCGCATCGGGGCTGGAGTGAAATGCTTTGGCGAATTTCTCTTCGCTGGCCTTGAGTGCGGCTTCGGAGCGCTGTTGTTGGGTGATGTCGCGCAGGGTGGTGACGATGCACGGCTGATTGCCGACGCTGATCTGTCGGCTGGAAATCACGCACGTCAGCGACTGGCCGTCCTTGTGCTGGACGATGATCGCGACATTGCTCAGGCCCTGTTCGCGGATCACCCGCTCGATGCGTTGCAGACTCTTCGCCGAGGCGTCCCACAGGCCGATGTCTTCGGCGGTGCGTCCGATCACGTCGGCGGCGCTCCAGCCGAAGGTCTGGGTGAAGCTGTTGTTGATTTCGATGAACTCGCCGCTGTCCTGGCGGGTAACGCAGATCGGGTCGGGGCTGACCTGGAACAGCGTGGCGAATTTCTCTTCGGAGGCGACCAGGCGTTGCTCGCGCTCGACCTGATCGGTGATGTCCAGCAAAGTCCCGGCCATGCGCAGCGGCGCGCCGTTTTCGTCGCGATAGAGGCGGGCGCGGCTTTCCAGATAACGTGAGCTGCCATCCGCCAATTGCACGCGATAGGTCAGTTGATAGTTGCCGGCCGGGCCTTCGCGCAGGCTGCGATAGGCATCGCGCATGCTGTCGCGCTCCTCGCCGGGCACGCCTTCGAAGAATTCCTCGAATGACTCGTGAAACGGGATCGGTTCCAGCCCGTGCAATTGCGCAGCCCGCGCCGAGCCGTAGAGCATGCCGCTGGGGATGTGCCAGTCCCAGGTGCCGAGTTGCGCCGAGTCCAGCGCCAGATCAAGGCGTTCCTGGCTGTCTTTCAAGGCGTGTTCGGCGACTTTGCGTTCGGTGGTGTCGAGAAAGGTGCTGAGCAGATACGGCTGGCCTTCGAGTTCGACCTTCTGCGCGCTGAGGATACCGTCATGAATCTGCCCGTTGCTGGCGCGAAACTGCACTTCCATGCTGACCAATTCGCCTTTGGCCTTGGTCTTTTTCACCAGCTCTGCGCGTTGCTCGGGGTGTACCCACAGGCCCAGTTCCAGTGTGGTGCGGCCAATGGCGCTCTGTACCGGCCAGCCGAACAGGCTTTCGAAATACTGGTTGGCCTCGCTGATCAGGCCGTCCTCCTGTCGGGTCAGCAACACCATGTTCGGGCACAGATGAAAGAGTGTGGCGAAACGTTTCTCGGAGCTGCTGAGGGCCTGTTCGCGTTGACGCTGGTGGGTGATTTCGCGAATCACCCCGATCATTCGGGGGCGCCCGTGTTTGTCCGGCAGCAGGCTGCCGCTGATTTCCAGCCAGTGCAGGCTGCCGTCGGGCCAGCGGATGCGGTGGTGCATCGCCTGTTCCAGCGGCGCGCCGGCAATCACCGCGTGGAAGGCGCGCACGGTTTTCGCCCGGTCCTCGGGCGGCAGCAGGTCGAGATATTCCAGATCCTGGGGCAGCGGTTGCCGAGGATCGAAGCCAAACAGCGCCTGGGTGCCCCGCGACCAACTGATCTGCCCGCGCTCGATGTCCCAATACCAGGCGCCGAGCCGGGCGCCGTTGAGTGCGGCGAGTAATTGCGGCGCACTCTCCCAGCTCTGCTCGGAACGTCGCGGATCAATGGCCTGAATACGCGGCATCGGCGGAATTCGGTCAACAGATTTCGGCATTGTTAACGGGCCTTGAGCTGATGGTGGCGTTAGGCACAGGGACAGCGGCTCTATAGGAGTAGCACAAGTTAGCCTGGAGTCCCTGGCAGATCGATTTGCGCATCCAGCAAGGCCATGAAAGCCCTTGCCGCATTCGACAGCGTCCGTTCGGTGTGCACGATATAGCCTAGCTGGCGACTGAGCTGTATGCCCGGCAAAGGTATGCGCGCGACCTGTTCATCGAGCATGGTGCGTGGCAGAACACTCCAGGCCAGACCAATGGAGACCATCATCTTGATGGTTTCCAGGTAGTTGGTGCTCATGGCGATGTTCGGCGTCAGCCCTTGGGCTTCGAACAAACGTTGGACAATATGATGAGTAAAGGTGTTGCCTCCGGGAAAAACCGCCGGATGGCCGGCAATGTCCGCCAGACTCACGGCGCCATTGCTGATCAGCGAATGCTCCGGCGCCACCACGAAATCCAGCGGGTCGTCCCACACCGGCGTGGCTTTGACCAGCGTGTGTGGCTCTGGCGCCAGGGTGATGACTGCCAGTTCCGCACGCCCATGGAGAATTTCCTCGTAGGCCACTTCCGAATCGAGGAACTGAATATCCAGCGCCACCTGTGGGTAGCGGCGGGTGAACTCCCTTAACAGCGGCGGCAAACGGTGCAGGCCGATGTGGTGACTGGTGGCCAGGGTCAGCCGGCCGCTGACTTCACCGGTCAGGTTGGTCAGGGCGCGGCGGGTGTCGTCCAGCACGTTGAGAATCTGGTAGGCCCGGGGCAGCAGGGCGCGGCCAGCCTCGGTCAGACCGACCTCGCGGCCTAGTCGATCGAACAGCCGCACCTTCAATTGTTGCTCGAGTCCGGCGATGCGTTTGCTGATCGCCGGTTGCGTCAGGTGCAGGCGTTCTCCGGCGCCGGAGAAGCTGCCGGTCTCGGCAATCGCGATAAAAGCGTTGAGGTTGGCCAGATCCATAAATCGTATTCCAGTTGGTTATCCAAAGCATAAAAAATATGAATTTGAGTTATTTAATCTAACCCCATAGGATCGGCCTCACAAGCCAAAGGGTTATTGATAAGCCCAGGGCATAGAAACAAGCTGATGAGGAACCGTCTGATGGCCGGCAAAACGCTCTACGACAAGCTCTGGGATTCGCATTTGGTCAAACAGCGCGACGATGGCTCTGCGCTGATCTACATCGATCGTCACATCATCCACGAAGTGACCTCGCCGCAAGCCTTCGAAGGCCTGCGTCTGGCCGGGCGCAAGCCGTGGCGCATCGATGCCAACATCGCGACCCCGGACCACAACGTACCGACCACGCCGGAGCGCAAGGGCGGCATCGCAGCCATTGCCGACCAGGTCTCGCGTTTGCAGGTTCAGACCCTCGATGACAACTGTGATGAATACGGCATTGTCGAGTTCAAGATGAACGACATCCGTCAGGGCATCGTCCACGTGATCAGCCCGGAGCAGGGCGCAACCTTGCCGGGCATGACCGTGGTCTGCGGCGACTCGCACACCTCGACCCACGGCGCTTTCGGTGCCTTGGCGCACGGGATCGGCACTTCCGAGGTCGAGCACGTGCTCGCCACCCAGTGCCTGGTCGCGAAGAAAATGAAGAACATGCTGGTACGCGTCGAAGGCCAGTTGCCATTCGGCGTGACCGCCAAGGACATCGTCCTCGCGGTGATCGGCAAGATCGGCACCGCTGGCGGTAACGGCCATGCCATCGAATTCGCCGGCAGCGCGATTCGCGATCTGTCTGTCGAAGGCCGCATGACCATCTGCAACATGTCCATCGAGGCCGGCGCCCGCGTGGGTCTGGTGGCAGCGGATGAAAAGACCGTCGAGTACGTCAAGGGCCGTCCGTTCGCCCCGAAAGGCGCGCAGTGGGATCAGGCGGTTGAAGCCTGGAAAGACCTAGTCTCCGATGCGGATGCCAAGTTCGACACCGTAGTCGAGCTCGACGCCGCGCAGATCAAGCCGCAAGTCAGCTGGGGCACTTCGCCTGAAATGGTCCTGGCCGTTGATCAGAACGTGCCGGATCCGGCCAAAGAGATGGATCTGGTCAAGCGCGACTCGATCGTCCGCGCCTTGAAATACATGGGTTTGAGCGCCAATCAGGCGATCACCGACATTCAACTCGATCGTGTGTTCATCGGCTCCTGCACCAACTCGCGCATCGAAGACTTGCGCGCTGCGGCCGTGATCGCCAAGGGCCGCAAGGTCGCTTCGACGATCAAGCAGGCCATCGTGGTGCCGGGTTCGGGTCTGGTGAAGGCGCAGGCGGAGGCCGAAGGTCTGGACAAGATCTTCCTCGAAGCCGGTTTCGAATGGCGTGAGCCGGGTTGCTCGATGTGCCTGGCGATGAACCCGGACCGTTTGGAGTCCGGCGAGCATTGCGCCTCGACCTCCAACCGTAACTTCGAAGGCCGTCAGGGCGCCGGTGGTCGTACCCACCTCGTGAGCCCGGCCATGGCCGCTGCGGCGGCGGTGAACGGTCGTTTCATCGATGTTCGTGAATTGATCTAAGGAGCGCAGCATGAAAGCTTTTACCCAGCACACTGGTCTTGTCGCGCCTCTGGATCGTGCCAACGTCGACACCGACCAGATCATCCCGAAGCAGTTCTTGAAATCGATCAAGCGCACCGGTTTCGGCCCGAACCTGTTCGATGAGTGGCGTTACCTGGATGTCGGCCAGCCGTATCAGGACAACTCCAAGCGCCCGTTGAACAAGGACTTCGTGCTCAACGCCGAGCGTTATCAAGGCGCCAGCGTATTGCTGGCCCGCGAGAACTTCGGTTGCGGCTCCAGCCGTGAACACGCGCCATGGGCGCTGGAAGAATACGGTTTCCGCAGCATCATCGCGCCGAGCTACGCCGACATCTTCTTCAACAACAGCTTCAAGAACGGCTTGCTGCCGATCATCCTGAGCGATGCTGAGGTCGATGAATTGTTCAAGCAGGTCGAGGCCGAGCCGGGCTATCAATTGCAGATCGATCTGCACGAGCAGACCGTGACCAGCCCGAACGGCAAGGTGTACCGCTTCGAGATCGACGCGTTCCGCAAGCATTGCCTGCTCAATGGTCTGGACGACATCGGCCTGACCTTGCAGGACGGTGATGCGATTGCGGCGTTCGAGGCCAAGCATCGTGTGAGTCAGCCGTGGTTGTTTCGCGATGCGTAATGATTCGAAGCTGATGTAGTCAGAGCTGGCCCCATCGCTGGCAAGCCAGCTCCCACAGGTATTTGCGGTGTTCACAAAACCTGTGGGAGCTGGCTTGCCAGCGATGAGGCCGGAGCAGGCATCCCAAGATCAAAAGGAAGTCCCCATGACCAGCACCGCCCAGCACACCCAGGTTGTACAAAAGCAATTCGGTGAACAGGCTGCCGCCTACCTGAGCAGCGCCGTTCACGCGCAAGGCACCGAATTCGCGCTGCTACAGGCTGAACTGGCCGGGCAGGGCGACGCCCGGGTGCTGGATCTGGGTTGTGGCGCCGGTCATGTGAGTTTTCATGTGGCGCCGCTGGTCAAGGAAGTGGTGGCCTACGACCTGTCGCAGCAAATGCTCGACGTGGTCGCTGCTGCGGCTGTGGATCGTGGGTTTGCCAACATCTCCACGGTCAACGGCGCCGCCGAGCGTCTGCCGTTTGCCGATGGCGAATTCGACTTCGTGTTCAGCCGTTATTCGGCGCACCACTGGAGCGATCTGGGCGTGGCCCTGCGCGAAGTGCGCCGGGTGCTGAAACCGGGCGGTGTGGCGGCGTTCATCGACGTGTTGTCACCGGGCAGTCCGTTGTTCGACACTTACCTGCAAAGCGTTGAAGTGCTGCGCGACACCAGCCACGTGCGTGACTATTCCGCCGGCGAGTGGCTGCGTCAGGTCAGCGAGGCCGGGCTGCATACCCGCAGCACCAGCCGTCAGCGCCTGCGTCTGGAATACAGCAGTTGGGTCGAGCGCATGCGCACGCCCGAGGTGATGCGTGCGGCGATCCGCCAGTTGCAGCAGTCGATGGGCAACGAAGTGCGCGAATATTTTGAGATTGATGCCGATGGCTCGTTCAGTACAGATGTGATTGTGCTGATGGCCGAACGATAAGAATTTTTCCCGGCGCGCCCGTTATAAGCGTACCGATTGAAGACACGAGGAAAGCATGAGCAAGCAGATTCTGATTCTCCCAGGTGACGGTATTGGTCCGGAAATCATGGCCGAAGCGGTCAAGGTGCTGGAGCTGGCCAACGACAAGTACAGCCTGGGCTTCGAGCTGAGCCATGACGTGATCGGTGGCGCCGCCATCGACAAGCACGGCGTGCCGCTGGCCGACGAAACCCTCGAGCGTGCCCGTGCTGCCGACGCAGTCCTGTTGGGCGCCGTGGGTGGCCCGAAATGGGACGCCATCGAGCGTGACATCCGCCCTGAGCGCGGTCTGCTGAAAATCCGTGCGCAACTGGGCCTGTTCGGCAACCTGCGTCCGGCGATCCTCTACCCGCAACTGGCCGACGCTTCAAGCCTGAAGCCGGAAATCGTTGCCGGTCTGGACATCCTGATCGTTCGTGAGCTGACCGGCGGCATCTACTTCGGCGCGCCACGCGGCACCCGTACTCTGGACAACGGCGAGCGTCAGTCCTACGACACCCTGCCATACAGCGAGAGTGAAATCCGCCGCATTGCCCGCGTCGGTTTCGATATGGCCATGGTTCGCGGCAAGAAGCTGTGCTCGGTGGACAAGGCCAACGTGCTGGCGTCCAGCCAACTGTGGCGTGAAGTGGTCGAGCAGGTTGCCAAGGATTACCCTGAAGTCGAACTGAGCCACATGTACGTCGACAACGCCGCCATGCAACTGGTGCGCGCACCGAAGCAGTTCGACGTGATCGTCACCGACAACATGTTCGGCGACATCCTCTCCGACGAAGCGTCGATGCTCACCGGCTCCATCGGCATGCTGCCGTCGGCCTCGCTGGATTCGAACAACAAGGGCATGTACGAGCCTTGCCACGGTTCGGCGCCGGACATCGCGGGCAAGGGCATTGCCAACCCGTTGGCGACCATTCTGTCGGTGTCGATGATGCTGCGTTACAGCTTCAATCTGCACGATGCGGCCGATGCCATCGAGAAAGCCGTCAGCGTGGTGCTGGATCAAGGCTTGCGTACCGGTGACATCTATTCGGCCGGTTGCACTAAAGTCGGAACGCAGGAAATGGGTGACGCAGTAGTCGCCGCGCTGCGGAATCTGTAATCTCTCGGGCCCGCTGCGAAATTCAAGACAAAGCAGCGGCCCACTTTTCAAGAAGGTGTAGTTGCGATGAAACGTGTAGGTCTGATCGGTTGGCGCGGCATGGTCGGTTCCGTGCTCATGCAGCGGATGCTGGAAGAGCAGGATTTCGATCTTATCGAGCCGGTGTTTTTCACCACTTCCAATGTCGGTGGCCAAGGCCCGTCCGTGGGTAAGGACATTGCTCCGCTCAAGGACGCTTACAGCATTGAAGAGCTGAAAACCCTCGACGTGATCCTGACCTGCCAGGGCGGCGACTACACCAGCGAAGTGTTCCCGAAGCTGCGCGAGGCCGGCTGGCAGGGTTACTGGATCGACGCGGCTTCCAGCCTGCGCATGAACGATGACGCCGTGATCATTCTCGATCCGGTCAATCGCAAGGTCATCGACCAGCAGCTGGACGCGGGCACCAAGAACTACATCGGCGGCAACTGCACCGTCAGCCTGATGCTGATGGGTCTGGGCGGTCTGTTCGAAGCCGGTCTGGTCGAGTGGATGAGCGCCATGACTTATCAGGCGGCCTCCGGTGCCGGCGCGCAGAACATGCGTGAACTGATCAAGCAGATGGGCGCGACCCACGCCGCTGTCGCCGATCAACTGGCCGACCCTGCCAGCGCGATCCTCGACATCGACCGTCGCGTGGCCGAAGCCATGCGCAGCGACGCGTACCCGACCGAGAACTTCGGCGTACCGCTGGCCGGCAGCCTGATCCCGTGGATCGACAAGGAACTGCCGAACGGCCAGAGCCGTGAAGAGTGGAAGGCCCAGGCCGAGACCAACAAGATCCTCGGCCGCTTCAAGAGCCCGATCCCGGTCGACGGGATCTGCGTGCGCATCGGCGCCATGCGGTGCCACAGCCAGGCGCTGACCATCAAGCTGAACAAAGACGTGCCGATCGCCGATATCGAAGGGCTGATCAGCCAGCACAACCCTTGGGTCAAACTGGTGCCGAATAACCGCGACATCAGCATGCAGGAGCTGAGCCCGACCAAGGTCACCGGCACCCTGAACGTACCGGTGGGTCGTCTGCGCAAGCTGAACATGGGGTCGCAATTCGTCGGTGCCTTCACCGTCGGCGACCAGCTGCTATGGGGCGCGGCCGAACCGCTGCGCCGTATGCTGCGGATTTTGCTGGAGCGTTGATCGCTTGATGCAATGAAAGAACCCGCGCCTTGTGAGAGGTGCGGGTTTTTTTATGCCTGAGGTTTCCCGGTGTCTGGTCTGGCCTCATCGCTGGCAAGCCAGCTCCCACAGGTTTCAGGTGTGTACAAACATCTGTGTCCCACACCGACCACTGTGGGAGCTGGCTTGCCAGCGATGAGGCCGGTACAGGCGCTACAAATTCCGACAGAAATTGCCTGCATGCCAGTCACCCGGTAAAGTGCCGCTCCCCCCGTTTCGCCAGAGGTAGAATCATGACCCAGACCCTTGATATTGCCGTCGTCGGCGCCACCGGTACTGTCGGCGAAACCCTCGTACAGATTCTCGAAGAACGCGACTTCCCGGTCGGCAACCTGCACCTCCTGGCCAGCAGCGAATCCGCCGGCAGTTCGGTGCTGTTTCGCAACAAGAACGTGCGCGTGCGTGAAGTCGACGAGTTCGATTTCAGCAAGGTCAAATTGGTGTTCTTCGCCGCTGGCGCTGCCGTTTCCCTGAGTTACGCGGCACGTGCCCACGCGGCCGGTTGCTCGCTGATCGACCTGTCCGGCGCATTGCCGGCCGAGCAGGCGCCGCAAGTGGTGCCGGAAGCCAACGCTGAGGTGATCACCGGTCTGAAAACGCCGTTCCAGGTCAGCAGCCCGAGCCCGTCGGCGACGACGCTGGCGGTGGTGCTGGCACCGTTGCTCGATTTGCTCGAGCTGCAATACGTCAACGTCACCGCCAATCTGGCCGTGTCCGCGCAAGGTCGCGAAGCCGTGACCGAGCTGGCCCGGCAGACTGCCGAGCTGCTGAACATGCGTCCGCTGGAGCCGACTTTCTTCGACCGGCAGATGGCCTTCAACCTGCTGGCTCAGGTCGGCACGCCCGACGCTCAAGGCCACACGTTGCTGGAAAAACGCCTGGTGCGCGAGTTGCGTCAGGTGCTGAAGCAGCCTTTATTAAAGATTTCCGCCACTTGCGTTCAAGCCCCGGTGTTTTTTGGCGATAGCTATAGCGTGACCTTGCAGTCAGCGAGCGCGGTTGACCTGGCAAAAGTCAACGCGGCCCTTGAAGACGCACCGGGCATCGAGCTGGTCGAAGCCGGCGATTATCCGACGGCGGTGGGTGACGCGGTGGGGCAGGACGTTGTCTATGTCGGTCGGGTGCGCAACGGCGTTGACGACATGGCGGAACTTAATCTGTGGCTGACGTCAGATAACGTACGCAAAGGCGCAGCCCTCAATGCTGTGCAGGTCGCTGAATTGTTGATAAAAGACCTGCTGTAAAAGATACTTGGCAACAATTTGTCGACTGATTCTAGGTGAGCGCTATGCTTGCCCGGAGCACTCGATAACGTGTCACCCTCCGGGACTTTCCGGGGCATCAAAGAAATGATCGCGCGCGGCAGCCTGTCGTCGTCGCGCGCAATGCCTTACGGCAGCGGCAATCAACATCTTCTCGCTGGCCGAGGAACGTTCAAACAAAGGATGAGGCTATGGTTCAAGTTCGCAAACTGGTGTTAGCAATAGCGGCCGCCTCGGCGCTGTCCTCCGGTATGGCGCATGCCCTCGGGCTCGGGGAGCTGACCCTGAAGTCGACCCTGAACCAGCCGCTGGTGGCCGAGATCGAGTTGCTCGACGTCAAGGATCTCACCGCTGCCGAAGTGGTGCCGAGCCTGGCTTCACCCGAAGATTTCGCCAAGGCCGGCGTCGATCGCCAGGCCTTCCTCAACGACCTGACGTTCACTCCGGTGCTCAGCGCCAACGGCAAAAGCGTGCTGCGCGTGACGTCGAGCAAGCCGCTGTCGGAACCGATGGTGAAATTCCTCGTGCAGGTGATGTGGCCCAACGGCCGTCTGCTGCGCGATTACAGCGTGCTGCTGGATCCGTCGAAGTTCTCGCCGCAGACCGCTGATGCCGCCGCACAACCGGCGCCGTCGCAGACCATCACCGCACCGACCACCGGCGCCACACACCCGAATCAATACACCACCACGCCGCGCGATACCCTGTGGGAAATCGCCGCGAAAGCGCGCACCGGCGGCTCCGTACAGCAGACCATGCTGGCGATTCAGGCACTCAACCCGGATGCGTTCATCGACGGCAACATCAACCGGCTGAAAACCGGTCAGGTGCTGCGTCTGCCAGACTCGGTGGAAAGCACTGCGCTGCCACAGTCCAAAGCCATTGCCGAAGTTGCGGCGCAGAACGAAGCCTGGCGTCAGGGCCGTCGTTATGTGGCCAAGCCTGGCACTGGTCAGCAGCAGCTCGATGCGACCAAGCGTGGCAGCAGCAATGTCGGCGCCGGGCAGAACGCCAAGGACAACCTGAGTCTGGTCTCTGCCGAAAACGCCAAGGGTCGTGGCAAAGGCCCGGCCGGCGATGCCAAGGCCTTGAGCAACAAGCTGGCGGTCACTCAGGAAAGCCTCGACACGACCCGTCGTGACAACGAGGAACTGAAAAGCCGCATGGCCGATCTGCAAAGTCAGCTGGACAAGCTGCAACGCCTGATCGAACTGAAGAACAATCAACTGGCGAAGATGCAGGCCGAAGGCCCGGGCGCTGCGCCAGCCGCCACCGCTGCCGTACCGGCGATCACTGCCGAACTGGCCGCAACTCCGCCCGCCACTCCGGCAGAAGCAGCGCCAACACCAGAATCGGCGATTGCGCCACCGGTCGACACGCCTGCCGAGACGCCTGTCGTCGCGCCTAAGCCGGTTGTGGACGAAGACAAAACCTTCAATGAACTGCTGACCAATCCGATCCTGTTGGGTCTGATCGGTGGCGGTGCGGTGGTGCTGCTGCTTCTGCTGTTGCTGCTGGCCCGTCGCCGCAAAGCCCAGCAGGAAGCCGAGAAACACCTGCGCATGGCCCGAGCCCTGGCGGAAGAGCAAGCGTTCTCTGCCGAGCAGGACCTGCCGGAGAGCAGCTTCGAAGGTCTGGAAACCCCTGCTGCCAGCGTCAAGCTCAACACCCCGGCACCTGCGCCAGCGCCTGCTGCGGTCGTGGCTCCGGTAGTGATGGCTGAGCCGATTGCCGCGCCATTGGTCGCGCCGTCTGCCGAGCGTTCCGATGACGTGCTGGACAAGGCGCAGTCGCACATCAACGCCGGCCGCCTGAATCAGGCCGCAGCGTTGCTGGAAGAGGGCGTCAGCCTTGAGCCACAACGCAGTGATCTGCGTCTGAAACTGATGGAAGTCTACGGTCAGCAGGGTGACCGCGATGCATTCGTGGGTCAGGAGCGTCAGCTGGTGGCCAACGGCGATAATTTCGCCAAGGTCGAAGAGCTGAAAAAACGCTTCCCGGCCATGGCGGTCGTCGCTGTCGCGGGCCTGGCCGCAGCGGCCGCCGCCGCCGAACTCGATGCGCAATACGTCAAGGAGCTGCTGCTCGACGAGCCCGAGGCGCCTGCACCTGAGCCTGCGGCAGACGACCTGGACAGCGCGTTCGACCTGAGCCTGGACGATCTCGACAACATTACTCCGGTTGAGCCTGCCCCTGTCGTCGCACCTGAAGCGCCAGTGGAGCTGGACGAATTCCCGGCCGACGACGATCTGAGCTTCGAATCGGTGCTGCAACAGCAGACCGAGATCAAAGACAATCTCGACGACCTGTCGGACTTCGACCTCGATCTGGACCTGGGTGCCGAGCCTGCGCCAGCCCCGGGGGCGGATCTGGCGGATGATGATTTCCTGCTGGACCTGGACGAGGGCGTGAAAGACCTGTCGCCGGTCGAGCCTGCAGTGGTGAACGAAGCGCCACAGGACGATCTGGAGCTGCCGGCGGATTTCGATCTGTCCCTGGCCGACGAAATGGACAGCAACCCGGCAGCCGAGCCGGACGCATTCGCAGCGGAACTGAATGACGTCAACGCCGAACTGGATCGTCTGTCGCAGAGCATCGCCGAGCCGACCTTCACCGAAGCCGATGCGGCCTTGGGTGATGATCTGGGTGAGGACGACTTCGATTTCCTCGCCGGCACCGACGAAGCTGCGACCAAACTCGATCTGGCCCAGGCCTACATCGATATGGGCGACAGCGACGGCGCACGCGACATCCTCAACGAAGTATTGACCGAGGGTGACGAGAAGCAGCGGGGCGAAGCCAAGGAAATGCTTTCGCATCTGGCTTGATTCGGCGTCAGCAGTAAACAGAACGGCAGCCCATCGAGGCTGCCGTTTTTGTTTGGGCTGGATTTTGTAGCGGCAATGCTATCGCCATCGCTGGCAAGCCAGCTCCCACAGGTATTGCATGCGCTGCAGAAACTGTGGGAGCTGGCTTGCCAGCGATGGGGCCGGATCGGTCAACACAGAACTGACTGGCATCCCCGACTCACAGCCTTATAATGCCCGCCTTTGTACCTCAGCAGGCTGTCCCACCTTGGCAAACATAGATAACCCGGTCGCCGAAATGGCGCCTGAAGGCTTTTACCGCGTGGCACTGGGCGTCGAGTACAAAGGCTCGCGCTACAGCGGCTGGCAGCGTCAGTTGACGGGTGTCGCAACCGTGCAGGAAGAGCTTGAAAAAGCCTTGTCGAAAGTCGCCAATTCGCCGGTCTCCCTGCAATGCGCCGGTCGTACCGATGCCGGGGTGCATGCCTGCGGGCAGGTGGTGCATTTCGACACGCAGGTCGATCGCTCGCTGAAAGCCTGGGTGATGGGCGCCAACATCAATCTGCCCCACGACATCAGTGTCAGTTGGGCGCGGGTGATGCCGGCGCATTTTCATGCGCGGTTCAAAGCCATCGCCCGGCGTTATCGCTATGTGATCTACAACGATCAGATTCGTCCGGCGCATCTCAACGAAGAAATCACCTGGAACCACCGCCCGCTCGATGTCGAACGCATGGCCGAGGCCGCGCAGTATCTGATCGGCACTCACGATTTCAGTGCGTTCCGTGCAGGGCAGTGCCAGGCCAAGTCGCCGATCAAGAAAATGCACCACCTGCGCGTGACCCGTCACGGCAAGATGATCGTTCTCGATATCCGCGCCAACGCCTTCTTGCACCACATGGTGCGCAACATCGCCGGCGTGCTGATGACCATCGGTGCCGGCGAGCGCCCGGTGGAGTGGATGAAGGAAGTGCTGGAAAGCCGCGAGCGCCGCTCCGGTGGCGTAACAGCGCATCCGTACGGGTTGTATCTGGTGCAGGTCGAGTATCACGACGAGTTTCCGTTGCCCGAGCGTTTTATCGGGCCACATTTCCTTACGGGTTTCTCGGAACTTGACGGCTGACGCCCTCGAACGCATTTGTTACCATCCGGGACTTTCCCGGTGTTTACCCTGAGGTTTTTATCGACATGTCGGCCGTTCGCAGCAAGATTTGCGGGATCACCCGCTTAGAAGATGCGTTGGCAGCGGTCGAAGCCGGGGCCGATGCGATCGGTTTCGTTTTTTACGCCAAGAGCCCACGGGCAGTGAGCGTGCAGCAGGCGAGGGCGATTATCCGCGCCTTGCCGCCGTTCGTGACCACCGTTGGCCTGTTCGTCAACGGCAGCCGCTGCGAGTTGGGGGAAATCCTCGATGCCGTGCCGCTGGATCTGCTGCAGTTCCATGGCGACGAAACCGCTGAAGACTGCGAAGGCTGGCACCGCCCGTACATCAAGGCGTTGCGGGTCAAGGCTGGCGACGACATCGCCGCCGCCGTCGATGCCTATCCGAGTGCCAGTGGCGTGCTGCTCGACACTTACGTCGAAGGCGTGCCGGGCGGAACCGGCGAGGCGTTCGACTGGTCTTTGATTCCGCAAACGTTGAGCAAGCCGCTGATCCTGGCCGGTGGCCTCACCCCGGAAAACGTCGCCGACGCCGTGGCCCGGGTCAAACCGTACGCCGTCGATGTCAGTGGTGGGGTAGAGGCAAGCAAGGGCATCAAGGATCATGCGAAGATCCGCGCGTTCATCAATGCCGTACGTAGCAGCTCGCAGGGAGCGTCTACTTCGATGTGACGGCTGGCGAACTGCCGCCGTCCATCAATGCACTTGCACAAAGCAGGCGAGGCTGAGGGTTTCTGGAGTTGCACGCAGGTCATGTTTCGCGCTGACCGCGGCGTTCCACCGACCATCGCCACACACATGAATTTAGCTGAAGGGCATACGCGGGGCTGCGAACCAGAGCGTTCGGGCCGCCGGTACTGGAGAAAGAAAGCATGAGCAACTGGTTAGTAGACAAACTGATCCCTTCGATCATGCGTTCGGAGGTCAAGAAGAGCTCGGTGCCTGAAGGTCTGTGGCACAAATGCCCGTCCTGCGAGGCTGTGCTGTATCGCCCTGAGCTGGAAAAGACCCTGGACGTTTGCCCCAAGTGCAACCACCACATGCGCATCGGCGCACGGGCACGCATCGATATCTTCCTGGACGCCGAAGGTCGCAACGAACTGGGTGCCGATCTGGAGCCGGTTGACCGTCTGAAATTCCGCGACGGCAAGAAGTACAAGGACCGTCTGGTCGCTGCGCAGAAGCAGACCGGCGAAAAAGACGCACTGATCTCGGTCAGTGGCACCCTGCTGGGTATGCCGGTGGTGGTGTCGGCGTTCGAATTCAACTTCATGGGCGGTTCCATGGGCGCCATCGTCGGTGAGCGCTTCGTGCGCGCCGCCAACTATGCCCTGGAAAACCGTTGCCCGATGATCTGCTTCGCCGCTTCCGGCGGTGCGCGCATGCAGGAAGCGCTGATCTCGCTGATGCAGATGGCCAAGACATCGGCTGTGCTGGCGCGACTGCGTGAAGAGGGCATTCCGTTCATCTCGGTGCTGACCGATCCGGTCTACGGCGGCGTTTCCGCCAGTCTGGCAATGCTCGGCGACGTGATCGTCGGTGAGCCAAAGGCGCTGATCGGCTTCGCCGGTCCACGCGTGATCGAGCAGACCGTGCGTGAAAAACTGCCGGAAGGCTTCCAGCGCAGCGAGTTCCTGCTGGAGCATGGCGCGATCGATCTGATCATCGATCGTCGTGAACTGCGTCCACGCCTGGGCAACCTGCTGGCGCAACTGACCGGCCAGCCGACACCGACCTACGTCGCCGCTCCTGTCGAGCCAATCGTCGTTCCACCGGTGCCTGCCAACGTATGACCGAGCGTACCCTTGGCGAGTGGCTCGCCTACCTTGAACAGTTGCATCCATCGGCCATCGACATGGGGCTGGAGCGTTCGCAACAGGTAGCGTCCCGCATGGGACTGGGCCAGCCGGCGCCTCGGGTGATTACGGTCACCGGCACCAACGGCAAGGGTTCGACCTGCGCATTCGTGGCTTCATTGCTGCGGGCGCAGGGCCTGAACGTGGGTGTCTACAATTCTCCGCACCTGCTGCGTTACAACGAGCGGGTGCAGCTCAATGGCGTCGAAGCCACTGATGCGCAACTGTGCGAAGCCTTCGCTGCGGTGGAGGCCGGGCGCGGCGACACTTCCCTGACTTACTTCGAAATGGGCACCCTGGCGGCGTTATGGCTGTTTCAACAGGCAAAACTTGACGCTGTGGTGCTGGAAGTCGGGCTGGGGGGGCGTCTGGATACGGTCAATGTGGTGGACGCCGATATCGCGCTGGTCACCAGCATTGGCGTCGATCACGCCGAATACCTGGGCAATACCCGCGAGTCCGTGGCTTTCGAGAAGGCCGGGATTTTCCGTCAGGGCAAGCCCGCCTTGTGCGGCGATCTGAATCCTCCGCAACCGTTGCTCGACAAGGCCCGTGAACTGGCGTGCCCGTTGTCTCTGCGTGGGCGCGACTTCGATCTGGGAATCACCGATCACCACTGGCAATGGCGCGGCACTGACGCGCAAGGTCAGCCTGTCGAGTTGCATGATTTGCCACTGCTCGACCTGCCGATGGAAAACGCGGCGCTGGCATTGCAGGCGTATCTGCTGCTTGGTTTGCCGTGGAATCGGTCACAAATTGTTGCTGCCTTGCAGGCCACTCGCATGGTCGGGCGTCTGGATCGCCGTTCGTTCGAGTTCAATGGCAAGCGCCTGAACCTGCTGCTGGACGTGGGGCATAACCCGCACGCAGCGCAGTATCTGGCGCGGCGTCTGGCCAGTCGGCCGCCGGTGGGCAAGCGTCTGGCGGTGTTCGGCCTGTTGGCGGACAAGGATCTGGATGGTGTTGTCGGCGAATTGAATGCTAGTGTCCAGCACTGGGCGGTAGCGCCGCTGGATTCGCCGCGCGCGCGTCCGGTCAGTGAATTACACGCGGCATTGCAGAACCTTGGCGCGTCCGTCACGTCCTATGAGAGTGTCGCGGCGGCGCTGGAAGGGCAGTGCGCAGCGGCCACCAGCGACGACGAGATTCTGTTGTTCGGATCATTTTATTGTGTCGCCGAGGCCCTTGAATGGTTGGCCCGGCGCTCCACGGAGGAAGCGGCAAATGGCTTTGCTGGATAAAGCGTACAAGCAGCGCATGGTTGGCGCCCTGGTGCTGGTGGCACTGGCGGTGATTTTCCTGCCGATGCTGTTTTCCCGCCAAGACGAGCAACGTCAAGTGACGGTCGAGGCGCCCGCCGCGCCGCAGGCGCCTGCTGTGCCGCAAGTGCAGCTTGAGCCGGTGGCTGTGCCTGAACCGCAAACGCTGCCGCAAGAGCCGGTGCCAAGTGATGACGAAGTGGCCGAGCAATCGGCGCCGGCGATGCCGATTGCACCGGCTCCAGCGCCTGCTCCTGTCGCCAAACCGGTTGCTCCGGCGCCGGCGCCAGCGGCCAAGCCGACAACGGCACCGGCTCAGCCGATCGCTGCGGCTCCGACCAAGCCTGACACCACGCAAAGCCGTGTCGACGCCAACGGTCTGTCGGTCAGCTGGTCGGTGCAGCTGGCCAGTCTGTCGAGTCGCGCCAGCGCTGAAAGCCTGCAGAAAACCCTGCGCAGCCAAGGCTATAACGCTTATATCCGTTCTGCCGACGGCAAGAACCGGGTGTTCGTCGGCCCGCTGATCGAGCGTGCCGAGGCCGATCGTCTGCGTGATCTGTTGAGTCGCCAGCAGAACCTCAAGGGTTTTGTCGTGCGCTTCCAGCCCGAGCGCGGCTAGGATCTATCGATTCGATTGAAATGCACTGAAAATCGCAGCTTACCGACAGCGGTGCGCTCTGCTAAAATGCGCCGCCTTATCCGTCTGTAGGCTGCACTGTGCCATTTACCCTGGTTGACTGGGCGATCGTTGCAATCATCGCCATCTCCGCTTTGATCAGTTTGAGCCGCGGCTTCGTCAAGGAAGCATTATCGCTGGTGACCTGGATCATCGCAGGAGCGGTTGCCTGGATGTTCGGTGGCTCATTGTCCGAGTACCTCGCCGGATACATCGAAACTCCATCGGCTCGCGTGATCGCGGGCTGTGCCATCATGTTTGTCGCCACACTGATCGTGGGCGCAATGATCAATTATCTTATCGGCGAGTTGGTGCGCGTGACCGGATTATCCGGCACCGACCGATTCCTGGGCATGGCCTTCGGCGCAGCGCGTGGCGTGTTGCTGGTGGTCGTGGCAGTCGGGCTGTTGAGCCTGGGGCCGGTACAGCAGGACGGGTGGTGGAAAGAATCACAGCTCGTGCCAAAGTTTCTATTGGTCGCCGACTGGTCCAAAAACCTGATTCTCGGGTGGAGCAGTCAGTGGCTTGCCAGCGGAATCAGCGTACCCGCTGATATTCCGTTCAAGGAGCAACTCTTGCCGTCGGCCAAAACGCCTCAGTGAGTGTTGTTCAGTTCAGATCCATAAAGTAGGGGTTGCGTCGCATGTGTGGCATCGTCGGTATCGTCGGTAAGTCGAACGTCAATCAGGCGCTGTATGACGCGCTAACCGTGCTCCAGCACCGCGGCCAGGACGCTGCCGGTATCGTGACCAGCCATGATGGCCGGTTGTTCCTGCGCAAGGACAATGGCCTGGTGCGTGACGTGTTTCAGCAGCGTCACATGCAGCGCCTGGTCGGCCACATGGGGATCGGCCACGTCCGTTACCCGACCGCCGGCAGCTCGACCTCGGCCGAAGCACAGCCGTTCTACGTCAACTCGCCTTACGGCATCACCCTGGCGCACAACGGCAACCTGACCAACGTTGAACAGTTGGCCAAGGAAATCTACGAATCCGACCTGCGTCACGTCAACACCAGTTCCGACTCGGAAGTGCTGCTCAACGTGTTCGCCCACGAGCTGGCCCAGCGCGGCAAGCTGCAACCGACCGAAGAAGACGTGTTTGCTGCCGTAACCGACGTGCACAACCGTTGCGTCGGCGGTTATGCGGTGGTGGCGATGATCACCGGTTACGGCATCGTCGGTTTCCGTGACCCGCACGGCATCCGTCCGATCGTGTTCGGCCAGCGTCACACCGACGAAGGCGTCGAGTACATGATCGCTTCCGAAAGCGTCTCGCTGGACGTGCTCGGTTTCACCCTGATCCGCGATCTGGCGCCGGGCGAAGCGGTCTACATCACCGAAGACGGCAAGCTGCACACCCGTCAGTGCGCAACCAACCCGTCGCTGACCCCGTGCATTTTCGAACACGTCTACCTGGCGCGTCCGGATTCGATCATCGACGGCGTGTCGGTGTACAAGGCGCGTCTGCGCATGGGCGAAAAACTCGCCGAGAAGATCCTGCGCGAGCGTCCGGAACACGACATCGACGTGGTCATCCCGATTCCGGACACCAGCCGCACCGCCGCGCTGGAGCTGGCGAACCACCTGGGCGTGAAATTCCGCGAAGGCTTCGTCAAGAACCGTTATATCGGCCGGACCTTCATCATGCCGGGTCAGGCGGCGCGCAAGAAGTCGGTTCGCCAGAAGCTCAACGCCATCGAACTGGAATTCCGCGGCAAGAACGTGATGCTGGTCGACGACTCGATCGTGCGCGGCACCACCTGCAAGCAGATCATCCAGATGGCCCGTGAGGCCGGCGCGAAAAACGTCTACTTCTGCTCGGCGGCCCCGGCCGTACGCTTTCCGAACGTTTACGGCATCGACATGCCGAGCGCTCACGAACTGATCGCGCACAATCGTTCGACTCAGGACGTGGCGGATCTGATCGGCGCAGACTGGCTGATCTATCAGGACCTGCCTGACTTGATCGAAGCGGTCGGTGGCGGCAAGATCAAGATCGAAAACTTCGATTGCGCGGTGTTCGACGGCAAGTACGTCACCGGCGACGTCGACGAGGCCTACCTGGACAAGATCGAGCAGGCACGCAACGATGCCTCCAAGGTCAAGACCCAGGCGGTCAGTGCGATCATCGATCTGTACAACAACTGAGTTTCTACCGGCCCTGAGGGGCCGGTTTTGTATCTGACTTTTAATTTTCAAGAACAGGGCAAGGAGTGACAGCATGAGTCAGGAATGGGATGCCGGTCGGCTGGACAGCGACCTCGAAGGCGTAGCGTTCGATACCCTGGCCGTACGTGCCGGTCAGCACCGTACGCCGGAAGGCGAGCACGGTGATCCGATGTTCTTCACCTCCAGCTATGTGTTCCGCACCGCTGCCGACGCGGCTGTGCGCTTTGCCGGCGAAGTGCCGGGCAACGTGTACTCGCGCTACACCAACCCGACCGTGCGCGCGTTCGAAGAGCGCATCGCTGCGCTGGAGGGTGCCGAGCAAGCGGTCGCCACCGCCACGGGCATGGCCGCGATCATGGCGGTGGTGATGAGCCTGTGCAGCGCCGGCGATCACGTGCTGGTGTCGCGCAGTGTGTTCGGCTCGACCATCAGCCTGTTCGAGAAGTATTTCAAGCGTTTCGGCGTGCAAGTCGACTACGTGCCGCTGGCCGATCTCTCGGCGTGGGATGCGGCGATCAAGCCGAACACCAAATTGCTGTTCGTCGAGTCGCCGTCCAATCCGCTGGCCGAGCTGGTGGATATCACCGCACTGGCGGAAATCGCTCACGCCAAAGGCGCGATGCTGGTGGTCGACAACTGCTTCTGCACGCCTGCGTTGCAGCAACCGCTGAAACTCGGTGCGGACATTGTTGTGCACTCGGCAACCAAGTTCATCGACGGCCAGGGCCGCTGCATGGGCGGTGTGGTGGCCGGTCGTAGCGAACAGATGAAAGAAATCGTCGGCTTCCTGCGCACCGCCGGGCCGACCCTGAGCCCGTTCAACGCGTGGATCTTCCTCAAAGGCCTGGAAACCCTGAACCTGCGGATGAAGGCGCACTGCGCCAATGCCCAGCAATTGGCCGAATGGCTGGAGCAGCAGGACGGTATCGAGAAAGTCCATTACGCCGGTCTCAAGAGCCATCCGCAGCACGACCTGGCCCAGCGTCAGCAGAAGGGCTTCGGTGCGGTGGTGAGTTTCGAGGTCAGGGGCGGCAAAGAGGGCGCGTGGCGCTTTATCGATGCCACTCGCTTGATTTCGATTACCGCCAATCTCGGTGACAGCAAAACCACCATCACCCATCCGAGCACCACTTCGCATGGTCGTCTGGCGCCGCAGGAGCGTGAAGCGGCAGGGATTCGTGACAGCCTGATCCGCATCGCGGTCGGTCTGGAAGACGTGGCGGATCTGCAGGCCGATCTGTCGCGCGGTCTGGCGGCGTTGTGATCGAGTTGTCTACGCCGACCGCAGGCACTCATGGCCGCGTGGCGCTGGTCACCGGTGCTGCGCGCGGTATCGGTCTGGGCATTGCTGCCTGGCTGATCAGCGAAGGCTGGCAAGTGGTGCTGACTGATCTCGATCGTGTGCGCGGTTCGAAAGTGGCGAAGGTGCTGGGCGAGAATGCCTGGTTCATCGCCATGGACGTTGCGGATGAGGGCCAGGTCGCGCTGGGTGTCGCCGAGGTATTGGGGCAGTTCGGTCGCCTCGATGCGCTGGTGTGCAACGCGGCGGTGGCCGATCCACACAACATCACCCTGGAAAGTCTCGATCTGGCGTACTGGAATCGGGTGCTGGCGGTGAACCTCAGCGGGCCGATGCTGCTGGCCAAGCACTGTGCGCCGTATCTGCGCGCGCACAACGGTTCGATCGTCAATCTGGCCTCGACCCGTGCTCGGCAATCGGAGGCCGATTCCGAGGCGTATGCGGCGAGCAAGGGCGGGTTGTTGGCGCTTACGCATGCGTTGGCGATCAGCCTTGGGCCGGAGATTCGCGTTAATGCGGTCAGCCCTGGCTGGATCGATGCCCGTGATCCTTCTGCGCGTCGAGCCGAGCCTTTGGCCGATGCCGATCATGCGCAGCATCCGGCGGGCAGGGTAGGGACGGTCGAAGACGTTGCGGCGATGGTGGCGTGGCTGCTGTCGCGCAATGCCGGGTTTGTGACCGGGCAGGAATTCGTCGTGGATGGTGGCATGACCAAGAAGATGATTTACACGGACTAAGAAGCGAAGCCGCAAACCTGTAGGAGTGAGCCTGCTCGCGATAGCGGTTTCAGGGTTGTTGCTTTCTTCAGGGAATGAAGCAATTTTGTCTTTTTCAGAAAAACTTCAATCCTGCTATTGACTTAGGTTCGCTACCTGCGTAAATTTCGCGGCCTCGGAGATGCAAACGGGTGATTAGCTCAGCTGGGAGAGCGTCTGCCTTACAAGCAGAATGTCGGCGGTTCGATCCCGTCATCACCCACCACTCCCCGAGAGACTTGCGAAAGCAAGAGCGTAGGCTGAAAGTGCCTGCACCGACGCGCAGCGGTAGTTCAGTCGGTTAGAATACCGGCCTGTCACGCCGGGGGTCGCGGGTTCGAGTCCCGTCCGCTGCGCCATATTTTACGAGTCAGGCAATGTCTGGTTCGCGATTGCAAAGCACCGAAGCTTTCAATCAAAACGAGTTACTTGAGCGCAAGCTCAAAGCGATACGCAGCGGTAGTTCAGTCGGTTAGAATACCGGCCTGTCACGCCGGGGGTCGCGGGTTCGAGTCCCGTCCGCTGCGCCATATCTGTTTCAAGGACCACTGAACGCCTTGAAACACCGAAAGCAACCGCTGGTTGGTTCGGAATCGATAGCAAAGACCCTGGTCGAAAGACCGGGGTTTTTTGTGTCTGAAATTTGACCCTCTCTCCCTTCTTTACCCAGCCCTGCACAAATCCCTGTAGGAGCTGCGGCACGCTGCGATCTTTTGATTTTGATCGTAGAAGCAGGAGCAAAAGATCGCAGCCTCGTTTCACTCGACAGCTCCTACATGGAGTAGGTAACCGCATTCGAATAGGTATGGCGGATTGACCTCGTGCGGTGCCACGTCGCATTGATTTTTTGATTCTTTAGTCAAATTTTTGTAACTGGTTGTTTGCTGCGAGCCCAGAAACCTTTAAAGTTAACCTTTCGGTCAGCTTTGCACTGTCAACACGCCCTTTGTTTCGCCAAGAAGGGCTTCTGCAAGACTCGAGATTCCCAGTAGATAACCAGAAGGGCGGACACATAACCGCCCAGAGGATGATCCATGTCCAACCGTGATATATCCCGGCGCTCGTTCCTCCAGGGCGGGCTGGTGGCGGGTGTGAGCGTTACGCTCACGCCGCTCAGCAGTCAGGCGCTGGCTGCCTTGATGGAAAACAGCGTAACCGTGCCGTCCGAGAAGTGGCTCGGCAACAACGGCAAGGCACGCCAGCGTAACGATGCCCTGTCCAAGGTCTGCGGCAGCAAAGTCTTTGCCCGCGACATTCGCTCCAAGGACATGCCGGGCTGGCCTGAACAGCAAGGCCACGCCATGCTGCTGAAAACCATCAAGGCCGACCGTATCTACGAAGGCTACGACCTGTCGTGGCTCGGTGCCGACTTGCAGCCTGACCGCATCGTCACCGCAGCTGATCTGGACAAGGACGGTATCGTCTTCCCCGAAGAACACGCGCCAGACCCCTTGCTGCCGGAAGGCAAAGTGCCGATGTTCATCGGCCACCCGGTGGCGATCCTGATCTGGAACGATTTCGAGCGTTTCCGTCAGGCCAAGAACAAACTCAAATTCAATGACAAGGCGATTCGTTACGGTGCACAAGTGCCGTACTACGAAGGCGACCCCTATGGCAGCTTCCGCTACGTGCGCGTGGGTGGCCCGACCTCGGCCGACGAAGACGAATTCGCCAGCCTGAAAGACTCGATCCTGTTCCCGATGCTGAAAAACCGGCGTCCGGTGTGGAATTCCCAGCCGAACCTGCACGGCAACCTGACCGAGCGCGGTCTGTTCTACGCTGACCGCATGAAGCAGCAGATCGACACACCGCCGGACAACTGGCTGGTGTTCGATGAGCGCTACAAGACCCCGTCGATCGAACCGGCCGCCATGGAGCCGGACAACGGCAACGGCTGGTACGACCCGAAAACCAAGACCCTGCACTTCGTGGTCGCCACCCAGTGCCCGCTGGAAGCGGCGACCGAGACCGCGAAAATGATCGCGCCGTCGCGCTTCGGCCTGGACAACCTGAACATGCACCCGGGTTACACCGTGGGCTACGGTTCCAAAGACCACAACATCTTCGTCTACTACGCAGCCCTCGCTGCGCTGTATGGCGCCGGTGTGCCGATCCGTCTGGCCAACGACCGCTACGAGCAGTTCCAGAGCGGCATCAAGCGCCACCCGTTCGATATCCGCTATCAACTGGCTGTGGACAAGAACGACTACAGCTTCAAGATTTTCCGCGCCGAGATGAGCGTCGATGGCGGCGGTCGCATCAACTACAGCCCGTCAGTGGCGGCGGTGGGTGCCACGGCGGCGCAGTCGATCTACTACATGCCGCAGAACGATCTGCAGGTCACCGCTTACCACTCGCGTGGCGTTGAAGCGGGTTCGATGCGCGGTTACGGCACCCTGCAAAGCATGGCCTCGACCGAAATGATGGTCGACGAAATCGCCAACCGCCTTGGTGTTGACGCGATTGATCTGCGTCGCAAGAACGCCTTGCGTTCGGGCATGAAAAACACCCAGGGCGCGATCCCGGCGGGTGCTCTGCGCCTGCACGAAATTCTCGACAAGGCCTCGGTGCACGAAGTCTGGAAAAATCGCGACGCGATCAAGAAACAGCGCGAAGCCGCCGACCCGGACAACTGGTACGGCGTGGGTTTTGCCATTTGCCAGAAAGACTTCGGCACCGGTTCCGAAGCGCCGATGGCCAGCATCGAATTCACCGCTGAAGGGCGCATCACCCTGCGCCACATCGGTATCGAAATCGGCACCGGCATGTCTACTTCGCAAGCATTGGTCGTCGCCGATTTCCTCGGCAGCCCGGCGCATGACGTGAAGACTGGCGAAACCGAATGGAAGGAAATGCAGCTGATCACCAGCGGCAACCCTTACATCATGAGCCAGGCCGAGCAAGACAACCTGCTGCGCAACCCGCGTTGGGTCGGCAAGCTGGCCTCGGCGTCGTCCGCGACCAACTCGGCCTATTACTTCAGTCACGCCACCCGTGAAGCGGCGCGCGTGCTGTTCAACAACGGTTTGTGGCCGGCGGCCATGGAAATCTGGCGTCAGGGCCCTTACGGCGGTCAAGCCAACCCTTACGTCGTGCGTCGTGAAGATGCGCATTGGGTCGACGGCAAGCTCACTGCCAACGGCATGCAGCCGCTGACTTTCGAAGAGTTGGCCAAGCGTGCTCACGAGCGTGGTCTGGTCACCGGCGCCACCGTTCACGCGTTCAACCGCTGGAGCTGGGCCGAGGCCGAGTACAGCATCGACGGCGTGCGCGAGCGTCTGCCGCTCGACGGTCTGGCAGTGAAGTACGGCGATGGCGCGCCGAAGGCGAAGAAAGCGCTTATGACCACCGCAGGTTTCCACCTGCTGGATCGCCAGAACATCAACTACCCGGTTGTTCAGTTGAACAACGCCGCGGTGACTTACTACAGCCCGGTCGCGACGCTGGTGGAACTGAAGGTCAACAAAGGCTCGGCGGAAGTCGAAGTGCTCAACCACCATTCGTGGGTCGAGTGCGGTCGGGTGCTGGTCGAAGAACTGGTCAAGGGTCAGCTCGAAGGCGGGATCGCCATGGGCATCGGTCACGCGTTGATGGAAGAGATGCCGCTGTACGAAGGCGGGCCGGGGGAGGGTGACTGGAACTTCAACCGTTATCGCCTGCCGATGGCCCGTCACGTGGCGGTGTGGAAGCAGACTGCGGAGATTCTGCCGCCGCTGTCGCCAAGCGATCCGTCCAAAGGCATCGCCGAAGTGGTGATGATCCCGGTGGTCGGTGCCATCGGTAACGCCGTGGCGCATGCCATCGGTAAACGTGTTCGCGATCTGCCAATCACTGCTGCGCGCATCAAGGAGGCCCTCAATGGCTAACCGTCCGCTTCAACTGACCCTCAATGGTCAATCCGTCGGCCCGGTGGACATCCCTGATGACCTGCCGATGATCGATTACCTGCACGAATACAAGAACCTCACCGGTTCGCGCCTTGGCTGCGGCCAGGGTATCTGCCACGCGTGCGTGGTGATCGTCGACAACCCGGACGGCACCAGCGAAGAAGTGCGCACCTGCATCACCGGCGCGCATTACTTCGAGGGCAAGAACGTGCGCACCATCGAAGCCCACGCCAAGCGCGATGAGAGCGGTCAGGTCACTGAGCTGAACCCGATCCAGCAGCGCTTCGTCGACGAATTCGCCTTCCAGTGCAGCTACTGCGCACCGGGCTTCGTCAACGCCGCGACGGTGCTGGTGGAGAAGCTGCAGCGCCAGCCGATCGCCAAAAGCAAACTGGAACAGGTCATCGAGGACAGCCTCGGCCATCACGTCTGCCGTTGCACCGGGTACGTGCGTTACTACAACGCCACCCGCAACGTGCTGACCGATCTCGGCCTGGTCAAGGAGGGTTGAGCATGAAGCATCTACTGACCCGCCTGACCCTGGCGGTCGGACTGGCTGCGCCGCTGTTGTCGGCCCACGCCGACGATCAGGTCAAGCGCGGCGAATACCTCGCCCGCGCCGCCGACTGCATGGCGTGCCACACCGCACCGGGTGGCGCGCCGTTTGCTGGCGGTCTGCCGATCGTCTCGCCGTTCGGCACGATCTACGGCACCAACATCACCCCGAGCAAAGAGCACGGCATCGGCCAATACAGCGATGACGAGTTCTTCGCTGCGCTGACCGAGGGCAAGCGTCGTGATGGCGCCAATCTGTACCCGGCGATGCCGTACACCTCGTATCACCTGATGCCTCGGGAAGACTCGGATGCGATTCACGCGTACCTGAAAACCATCGAGCCGATCGAGCGCGCCGCGCCGGTCACCAGTTTGAGCTTTCCGTTCAACGTGCGTCCGGGCCTGATCGCCTGGAACATGCTGTACGGCAAAGCCCTGAAGCTGGAGACCGCCGAAGGCAAAAGCGAGGCCTGGAAACGTGGCCAGTACATGGTCGAAGTGCTCGGTCACTGCGGCGAATGCCACACGCCACGCGGCCTGCCGGGCGCGATGCAACTGGACAAGCGCCTGACCGGCGGCATCCTCAACGGTTATCTGGCTCCGAGCCTGCTCGCCACCGATCTGGCGGCGCGCGGCTGGAATCAGCAGGACCTGAGCACGTTCCTCAAGCACGGCATGAGCGCGCAGGGCACGATGTTCAACGAGATGTTCCCGGTGTTCCACAACAGCACCCAAGGCCTGAACGATCAGGATCTGGCGGCGATGGCGACCTTCCTGCTCGGTGACAAGCCGCCAGCGGCAAAAGAACTGAGCGAAGTGCCCGTGGAAAAGCTCAGTGCCAGTGCGCAGCGCGGCCGTCAGGAATATTTGAACGTCTGCGCCGGTTGCCATGCCGCCGGTGGTGAAGGCAAACCGCACATCGCCGTGGCCATGCGTGGCAATACCACGCTGCGCCTGGAAGATCCGCGCAACCTGGTGCGGGTGATCGAGGATGGTATCGGCGAGCAGAAATTCGCCGGGTTCGAACACATGCAGCCGATGCCGGGTTTCGCTGACAAGCTCAGCGCAGAACAGCTGACCGATCTGCTGAACTACCTGCGTCAAGGCTGGGGCGGTCAATCGGCGGAGCTGGCGGTGAGCGACGTGCAGAAACTGCAGGCTGACGCTCCGGCCGTCGAGCACAAGGCGCACTGACATGCAGCATCTCGATCTACAGGTTATACGGCGTGCTCTGGAGTGGTCGGTGGCGGGGCAGCGCATCTGGCTCTGCACGGTGCTGACCACCTACGGCTCGGCGCCGCGTGCGCCGGGTTCGTTACTGGCAGTGAACGATGAAGGCCTGTGGATCGGGTCGCTGTCCGGTGGCTGTGTCGAGGAAGATTTTCTCGAGCGCGTCGCTGAAGGTGCGTTTCTCGATGCGGTCAACGTGGTGCGTTACGGCGAAGGTGATGATCCGCGCTCGCGGGTCAGCCTGCCCTGTGGCGGCATTCTTGACGTACTGGTAGAGAAATTTGACGCCAATTGCGAGGTGCAGGCGCATCTGCGTGAACTCGAATCGGCGTTGCTTGGGCAGCGCCGCTTGATTCGCGAAGTTGATCTGGCCAGTGGTGCGCGCAGTCTGTTCGCTGATCGCGAGCAGGGTGCGCGCATCGAGCGCGAGATCGATCGGGTGCGGATTCGCGTGGGTGCTGCTCAGCGTCTGTTGCTGGCGGGTTACTCCAGTGTGGCGCAGGCCTGTGCCGAGTTCGCGGTGGGTCTCGGCTTCGAAGTAATTCTCTGTGATCCACGTGATGAAGTGCTAGAAGGCGTGGTGCTGAATGGCGTGGAGATTCGTCGGCAACTGCCTTCGGTGTTCATCGCCGATGGCGGTTGTCATCGCGATACCGCGGTGGTCGCGTTGACTCACGATCCGCGTATTGATGATCTGGCAATGATGGAAGCGGTGCGCACCGAGGCGTTTTACATTGGCGTCATGGGTTCGCAGCAGACCTCGCAGAAACGCTTCGAACGTTTGCGCAGAATTGGCGGTTTGGGGGAAGTTGAACTGGCGCGGATTCATGCGCCGATCGGCTTGAACCTGGGCAGCAAGACGCCTGCTGAAATCGCCTTGGCGGTGCTGGCGGATATCTTGCGGATTCGAAGCGGGATTGGCCGAGACCAGCTCTGATCTGAATTTTGCAAATATTTGTGGCGAGGGAGCTTGCTCCCGCTGGACTGCACAGCAGGCCTTCTTTCCTGGATGAAAGAGGGGCCGCTTCGCGACCCAGCGGGAGCAAGCTCCCTCGCCACAGTTGTTTGTCAGTCAAGAAAACTGATCAGAAACCCAGTTTGTCACGCAATCCGTAATACCACGCACCCAACGCCGCAAACGGCGTACGCAACATCTGCCCGCCCGGGAACGGGTAATGCGGCAAATCGGCAAACGCATCAAAACGCTCGGCCTGACCACGCAATGCTTCAGCCAGCACCTTGCCGGCCAGATGCGTGTACGTCACGCCGTGGCCGCTGCAGCCTTGCGAGTAATAAATGTTGTCCCCCAGGCGCCCAACCTGCGGCAGGCGCGACAGGGTCAGCAGGAAGTTACCCGTCCACGCGTAGTCGATCTTCACGTCTTTCAATTGCGGGAACGCCTTGAGCATTTTCGGGCGGATGATCGCTTCGATGTTCGCCGGATCTCGCGCCCCGTAAACCACACCACCACCGAAGATCAGGCGCTTGTCGCCGGTCAGTCGGTAGTAGTCGAGCAGGTAGTTGCAGTCTTCGACGCAGTAATCCTGCGGCAACAGAGTTTTCGCCAGCTCATCGCCCAGCGGTTCGGTGGTGATCACCTGGGTGCCGCACGGCATCGATTTCGCCGCCAGTTCCGGCACCAGATTACCGAGGTAGGCGTTGCCAGCGACGATGATGAATTTGGCCCTGACCTTGCCTTGCGGTGTGTGCACCACCGGGTTGGCACCGCGCTCGATGCGCACGGCTGGTGATTGCTCATAGATCGTGCCGCCGAGGGATTCGACCGCCGCGGCTTCACCGAGCGCCAGGTTCAGCGGATGAATGTGGCCGCCGCTCATGTCGAGCATGCCGCCGACGTACTGATCGCAGGCAACCACTTCGCGAATGCGGCGCTGGTCGAGCAGCTCCAGCTGGGTGTGGCCGAAGCGCTCCCACAGGCGCTTCTGCGATTCCAGGTGCCCCATCTGCTTGGCGGAGAGGGCGGCGAACACGCCGCCGTCCTTCAGATCGCACTGGATGTTGTACTTGGCCACGCGCTCGCGAATGATCCGGCCGCCTTCGAAGGCCATCTGCCCGAGCAGTTGCGCCTGCTTCGGGCCAACGGTGCGCTCGATGACGTCGATGTCACGGCTATA
The DNA here is from genome assembly GCF_053456425.1 of Pseudomonas sp. LF020. Taxonomy (NCBI): domain Bacteria; kingdom Pseudomonadati; phylum Pseudomonadota; class Gammaproteobacteria; order Pseudomonadales; family Pseudomonadaceae; genus Pseudomonas; species Pseudomonas sp. LF020. The sequence continues at coordinate 69,866 of NZ_JBRFIX010000007.1, forward strand.
GCTGTTGACGATCTGCCCGCCATTACGCCCCGAGGCGCCAAATCCAACCTTGGCCGCCTCCAGAACCGTAACCCGAAAACCGTTCTCCAGCAGGAACAGCGCCGACGACAGCCCGGTGTACCCGGCGCCGATCACACAGACATCCGTCTCCACATCATCCTGCAAGGCCGGACGTGGCGGTACGGCGTTGGCCGACGCAGCGTAATAAGACTCTGGGTAAGGGGTGTTCGCCATCCTGCAGCCTCTGTTTAATATATTTTACGAGTGCGCCGATCCTACCCGAGTTGAAAAACCTCTGCCAGCCACCGGAAAAATCTTCTTCATCGGCCCGAAATTAAATATTTTGCATATTCATAGGGTTAGGTGAAAAAAAGGTGTTGACACCCCTCCGGAATTCCGTAGAATGCCGCCTCACAGCAGGCACGTAGCTCAGTTGGTTAGAGCACCACCTTGACATGGTGGGGGTCGTTGGTTCGAGTCCAATCGCGCCTACCAAACAAAATCCGCTCTGCTGGGCGGTCTGGAAGGGCTCACCGAAAGGTGGGCCCTTTTTTGTTGTCTTGGATTTCATCAAAACGTTCACAAAATATCGGGTTCGTTCATAACGGGCAATGTGAACGTTCGTTTGCACGCTGGTATTGTTGCGGTCAGAGTAGAGCTGTAGTCAGGCAATGTTCGTTGAGAGTGATGCCGAGAATGACAATTTCATTGTGCATTTCGACTGTGCCTTCCAGCACTTCCTGCACCCAGTAACTCGTGAATTTATCGTTTCGATAATTGAAGGGGGCGACTTCTGCACCACCTCCGAGGTACTTGCCCGTTTCCTCTTCGTGCTTTTGTGAGGGTGTGTGCGATATGAGTTGGCGATGTTTGATCGTGTTGCTGAAGCCCGCCAAGTAGCGATACCAATGAAGTTGCGAAACTCGCGTTATCTCGTCCTTCAGCGTACTCGCCTGAAGCTCGTCACGCACCTTTGCGAAGTCGCATCGGTCGATAGCTAGCGGCTTAGGAAGTGCTAGGGCGTTCACTAGCTGGGCGAGGATATCAAAGGTATTGCGGGTGATATTGATCGCGGCAATCAAGTTCGCTTCACTCGCGAGCTTCGCCTCCTCAAATTCATCGTCGCTCCCCATCATCATTGTCGCGGCGAACAGTTTTATGCCGTCAGGGTCATGTTCGGCGTGATAGGCAGCAAATGCGTCTCGAGCCAAATTCTTGTGGTACTGGTAGATGTATAGGGAGTGACTCACCGAGTCGACGGTGCTGAGCAGCCAATCTTTGTCTGGCTCGACTGTCAGAATATGCTCTTTCAGTGCGGCTAAGTTCCATCTTCCTTGCATGGTTACTCCTTTTTGCTTTCTAACCTGCGTCCCTGATACAAGTAGTTGTAACCCTCCACCGTTACAAATTCCCATATACCTTTGTAGACTGTGACCTGTAGCCTATTTCGCACGGATACGGTTGGACAGAAGTGTTTCAATCTCTGCATCCGTCCTGTCGTGTATGAAGCTCTTCAAACCATGACGCTCCAGGTCACGCCAGAACAGCACAACAGCAGTCACCAGAGAGCGAAGCAGCTCAAGTGGAAGCCGAAGATCAGTAACGGGGCGAGTACCGAAATGCTCTTCAAGGAGCGGCATGGGAGTAGGCCAAAGCTCTGGATGACTCTTGCGAAGCCTTTTCGCTGCATCACCCTCACCATGACGGCAGACGTTGCCTAGCGCCATGAGCAAGCCGAGTTGATCGTATGATCGGAACCCTTCTATCTCAATCCCCCGCGCTTCAAGAAACAGATCGTTGAAGCGAGAACCCCAAGGGGCTTTTTCAGCGCACTCAATCTTCTTCGCAAGCTCTGCTGCAATCTGTTCTTCTGGCACATCGGATGTGAAGAACTGACGAAGGCAACTAATCGTGTATGTCCGTATGTGCTGCTCCCACAGCGACTGGATACCTAGACAGAAAGCCATAGCTGTCTTCTGCTCCAGAGTCCAATGTTCCAGCATTTGAATTGATTTGATGAGAGCGTCCACTTCTTGGCACTCAATCAGCTCACTGCTTCTGCGGTGAAGCATCTGTATCGATGGCTCAACCACCAGAGAGAGATAGTCCTGCATAACGTTGCCATAGTTATTGGCGTAAACGTCTATGACGGAATGCTTCCATGGGTGCTGCATGAAGGTCATCCCTTGGCTTGTTTCACAGCAAGGTCGCGGATGGTCTGGAGGTTGCGGTGAATCGCTGACAGGACAAACCACAGACCAGACATTAGACAACCCACTGCGAAGCCGATCAGGGCGCCGAGGTATTCAAGGTTGCCCCGCATGAGGTAGAACCCGGTCACGGTTGCGATGATGATTCCCAGCCACGAAAAAAAGTCCACTACCGTGATTACGATGTCTTTCATTGCTGCACTCCGTTGCGATATTCATAGGTTGGGCTGGCATCATGCCATCGCATGCGGTGCCCGTAAACGTTGGGGCCGATTCAACTACACTGGACAAATGATCAAGGAAGTATAGGGGCTACGCTGTGGCGAATTTGGGGAAGCTTTGGGCAGGGCGAGCATTCGGAACAAATACAGGAAATCTTTCAATCATTTTTGAAAAAGACGGGGAAGTTCTAGAAGGCATGGTCCGTTTCCGTGACGACGAATACGGACTCGTCACCTATAAAATACAAGGCACATACAAAGACGAAGTGGTGCTGACTGGCAAGGCCATAACGGAAACTGAGGGTGTTGAATACGCTGAGCTGACCGTCAAAGCAGCCCTCACGCCTGAAGGCAGCCTAAAGGGCGAATGGTACACATCAGCAGGATCAGGGGGACCGTTCGTTGCTCATATGCACGGTGTGGGAGCGGCAAACATCGACAAGACAGATCTAGGCATTGAACAGTTCTACACGCAGGCATACACGCTTGGAGCTTTAAGGCTGGCGAAAGACGATGTGATATCGCTGATGGAAGCAGTGAAAAAAGACTTCAATGCCGAAGCGAAGCTGGTTGTGACCTACCGAAGCGCTGGAGCGGAGGTGACACAGCATGAGAAAGACTTTCTTGCACTGATGGGCGGACATAAAAAGCTGACCTACTTGAAGGTGTACATGCAAGAGCCTGATGAGTTCGGCGTGAACAAGTTTGCGTTTGCAGAGCTTGCAGAACCTGGCTTCAATCGTGTGGTTGCACAAGGAGTGCGTGAAATCTGGGTTGAAGGAAAAGCTCAGATGCTGCGTAGCGAGCTGGCGAAGAACGAAAAAAGCATCATAACGAACTTCAAAAAATTTGGACTCAACATAAATCAAGTTACACTTTTTGCCATGATAGTTGCCATAACCTATGTGCCAGAATTCTGGATGAAAGCTCTGGTTGGTATATTGGTTTTTGGGCTGATCAAGTTTATAGGTTGGCTGCATGTGACATTCATACCAAATGCTTCTATTCGGCTCACGGACGTCAAAGAGAATTGGATTACACGCTGGGGGTCATCAATCTTCTCTTGGGTGGCAACGGTTGCATCGTCTGTTATAGGCGGATATCTAATCTATGTTTTGACGAAGACTGTATGAGAGGGAGTGTGTATGAGCAGTGAAACCACTTGCAAGAAATGTGGCTCCGTCTACAAGCTTACAGGGACAAAGTTCCCTGTACGTGATCCGGGCTCTATAGATTGCATTGTCTGCGATGTGGAATTGATGAGTTGGAGCGGATCGACAGACTGGAGTGCAGAACTCATAGCGAGGCATGAAAAACATCTGAAAAAGTAAACAGGCCAGCATGGAAAGCACAGTATGAAAGAGACAATTTACTGTTTCTATTTGATTGCAGACGCCCAAGAGCGAGTGGGACTACTTTCCAGTGGCTGCGGCGTGATTTCATGAATAGGCTCCGTGAGATGCTTGCCTAGGTGCTCAACGATCTTTAGGGCGTTGTTGTAGCTTCCTTTACCCTTGAGCATGGTTTCGCAGTAAATCATCCCGAGCGTATAGATGGTGTGGTGCTTGCGATCCAACGTCAGAGCTTCGATTGTTTCGCCCATGACTCTGCTTCGGCCTTGCTGCTGAAAGTTTTAGACTGGGGAGATTTGCCTTTAACCCGTACCTGAGCACTCCAGTTGACGGACGGAAGTAAGCGGAAATTGGCCATTTTTGACGCCTCATAATGTGAATGGGCGTTCTGTGAAAACCTTGAGCACCAACGCTTGCAGCTTGCTCAAGCAGACCTTGACATGGTGGGGGTCGTTGGTTCGAGTCCAATCGCGCCTACCAAACAAAATCCGCTCTGCTGGGCGGTCTGGAAGGGCTCACCGAAAGGTGAGCCCTTTTTTGTTGTCTGCGATTTGCCGGAGCCGTGGTTCAGGCGCTTGCCTCGGTATCTTCAGATCGTTCGTTACCTTGGATGCTTAGCGTGTTTCGAAATAACACGATCTGCTGATATGGCTTTCTGTTTATTTTTGGATCCGTCGAAAAAGTGTGGATATTGAACGGGTTACCGGCATTTTTAACCGGCCGGTTATCAAAAAAATGTTGTTGCTGATCGTGAACTTCAGTAACATCTGCCCCGCGTTCACCACCACGGTTTATGCATTTTTAAATCCCAAGCTTCCATCAGCTGCTTGGGATTTTTTTTGCCTGCGATTTGGCGGATTCCCCGCTCTGTCTCCTTGCTTCCTGCGCGAAGCTTCCAGCCTCGTCGCTGTGTACAGGCGAAACCGGTTTTTTTCGACTACTACTCACTGGCGTTTTCCAGGGCTTTTTCAAGGAGTTCGTCGATGCTGGTTCATTGGTTTCTCGCCGCTATTCATCTCTTGGCTTTTGCCTTGGGCTTCTGGGCTGTGTTGACCCGTGGCACGGCGTTCAGTCGTCTGGCCGCTGGTGTCGGTGAGGCGAAGCGAGTACTGCTTGCGGATAATCTGTGGGGGATTGCCGCGCTGACTCTGCTGGTCACTGGCGGTATGCGTGCTTTTGGCGGATTTGAAAAGGGTACTGACTACTATCTGCATCAGCCGCTGTTCCATTTGAAGATGACGTTGTTCGTGCTGATTCTGCTGGCAGAGCTGGCGCCGATGATCACACTGGTCAAATGGCGGATAGCGTTAGCGCGGGGCAAGGCGTTCGATATCGGGCGTGCAAAGCTGTATGCACGGATCAGTCACGTCGAGGCGCTGCTGTTGGTATTGATGGTAATTGCAGCCACCGGCATGGCGCGCGGCGTGACCTTCGTCTAGCAGGGAGCAATTCTCTGTGTTCTCTCGGAAATGTCTGACAGCCAGGCTTGGCAGTCGCAGGTAGTATCGCGCTGCAGGAGGGGGGCGGGAGCGAATGAAGCGGAGAGAGGGATGTGTCAGGCGCCGTGCCAAGCGGACTGGGGAGCGGATGGCAGTACGGCGCGTGAATCTTTAGCCAGTCTTGCGCGAAGGCAAACGGACTGGCTACTGACGGCGGGGTGGCTCAGGGCGTTTGTGGCTTGTCCGGGGCGGTCAGGCCGGCCTGAATGCGCTGATAGATCTCTTCACGGTGCACGGCGACGTTTTTCGGGGCGTTGATGCCGATACGGACTTGCTGACCGCTTACGCCGAGGATGGTGATCGTAATGTCATCACCAATATTTATGCTTTCACCGACTTTGCGGGTGAGTATCAGCATGGTCTTCTCCTTGATTGCTTTGTAGGGCACCTGATTCAGACAGTGCAGAGGTCGGTGGTACGTATAGATTAGTGCGAAGTCTCACGGTTTGGGTGCCTCTTTCTGACGCGCAGATGCGGCATTAATTCCCAAGGCGTAACTATACAGAGGCTGCAATCATCAATCTCGTTGTTTTGTGCCCATTTTGCGGGCCTCGCCAAGTATTTATGAATGTTAAGATCGCCGCTTTGTGATTTTCGAGGAAAGCGTTGTGCGCAAATTGGTCTGGATGGTCGCGGCACTGGCATTGGCGGGATGTGGTGAAGGCAAAAGTGTAGACGTGCAGAAGCCGAAGACGGCAGTCGCGGCCGCACCTGCGGCAGCGTCCGCCCCGCAGTGGGACCTCGAAGTACGCGGTGAAACACCTCAGGCTGTCAGTGACCTGAGTGGCTGGTTGATCGAACATGCGTTCGTGCCGACCGTGATCAAGGACAGCAGCGGCAAGACGCGGATCTTGATTGGCCCGTTCAACTCCCAGGCCGAGGCGCAAGCGCGCAAGGTAGAGGTGGATGCGGCACTGGTGAAGGCCAAGAAGCAGAACGTCGAGTCGGTGATCGTCGAGCATCCGCTCGTGCCGTAAGCAGCACTTTCAGCGGAGCGGCCTAAAGGACATCGCAGGCGATTCGTCTTATACGAGTCAATCACGATTTCTCGAAGGAGCTCCGCATGGCCTCCGCCGCTCCCTACAAACTCTTCAATGCGGTTCTGCACCGCAAGACGTTGTTGAGTCCGCACATGATGCGGATCACGCTCGCCGACCCTTCGATAGGTGGCATGGCCACTTGGGCGCCGGATCAGCGCGTCAAACTGTTCTTTCCTGCTGAAGATGGATCGCCTGCAAGTCTTGCGCAGGAGGAGGGCTGGTACGCGCGTTTTCGTTCGATGCTGGCGAGCCGGCGGCCAGCAATGCGCACCTACACCATTCGTCATTTGCGCGCTGATCAGGGCGAGGTCGACATCGATTTTGTCCTGCATGGCGAGACCGGTCCCGCGTCGCGCTGGGCGCTGCGTGCTCAGCCGGGAGCGTCGATGCAGATTCTCGCTCCCGACAGTAATTTTTCCGCGCAGGACGCCGGAGGGTTCGAATGGAAACCGCAGCAGCTGCTCAAGGAGGTTTTGCTGGTGGCGGATGCCACGGCATTACCGGCCGCCATGGGCATTCTTGAGGAGTTGGCGGCCATGGCTGAACCGCCTCAGACTCGGGCGTACTTTGAAGTGGACAGCGCGCCAGACATGCTTTCGGTGCCGGATTGGCCGGGGCTGTCGGTGCAGTGGCTGGTTCGCGATCAGGCGCCAGAAGTAGTGGCTGGAGCGCTGATGGTAGAGGCGGTGCAACAGGCGTTCCTGCCGGCAGAGGATTCATCGGTCGGGCAAGCCGCCGAACTCGCCGAGGTCGATATCGACAAAGACATCCTCTGGGAGATCGCCAATACGGCCCCTGAAGGATTTTATGCCTGGATTGCCGGAGAAAGCGCGGCAGTCATGCGTCTGCGCAAATACCTGATCAAGGAGTGCGGTATCCCCCGCGAGTCACTCAATCTGATGGGCTATTGGCGCTACAACAAGGCTGGCAGCTAAAAATAAAAAAGGCCTCGAACATCACGTTCGAGGCCTTTTCTTTTGGGCTGAAGAATCAGCCGCAGGCTTTCAGGTTTACCGGGCCGACAAATTCATTGCCGCGTCCCATCACGCACGCCACGCTCTGATTGCGTTGACGTTCCCAGTCCTGCACCGGGTAAGTCTTGTCCCACGCTTCGTACAACTGCCGATCCTGTTTTGACAGGCGCAAGCCGTACTGCTTGCTCATGTAGAAATAGGTGCGCGCGATCATGCCGCGAATCGACGGGCGCGGCATGACCTTCTTGGCCTTGAAGTCGACCTGGGTCAGGCACGAGCCGTACTGCCCGGATTGCACCGGCAGCCAGCCATAACTGAAGTTGCTGCGATCACCGTTGACCTCGCCAATGCTTGGCACCAGGTTGTGCAGGTCGGCTTCGGCTTTCTGATAGCTCGGGTCATAGCGGGTGCAGTTCTTGCGCCCGCCCGATTGCCAGCATTGACGCTGGTGACCGAACTCCCACGCCGGGACGATGTGCTCCCATTCGATGCGCGAGGCGCGCTTGGCATTTTTGCGCGGCACGTAACCGCATGCCTTCAAGTCCACCTTGTTGCCGGTGTACTTGCACCCGCAGTAAAACTCGGTGGACTGCGGTGCATAGAGTTTCCAGGCGACTTTCTTGGCCTCGGTAAAAGTACGGGGCGCGCCCGCCTGGGCACCACAGGCGATGAGCAACAACAGCAAAGCAAAACAGCGGACACTCATTGAATCAATCTTCCTTCGGCACAACCCAAAAAATCTGCACGCCGCCATCGTCGCGATAGGCGAGTGTGACGTTGTCGTTCTCGTCGATTTCCTCGAGCAGTTGCTCCCATGCATCCACAGGCTCGTCCGGCAGACGGAAGATCAAGGCGGCTTTGGCTTTTTGTGCGGTAGGGGAATTGATGATTTTCTGAACGCGCATGCCCATGCGTTCGTAAGCGTCAGGAGCATCAGGAGAGGTGGCCACGAGGTTATCCTTATTAAGCTGTACGGGCATACAGTATTTAACTGTAAGCATTTTCGCAACTGCTTAAAATTCAAGAAAATCCTCTGACAGCGCTTTTCCGGTTTTGGTGTAAGTCAGGTCGATTATTTTGTGCGAAAAAGTCGCGCGTAGCGTGGGTGGCAGCACCACCCGCCGCGCGGGCGAGTGGTGAGCAAGTTGCCCGAGCCGGAAAGGCTCAGGCGAAGGTCAATCAATATTCCCAGAACATCCGTTGCAGCTCTTTGCTGTCGTTGGTTTTGGTCAGGGCGACCATGGCCAGGATGCGGGCCTTCTGCGGATTCAGGTCGTGAGCGACCACCCAGTCGTACTTGTCGTCAGGCTGCTCGGCGTTACGCAGGACGAAACCGCCGGCGTTGACGTGGGACGAACGGATGATCTGCACGCCGTCTTTACGCAGGGCTTGCAGGGATGGCACTACGCGCGAAGACACCGAACCGTTGCCGGTACCGGCGTGGATGATGGCTTTGGCGCCGGCCTGGGCCAGGGCCTTGTAGGCGGTGTCGTCGACGTTGCCGTAGGAGTAGGCGATTTCTACGTCAGGCAGGCTCTTGATGTTCTTGATGTCGAATTCCGAATCCATGGTGTGGCGCTTGGCTGGCAAGCGGAACCAGTAGGATTTGCCTTCAACCACCATGCCCAGCGGACCCCAAGGGCTTTTGAACGCCTCGGTCTTGATGTTGATCATTTTGCTGACGTCGCGACCGGACTGGATCTCGTCGTTCATGGTCACCAGCACGCCTTTGCCGTGCGCTTCTTTGCTGCTGGCGACGGCGACGGCGTTGTACAGGTTGAGCATGCCGTCCGCCGACATGGCGGTGCCCGGACGCATCGAACCGACCACGATGATCGGCTTGTCGGTTTTTTCCACCAGGTTCAGGAAGTACGCGGTTTCTTCCAGGGTGTCGGTGCCGTGGGTGATGACGATGCCATCGACGTCTTTGCTGTCGGCCAGTTCGGATACGCGCCGACCCAGTTGCAGCAGGTTGTCGTTGGTGATGCTTTCCGAGGCGATCTGCATGACTTGTTCGCCACGCACGTTTGCCAGTTTGCTCAGTTCGGGGATGCCGGCGATCAGCTGTTCAATCCCGACTTTGGCCGCTTGATAGGTGGCGCTGTTGGCTGCATTGGCGCCGGCACCGGCAATAGTGCCGCCCGTGGCAAGCACTACGACGTTGGCGAGTTTGGTCTGGGTTTCGACTTCTTTTGCCTGAAGGGCGGTGGGCAGGAGCAGGAGGAGGGCCAAAGCGCCCGGAACCAAGGTGTTGAAAGCAGATTTCATTATTTTTCTCTCTAGTAGTGAGACGGTGCTGATGCAGGTTCATCTAGATGCGCCCCGAGCCGATCTGAATGCCCGGGGTGCAGGCTAGGGAGCAGGATCTGTACCAGCGCTACTTTGCTTTAGAGAAATGTTTAACTTCATGATTTACATCAAGATTTTATGAATTGTCCATTGATGCGGTGAATGAAATGGCCGGGTTTCCGAACAAAGGAAGCTTTCGCGTTCGGTTCACCGAAAGGGACTACGCCCCCTGTCGAACGAAACGGCTTGTCGGTTTCAGATTTTCTGCTAAAGAAACCCGTGAGCAAGCCGATGGCTGTTGAAGGAAACGTTCATTTAGGGAGTTCACATGTCACTGACGATCGGTTTTTCCAATCCCGGCTCAGTCACCATCGGCGGTAAAACCGCAGCGACAATCAATGCAATGAGCCAAGCGGAAGCGGACGCGTCCGACAAGGCGCTTGGCGTTGAAAAAGAACCGAGCAATCAGGTCCGAACCGGTGGTCCCGCGCAAGAAGCCAGCCAGGCGGATAGCGCTGACAGCGGCGATAATCTGAGCGTCACCGTAAAAATGTTGCTCAAGCGCATGCAGGAATTGCAGAAGCAACTGCAGGAGCAGCAACAGCAACTGGCTGCGGCTCAGGCTGCGAGCTATCCGACACCGGAGGCCAAGTCGCAGGCGGTCATGTCCGTCCAGGGACAGATCGCGCAAACCAGCGGGGAGCTGATGCAAGTGGCGGCGGCGCTGGTCAAGGAAATGACCAAGGATTCCACCAGCGGCAACCTGGTCAGCACTACGGCGTAAGCAGCAAGGGGCGAATCAGATGATTCGCCCCGCAACTCAACGACGATTTCTGATTGTTGACAAATGGCGGCGGGATTCGCATAGTTCGGTCTACGCAAACGTTTGCGCGGCTTCCCCGGTGCATCATTATCCGGAGGACGGCGCTGAAGCTTACGCCAGCGCGAGCGTTGCTCACAATAATCATAAGATCGGAGTGAACCCATGAAGCTGCCATTCGCTGGACGTCTTCTTGCTGTCGCTATGCTGGCTGCCGCAGCCGCCGCACTACCTGTCTCTTCGGCCTTCGCCGAGTCTCCGGAAAAACCCAAAGTCGCACTGGTCATGAAATCCCTGGCCAACGAATTCTTCCTGACCATGGAAGACGGCGCCAAGGCCTATCAGAAAGAACACTCCGCCGACTTCGACCTGATCTCCAACGGCATCAAGGACGAGACCGATACCGCTGGCCAGACCCGTATCGTCGAGCAGATGATTCTGGCCAAGGTCAATGCGCTGGTCATCGCCCCGTCCGACTCCAAAGCCATGGTTCCGGTGATCAAGAAAGCCGTCGATGCCGGCATCACCGTGATCAACATCGACAACCAGCTCGATCCGCAGATCGTCAAAAGCAAGAACATCAGCGTGCCCTTCGTAGGTCCGGACAACCGCAAAGGTGCGCGTCTGGTCGGCGAATACCTGGCCAAGCAACTGAAGGCCGGTGACGAAGTCGGCATCATCGAAGGCGTGTCCACCACCACCAACGCCCAGCAACGCACCGCAGGCTTCAAGGAAGCGATGGACGCGGCACAGATCAAAGTTGTTTCTTTGCAATCCGGTGACTGGGAGATCGACAAGGGCAACAAGGTTGCTGCTTCGATTCTCAGCGAATACCCGGATGTAAAGGCGCTGCTGGCGGGTAACGACAGCATGGCCGTTGGCGCTGTTTCCGCGGTGCGTGCTGCCGGCAAGGCGGGCAAGGTACAAGTGGTCGGTTACGACAACATCAATGCGATCAAGCCGATGCTCAAGGATGGTCGTGTGCTGGCGACGGCCGATCAGTTCGCTGCCAAGCAAGCCGTGTTCGGTATCGAGACCGCGCTGAAAATCCTCAAGGGCGAAAAAGTCGACAGCGGCGTCAATGGCGTGATCGAAACGCCAGTCGAGCTGGTCACCAAGTAAGTCTTCCGGCGACACAACGGCGCTCGTCCGTCCGGGCGAGCGCATGGAGAATTTTTTTATGTCAGTTTCCGCCCCGAACGCTGTCCTCTCGGTCAGCGGTATCGGTAAGACCTATGCGCAACCGGTGCTCACAGGCATCGACTTGACGCTGATGCGCGGTGAAGTGCTGGCGCTGACCGGTGAGAATGGCGCCGGTAAAAGCACGCTGTCGAAGATCATTGGTGGCCTGGTTACGCCAACCACCGGTCAGATGCAATTCCAGGGCAAGGACTACCGTCCGGGCAGTCGCACCCAGGCCGAAGAGCTTGGCGTGCGCATGGTCATGCAAGAACTCAATCTGCTGCCGACCCTGTCAGTGGCGGAAAACCTGTTTCTCGACAACCTGCCGAGCAACGGTGGCTGGATCAGTCGCAAGCAATTGCGCAAAGCCGCGATCGAAGCCATGGCGCAGGTCGGCCTCGATGCCATCGATCCGGACACCCTGGTCGGCGAGCTGGGGATCGGGCACCAGCAGATGGTCGAGATCGCACGCAACCTGATCGGCGATTGCCATGTGCTGATCCTCGATGAGCCGACTGCGATGCTCACCGCCCGCGAGGTGGAAATGCTCTTCGAGCAGATCACCCGCCTGCAGGCGCGTGGCGTCTCGATCATCTATATCTCGCACCGCCTCGAAGAGCTGGCGCGCGTCGCGCAACGCATTGCGGTGCTGCGCGACGGCAATCTGGTTTGCGTCGAGCCGATGGCCAACTACAACAGTGAGCAACTGGTCACCTTGATGGTCGGTCGTGAACTGGGCGAACACATCGACATGGGCCCACGCAAGATCGGCGCCCCGGCACTGACGGTCAAGGGCCTGACCCGCTCCGACAAGGTGCGCGACGTATCTTTCGAAGTGCGTGCCGGCGAGATCTTCGGGATTTCCGGGCTGATCGGGGCAGGGCGCACCGAATTGCTGCGACTGATCTTCGGCGCTGATCCGGCTGACAGCGGCACGATTGCGCTGGGTTCGCCGGCGCAGGTGGTCAGTGTGCGTTCGCCGGTTGATGCGGTGAACCATGGCATTGCCTTGATTACTGAAGACCGAAAGGGCGAAGGCTTGCTGCTCAGTCAATCGATCAGCGCCAACATTGCCCTGGGTAATATGCCGGAGATTTCCAAGGCAGGAATCGTCAACAGCGGCGACGAAATTTCCCTGGCGCAGCGTCAGATCGACGCCATGCGTATCCGCAGTTCCAGTCCGACTCAACTGGTGTCGGAATTGTCCGGCGGCAACCAGCAGAAAGTGGTGATCGGCCGCTGGCTGGAGCGCGATTGCTCGGTGCTGTTGTTCGACGAACCGACCCGCGGCATCGACGTCGGTGCCAAGTTCGATATCTACGCCTTGCTGGGCGAGTTGACGCGTCAGGGCAAGGCGCTGGTAGTGGTGTCCAGTGACCTGCGCGAACTGATGCTGATCTGCGACCGGATCGGTGTGCTGTCGGCCGGGCGTTTGATCGATACCTTCGAGCGCGACAGCTGGACCCAGGATGATTTGCTTGCCGCCGCGTTCGCCGGCTACCAAAAACGTGATGCGTTGCTCAATGAAGCGGCGCCTAGGGATCTCCCATGAAAACTGCATCTTCCGCCGGCAAACGTAGTGGCAATTTCTACGGTCTGGGCACCTATCTGGGCCTGGCCGGGGCCTTGTTGGCGATGGTGGCGCTGTTCTCGCTGATGAGCAGCCACTTTCTGTCTTATGACACTTTCAGCACGCTGGCCAACCAGATCCCCGATCTGATGGTGCTGGCGGTGGGCATGACCTTTGTACTGATCATCGGCGGCATCGACCTGTCGGTCGGTTCGGTGCTGGCGCTTGCCGCCTCGACGGTCAGCGTGGCGATTCTCGGCTGGGGCTGGAGCGTGTTGCCGGCTGCGTTGCTGGGTATGGCGGTGGCGGCGCTTGCGGGTACGGTGACCGGTTCGATCACTGTGGCGTGGCGCATTCCGTCGTTCATCGTTTCGCTCGGTGTGCTGGAAATGGCCCGTGGCCTGGCGTACCAGATGACCGGTTCGCGCACCGCGTACATTGGTGATTCGTTCGCCTGGCTGTCGAACCCGATCGCGTTCGGTATCTCGCCGTCGTTCATCATTGCCTTGCTGGTGATCTTCATCGCGCAAGCGGTGCTGACCCGCACCGTGTTTGGTCGTTACCTGATCGGTATCGGCACTAACGAAGAAGCAGTGCGTCTGGCCGGGATCAATCCAAAACCGTACAAGATTCTGGTGTTCAGCCTGATGGGGCTACTCGCGGGGATCGCCGCGCTGTTCCAGATTTCCCGTCTGGAAGCGGCGGATCCGAATGCTGGCTCCGGCCTGGAGCTGCAAGTGATTGCCGCTGTGGTTATCGGTGGTACCAGCCTGATGGGGGGCCGTGGTTCGGTGATCAGTACCTTCTTTGGTGTGCTGATTATTTCGGTACTGGCCGCCGGTCTGGCGCAGATCGGGGCGACCGAGCCAACCAAGCGCATTATCACCGGTGCGGTGATTGTTATCGCGGTAGTGCTTGATACCTATCGCAGCCAACGCGCCAGTCGACGGGGCTGACAGATGGCAACGATCAAGGATGTGGCGGCGCTCGCAGGAATTTCCTACACCACGGTTTCTCACGTGGTGAACAAGACGCGCCCGGTCAGTCAGGAAGTGCGGTTGAAGGTCGAGGCGGCCATCAAAAGCCTCGATTACGTGCCGAGTGCGGTGGCGCGTTCGCTGAAAGCCAAGACCACTGCGACCATTGGCTTATTGGTACCGAACAGCCTCAACCCGTATTTTGCCGAGTTGGCACGGGGCATCGAGGATTATTGCGAGCGTAACGGCTACTGCGTGATCCTCTGTAACTCTGACGACAATCCGGAAAAACAGCGCAGCTATTTGCGCGTGCTGTTGGAGAAGCGCATTGACGGTCTGATCGTCGCCTCTGCGGGTGGCGACATCGGGCTCGCGCAAGGGCTGGCCGGGGTGAAGACGCCAATGGTCATCGTCGACCGCGGGCTGGATGGCGTCGACGCCGATCTGGTGCGCATTGACCATGAATATGGCGCTTATCTGGCGACGCGGCACCTGCTGGAGCTGGGCCATCGTGACATCGCCACCATCGGTGGTCCGTCGAGCACCAGCGTGGCGCAAATGCGCCAGGCCGGTTTTTGTCGGGCGCTGCAGGAGGCGGGCATCAAGGTGCGCGCCGAGCGCATGCTGGAAAGCGATTTCACCAGCACCGGTGGTTACAGCGCGGCAGCGATCCTGCTTGAAAGCAATCCGCCGAGTGCGATCTTCGCCGGTAACGACATGATCGGGATTGGTGTGCTGCGCGCGGCGGCCGAGCGCAATGTCCGCGTACCGAGCGAGCTGTCGGTGATCGGCTTCGACGATATCCAGATGAGCCGTTATGTGTACCCGGCGCTGACCACCGTAGGCCAGTCGATCCTGCAGTTGGGGGAGATGGCTGCCGAAGTGTTGTTGCGCAGGATTGCTGCCCCGAGTCTGGCCACCGATCAACGGATCGTGACCCCGAGTATTGTCTTGCGCGAATCGACTGCGCCGCTGTCCGGCGTATTCACCGAGTACCGCTGAAACCGAATTGACGAGTAGCGATGTATGCCAGCAAATGTAGTGGTAATAGGCAGCCTGAACATGGACCTGGTGACCCGGGCGCCACGACTGCCCAAGGGCGGGGAAACGCTGATCGGTCATTCCTTTGCCACCGTTTCCGGCGGCAAGGGTGCCAATCAGGCAGTCGCTGCTGCGCGCCTCGGTGCGCAGGTGGCAATGGTCGGCTGTGTTGGCAACGATGACTACGGCGTGCAATTGCGCGACGCATTGCTGGCCGAGCAGATCGATTGTCAGGCGGTGAGCACGGTCGAAGATTCCAGTGGCGTGGCGCTGATTGTGGTCGATGACAACAGTCAGAACGCCATTGTGATCGTTGCTGGCGCCAACGGTGCGATGACCCCGGCAGTGATCGACCGTTTTGATGCGGTGCTGCAAGCGGCCGACGTGGTTATCTGCCAGCTCGAGATCCCGGATGCAACGGTAGGGTATGCGCTCAAGCGTGCACGTGCGTTGGGCAAGACGGTGATCCTCAATCCGGCGCCGGCCAGTCGTCCGCTGCCGGCAGACTGGTTTGCCGCCATCGACTACCTGATCCCCAACGAAAGCGAAGCCACTGCGTTGAGCGGGATGTCGGTCGATTCGCTGGAAACCGCAGAAAGCGCTGCCAACCAGTTGATCGTAATGGGCGCGGGCAAGGTCATCATTACCCTCGGTGCGCAAGGTTCACTGTTTGCCAATGGCAAAGGTTTCGAGCATTTCCCGGCGCCGAAAGTGAAGGCCGTCGATACCACCGCCGCCGGCGATACCTTTGTTGGCGGTTTTGCTGCGGCGCTCGCCAGTGGCAAATCCGAGGCCGAGGCGATCCGGTACGGGCAAGTCGCTGCAGCGCTGTCTGTGACCCGGGCCGGCGCACAACCTTCCATTCCAACCATGTCCGACGTACAGGCGTTCAAACCCGCATGAAAAAGACTCCTCTGCTCAACGTCGCGTTGTCGCGGCTGATCGCCTCCCTGGGCCATGGTGACATGGTGGTCATCGGTGACGCCGGACTGCCGGTGCCACCAGGTGTTGAATTGATTGATCTGGCGCTGACCCACGGTGTTCCGGATTTCGTCAGTACCCTGAAAGTCGTGCTCAGCGAGATGCAGGTGGAAAGCCACGTGCTGGCCAACGAAATCCTCGACAAGCAGCCGACCGCCCTGGTCACGCTGGACGAGTTGCAGGAAGAGGGCGCCCTCGGTCGGCGCGATCTGCTGACGCATGAGCAATTCAAGGTTCTCAGCCGACAGGCACGGGCGATTGTTCGTACAGGCGAATGTCAGCCGTACTGCAACATCGTGCTGGTAGCCGGCGTTACGTTTTAACCGGGTTTTCGACCCTTACATTTTCATCAGCACAAGGAATGCGCCATGCACCGCTATGCTCAAAAACTGCATCAATTGCTTCGGAGTCTGCTGCTTTTGTCTTTTATCTCCGCCACCGGCGCTCAGGCCGCTGAAAAGATCGACCTGATCATCGACACCGATCCTGGTGCTGACGACGTGGTTGCGTTGCTGTTTGCGCTGGCTTCGCCCGATGAGTTGAACATCCGTGCCTTGACCACCGTGGCCGGCAACGTGCGCCTCGACAAGACTTCGCGTAACGCGCGTCTGGCCCGCGAGTGGGCAGGGCGTGAAGACGTTCCGGTGTATGCCGGTGCACCAAAGCCACTGATGCGCACGCCGATCTATGCCGAGAACATCCATGGCAAGGAAGGCCTGTCGGGTGTCACCGTGCATGAGCCGAAAAAGGGCCTGGCCGAAGGCAATGCAGTCAACTACCTGATCGACACCCTGAAAAAAGCCAAGCCGCACAGCATCACCATCGCCATGCTTGGCCCGCAGACCAACCTGGCGCTGGCGCTGATCCAGGAGCCGGAGATCGTTAACGGCATCAAGGAGGTGGTGGTCATGGGTGGTGCGCACTTCAATGGCGGCAACATCACCCCGGTGGCCGAGTTCAACCTGTTCGCCGACCCGCAAGCGGCGGAAGTGGTACTCAAGAGCGGCGTGAAACTGACCTACCTGCCGCTGGACGTGACCCACAAGATCCTCACCAGCGACGCACGCCTGAAACAGATTGCCGCGCTGAACAACAACGCAAGCAAGATTGTTGGCGACATCCTCAACGAGTACATCAAGGGTGACATGGTGCACTACGGCATCCCGGGCGGCCCGGTGCATGACGCTACCGTCATCGCTTACCTGCTCAAGCCTGAGCTGTTCACTGGTCGTTCGGTGAACGTTGTAGTGGATAGTCGCGAAGGTCCGACTTTTGGCCAGACCATCGTTGACTGGTATGACGGTCTGAAGGCGCCGAAGAACGCCTTCTGGGTGGAAAATGGGGATGCTCAAGGCTTCTTCGATCTGCTGACCGAGCGTCTGAAGCGCTTGAAGTAAGGCTGTGACCCGCAGGTGCCAGCCTGCGGGTTTTTATTTTCTCTCGGTGTCCTGCGTGCTCTCGTCGTCATGCTGGTGCCGCTCGAACACTTGGGCGATAAACGTTTGTGCGCCCTGGGTTCCCATCGTCTTGACCAGCAGATCGATGCTGATCAACGCCAGCTCCTCCGCACTGCCGGGGCTGTACGAGCTGTGCCCCTTCGGCCAATGAACCTTGATGTCGGCGGAGATGCTTACGGTGTTCATGAGTGCGCTCGAAAAGTCGGGAATGTCTGAAAGCGAGTTAACCACTTTGGCGGGCGTTTGGCACTGCGACTTAGGCATGAACGCGTCGCTATGCGACACTTGGTCTTTTCCGACTGATCCAAGGAATGTGCTGTGCAGATCGATTTGAACACCCCCGACGGCCTCACACTCGACGCTGTGCGCCAGTTGCTGGCCTCGGCCAGTGATGATGTGCACACGCAGCTGCGCGTGACCAAGGGTGGGATTGCCTATATTTCTTCTGGCGTGACCGGCGGGCAGGACATTGATGGCCTGCTGTTTCGTCTGGAGACCTGGGCCAAGGGTTCGGGATATGTCGGCAACGTCGCGGCCAGCGATGAAGTCTGGGTGATGCAGATTTTCAACGCACTGAAAGACAATTGGCCGAATCCGCCGCTCGATTACATCGACGTCTATTGAGCTTCGTTAATATTCGGTGACGATTGCGTGAGGATGCGGTGCGCGCACTTCAGGCAGACTCAGCGTTTTTCCGGGTCGTGGGGCAGGGTGATGGCACCGGCTGTGAAACCAAACGCCGAATTGGCGGTCGCACGATCTCAGCTTAACCATTTGAAAAAAGGAGGCTTCATGCCTTTGAAGTTCGCGTCTCTGGGTGCACTTATGGCCGTTGCCATGTTGGCCGGTTGCAGCACAACCTCCAGCGAGTCGGCAAAGGATCCTGTGGCGACCGATGCCGGTCATAGCCGCTGTGAAGCAAAGGCAGCAGAATTTGCCATCGGTAAAAAGGCTTCGCCGGAGCTGCTCGATCAGGCTCGTGCCAAGGCTGGCGCGCAAAACGCCCGCTTCCTCAAGCCAACCGACATGATCACTCTGGAGTACCGCTCCGATCGCTTGAATCTGAACACCGACAACAACCTGGTGGTCACCCGCGTCAACTGCGGCTGATCGCAGAGCGCTTTTGTTGCAGGCATAAAAAACCCCGTCACATGGACGGGGTTTTTTTAGTGCGCCGGGAAATTACTCTGGGCGAACTTGTGCAGCTTGCATACCCTTTTGGCCTTTCTCAGCCACGAAAGAGACGGTCTGGCCTTCTTTCAGGCTTTTGAAACCGTCGGATTCGATAGCTTTGAAGTGTACGAACAGGTCGTCACCGCCACCTTGAGGAGTGATGAAGCCGAAGCCTTTTTCATCGTTGAACCATTTAACGGTGCCGGTTTGGCGATTAGACATGGTGTATCTCCAAGAAACATATATTTTCAGTAGTACTGTGCTGCTCAGGCCAACTGGGCACACCGGAGTATCATAGTCGAAATGTTCGCTTTGGTAGCCCCCCGGACGTGCTGTTTGCTTTCATATTGCATCGATTTCAACCTCTGAAATGTCTGCAAGCCCCGGTTTCAGTAGCTTTCAGCCGAATGAAGAGGGTGTAAAAAAAGCTATAAAACCTGCGTAAATTATCGATTTCGGGGTCTTTTTGGCGGTTTTCAGCCTGCTCGACGCCCGAAAAAACATTCGTCAGCGTTTATTTCTGTACTCGGCAAACCGAGATTTCTTTCAGTGCGCGCTGACCCAGTTCACCACTTGGCGGGGTGTTCTTGTCCATCAGTTGCGCGATCTCTTGTGTGGTGAATTTCTTTTCCAGCACGTCGGCACCGCAAGCGCAGTGTTTATTGGCTTCGGCCGGATTGACGCTCTTGCTGGCTGCGGCGGTGCAGTCGTTCATGTACTGGGCCTTGACGCCGGCAGGCCAGGCCGCGTTGGCGCTCAGCGGCAGCAGCAGGGCCAGCGGGGCCGCGAAAGCAAAAAGTCGGATGAGGCGCATGTCGGAAACTCCTTGGGTTGATATCGGCGACGATTCTCAGCTTATTTGAGGCAAAGCGTATATCCCAAGTTCACTTCGCGCCGCAAAAATGCACAAATCTTCAGCGCCGCAAATCGTTCGAGTCGATGACCGCTCATCTGTGCTAGCATGCCGGGCTCAAGCGTTCTCAGGCTCCGGATGGCCTTCAGCCCCGGCAGCGGTCAGCGTGCGAAAAATTCCGATTTGAATCCCAGTCACTCTGGTTCGGTTTTCCGGTTGGCCGCAAGGCTCCTGCCGCTGTAAGGCAGGCGTTCGTCATTGAATGGCCTGGATCGGATCTTGTACTGGCTCATCCCAACCCACGTGACCTTTGGTAGGGGTCACCACTAGGAGAGGAGGCGCCATGCCAACTATTACTCTTCCCGACGGCAGTCAACGTTCATTCGATCACCCGGTTTCCGTAGCCGAGGTCGCCGCATCCATTGGTGCAGGCCTGGCCAAGGCCACCGTGGCCGGCAAGGTCAACGGCAAGCTGGTCGACGCCTGCGACATCATCGACAGCGACGCGACGCTGCAAATCATCACGCCAAAGGATGAAGAGGGGCTGGAGATCATTCGCCACTCTTGCGCGCACCTGGTTGGCCATGCGGTCAAGCAGCTGTACCCGACTGCGAAAATGGTCATCGGGCCGGTCATCGACGAAGGCTTCTATTACGACATCGCCTTCGAACGTCCTTTCACGCCGGACGACATGGCGGCCATCGAACAGCGCATGCACCAGCTGATCGACAAGGATTACGACGTCATCAAGAAAGTCACTCCGCGCGCCGAAGTGATCGAAGTGTTCAAGGCCCGCGGCGAAGACTACAAGCTGCGTCTGGTCGAAGACATGCCGAACGAGCAGGCCATGGGCCTGTACTACCACGAAGAATACGTCGACATGTGCCGTGGTCCGCACGTGCCGAACACCCGCTTCCTGAAATCCTTCAAGCTGACCAAGTTGTCCGGTGCTTACTGGCGCGGTGATGCCAAGAACGAGCAACTGCAGCGCGTTTACGGTACTGCCTGGGCTGACAAGAAGCAGCTGGCGGCCTACATCCAGCGCATCGAAGAAGCGGAAAAACGCGATCACCGCAAGATCGGCAAGCGCCTGGGCCTGTTCCACACCCAGGAAGAAGCGCCGGGCATGGTGTTCTGGCACCCGAACGGCTGGACCCTGTATCAAGTGCTCGAGCAGTACATGCGCAAGGTGCAGCGTGACAACGGCTACCTCGAGATCAAGACCCCGCAAGTGGTTGACCGCAGCCTCTGGGAGAAATCCGGGCACTGGGCCAACTACGCCGACAACATGTTCACCACCGAGTCGGAAAGCCGCGACTACGCCATCAAGCCGATGAACTGCCCGTGCCACGTGCAGGTGTTCAACCAGGGCCTGAAGAGCTACCGCGAGCTGCCGATGCGTCTGGCCGAGTTCGGTGCCTGCCACCGTAACGAGCCGTCGGGTGCGTTGCACGGGATCATGCGCGTGCGTGCATTCACTCAGGACGACGCCCACATTTTCTGCACCGAAGAGCAGATGCAGGCCGAATCCGCTGCGTTCATCAAGCTGACCATGGACGTTTACCGCGACTTCGGCTTCACCGACGTCGAGATGAAACTGTCCACTCGTCCGGAAAAACGTGTAGGTTCCGACGAGCTGTGGGATCGCGCCGAAGCGGCACTGGCTGCAGCCCTTGATTCTGCCGGCCTGCCGTACGATCTGCAGCCGGGCGAAGGTGCGTTCTACGGTCCGAAGATCGAGTTCTCGCTGAAAGATTGCCTCGGTCGCGTCTGGCAGTGTGGTACCTTGCAGCTCGATTTCAACCTGCCAGTCCGTCTCGGCGCCGAATACGTCTCCGAAGACAACAGCCGCAAGCACCCAGTGATGCTGCACCGGGCGATCCTCGGTTCGTTCGAGCGTTTCGTCGGGATTTTGATCGAGCATTACGAAGGTGCATTCCCTGCGTGGCTCGCGCCAACCCAGGCAGTGATCATGAATATCACTGATAAACAGGCAGATTTCGTCGCTCAGGTTGAAAAAACTCTCAACGAAAGCGGATTTCGTGCCAGGTCCGACTTGAGAAATGAAAAGATCGGCTTTAAAATCCGCGAGCATACTTTGCTCAAGGTTCCCTATCTTTTGGTTATCGGAGATAAGGAAGTCGAGATGCAGACTGTCGCTGTGCGTACTCGTGAAGGTGCTGACCTGGGCTCGATGCCCGTCGCCCAGTTCGCTGAGTTTCTCGCGCAAGCGGTTTCCCGGCGTGGTCGCCCAGATTCGGAGTAATTATTATTAAGCGTGAAATGAGACAAGATAAACGAGCTGCACCGAAAGCCCCGATCAACGAGAATATCTCGGCACGCGAGGTTCGGTTAATTGGCGCTGATGGCGAGCAGATTGGCATCGTCTCGATTGATGAAGCGCTTCGTATTGCTGAAGAAGCAAAGCTTGATCTGGTAGAAATCTCTGCTGACGCAGTCCCACCGGTTTGCCGGGTGATGGACTACGGCAAATCGATCTTCGAAAAGAAGAAGCAGATTGCAGCAGCGAAGAAAAACCAGAAGCAGATTCAGGTAAAAGAAATCAAGTTTCGTCCAGGGACGGAGGAAGGGGATTACCAGGTAAAACTGCGCAACCTGGTACGTTTCCTGAGTGACGGGGACAGGGCCAAGGTATCCTTGCGATTCCGCGGCCGTGAGATGGCCCACCAGGAGCTGGGGATGGAACTCCTCAAGCGGGTTGAAGCTGACCTGCTCGAGTACGGTTCGGTCGAACAGCATCCTAAGATGGAAGGACGCCAGCTGATCATGGTCATCGCCCCGAAAAAGAAGAAGTAATCAACAGGGCACGGCAGGCCTTCTGATTATGTTTATCAACTGAATGCGGAGTATCCGAACATGCCAAAAATGAAAACCAAAAGTGGTGCTGCTAAGCGGTTTCTGAAAACTGCTAACGGTATCAAGCACAAGCACGCTTTCAAGAGCCACATCCTGACCAAAATGTCGACCAAGCGTAAGCGTCAACTGCGCGGTAGCAGCTTGCTGCATCCGTCTGACGTGGCAAAAGTCGAGCGCATGCTGCGCCTTCGTTAATTTTAGTCAAGAATAGAGGAAGTAACTCATGGCTCGTGTAAAGCGTGGCGTCATTGCCCGTAAGCGTCACAAAAAAATTCTGAAACTTGCTAAAGGCTACTACGGCGCACGCTCCCGCGTATTCCGTGTTGCCAAGCAAGCGGTAATCAAGGCAGGCCAATACGCCTACCGTGACCGTCGTCAGAAAAAACGTCAGTTCCGCGCTCTGTGGATCGCTCGTATCAACGCTGGTGCTCGTGTTAACGGTCTGTCCTACAGCCGTTTCATTGCTGGCCTGAAAAAAGCGTCCATCGAGATCGACCGTAAGGTTCTGGCTGATCTGGCAGTGAACGAAAAAGCGGCGTTTGCTGCGATTGTCGAGAAAGCTAAAGCCACCTTGGCTTAAGTACCCCCGACAGTCACCCGGCCTCACCTCTGTGGGGCCAGGTGTTAAACGTCATAAATAGGGGAAGAGCCTTCAAGCTCTTCCCCTATTTTGTATCTGGAGTCTGTACATGGAAAACCTGGATGCGCTGGTCTCTCAAGCACTAGAGGCTGTGCAAAGCGCTGAAGATATCAATGCCCTGGAGCAAATCCGGGTTCAATACCTTGGCAAAAAGGGTGAATTGACTCAGGTGATGAAGACCCTGGGGAATTTGCCGGCAGAAGAGCGTCCGCAAGTCGGCGCCCTGATCAACGTTGCCAAGGAACGTGTCACAGGCGTTCTCAATGCGCGCATGGCTCTGTTTGAAGAAGCCGAACTGGCTGCCAAACTGTCTGCCGAATCCATTGACGTGACGTTGCCGGGCCGTGGCCAGACCTCCGGTGGTCTGCATCCGGTGACCCGGACTCTGGAACGAGTCGAGCAGTTCTTTACCCGCATCGGCTACGGCATCGCCGAAGGCCCTGAGGTCGAAGACGACTATCACAACTTCGAAGCGCTCAACATCCCAGGCCATCACCCGGCCCGGTCGATGCATGACACCTTCTATTTCAACGCGAACATGTTGCTGCGCACCCATACCTCACCGGTACAGGTCCGCACCATGGAGTCCAAGCAACCACCGATCCGCATCGTCTGCCCAGGTCGTGTGTATCGCAGCGACTCCGATATCACCCACTCGCCGATGTTCCACCAGGTCGAAGGCCTGCTGGTCGATCGCGACATCAATTTCGCCGATCTCAAAGGCACCATCGAAGAATTCCTGCGGGTGTTCTTCGAAAAAGAGCTGGCCGTACGTTTCCGTCCTTCGTACTTCCCGTTCACCGAGCCATCCGCTGAAGTCGACATGGAATGCGTGATGTGCAGCGGTAAAGGCTGCCGCGTCTGCAAGCAGACCGGCTGGCTGGAAGTCATGGGCTGCGGCATGGTTCACCCGAACGTGCTGCGTATGTCCGGCATCGATCCGGAAGAGTTCTCCGGCTTTGCCTTCGGCATGGGCGTCGAGCGTCTGGCAATGCTCCGTTACGGCGTGAACGACTTGCGTCTGTTCTTCGACAACGACTTGCGGTTCCTCGCGCAATTTCGCTAGTCGTAACGAATTCTTAGGAGAGCAGGATGAAATTCAGTGAACAATGGCTGCGTGGCTGGGTTAGCCCGCAGGTAAGTCGCGACGAGCTGGTTGCTCGTCTGTCGATGGCGGGTCTGGAGGTCGATAGCGTGACCCCGGTCGCCGGTGTATTCAGCGGCGTGGTCGTGGGCGAGGTGCTGAGCACCGAGCAGCACCCTGATGCCGACAAGTTGCGTGTGTGCCAGGTCAGCAATGGTGTGGAAACCTTCCAGGTCGTGTGCGGTGCGCCAAACGTGCGTCCGGGCCTGAAGATTCCGTTCGCCATGATCGGTGCCGAACTGCCGGGCGACTTCAAGATCAAAAAGGCCAAGCTGCGCGGCGTCGAATCCAACGGCATGCTGTGCTCGCAAGCCGAGCTGCAGGTCGGTGAAGGCAATGACGGTCTGATGGAGCTGCCGGCCGACGCGCCGGTGGGCGAAGATTTTCGTGTGTACCTGGATCTGGAAGACGCCAGCATCGAGGTCGACCTGACTCCGAACCGTGGCGACTGCCTGTCGCTAGCCGGTCTGGCCCGGGAAGTGGGTGCGCTGTACGACACGTCGGTCGCTCGCCCGGTGGTCATGACCATTCCGGCTGTGCACGACGAAGTGCGTCCGGTCGAAGTGCTGGCACCTGCCGCTTGCCCGCGTTATCTGGGTCGCGTCATCCGTAACGTTGACCTGTCCAAACCAACCCCGCTGTGGATGGTTGAACGTCTGCGGCGCGCCGATGTGCGCAGCATCGACGCTGCGGTCGACATCACCAACTACGTGATGCTCGAACTGGGCCAGCCGCTGCACGCCTTCGATCTCGCCGAAATCAATGGCGGCATCCGTGTGCGCATGGCGGAAGAGGGTGAGAAGCTGGTTTTGCTCGACGGTCAGGAAGTCAGCCTGCGTAGCGATACCCTGGTGATTGCCGACCACACCCGCGCTCTGGCGATTGCCGGCGTAATGGGTGGCGAGCACAGCGGTGTGTCCGCAACCACTCGCGACGTTTTCCTGGAAAGTGCCTTCTTCGATCAGATCGCTGTGGCGGGCAAGGCCCGTTCCTACGGCCTGCACACCGACGCTTCGCACCGTTACGAGCGTGGCGTGGACTGGCAACTGGCCCGTGAAGCCATGGAGCGCGCCACCGGCCTGCTGCTGGAAATCACTGGCGGCGAAGCCGGCCCGATCATCGAGACCGTCAGCGAGCAGCACCTGCCGTCGATCGCGCCGATCACCCTGCGTGCGCAGCGCATCACCCAGATGCTGGGGATGGAAATGGATTCGGCTCAGGTCGAGCGTCTGCTCAGCGCCTTGGGTCTGAATATTTCCGCTGACGGAGCAGGGCAGTGGCGCGTAGAAGTGCCAAGCCATCGCTTCGACATCAGCCTGGAAGTCGATCTGATTGAAGAGCTGGCGCGTCTGTACGGCTACAACCGTCTGCCGGTTCGTTACCCGCAAGCGCGTCTGGCGCCACAGGCCAAGGCTGAAGCACGCAGCGAATTGCCTGAACTGCGCCGTCTGTTGGTTGCCCGTGGTTATCAGGAAGCGATCACTTACAGCTTCATCGATCCGAAACAGTTCGAACTGTTCAACCCGGGCGTCGAGCCGCTGTTGCTGGCCAACCCGATCTCCAATGACATGGCGGCCATGCGTTCTTCGCTGTGGCCGGGTCTGGTCAAGGCGTTGCAGCACAACCTGAACCGTCAGCAGGATCGCGTGCGTCTGTTCGAAAGCGGTCTGCGCTTCGTCGGTCAGCTGGAAGGTCTGAAGCAAGAGCCAATGTTGTCGGGTGTTGTTTGCGGCAGCCGTCTGCCGGAAGGCTGGGCACAGGGTCGCGACACCGTCGATTTCTTCGATGTGAAAGCTGACGTTGAAGCGGTGCTGGGTTTTGCCGGTGCACTGGATACCTTCACTTTCACTCCGGGTAAACACCCGGCGCTGCACCCGGGTCAAACCGCGCGCATTGAACGTGACGGGCGTGAAGTCGGCTTTATCGGTGCAATCCACCCTGAGCTGTCCAAGGCTCTGGGGCTGGATCGTCCGGTCTTCGTCTTCGAGCTGGTTCTGGCTGAAGTCGCTTCCGGAAAAATGCCGCAATTCCATGAGTTGTCGCGTTTTCCTGAAGTGCGTCGTGACCTTGCACTGATCGCGCACAAAGACGTCGCGGCCTCGGCTGTATTGGACGTAATCCGTGAAAATGCAGGCGAATGGCTCACTGATCTCAGGCTGTTTGACGTGTATCAGGGTAAAGGCATTGATCCTGATAGAAAAAGCCTTGCAGTTGGCTTGACCTGGCAGCATCCATCGCGCACTCTTAATGACGATGAGGTGAATTCGACGACGCAAAACATCCTCACCTCGCTCGAACAAAGGTTGAACGCCACGTTAAGGAAGTGACGTATGGGGGCTTTGACGAAAGCTGAGATGGCGGAACGTCTGTATGAAGAGTTGGGCCTGAACAAGCGGGAAGCCAAGGAATTGGTTGAACTGTTTTTCGAGGAAATCAGGCACGCTCTTGAAGACAACGAGCAGGTCAAATTGTCCGGTTTCGGCAATTTCGACCTTCGGGACAAACGCCAGCGGCCTGGCCGCAACCCGAAAACGGGGGAAGAAATCCCGATCACGGCTCGCCGTGTGGTCACCTTTCGTCCAGGGCAGAAGTTGAAGGCCCGAGTTGAGGCTTATGCTGGAACCAAGTCATAACGACGAACTACCCGTCATCCCGGGCAAACGCTACTTCACCATTGGTGAAGTCAGCGAGCTGTGTGCGGTAAAACCGCACGTGCTGCGCTATTGGGAGCAGGAGTTTCCTCAACTCAACCCCGTCAAACGCCGCGGAAACCGCCGGTATTATCAGCGCCAGGACGTGCTGATGATCCGGCAGATCCGCGCGCTCCTTTACGATCAAGGGTTCACCATCGGCGGCGCACGCTTGCGTTTGTCCGGCGATGAAGCCAAAGACGACACCACCCAATACAAGCAAATGATCCGCCAGATGATCGCTGAGCTTGAAGATGTACTGGTGGTGCTCAAGAAATAAAAAGCTGCGTTTGAATACTTCCAGTTTTCAAAAGCTTGCGATATATTCTTGAGCGCTCTTCGAGACGAAGGGCGGTTTCAAACCAGTCGGGGCGTAGCGCAGTCCGGTAGCGCACTAGCATGGGGTGCTAGGGGTCGAGTGTTCGAATCACTCCGTCCCGACCATATTTCCTGAATAAAATCAGACACTTAAGCCGATCATTTGGATCGGCTTTTTTGTGCCTGCGCAAAACCCGCGCAAAGCTCTTCGTCATGAGCGCGCTGGCGTGGCCGGCGATCCTCTGACCGTCTTTCGTTAAAAAGAAGTCTGATATAAAAGCGATTAAGGCTATTCATTTGGGGCCAACACCAAATCAAGAGTTATCACAGAGGTCCATTGAAGCGCTGCTCACAAGATTAGGCTTGGCTGACATTCCAGTTATTTTTCACGTGCCGGGAAGGCTGCAGCCTGATTTCCTCTTCGCCGCGGCTTTCTCTGACCGTTCCGCATTGCTCTTGGTCATGGCCTACCTCTTCAACTCCGCTGGTCGGACAAGTCCAGCCAAGTCTGTCGGCCTCGGTGGCGGGCACGCTTGGTGATTCGTCTCAAGCAGCTACCTTCAACTGGTGCCATGCACCTCCTTGTGTGACCGTGCTGGCACAGTTTGATGGCACTATCGTGTCAATTCGGTTATGTTTTCCCTTCGGCATGAGGCCGATGGAGGGGGACATGGCTACTAATCGTGAAATTGCGTTGGAGCAGGCGCTAGTCGCAACGTTTGCTGCAGCCAAAAAACTTGGTATCGATCAAGGCACATTGCAACAAGAGTCTCGTGAGATTATTCAGCGCTACAGCCAGTTCGTGGAGCTGGATCAGCCTCATGTCGCCGACGCTCGAAAAGAGCTGGCAGGTGCTTGGGATCAGTTCAAAGCAATTGCGGGCAAATAATTTCGTCCTCTGGCTCACCGGGTGAGTCGTGCAGGATTCGCAAGCTTTCGTTGCGGAACTCCTGCGACACCTTTCAACAATAATAAAAGGTGTCGTGACACTCCTGAGCATCACTGCCGCAGTTTCGAACTCCGCGGCGATCACATTCCGCAACAGGTTCTGATACACCTCCTGCTGGTTGTTGAAACCGTGTTCTTTGATCAGACGCCTCAGGTCGGGCTTGAACACCCCGGCGACCTCAACCGTAAACTTCTCGACGCTGTTTTGGGCATTGTGCTTATCGCCGTGGGCTTTTTCGCCTACGGATCTACTACGGCTCAAGGCGCGGCATTGATCGCGGAGGTATCGCCTCAACTGCGGGTGGCGTAATTCAGATACTGAGTCCGCGGTTAAAGGGTTTGTCGCAAAGCGCATCTCCTGAAAACTCACCGTCCTACGCCTTT
The DNA here is from genome assembly GCF_053456425.1 of Pseudomonas sp. LF020. Lineage (NCBI taxonomy): Bacteria > Pseudomonadati > Pseudomonadota > Gammaproteobacteria > Pseudomonadales > Pseudomonadaceae > Pseudomonas > Pseudomonas sp. LF020. The sequence continues at coordinate 98,506 of NZ_JBRFIX010000007.1, forward strand.
GGCAGCGCCAAAACCACAACAGCGAGCGGCAACCCGGTACCGATCTGCATCGGCGAGCGTCGATGGGGCGGGATGATCATCTCGGCCTCGATCCTGGCTGGAGACAAAGTGTAAGCAGAACAGCAGCAAACCAACCGCCCGCGAGGCGGTTTCTTTATGCCTGGAGGAAAGCATGGGCGCAGCGCAACAGATCGAGATCTACGGCGAGAGGGCGGCAGCAGCAAGCCGAAGTCGCCGGTAGAAGCCAGCGACAGCCTAAAGCTGCTGATCGCCGTGGGCGAGGGCGAGTTTGATAGTGTCCCAACCGATTACGACATCTACCTGGACAACACGCCGATCCGCGATGCCAGCGGCAACTACAACATCCCGAACGTGAAGTGGGGCTGGCGCCCGGGCTCGGTGGATCAGGCCTACATCCCGGGCATCCCGTCCGTGGAGAACGAGACCTCTCTGAACATCGAGTTGCGCAGCGATTCGCCATGGGCGCTTATTACCGAATTCCGCTACCGCAAAGTTGCGGTTCAGCCTGACACACTGTTCGTGTCGATATCCCAGTTTGGCGAAACAGCCGACACCCTGGCCGCCCTGCGTAATGCCAAAGAACTCGGATTTCTCGCCAGCTTGGCCATTTGCAACGTCAGCATCAGCTCGTTGGTGCGAGAGTCCGACCTGACCCTGCTAACCCAGGCAGGTCTCAGCGCCTGGAACTGTACGCACCAAGGGTTTAAAAGGCTGGACGTTTTCATTGAAGTACGAGGCGACGTCCGAAACGCTCCTGGCCATTCAGCCTCGCATGCGTGTTCGCGGATAACTCCGAAAGGGATCCCCCAGGGCGCCCTGGCCGAGGCATTCCATGACAGCTCTTTACCCGTTCGGGGCGGGGGTATTGATGCAACAAAACTCGGATGCACTCGTTCGCTCCGCTGGTTGCCGTTGGGCGCGGAGGCGAGTGCATTCGGGATAGGTCGGGAAATTGATGACTAGTTGCGCGGACTCACTGCGGTACGACACGCAGAAAAAAGCCCGCGAGAGAGGCGGGCTTCAGGGAGGGGCTTCAGAGGCAGTCGGATTTGCCTATCTGAAACTCGACTACCGGTGAGCTGGTTGAATCTTTGTAGAGGAGGTCAATGGCAAGACCCGATTTCACGAACTGTCCCAAACCTTTTTCATTACAGAAGGCAGTAGCTGCAAGCGCTCTTGCGTCTTTGGCGAATTCATCAGAATCGATTTCGTCTTTCGTAACTTTTGTGAGTGTGTAAGAGATACGCATGACTTCATCGCTGTAGGTCACAGAATCGGCGCGAATTGAATCGTCAGATACTTTTCCGGACTGGACACTCATGATGAGCGCGAGCCCCTTGAGTTGGCGCTCCCGCTCCTGCTTTTTCTCTTCCGGGCCAGATTTTGCGTGCCATACCTGTACCAGGATAAAGAGCAAAGTCATTGCCGAAAAAAATATGATTATTCCGCGATACTGTTTCAAGTGAGATTACCGTAGCAAAAGGCCATTACTCATTTGACCATGCCGGTAGCACCCTCTCAAGTCGGAGCAGTTACAACATTGACACCGCAAAATGCTCGACAGCATCCATCCGTTCAGCGGACTGTCTCTGGACGTTGAGGGGATCCAATTCTGGTGCGTTTGGAGCATGCGCGCAGCTACGCCTCAATGCAGAACCCTGCGACTCTCACCAATCCTGATCCGGTCCAGCGCCCGGTTCAATGCATCCAGGGCATCCAGAAGCGCCTTCGCTTCTGCCTCTCGGCCATCGCCCCATAAACGTTCCGCCATTTTGTTCAGGGCCTGGATCGAGCGTTCGATGTCAGCGGCAGTCGCTGATGTCTGGGGTTGCGCTTCTTTACTGGGCATACGGTCATTCATCTGAGGGTATTGGCAATCCCCAGCATGATCGGCGTTCATTGCCGTTCAATCCAGTGGTTACTGTTTCGGCTTCCTTTGAATATCTTCCGAGTCGCTGGAGGTTGCCGCGTCTTTCTCGGTTTCTTTCGATTCTGCACCCGAATTCGAACCCGAGGCCTCTTCACCTTTCTTGTTGGCTTTTTCTTCGTTGGATTCGGATTTGTTGCTGGATTGATTCACGCCCGGAATGGCCGTGGGCGGCGCGGCTGATCCTGCTTTCTCGCTTGCCAGAGTCAAGCCAGAGCCAGCCAGCATCAGGCATGCAAACGTCAGGGTTGCAATCTTCTTGTTCATTTTTTTGGCCTTGCGCTGAGGGGTGTACCGCATTGGAGACGTCAGTCGCGCCAAGGTGCTGGCGGTTGGACGAACGGTTGTCACTGCGCAAATGCGGCAAATTGCTGGCCCCCAGGTTTTTCCTTACCGGGCAAACTCGCCTTTTTTCAAAAGGTTAGGTTGGCTATATGCGGACGATTGTCATAACCGTTGCAACGCTTTCCCTGGCTGCCTTCGCTTCGGCCACTGAAGCGAGGGAGTTGAGCAAGAGTCACCGGTTCGCCTGTACCTGGGGCTCGGACATCGCTGCCGGGGCGCAGCAGTCGAAACTGTCGGGGATCTCGTTGTATGGCGCGCGCAAGCAGTTGCAGGTACGCAAGTTCCAGCAGCCGTGGATGCGCATGACGGCGATGGGGATTACCGAGCAGACCTACAACAGCTCGTCGAAGCTCAAGCCGGCGGCGGTCAAGCAGACCTATTACGAACAATGCGTGCGGCATGAGCTGGCCCAGCGATAAACCAAAAAGCCCAACCTGAAGCGGTTGGGCTTTTTCATGCCTGACGAAACGTCGGCGTTACTTGTCTGTCTCGCAATTGACCATCCACGACACGCCAAAGCGATCGACCAGCATGCCGAAGCGGGCGGCCCAGAACGTCGCTTCCAGCGGCATGTCGACGCGACCGTCCTTGGCCAGCGCATTGAATACCCGCTCGGCTTCGGCAACGCTGTCGACGTTAAGCGATATTGAACAACCGCTCATGCCGCCGGTTGGCCGGTCGGGCGTGGTGTCCGAGGCCATGATCATCTGGTCGCCGACTTTCAGGCAGGTGTGGATCACCAGATGATGATGCTCTTTCGGTACGTGTTCGGCGGCGGGTGTTTCGCCGAAGGTCATGATTGCTTCGAGTTTGCCCTGCAAGGCTTGTTCGTAAAAGGTGAAAGCCTCGCGGCAGTTGCCGTTGAAGATGAGGTAAGGATTGATTCGCATGGCGTCGTTCCTGGCAGTAGGCGCGGAGAGCGGCGATGTTCGCCAGGTTCCGCGAAAGGCGGTTAAACCATAGCAAAGCATTGGACGTCGCAACGGCCAGAGTTTTCCAGATGTTTTTCTTCTGAAAACGCCGCGCTTCAGCACGGATAAAACCTGCGGAGTACCATGGCACCTGTATGACCTTTCGAGCTTAATCTGCCATGCCTCTGATTTCCCGCTTCAACGCCCTGTTCGATCAGGCCCGGCGCGCCTTGCTGTTGGTCTGGGCAACATCACGCGGATTGTTTCTGGGCCTGGTGCTGGCGACCTTGATTGCGGGGGTTCTGCCGGCGCTGGCCGCATGGCTGGGTCAGCGCATTGTCGATGCGGTGGTGACGGCGATGCAGTTGCACGCGCAACAGGGCGATGCACCGCTGTGGCCGGTGTTGCGTTATGTGCTGATGGAAGCGGGCGTGTTAGCGCTGTTATCCGGTACGCAACGGGCGTTGTCGGTGCAGCAGTCGCTGTTGCGGGTGCAGTTGGGGCAAAAGGTCAACACGCTGATTCTGCAAAAGGCGCAGACCCTGTCGCTGGTGCAGTTCGAGAATTCCGAGTTCTACGACAAACTGGTGCGTGTACGCCGCGAAGCCTCGACCCGGCCGCTGGCGTTGGTGATGAAGTCGCTGGGGCTGATCCAGAACCTGATCATGCTGATCAGCTTCGGTGTGCTGCTGGTGCATTTTTCGCCGTGGGCACTGCTGTTGCTGGTGATCGGCGCGTTGCCGGTGTTCTTTGCCGAGGCGCATTTCTCCGGCGACGCTTTCCGCTTGTTCACTCGCCGGGCCCCGGAGAGTCGGCAGCAAAATTACATCGAAACCTTGCTGTCCCACGAGGCCTATATCAAAGAGGTCAAGCTGTTCGGCTTTGCGCCGTTGCTGTTGCAGCGCTATCGGGACACCTTCGCCAAGCTCTACGCCGAGGATCGGCGCCTGACATTGCGTCGTGATGGCTGGGGTTTCGGTCTCGGCTTGCTCGGCACCGGGGCGTTCTATCTGGCTTATGCCTGGGTGGTCATCGATGCGGTGCATGGCAATATCAGTCTCGGCCAGATGACCATGTACCTGGTGTTGTTCAAGCAGGGGCAGAGTGCGGTCAGCAGCAGCCTGAGTGCGATCAGCGGCCTGTACGAAGATGGTCTCTATCTGTCGAATCTGTACGAATATCTGGCCGAACCGGTGCTGGCTGATTCCGGCCATCTCACCGTCGGCGCGCAACCGGGCGATGGCCTGCGCTTTGAAAACGTCGGTTTCCGCTATCCGGGGGCCAGCCGTTCTGCACTGGAAGGCATCGACCTGCACCTGGTGCCGGGCAAGAGCGTGGCGCTGGTGGGGGAGAACGGCTCAGGCAAAACCACGCTGATCAAATTGCTGACGCGCCTGTATCGGCCCGATCAGGGTCGGATTCTGCTTGATGGCAGCGATTTGCAGGATTGGGAAGAGAACACGTTGCGGCGGCGTATCGGGGTGATTTTTCAGGACTATATTCGCTACCAGTTCACTGTGGGCGAAAACATCGGCGTGGGCGATACCTCGGCGTTCAACGATGAATCGCGCTGGCACGCTGCGGCGGCGGAAGGCATGGCCGCGCCGTTCATTGAAGGCCTCGACCGTGGCTATGCCACGCAGTTGGGCCGCTGGTTTGCTGGCGGTCAGGAGTTATCGGGCGGGCAATGGCAGAAGATTGCCTTGTCCCGGGCGTACATGCGCCGCGATGCCGACATCCTGATTCTCGACGAACCGACCTCGGCGCTGGATCCGGCAGCGGAAGCGGCAGTGTTCGAGCATTTCAGCCAGCACACCGAAGGTCGCATGACCTTGCTGATCTCCCACCGCTTTTCCAGTGTGCGCAACGCCGATCAGATCATGGTGCTGGAGGGCGGACGGATACTCGAGCAGGGCGATCACGACAGCCTGATCGCTGCTAACGGACACTACGCCAAACTGTTCGATCTGCAGGCGCGCGGCTATCGCTAGGAGTCCTGCGCGCTGCGTACCAGTGCGGGGCCGGCCACGCGCGGCGCGGGTTTGGTCTGCATCAACGCGTCGATCGCCTTGCGATAATTCTGCCCGCCCAGCGCCATGCTGTTGTTATGGGTGGCACCCGGCACCAACAGCAGTCGTTTCGGTTGTTGGGCGGCGTTGAACAGCTGTTCGCTGAAGCGCGGCGGCACGAACGCGTCAGCCATGCCGTGTACCACCAGCAGCGGCATGTGAATCTCGGCGATCTTGTCGATGGAGTCGAATTTCTGCGACAGCAGCCAGCGCACCGGCAGCGAAGTGTTGGCCACGGCGGCGGCCACGTCGGCGAGAGAGGTGAACGTCGACTCGATCACCAGGCCTTTGACTGGCAGCGGAGTATGGTCCCGAGCCGCGTCCTGGCCGAGTTCGGCGGCCAGATCAATCGCCACGGCACCGCCCAGGGAGTGACCGTAGATCAGGCGCTTGTTCGGGTCGGGCTGCAGCAGTTTGAAGCGTTCCCACGCCACACGGGCATCTTCGTACACGCTGCTTTCCGAAGGCAGGTCACCCTTGCTCTGGCCGAAACCACGGTAGTCGATGGCCAGTACCGAGTAGCCGGCCGCGCGCAACTGCTCGATGCGGAACAGCTGTCCGGTGAGGTTCCAGCGCACGCCATGCAGATAGAGAATTGCCGGTGCATTGGCTTTTTCCGCCGGCCACCACCAGGCATGAATATTCTGCCCGGCCTTGAAGCTCTTGGGCTGCAAGTCGAGTTCCTGCACGCTGAGCGGCAAGCCGTGATACCAGCCGGCCGTGCCCGGTTCGATGCGAAACAGCAGTTTGCGCTCGGTGTGTTCGAGCACCGCACAACTCGTCGGCACGCCAATGATCAGCGCAGCCATGCAGGCGAACGCCAGACGGCGGCGGCGCAAACGAGTCATGAAGGACAGGAACATTAAACGGTTCACCACAGCGCAGACAAAGAAGGCTTTTTACCAGAAGGCTCGGTCTGCGCGTGATTTTTTCGACCACCGTCTACTCGCAACGATTTCAAAATGCTGCAGCTCAATCCACGCGCAGGACGATTTTGCCGATGTGGTCGCCACCTTCCATGCGTGCATGTGCCTGGGCCGCGTCGTTCAGCGAGTAAACCTTGTCGATGATCGGCAGGCAGCGTCCGGCGGCCAGCGCCGGCCACACATGTTCGCGCAATTGCCCGGCAATCTCGGCCTTTTCCTCAGCGGTTCGCGCACGCAGCAGCGAACCAGTGATCACCGCGCGCTTGGCCATGATCGCCAGCAGGTCGATGTCGTTGGCTTTGCCGCCACCGAGAAAACCCAGCATCACCAATCGGCCATCCATCGCCAGCGCGCTGACATTCCCGTTGAGGTATGAGGCGCCCATGATGTCGAGGATCGCGTTAACGCCTTGGCCAGCCGTTTTTTCGGCGATGACCGTGGCGAAATCCTGCTCGCGATAATTGATTGGCTGCCCACCCAGTTTGCTGATTGCCGCGCATTTATCGACGCTGCCGGCGGTGGCAAAGGCTTCGATGCCGAACTCGCGGCACAGCATCAGCGCGGTGGTGCCGATGCCACTGGTGCCGCCGTGGATCAGCACGCGCTGACCACGCTGGGCGTGGCCGAGGCCAAACAGGTTGGCCCAAACGGTAAAGAACGTTTCCGGGATAGCGGCGGCCTGCACCCAATCCAGTCCTTCGGGGATCGGCAAGGTTTGCCCGGCCGGGACGTTGCAGTATTCGGCGTAACCGCCACCATTGGTCAGCGCGCAGACCTTGTCCCCCAGCGCAAACTGACTGATACCGGCACCCAGCGCCACCACTTCGCCGGCCACTTCCAGACCGGGGATCGGATTCATGCCCGGCTTCATCGGATACTTGCCGGCCCGCTGCAGGGCATCGGGACGGTTGATCCCGGCGGCATGCACGCGGACCAGCACTTCCCCGGCTGCAGCGACGGGCAGGGGCACGTGTTTGGCCTGCAAGACTTCGGGGCCACCGGGTTGAATGATTTCGATACGGGTCATTTCGCTGGGCAGTGTCATATCCGGTCCTGTTGCGTAGGAGGTCTGTAGGTGGGAGTTCAAAGGGGGGGCAATGATTCCCTGCAAAAGCATTCAAGGCATGAGAACAGTGGTGAGGATATCGGCTATCGTTGCCGCTTTAACGCAGCGATTTGGCGGCATAGTGATGCAAATTTGCATCGGCAGGAGATCAGATGAATTGGGATGACGCACGGGTGTTTCTCGCCGTCTGTCGCGAGTCGACACTGCGCGGGGCCGCGCGAGTATTGAATGTGGATCAAGCCACCGTCGGACGGCGGATCACTGCGCTGGAAAAGTCCCTCGGCGCGACGCTGTTCCTGCGCACGTCCGAGGGCTACGCGCTGACTGCGGTAGGCGAAGCGGCGCTCAGGTCGGTGGAGAAAATGGAGCATTCGGCGCTTGAGCTTGAGCGGCAGATTCAGGGCCTGGATGATCGCCTGACCGGCACGGTGCGGGTCAGCACCACCGATTCGCTGGCCATCGATTTCCTGATCCCGGCCATCGCCCGCCTGCACGAACTGCATCCGGACGTGCGCGTGCAACTGGACGCTTCCACGCAGATCCTCAGTCTGGCCAAGCGCGAGGCGGATATCGCCGTACGCAACACCCGGCCCGACAATCCGGACCTGATCGCCCGGCGCATCGCGCGCTGGCCAACCGGGTTATTCGCTTCAAAGGCTTACGTCGACGCCAATGGCGAACCCGAGCCCGGCAGTGCTTTCGCCGGGCATGACCTGGTGGTTTATCAACCGTATCTGCAGAGCAACCGGGACCTGAACCTGGTGGGGGAGCCGATCAGTCGCGGGCGAATCGTCGCCAGCCTCGGTTCCAGCCTGTTGATGCGGCGCTCGATTGCGGCGGGTATTGGTGTAGGAGAAATTCCGGTGTACATGGGCGAGCGCGACGGTCTGGTCAGGCTCTGGCCACAGCGTACCCGCCCGCAACCGTACGAAGTGTGGTTGGTGACCCATGCGGATCTGCGCCATACGGCGCGGGTGAGGGCGGTGATCGAGCAGATCGTCGAAGTGTTTGCGTCGGAAAACGAGTAAGGCGCGTTTTCTAGGCGAACTCACAAGGTCTGACGAAATGGCCTACGCCGGACGCAGAATTCGCTGGCTTGTAGGCCGAAGGACCGGGGGCTATCGTTGCCAAAGGCTGGTGCGAGGCCGCACGCTTGCACTGGAGTGACATACCACGGACGGTATCGGTAGCCCGATAAAGGTGTCGAATTGGAAGCCAGGGAATTCAGTCACTTTCAAAGCAGTGACATAACGGGTAATGGTCAGAGTACGCAAGTCATGGGCGCCATCAGTCGAGAAGAATTCAATGCCAGGATCGAGACCATCGAGACACGAATGGATGCTCGACTGGACGCGGTATCAATGAAAATTGACGGGTTTTTATCTGTTCAGGGAGAACGGGACAAAACTCAAGTCGAACGAGACAAACGCTACGACTTGATAACGCAAGAAATGCGCAAAATTGCCGACGGCGCGCAGGAAGCAGCAAGGCAGGGCGCCACCGTCAAGGCCAACGTCTGGGCAGCAACGGCCGTCCAGTTACTTGGAATAGTCACCATCGTCGTTGGGGCCTATTACGCCAATCAAGCCAACATGTACGTAGCTATACAAACCACCCTAGCGGCGGTCCAGGCGGGCAAGGATGCCCACACACCCAAATCGCCGGAGTTGCCAACGCCGCCACCACCACAATAAAAAACGGCCTTCATATGAAGGCCGTTTTTGCAGATGATAAAACCCTGCCTCATGGCATTTGCGGCAACTCCTGCGGCCGCAGATCGAACACCAGCACTTCGGCATCCACGCCATTGCTCAGGGTCAGTGCCTGTTCTTCACGAACCCGCACGCCGTCACCTTCCTGCAGTTGCACGCCGTTGAGCTCTACGCTGCCACGCGCCACATGCACGTAGGCATAACGACTGGCCGGCAGTTTCAGCGTCGCGCTTTCCTGGCCGTCGAACAGGCCGGCGTAGACCCGCGCGTCCTGACGTACTTTCAGCGAGCCATCAGCGCCGTCCGGCGAGATGATCAGTTGCAGGCGACCGCGTTTTTTCTGCGCGCTGAAGTGCTCTTGCTGGTAGCGCGGCTTGGCGCCGGCCACTTCCGGCACGATCCAGATCTGCAGAAAGTGCACCGGCCGGGTGGCCGAATGGTTGAATTCGCTGTGGGCCACGCCACTGCCGGCGCTCATCAGTTGCACGTCACCGGGGCGGATCACCGAACCGGTGCCCAAGGTGTCTTTATGCTCCAGCGCGCCTTCAAGCACGTAGGAAAAGATCTCCATGTCACGGTGCGGATGCTGGCCGAAACCCTTGCCGGCCGCCACGCGGTCATCGTTGATCACCAGCAGGTCGGAGAAACCCTGTTCACGCGGGTCGCGGTAGCTGGCAAAGGAAAAGGTGTGGAAGGATTTCAACCAGCCATGATTGGCGAGGCCACGGTCGGAAGCTTTGCGAAGGGTCAGCATGATGAATTCTCCTTGCAGGACGTTGATTCGTCCGAGTGAGGAGAAGGTTACTGTTAATCGTTTGGGGTAATAAGTAGGTGGAAATTGAAATACTGTCCTGCTCAGGTTGACAGTTTTGCGGAGTCGATCACGCATTCTTTTCGCCGCTCTCTACGCACGTGGCCATAATGCGAGGCTTGCTTCCTTTTCCTTGATTTCAGTGATGTTCACCCATGAAAACCGTGGCAATGGTGCTGTTTCCCGACTTTCTTCTGCTCGACATGGCCGGCCCCATGGAGGTGTTTTCGGTCGCCAATCGCTACTTGAAAGCCGAAGATCACTACCAACTGATCACCTTGGGTACCGAACGCGGGATGCTGCGGGCTTCCAATGGCGTACAGGTACAGACCGACTCTCATATCGACGACCCGGCCCAGGCCTTCGACCTGCTGCTGGTACCGGGTGGACCGGGCGCCTATAACGAAAAACATCCGGCGCTGCTCGCCTGGTTGCAACGCTCGGTGGGGCAGGCCGGTTGCTACGGTTCGATCTGCACCGGGGCTTTTGTGCTCGGGCATGCCGGGCTGCTCGACGGTTATCGCGTGACCACCCACTGGAATTACACCGAGCGGCTGATCAAGGCGTTCCCCGAGGCGCGGGTGGAGACCGATCAGATTTACACCGAAGACCGCAATCTGATCACTTCGGGAGGCGTGACCGCCGGCATCGATCTGGCGTTGGCCGTGGTTGCCCGGGATCACGGGAAAAAAGTCGCCCAAGACGTGGCCAAGGTCCTGCTGGTGGTGATGAAACGGCAGGGCGGGCAAGCGCAGTTCAGTCCGTTGATGGCCGCGGTGGCACCGCAGGAAACCGCAATCACCCGGGTGCAGAACCATGTGCTGGAACACCTCGACGAAGCGTTTACGGTCGAGCGCATGGCGGGGCTGGCGAACATGAGCACCCGGCACTTTGCGCGGCTGTTCGCGCGGGATGTGAACATGACGCCGATGGAGTTTCTGCAAAACGCCCGCATTGATTGCGCGCGTAATCTGCTGGAAACCACCGAGCTGCCGTTGAAGACCGTGGCCTACAAAAGTGGTTTCGGCAGTGTGCGCCACATGCGTTTTCTGTTCGCTGAAAAGCTCGGTCTGACCCCGGCACAATACCGCGAGCAGTTCAGCTAGAGCGGTTGTGTCCGTGCGGTGCATCCGGATGTCCGTGTTGCGCCCCGTTCGGAGGTTGTGCCGTCACCTGCAGCTGCCAAGATAAACGGCAACGCTTGGAAGGGAGAAGTGCTGGACGCCGAGGGCATGCTGCCCGCGCGCGCTGGCGCTGGAAAACGGCATGCACAGCCACAACGACTTACCCGCTGCATCGGTGTTGTATTTTGGGCCATACGCCTTTCATCTGCGCCAACGGTTGATCCTCGACGGGGATCGACAGTTGCGCATGGGCGGGCGCGCCCTCGATCTTTTGCAGGTGCTGGTCGAACACGCCGGTCGCGTGGTGCGCAAGGAACAGTTGATCGCCTGGGTGTGGCCGGACAGTGTGGTTGAAGAGATCAACTTGCGGGTGCACATCGCCGCGTTGCGCCGGGCGTTGGGCGATGGTGAGAACGGCCAGTGCTATATCGTCAACGTGCCGCAGTGTGGTTATAGCTTTATCGCCCCGGTGCACGGCGACAGCGTCGCGCAAGTGGTGTTCGAAACCCTGCAGGCGCCGCAATACAACCTGCCCGCACGCTTGACCCCGGTCATCGGCCGCGATTCGCTGGTCGGCAGTCTGGTGCGACAACTGCCGCTGTGTCGCCTGATGACGCTGACGGGCCCGGCCGGCATCGGCAAATCCACGGTGGCGCTGCGGGTGGCCGAGTTGCTGTTGCAGCATTACCGCGACGGTGTCTGGTACATCGACCTGTCCATTGCCGAGGATGCGCCTTCGTTGCTCGACTACCTGCTGCACACCCTCGACACCTCGTTCGAGACGTTAGCCTCGCGTCATGCCTTGCTGGTGCTGGATAACGGTGAGCGGCGTCGTGAATCGTGCCGGGCGCTGGTGGAGCGGTTGCTGCTGGCGGCGCCGCGACTGGCGCTACTGGTCACCAGCCGCGAACCGCTGCAGGCCAATCTCGAAACCCTGCAACCGATTGCGCCATTGACCTTCCCCAAGGCATCGGTGCCAACCAGTGTCGACGAGCTCATGGGCTATTCGGCGGTGCAATTGCTGATCAGCCGCGCGCGTGCCCGGCAGCACGATTTCAGCCTGCGCGAGCAGGATCTGCACACCGTGTGCGCGATCTGTCGGCGGCTGGACGGTTTACCGCTGGCCATCGAACTGGCGGCGGCGCAGATCGATGCGCTGGCGCTGGTGGGGCTGCAAGCGCAGCTGGACAACGGCCTGCGCCTGCTCAGTCACGGCCGGCGCACCGCGCTGCCCCGGCATCAGTCCATGAGCGCAGCGCTGGACTGGAGTTATCAGGATCTGCGCCCCTGCGAACGCCGGGTGTTACAGCGTCTGTCGGTGTTCAAGATGGCCTTCACCGAGGAAGCCGCGCTGCGGGTCATTGACGGCGTACATCTGCAGGCGGTGATCGAACGCCTGGCCGCCAAATCATGGTTGACGATCGAGCGGGGTGGCGATTCGCTGCGCTACCGCATGCTCAACACCCTTCGCTGTTATGTCCGCGAACAGTGGGAAATCAGCGCTGAACGGGTGGATAACCTGCAGCGTCGTGTCCGTTACAACGGGCGCAATCGATCAAGCGCGGACGGACAACTGGCTGCGCAACGCCTCGAGCAATAAGCGCACGTTGCGCAGGTCGGGGGTGGCGTAACCTTCGCTGAAGCGCTGATAGATCGGGGTCAGTAGCTCCAGTGCCTGGCGGTGGCGTGATTGACGCTGCCACAGTTGGGCCAAAGATGTGGCGCTGCGTAGCTCCCAGGCCAGCGCGCCTTGAGAACGGGCGATGGCGAGAGCGTTTTGCAGGAGATGTTCTGCCTGCTCGCTGAGGCATCCCTGTGGACAATCCGCCTCACTCGCCAATAAACGCTCAGCCTCGGCCCGCAACACCTCGGCCGTGCTCCAACCTGCCGCGCCACTGCGCGCCCGCTCCAGCAACGCGTCATCGATATGGCGAGCGTCGAGCGTGACCATCAGCTCCTTGATCAGCCCGTTATCCGCCGGAGCGTCGGGTTGGGCCAGGCGCTCATCGATCACCTGCGCATAATGCCGTCCCCAGCGATAGAACAGCAGCACCGAGTGCTTCTGGGCCTGCTCCAGCAACAGCTCCAACAGTTCACGGGCAGTCTTGGTATCGCCGTTGTAATGGGCGATCAGACAGCTGGCCAGCGCCAGGGTGTAGCAGATCGAAGTGCCGTGGTTGATCTGCACGGCGATGTCCAGCGCTTGCCGAGCGGTGCGCCATGCCTGTTCCGCAAAGCCCTGCAGCCACAAAACACGGGCGAGAATGGTCAGCGAAGCCACGCTTTGGTCGTACTGCACGCCGAAACCGTGGGTGAAGCGGTTACGGTAGCCACTGTGGGCCATGCGCTGGATCACTTGCTCGGCACTGACCCGAGCTTGCGGCTGGTCGCCGGCAAAGTGCAGGGCGAGGACGCGCAAGCGGTGAGTGCTCAATGACAGCAGTGGGTCGCCGTGGCCGCCGAGACGGTCGAACTGTTCGCTTTGCAGCAATGCCGCCTGGTAATGCCCGCAACTGAGATTGACCGCCAAATGCCCGGAAATGGCGCGCAATTGCCCGGCGACATCGTGGTGCTGTTGCGCCAGTGCATTGGCCTGGGTGAACGCCTTGATGGTCTCCGGCGAACCGCCCCAGGTGTGGTAGCAGGCGCTGCCGAGTGCCAGTTGCAGAGCAATCTCCAGGCGCGGGCAGGGTTGTTCGGCGCTTTCAAGCAAGGTCAACGCCTGGCGCACATGAGCGCCATATTCCTTGAGCAATGACAGCTCTTGCCACAGCGCGGCCGACGCCGCCGTCAGGCGGATGCCGAGATGGCGCGAGCCGTTGCCGTGCAAGCTCCAGTCGAGGGCAGCGCGCAGATCTTCCAGACTTCGGGCATAGCGCTCGATCCACTTCAGGGTCGGGGTGCTTTCCCACTCGGTCCGCGCCTGCTCCATCAGGGCCAGACAACGCTCGGCATGACGTTCGCGAAGGGTTTCACGTTCGCCGCTGTGTTCGAGTTTTTCCAGTGCGTAGTGGCGGGTAGTGTCGAGCAGGCGATAAAACACTTCTTCATCGCCGACATCCACATTCAGCAGCGATTTAGCCACCAGTTGCGTGACCGACGCGAGTACCTGGGTGGGGTCGATGTGCTGACCGACGATCACCGCCGCGGCCGATGTCAGGCTGAAGCTGCCGCGAAACACCCCGAGGCGGCGCAGGCAAGTCTGCTCGCAAGGGGTGAGCAGGTTGAAACTCCAGTCCAGCGTGGCGTGTAGCGTCTGGTGTCGTGCATGGCGCTGGTGATTGCCCGCCGCCAGTGGGTGCAGCTGATCCTGCCATTGCTGCAGCAAGCCGGTCAGGCCGAGGCTTTCGACCTGTGCTGCCGCCAGTTCCAGGGCCAGCGGAATACCGTCCAGACGCCGGCAGATCTCCATGACCAGCGGTAAGTCGGCGTCGCTCAATTCAAAGTGTTCATGGGCGACCATCGCCCGTTCGACAAACAGTTGCAGGGCGGCAAAAGCCATCGCCTGTTCGCGATCGAGAACACTCGTCGCAGGCGGGCAGTCGAGGGATTCCAGACGCTGCACGAACTCGCCTTCAGCGCGCAGGCTTTCGCGGCTGGTGGCCAGGATGTGCACCTGCGGCGCCCCGCGCAGGAGGCTCTCGACGAGCAGTGCCACGGCATCGATCAGGTGTTCGCAGTTGTCGATTACCAGCAGCATCTGGCGCTCGCGCAAATGGTTGATCACCCCTGCCAGCGGATCGCCGTCGTGCACTGCCAGATCCAGCAGGGTAGCCAGTTGCGAACCGATCAGCGCCGGGTCGTTGAGCGGCGCCAGATCCAGCAGGCGGATGCCGTCGCGATAGCGTCCGAGCAACTGCTCGGCGACGCGCAGGGCGACGGTGGTCTTGCCGATTCCGCCGGGGCCGACCAGGGTGATGCAGCGCTGTCGCGGCAGTTGCTGCATCAAGCTGTCGACCAGCGGCTGGCGACCGATCATCCGGGTGTGGCGCAGCGGCAAGTTGTGGCGACCGGGAGCCGCCTCCAGCGGCCGTTGTCCGTTGGCTTGCACCGTCAGCGGGGCAACGAAACTGTAGCCGCGCTGGGCCACGGTGACGATATAGCGCTGGCCGGCCTGACCGTCGCCCAGCGCCTTGCGCAGGGCGGCCATGTGCACCCGCAGATTGATGTCCTCGACGACACTGTCCGGCCATACACCGGCGAGCAGTTGTTGCTTGCTCACCACTTCCCCGGCATGCGCCAGCAACATCAGCAGAATATCCATGGCGCGCCGACCCAGACGCAGCGGCTGGTCACCTTCCATGACCAGCCGCTGCCCGGTGTAGATCCGATAGGGGCCGAAGCCGATGGCCTGATTCGGGGAAAGACTCAACAGCACACTCCTGCGGTGATGCGGCAATCCTGGCAAATGGACGCTGCGTGAAGATGCAGATCGTCGGGTGCAAGGTATCGCAGCATATTCCTCAGGTTTGGCCATCAGTGCAACGCCAGGCGCCTGCGTAACGCTCAAAAGGTCATGGACCGGGTCCGGGTGTCCTTGTTTTCACGCATGACCTGACAGCGCCAGGCGAATGGATTGATCCCTTCGCTGCGAGTAAACATGTGACAGAAATGTGCCTGATCGCAGAAGCCGCATTCCAGGCTGATCTGCGTCAGGCTCAGGCCGGTGTGGCGGATCAGCAGCTTGGCGCGGGCGATGCGCTGTTCGCGGATCCAGTCCTGGGGTGCCTGGCCGGTGCTGGCCTTGAACGCCCGGGAGAAATGGCTGCGTGACAGCGAGCAGGCGCGTGCCAGCTCGGCCACTTCCAGGCTTTCTCCGAGGCGTTCGAGGATCAGTTGTTTGACCTGCCGTTCCCGTTGCGGGCTGAGGCCGCCGATGAGCGGCTTGCGGGTTTCGCTGGCAGGGGCGAGGGCGACTGATTGCTGTAAAAGAGCCATGGCCAAAGTCCGTGTCGTGGGGGCAAAAACAACGCTGCGCAGAGGCCTTCATTGTTAAGACGGGAGGGGCAGGCTGACGAGTTAATCGTTGTTAATTCGCAGGCCTGACCCGGATGCAAACCGCCGTTGATCGGGTAAAGTGCTCAGCACTTGCGACTGGTCTTAGAAGGAATTGCAGCCCATGAACCGTAACGATCTGCGTCGCGTCGACATGAACCTGCTGGTGATTTTCGAAGCGCTGATGTTCGAAAAGAACCTGACCCGCGTCGCCGAAAAACTGTTCATGGGCCAACCGGCAGTCAGCGCCGCGCTGGGGCGGTTGCGCGACCTGTTCGATGATCCGTTGCTGCTGCGCAACGGCCGCAGCATGGAACCGACCGCCCGCGCGCTGGCGATTCTGCAGGAGCTGCAACCGGCGATGGACGTAATCTCGGGCGCAGTCAGTCGGGCCAAGGAATTTGACCCGGCGAGCAGTTGCGACGTGTTCCGCATCGGCCTGTCGGACGACGCCGAGTTCGGTCTGTTTCCGCCGCTGCTGCGCAAGCTTCAGCAAGAGGCCCCGGGGATTGTCGTAGTGGTGCGCCGCGCAAACTATCTGTTGATGCCGGCGTTGCTCGCGTCCGGGGAAATCTCGGTCGGGGTCAGCTACACCACCGATCTGCCGGCCAACGCCAAGCGCAAGAAACTGCGCGACATTCCCTGCAAGGTCCTGCGCGGCGACGACCGCCCCGGGCCGCTGACGCTGGACGAATACTGCGAGCGCCCGCACGCCATGGTCTCGTTCTCCGGTGACCTGAGCGGCAACATCGACCTGGATCTGGCCAAGGTTGGCCGGCGTCGGCGCGTGGTGCTCGGCGTGCCGCAGTTCAGCGGTTTGCGTGCGTTGCTCGCCGGCACTGAAATGATTGCCACCGTGCCGGATTATGCCGCCTGTGCGCTGGTCGAAGGCTGCGCGTTACGCGCTGAAGATCCACCGTTCCCGATCGACGCCGCCCAGCTGTCGATGGCCTGGAGCGGGGTGCACGACAACGACCCGGCGGAGCGCTGGCTGCGCTCGCGAATCAGCCAGTTCATGGCGGCGCCGCTGGATATCCCGCCTGCTTGAACACACCGCAAAACCCCTGTAGGAGTGAGCCTGCTCGCGAAGATACCTCCACAGTCACCATTGTTGGCGCCTGACACACCGCATCGCGAGCAGGCTCACTCCTACAGAAGTCCGGATGGCCTGAAAGAGAGCACATCCATTCAATTTTCTCCCGCCCGCACCGAGCATGATTCAACCCGATAAGGATTAAAGGGTAGGGTCATGAGCGCATCACCACGCGATGAACAGGCACAGGATATCGGTCTGCTGTTTCTGCGGGTCAGCGGCGGACTGTTCCTGCTGTGGGTCCACGGTTTGCCCAAGCTGTTGAACTTCAACGCGCAATTGCAGCAGATCGAAGACCCGTTCCACCTCGGCGCGCACCTCACGCTCTGTCTGGCGATTTTCGCTGAAGTCCTCTGTCCGCTGCTGATCGTCGGCGGGGTGCTGGCGCGATTGGCCTGCTTGCCTATTCTCTTTGTTCTGCTGGTGGCGCTGCTGGTCGTGCATCCGCAATGGAGTGTGGCCGAGGGGCAGTTCGGCTGGTTGCTGTTGATCCTGTTCGCCACTGTGTTCATCGCCGGGCCGGGACGCCTGGCGCTCAATGTTCGTCTGCCCGGAGTGCTGCGTTATGCCTGAAGCCCTGAGTCCAAAAGCACCGGGGGTCGGTGAAACCGTGACCCTGATCGTCAAGCACCGGGTCAAGGCCGGGTTTGAACAGCCTTACGAAGCATGGTTGCGCAACATCGTCCGGGTCGCCGGGCAGCGCGACGGCCACCTCGGGGTCGACGTGGTGCGCGGCAAGCTGGCCGGTCTCGACACCTACACCTGCGTCCTGCGCTTTTGCTCCACCGAGGCCATGCAGCTGTGGCTGGAATCGCCGCAGCGTCAGGCGCTGGTGGATGAGGCGGCGCCGATGCTCGCCGATGGCGACCAGACTGAAGTCGCACCGGTCAACGAATTCTGGTTCGCGCCGCTGGCCGATGCCGCGAAGCCGCCGCCGCGCTGGAAGCAAGCGGTGATCACACTGTTGGTGATTCTGCCGCACACGCTGCTAGTGCCGCTGATCTGGGGGCCGCTGCTCAAGCTGCACCCGCTGCTTGCCAACTACGTGGTTGCCACGTTCCTGATCACCCTGACCATCGTCCTGTCGGTGGTGTACGTGTTCATGCCCCGCGTGACCCGGTTGTTCGCGCCGTGGCTGGAAGCCGGTCAGGCCCATGCTCACGTCGACCCCGCCAAACAGCCGTCACGCTGACACCCATTCATCTACTCGAAAGGAACTGCGATGAACGCCGATCTGATTCTGTTCAATGGCCAATTTCATACCGTAGACCGCAGCAAGCCGCTGGCCAGTGCGGTGGCGATCAAGGACGGGCGCTTTGTCGTCGTTGGCAACGACACCCAGGCTATGGCCCTGCGCGGTGCAGCCACGCAAGTGATCGACCTGCACGGGCGCTGCGTGATCCCCGGCCTCAACGACTCGCACTTGCACCTGATCCGTGGCGGCCTCAACTACAACCTCGAATTGCGCTGGGAAGGCGTGCCGGGGCTGGCCGATGCACTGCGCATGCTCAAGGAACAGGCCGACCGCACGCCGACTCCGCAATGGGTACGCGTGGTTGGTGGCTGGAACGAATTCCAGTTCGCCGAAAAACGCATGCCGACCCTCGAAGAACTCAACCAGGCGGCGCCGGACACCCCGGTGTTCGTCCTGCACCTGTACGACCGCGCGCTGCTCAACCGTGCCGCCCTGCGCGTCGCCGGTTACACCCGCGACACGCCGAACCCGCCGGGCGGCGAGATCGTGCGCGATGCCAACGGCAACCCGACCGGGATGCTGGTGGCAAAACCCAACGCGATGATTCTGTACTCGACGCTGGCCAAGGGGCCGAAGCTGCCGCTGGACTATCAGGTCAACTCGACCCGGCAGTTCATGCGCGAACTCAATCGCCTCGGCCTGACCAGCGCAATCGACGCCGGTGGTGGTTTCCAGAACTATCCCGACGACTATCAGGTGATCGAGCAACTGGCCAAGGATGATCAGTTGACCGTGCGCATCGCCTACAACCTGTTCACCCAGAAGCCGAAAGAAGAGCTGACCGACTTCCAGAACTGGACCGGCAGCGTCAAGTTGCATCAGGGCGACGATTACCTGCGGCACAACGGCGCCGGCGAGATGTTGGTGTTCTCCGCTGCCGACTTCGAAGACTTCCTCGAACCGCGCCCGGACCTGCCGCAGACCATGGAGCAGGAGCTGGAACCGGTGGTGCGCCATCTGGTCGAGCAGCGTTGGCCGTTCCGCTTGCACGCCACGTACAACGAGTCGATCAGCCGCATGCTCGACGTGTTCGAGAAGGTCAATCGCGACATTCCGTTCAACGGTCTGCCGTGGTTCTTCGACCACGCCGAAACCATCACCCCGCAGAACATCGAACGGGTGAGGGCGCTGGGTGGCGGTATCGCGATTCAGGATCGCATGGCGTTCCAAGGTGAATACTTCGTCGACCGTTACGGCGCGAAAGCCGCCGAAGCCACGCCGCCAATCAAACGCATGCTTGCCGAAGGCGTGCCGGTGGGCGCCGGTACCGACGCCACGCGGGTGTCCAGCTACAACCCGTGGACCTCGCTGTACTGGATGGTCAGCGGCCGCACCGTTGGCGGTCTGGCCTTGTACGAAGAAGGTCTGCCACGCACCACCGCACTGGAACTGTTCACCCACGGCAGCGCCTGGTTCTCCTCCGAGCAGGGCAAGAAGGGCCAGATCAAGGTCGGGCAACTGGCGGATCTGGCGGCATTGAGCGCGGACTTCTTCCACGTCGAGGAAGAAGCGATCAAGTGGATCGAGTCGGTGCTGACCGTGGTCGGCGGCAAGATCGTCTACGCCGCCGGCGATTTCGAAGACCTCGGCCCACGCTCGATCCCCGTGCTGCCGGACTGGTCGCCGGTGGTCAAGGTGCCGGGCCACTGGCGCCCGAACTCGCCTTTGCAGGCGCAGGTGCACCAGTGCGTCGGTGCCTGCGCGGTGCACGCGCACAGCCATGAAAAGGCCCGACTGTCGAACGCACCGGTCAGCGACTTCGCCGGTTTCTGGGGCGCGTTCGGCTGTTCCTGTTTCGCTTTCTGATCCCTACAAAAAAGCGCCGGCCAACCGGCACGGCGCTTCCTGCAACATCCATCCCAAGGAGTTTCCCATGAGCGTTCCCTACAAGCGTCTGAACAAAGATGATGCGGTCGTGCTGCTGGTCGATCACCAGACCGGTCTGATCTCGCTGGTGCAAGACTTCACTCCCAACGAGTTCAAGAACAACGTGCTGGCGCTGGGCGACATCGCAAAGTTCTTCAAGCTGCCGACCATCCTCACCACCAGTTTCGATGCCGGCCCGAACGGTCCGATCGTGCCTGAGCTGCGCGAGCAATTTCCCGATGCCCCGTTCATTCAGCGCCCGGGCCAGATCAATGCCTGGGACAACGAAGACTTCGTCAAAGCGATCAAGGCCACCGGCCGCAAACAACTGATCATCGCCGGTGTGGTGACGGACGTCTGTGTGGCGTTCCCGACCCTGTCGGCCATCGCCGAAGGTTATGAAGTGTTCGTGGTGACCGACTCGTCCGGCACCTTCAACACCACCGTGCAACAAGCGGCGTGGGCGCGGATGTCGGCTGCCGGTGCGCAACTGTTGAACTGGTTTTCGGTGGCGTGCGAGCTGCAGGGTGACTGGCGCAACGACATGGAAGGTCTGGCGCATCTGCTGTCCGAGCGCCTGCCGAACTACCGCAACCTGATCAACAGCTATACCAAGTTCACGGCCAAGTAATTGCTTGAACTGAAAGTGCCCGCTTGATTGCGGGCATTTTCATGTGCAGTAAAAAGTGGCGCAATCCACCATCCTCTGTGGCGAGGGAGCTTGCTCCCGCTGGGCCGCGCAGCAGTCCCCGAAATCTTGTGAGCGCTGCGCACTCAAGCGGGAGCAAGCTCCCTCGCCACAAGGTTTGGCGATCACCTGTTTGACAGGGCTAGCGTTTTTGCAGCCAACCCAGAAAACCACCCTTGCGCACCGCCACCGGTTTGGCCATCAACGCCAGCCGGCTGTTCTGCTGTCGCACGGCTTGCAATTTGTTCAACGCCTGGCCGACTTCGCTGCGCTGTTCCATGCACTGACGGGTCAGGGCTTTGTCGAGGCGGTAGATGATGCTTGATGTCAGTGCGGTGAACGTCGCTTGCGACGGCGTATCGGCGAGGATGCTCTGTTCGCCCATGACCTCGCTCGGCCCCATGCGCCCGGCCTCGGTCTGGCCGCTGCCATCGGGCACGGTTGCACTGACCACGCCAGTGGCGATGACAAACAGACTGTCGGGCACTTCATCCAGATCCAGCACCACCTGACCGGCCGCGTACTGCTGCGCGACCATCGATTCGGCGAGGCGATCACGTTCCTCATGACTCAGCGAGCGGAAGATTTTCACTTCATCGAGCAACGCCCGGGCGCGGGTCGAGGGTTCGATCACGCCATCAGGGTGCCGGGAAATACCTGCCGCTTCGAGATGCCGGTGGGCGAGGTCGAACAGTTGATTGCGCACTTCGCCTTTCTTGCCCAGTTCACTGATGAAGCCGCTGGCAACGTATTCGGACATCTCTTCACCGGCCTCTTTCAACACGGCTTTGGGCGGCGGATTGAGCAGCAGGCTGCTGCTGCCCTGCAAGGTGCGGTCGAGGGCGTCGAGCACCCGCCGCGGGCGAATGTGATTCGGCACCTTGATGCTGATCGAGACGCCATGCAGGTTAGTCGGGCGACTCAGATTGACGATCTTCGCCTTGGCCGCCACCGAGTTCGGCACCACGGCCAGGGTGCCGGTGCTGGTCAACAGATGCGTGGCGCGCCAGTCGATGTCGATGACCTTGCCCTCGACACCGTCGATCACCACGAAATCGTCGACCTGATACGGCTTGGTGGTGTTGAGCACGATTCCCGAGAACACGTCGCTCAAGGTGCTTTGCAACGCCAGACCAACGACGATCGCCACCAGAAACACCAGCGCGCCGATCACGTCCTGCAACAGCCGACCGCTGTGGCCGATACGCCGCATCAGGATCAGGCCGATCACCTCGGTGAGCACCCGCGCAGCGTACACCCACCAGACAATCCCCAGCGCCGTCGCGCCCAGTTGCATCACCCGGTCATCGGCGAACAGCGGCGCCTGCAACGGGCTGATCTCGGCGTTGATGATCAATGCGCTGAACGCCAGAAACAGCGCCAGGCGAATGCCGACTCTCGGTGCGCGATGCCTGAACGGGGCGAGGTTCCAGAGCAGCGCGTCGAGCAGCAGCAGGGCGGCGCTCCAGAACAGTGGGTGGGTGAGGAGGATGGACATGATGTGCTCCACGATGGTGAGCGCTGTCGTGGCGAGGGAGCTTGCTCCCGCTTGAGTGCGCAGCGCTCACAAAAACTTGGGGCCGCTGCGCAGCCCAGCGGGAGCAAGCTCCCTCGCCACAGAATGTGGTCGGGCGAAAAACTCGCCACACCGTCAGGTGTGGCGAGGGAGGGGGACTCACTTCAGATGCGTCTTCAGCTCCGCCGCGGCCTGGCGCACGGCCGCTTTCACTTCCGGAATCTGACTCAGCGGATTGAGCAAGCCAAAGTCATGAATCATCCCGTTGTAGCGCACCGAGGTCACCGGCACACCGGCCGCATCCAGATGCCGCGCGTAGCCTTCGCCTTCATCACGCAACACGTCGAATTCGGCAGTCTGTACCAGCGCGGCGGGCAGGCCCTTGAGCTGTTCGGCGCTGGCGTTCAGTGGCGAGGCGTGGATCTGTGCGCGCTCGGCCGGGTGGGTGGTGTAGTTGTCCCAGAACCATTGCATCATGCCCTTGGTGAGGAAGTGGCCCTCGGCGAATTGCTGGTACGAGCCGTCGTCGAACTGCGCGTTGGTCACCGGCCACATCAGCAGCTGGAAGCGCAGGGCCGGGCTCTGCTTTTCTTTGGCCATCAGCGCCACGACCGCCGCCATGTTGCCGCCGACGCTGTTGCCGGCCACCGCCAGACGCTTGCCGTCGACCCCGATCTGCTTGCCGTTTTCCGCGACCCATTGGGTCGCCGCATAGGCCTGGTTGATCGCTGTCGGGTACTGTGCTTCCGGCGACGGCGTGTAATCGACGTACACCGCGACCGCTCCAGAGCCGACCACCAGATCGCGAATCAGGCGCTGGTGGGTCGGGTAATCGCCCAACACCCAACCGCCACCATGGAAAAACATGAACACCGGCAATTCGCCTTTGACCTTGGCCGGCCGCACCACTTTGAGGTTGATCGTCTGGCCATCGACCTTGATTGCCTTGTCACTGACTTCAACTCCGGACAGGTCGACTTGTACCGACGCTTGCGCACCGGTCAGCACCGCACGAGCATCCTTCGGGCTCAGTTGCTCCAGCGGTTTGCCACCGCCGGCGGCGAGGGCTTCGAGAAACGCCTGGGTGTTGTGTTCGACACCCGGGCTGCCGGCGGCGAATGCGTTGCCGATGGACAGGGCGAGGAGGGATGCGGTCAGGGTCTTTTTGATGTTCATGCTCAATTCCATTTTCGAAAGTTATTGGTGTTATGTCGGGTTGTTTTCAAACCGTGGACACAGATTAATGAGCTGTCGAAAAGTGAAAAAGCGGCTATAAAGCGTTTGACTGTCTACCAGAGAGTGACAATGAACCCGTTCGAAGACATGCGTATTTTTTGCCAGGTCATGGACTCCGGCAGCTTCACTGCCGCGGCCGATCAGTTGGGCCTGTCCAAGCAGTTCGTCAGCCGCCGTTTGATGCAGCTCGAAGAGCGCCTCGGTGTGCGCCTGTTGAACCGTTCCACCCGACGCCTCGACGTCACGCCACTGGGCCAGAGCTACTACGAATCGGCGCTGCGTCTGCTGGGCGAAGTGGAACATGTCGAGCAGGGCATCGCCGGGCAGACCGCCGAGCCGCGCGGGACCATTCGCGTCAGTGCGCCGCTGTCGTTTGCCGTCGCGCATCTGGGCTGTCTGCTGCCGCTGTTCCTGCAGCGCTATCGTGATGTCACCGTGGAGGTGGATTTGAGCGACCGTCCGGTGGACCTGCTCGGCGAAGGCTACGACCTGGCGCTGCGCATCGGCGTGCTGGAAGACTCGACCCTGATCGCCCGGCGCATCGCCGCCATCGAACGGGTGTACTGCGCCAGCCCGGCATATCTGGCCGAACGCGGCACGCCGCTCAATCCCGAAGACCTGCACAGCCACGACTGTCTGCCGTACGGCCATGGTCGTTCGGTGCAATGGCGCTTCAACGCGGGGCAGGGCAAGCCGCTGCTGGTCAACGTCACCGGGCGCATGCGCGTGAACAATGGCGAGCTGCTGCGTGATGCGGCGGTGCAGGGCATGGGGATTACCTATCTGCCGACGTTCATCGTTGGCGCGGCGCTGAAGGACGGGAGGCTGGTGCCAGTGCTCGACGACTACCGCCCCGAACCGCTGACCCTGTCGGCGGTGTACCCGCAGCATCGCCAGGCCTCGCGGCCGGTGCAGGCGCTGGTCGAATTTCTGCGCGAACGCCTGAACCCGACGACCACCCACTCTCTGTAGGAGCTGCGGCACGCTGCGATCTTTTGACTTTGTTTTTTTGAAGCAAGATCAAAAGATCGCAGCGTGCCGCAGCTCCTACACTGGGTGTATTTCAATTCGGGTTGGCATTGCGCATGTGGTGAACAAGGCACTGGATAACGTCGAACTGCCCGCATAACCCGTGTAGGAGTGAGCCTGCTCGCGATAGCGGTGGTTCAGGCACTGACGATGTTGGTTGTGCCGGCGCCATCGCTAGCAGGCTAGCTCCCACAGTGGAACGGCGGTGTGGCTTACAAAGTCGCAACAACCGTACTGATCGGGCTGTTCTAGACTCGGGGCCGCTCAATCACGAGCATCGCCCGGAGTGCGCCATGGAAGTGCCCGACAATAAAACCGCCATCGACAGCAATCGACAGGCGTGGAACGATTCTGCTCGCCATCATCGTGAATCGGCGGAATGGCGAGCGCTGTTGAACGACGTATCAAAGGCTGATTTCTCCTGCCTCGACGACACCTTGCGTGGCGTGCTGGAGCAGGTCGGCGTCGACGGTAAAGCGCTGATTCAGCTCGGTTGCAACAACGGCCGCGAAAGCCTGTCGCTGTACGCCCTCGGTGCGCGCAGTGTGGTCGGCGTCGATCAATCGGAAGCGTTTCTCGAACAGGCCCGCGAGTTGAACCAGCGCTCGCCACACCACGCCGAATTCATCGAAAGCGATATCCATCACCTGCCGGCCGCACTGCACAACCGCTTCGACGTGGCACTGATCACCATCGGCGTGCTGAACTGGATGCCCGACATCGGCGAGTTCTTTCGCCATGTCGCGCTGACCCTCAAACCGGGCGGCAAACTGGTGATCTACGAAACCCATCCGTTTCTGGAAATGGTCGACCCCGACGCCGAAGACCCGTACCGCCTCGCCAGCTCCTACTTCCGCGCCGAGCCATTCGTGCAGGAAGAACCGATCGTCTACGTCGGCAAGGTCGAGCAGCTGGCTGCCAAGTCCTACTGGTTCGTGCACACCCTCGGCGCCATTTTCAGCGGTGCCATCGCCGCCGGCCTGAACATCGCGCATTTCAGGGAATATGCACATTCGAACCGGGAAGAGGTGTACGACCAGTACCTGAATCAGCCAGCGCAGATGCCGCTGTGCTTCACCCTGGTCGCCAGCAAGGCCTGAAGTTTTCCATCGATCCAACGGGCCTCATCGCTGGCAAGCCAGACTCCCACAGGTTTTTGGGTCTTGCACAACACCCTGTGGGAGCTGGCTTGCCAGCGAAGGCGTCGATAAGGTCACAAGTCTGGCTGAAAGAATCTGAACCAACTTTGCCCGTTTGACCCTTCTGAATGTTCGAGCAAGCCTCTGCCACATAGCCGATGGCTCGAAGCAACTCTTCATCGTCGTCATCGCTTAGCACTTGTTTCAGATATTCACGAATGGCCGCGACATCTACGAGTAATGACGGCAACTCCAGGCTGATGAGTTTGTGGCTCAACGTTCTGCTCCCTTGTGTTTTTGCGCCAATTTACTTGATCACGCCATTGGCAACAGTCAGGCATAGCCTTTAGGTCAGGAGGGCGATTCTTTTTCGGGTGTGGGCAAAGTCCTGTGTTACGCACAAAACATAGCGAACAGCTACCTGCCTCATCGCGAGCAGGCTCACTCCTACACTTGATCGGTGTCGTACACAAATCCACTGTGGGAGTGAGCCTGCTCGCGATGGCGGCCAAATGGCCGCCATGCCTCTAACGATTGATCACGCCTGCGCCGTCGCACTCACCACTGGCCGCCCGGGTTTGCGCAGGGGTTCCAGGCGTGAGCCTTGATAGCCGGTTTCGCGGTAGAAGCGCCAGCGGCCGAACAGGCCGTAGACGTGGGTGACGCGGCCCTGTTCGTGGTAGCCCATGCGGATGTGCAGTTTCAGCGCCGGGATGTTATGGGTTTCGCAGACGTCGACGACTTTGTCGCAGCCTTGGGCGGCCATCGCTTCCCACAGCGCGACTTGCACGTCCACCGACAGGCTGGTGCCGAAATACGGCCGGGCCATTTCGCCGCCGAACTCGAAGAACTCGCCGGGTTTGACCGGGAACCAGCAGCCGTAATAGTGACGGTCGTGATAGTCACGAATACTGCCCCAGATGAACGCCACCGCGTGGCCGTCGGCATCCAGGTACATGTGCCCGGTGTGGCCTTCGGCGGCGAGTTCGGCCATGGTCTCGACGCGGTCGCCGAAGTGTTTGGCGAAGGCGCCAGTGTTGAGCTGGGTGATATCGACTTTGCGCAAACCTTCGTACGGACGCAGCTTGTGCGGTGGCACCGGGGAGACCAGATCGCGCTCCATCCACAGCAGCTCCCAATGGAAGAACACGTAGCGCTTCCACAAGGTGGCGAAGAGTCGGCCGAGGCCCTTTTGACGAATGCGTTCGCGCAGTTTTTCGATAACACTCATGTTGCCCTCCGTGGCCGAAGCCCGGTGTGGTGGATGTTGCTTTTGTGGGTATAGATCACACCTGCAACGCCGTTTCGAAGCGCCATCTTCGAAAGTATTGCAAGTTATGTAGATCAATCGAGTGCCGCAGCACCGCGTAGAAAGTCCTTGTTCAGGTCGGCATAGGAAACCCGTGGAACGCCCGGCAGCCGCTGCTCTAGCACGCGGCTCAGGGACTCTCCGGGATTGAGATAGGCATCCCCGAAATCGCTCCCGAGCTCATTCGGGTGGGCAACGATTTCCAGCACGCCGTCGGTCGGCGCGGGATCGTTGCGCAGGTCCACCGGCGTGCACACATAGTCCGCCGTGGCTCCGGCCAGACTCTGCAAGCGCCAGTTGAGCAAGCCTTTGAACACGCGTTTCGGCAGGCTGAGGTTCTGCCCCAGGTTGCGCGCCAGGCGAATCGGCACGCCTTGATGGGCAGCAAAGCGCGCGACGATTTCGCCGATCGGCCAGATGTTGTGTACGTGCTGATGCGAGTCGATATGGCTAGGTCGCACGCCATGTTCGACACAGCGCTGCCACTGCGCCTGCAACTCTTCACGCACCGCGTCACGATCTTCGCGACTGAGCAAAAAGCTGTGCCGTGGCAGGCTCAGATCGAACACGCCATGGCCATCGCAGAAGGTGCGACTGCGCAGGATCGAGCTGCTCAGCGGCCGCCCGTAAGTCAGGTTGAAGTGCAACCCGACCCGACCTTGCAGCGACGGATGCCGGGCCATCGCGCAGGCTGCTTCGAAGGCCGGCATGTTGGCCATGGCCGTGGCCGAGCTGATGACCCCGGCCTGAAACGCGGCGAAGATCGTCGCGTTTTCGTTCGGGCTCAAACCGAAATCGTCAGCGTTGACTATGACTTGGCGAGGCATGATCGCCCTCCGTGGTGATGACGACAGGTGTGGGCGCCGATGCCGGTCTGGCCGCACGTCGCGCGCGCCATTGCTGCACCGTCGGTTTCAAGCGCTGCCAGAGCCGCAACCCCAGCCCCAGCAACATCCCGCTGGGGCGCCAGGAATAGAAACTCCAGCGCCAGTGTTCCAGTTGTCCGGTCATGCGTTCGTGCAGTTGGTGGCTGGAGTTTTCCAGACTGACCCGCGAGGCATCGATCCAGCGCCAATGCTCGTCCAGCCCCCAGCGAATCCATTCCTCCAGCAGCACCCGGCCGCTGCCCAGATCGGCGTATTGCGGCAGGAACGCAAGGTTGTAATCGTAGAGTCGGCCCTGTTCCAGCAAGCCGAGGCGATAGCTGATACAACGCCCGTTGAGTTCCAGCGTTACCACCCGCACCAGTCCCTGGCCGGCGAGGGCGGTGAAGGCGCGTTCGATCCATTGCCGACTGCGCTCGCTGGCAAAGATCCCCACGCCTTCGTCGCCTTTCCAGCTCACCGCTTCGACTTCGCTGATCGCTTGCAACAGTGGACCCATGCTCAGCGCGTCGGGGCTGATGCGCCGCACCTGGGCGCCACACGCGGCAATTCGTTTGCGTGCGCGCCGCAGCTTGTAGCGTGGGTCGCCGGAGACCTCCTGATGATCGGCGTCGCTGATCAGATGCACCGGCACCCGGCAACTGAGACGGCGTTCGCCCGCAGAACTGTGGGCCATCCATGCGGTCAGGGCGCTTTCCTCACCCGCCGGCTCGGACAATTCGTTGAGCTGCAGCAGCGCGTGCGGCAGCTGTCGGCGGATCAGGCGCAAGGCTTCGCGCATGTCTTCGCCCTTGAGTAATGACAGCAGCGCCAGCCGGTCCGCCAACGGATAGCCCAAGTGATGCAGCACGCGGAATGGCACGCCGGCAAAACGCTCGCGGCCCGCCACCAGTGGCAGGCACAGGCGCAATTCGTCCGCATCCCAACCGAGCAGGATGTGCAGGCGCTCACCCGCGCCCAGTGCCTGCTCCGCCGCGCACAACCAGCCCAGGTGGTTGAACGGTGTGTGATCCGTCACCCGCAGGCGCAGCGCTTCATAGGCGGCTGCCGGGAAGTCGGCCGCGCACAGTGAAGTGCGCCATTCGAATCGCGCCGTCATGGGCTCAGGCCGCCGTGGCTGTGACAGGTGGACGGGACGGTTTGCGCAGCGCATCCAGTCGCGAACCGCTGTAGCGGGTTTCGCGGTAGAAGCGCCAGCGCCCGAACAGGGTGTAGACGTTCATGATCCGGCCTTGCTCGGTGTATCCCATGCGCAGGTGCAGCTTGAGCGCCGGGATGTTGTGGAACTCGCAGACGTCCACCACCTTGTCGCAGCCCTGGGCGGCCATGGCTTTCCACAGTTCCAGTTGCAGGTCCACCGACAGTTCGCTGCCCCAGTAGGCACGGGTCAGTTCGCCGCCGAATTCGAAGAACTCGCCGGGTTTCACCGGGAACAGGCAGCCGTAGTAATGCCGGTCGAAATAGTCCCGCGCGCTGCCCCAGATGAACGCCACAGCATCGCCCTGATCGTCCAGGTGCATGTGCCCGGTGTGCCCTTCGTTGGCCAGCTCGGCCATGGTCCCGACGCGATCGCCGAAGTAGCGGGCGAAGGCGCTGGCGTTGTCGGCGGTGATCTTCACCACCCGCAGTGGCGGATACGGTTTGAGGCTGTGCGGTGGTACCGGACTGACCAGATCGCGTTCCATCCACAGCAATTCCTGATGGAAAAACACGTAGTGCTTCCACGCCTTGGCGAGGGTGGCGCGCAGGCCTTTTTGTTTGATGTGCTGGCTGAGTTTGCTGACGGTACCCATGTTCTGTACTCCGGCGATATCGCAGGGCGAACGACTGTGGCGAGGGAGCTTGCTCCCGCTCGGCTGCGCAGCAGTCGCCAATGGGGGCGCAAGTATCGGGGCCGCTTCGCAGCCCGGCGGGAGCAAGCTCCCTCGCCACAATTTTGTTTTCGCCATGCATTGTCTGAAATTGGGGTTCATGACGCGCTCCAGCTCAACGCGAACAGGGTTTCCCCCGGCAAGTCGAAGCTGACGCGTCCGTCGCGGCAGGCGAAGGGCGCGTCGCGACTGCGGTTGTCTGCGCCGAAGTAACGCAACGCGCCGCTGTTCAGCGGGCACCTGGCGCCGTTCAGGTCGACACGCTGCAACCGCGTGCCTTTGTTCACCCCGAGCAGGCCACGCTGGTCGTCACCGGCCATCGCCAGCACATCGACTTCAAATGCGTCGTTCTCCAGCCACAGCACCTGATGCAGCCAGTGCTGAGCGATGAACTGCTGGGTCAGACCCACCGGTTTCAGCTCGAAACGCTCAGCGCCCAAAACCCGGATCATGCCCTTGGGGTACTGCGGCTCGTCGGCGGCCTGAAACCAGTTGAGCATCGTCAGCAAACCGTCCTGCGAAGCGTTGATCACCACCGAGGCCCACCACAGCGAGGCGTAGTGGGTTTCCTGATCGTAGGGGCTGAGGCTGGAACCACTGGACATATTGGTCTGATCCAGCAGCAAGGCCTTGCGCGGCTGGCCGTGGCCATCGAGGCCGACCAGTTCGGCGGCGCGGCGCACGCTGTCGCGGTAGACCCGGGTGGCGAGCAGGTCGCGGATCATCCATTCGTGCCACGCCAGTGCGTCGATCTGCTCGGCGGATTCGCCGAGCAGGCGCCGCGCCCAGTCGATGCCGCGCTTGTCTGCGGCGTTGTCGGCAAACGGCCCGTTGACCAGCCGTGAACTGGCCGGCATGGCGATGCGCACCCCGGCCCTGGCATTCGCCGGATCGCTGCGCACTTGCTTCGCCATGCTGGCGAAGATCGCCCGGTATTGCTCGAAGCTCGAATAGTTGAGGTTCGGTTCATCAGCAAAACCGATGTAGTGCGTGCCTTTGCCGCCGAGCGCGCGGGTGCCGGCCAGCCATGCATCGAGGCCGCCATTGCTTTGCACATCGGCGCGCAAGTCAGCCTGACGCTGGCTACCGGCGAGCAGAGTGATGTCCTGACGGATGCCGAAGCGCTCCTGATAAGCCAGACGAAACGCGTCTTCGAAGTGCGGATTTTTCGCCGTGACATCGACAAAACTGTAGTAGCTGGCGGCGCTCGGCTTCAGCGCATCCAGCACCGCATGGCTGGCGGCGGGCGGCATCACGTAGGGCAGGGCGATGCCCAGATCCGGCGTGCGCCCGAGGATTTTGTCGTGCAGGGTCAGGTGGATCTGGCCGGTCTCTTCGCGTACTGGTTTGAGTTGCTGCGGAGTTTGCGCAAACCGATTGGCCGTGCCGTCGAGCCAGAACGCCGCTTTGCCGCTGCCTTGCAGACGCAGGCGCCAGACCTGTTCGCGCTCGCTGACCGGCAACGCCAGTTGATCGAACTGCCAATAGGCGCGATAGGGTTTGAGCGTTAGCGTCAGTGGCTTATCGTCGCCGACCCGTTGCGCTTGCAGAGCGTTCACTCCGCCATGGAACTTGCCGGCGAGCACCGCGTGTTCCCCCGGCGCCACCTTGAAATACAACTCGTCGCCGTTCTGCGTCTGCGCGCTGAAATGCACCTTGGCCGGCTCGAACAGCGCTACCGTGTGCTCATCGTGTTCGACCCGGTAATTGCGGAAGCTGTAGCCGGGAATTTCCAGACGATAACTGGCGGCGCCCGGCAACAACGGCCAGCTCTGGCTGCCACGGGTTTCGCTGGCCTTGATCCAGCGCTCGCCCTGCAACTTGCCCTGGCCATCGAGCAGGTACAGATGCTCTTCGTTGGCGTCGGCCTGCCACGCCGGGGTCCAGCGCACGGTCACGCTGTCCGGCCGATCGGTTTGCAGGTACAGGCTGCCGTCGCGGATCTCGCCCCAGCGCATCGACGCGGCAAAGGCGTCCAGCGACAGGCCGAGACCGAGCAGCAGGACCAGGCGTTTCATGCGGCCTTCCGTTGCAGCATCTGCCACATCGGCGCGATGTCGCTGGGCAGGATGATCAGGGTTTGCCAGAACGCCACGCCGCTCAAGCGGCAGTACAACACCAGCATCGCCACGGTGACGGCCAAATAGGCAATCGACGAAGCCGCTGCTGCGCCGACGATGCCGTAGGCCGGAATCAACACCAGGTTCAGCGCCAGATTGAGCAGGGCGCCGAGGCCCATCAGCAGCGACACCGTGCCGGGGCGGTTTTTTCCCAGCAGGTCCAGGCGCAGGATGCTCGCGTAGCACAGGCCGAGCAGCCCCGGCAGCAAGGCGAGCAGCGCCGGATACGCCGGTTGGTAGGCGATGCCGAACAGGGTGACGATCAACCAGTTGCCGATCACTGCCATGCTCAGGCACGCGCCGAGCATCACCGTGGCGGTCAGGCGCAGGGCCAGCGGAGTGACCTTGTCCATGCCTTCGTCCTGTTGCAGCAGGCGTTTCATCAGCGGCGTGGTCACCGCTTCCGGCACGATCAGCAGCAGTTCGGCGGCGGCACTGGCCATGGCGTAATGACCTAGCGCGGTGCTGCCGAGCAGGGCGCCGATGAACAGGTAATCCGAGCGCAGGATCACTTGCTGGAACAGCAGGTCCGGATGGCTGCGCGCGCTGTAGCGCAGCAGTTCGTTCTGGCTGGCGCGATCCCACTGCAACTGCAGCGGTTGCGCGCGCTTGAGCCAGACCCAACCGGCCAGCACCACCAGGCTGATTCCGGCCAGCCAACTGATCAGCGCCGCTTCCAGCGCCGCGCTTTTCCACATCCAGAACAGCGCGAGAAACAGCAGCAGCGGCGCCAGTGATTCGGTCAGGCGCAAGGCGTTGAACGCGACCACGCCGCCGGAGGCGTTGTGCAGGGTCAGCAGGCCACTTTTCAGCACGGTCAGCGGCACCGCCAGCAGCAACAGCCACGCCA
This sequence comes from Pseudomonas sp. LF020, assembly GCF_053456425.1. Lineage (NCBI taxonomy): Bacteria > Pseudomonadati > Pseudomonadota > Gammaproteobacteria > Pseudomonadales > Pseudomonadaceae > Pseudomonas > Pseudomonas sp. LF020. The sequence continues at coordinate 131,269 of NZ_JBRFIX010000007.1, forward strand.
GCAGACCGAGCTGCACGGTGACATCCAGCTCACTGCCGAACTCGCGTACCAGCGCCACCACCAGCAGAGTCAGCAGACCCGCGAGCAGGCAACCGAACACCAGCACCTGACTCAGCAGCAGGCCCATCGGCCGTTGCTTGGCAGCCTGATAACCCACGGCCGAGTTCAACCCGCCACTGGTGGCGGCGCTGATCAGGTCGGGCAAGGTGCTGAGCAGCGCGAACAACCCGCGTTCACTGGGGCCGAGGATCCGCGCCAGCAACACGTTACGCAGCAAACGCAGGGCGATCATCGCCAGTTTGGTGCCCATGCTCAGCGCCAGGTGCTTGAGGTAATGGCTGCGGCTCATGGCCGGTTTCCGCGAAAGATGCGCCACGACAACAACTCGGGATTGCGCGCGGTGCGCTGGCTGACGCCGAAGCGCGGCAGGTTCAGCGGATCACCTTCACCGCGATAGATGCCGGTGCCGGTGCCCAGGGCGAACGGGTAATCGTGCGCGGCAATCTGCTTGCGCACGCGCTCGTCGTTGTTGCCGTTGGGGTAGCAATACACCGGCAGCGGCCGGTTGCAGCCGTTGTACAAGGCATCGCGGCTGCGGCTGATTTCTTCGCTCAGGCGCACATCGTCCAGTTCTGTGAGGATCGCGTGGCTGGCGCCGTGCGGGCCGAAACGCACCAGCCCGGAAGCTTCCATCGCGCGCACCTGATGCCAGTCCAGCGCTTGTGGCTGCGCTTCGGGCGGACATTCGTCGGTGAGGCGTTCGAGCATCGCCGGTTCAAGGGTTTTCAGGCCTTGCAGGTAATGCAGCAGCGACAGGCTGCGCCGGTCGACGTCGATGTCGTCGACCAGCACCGGCACCGGGTGATGAATCGCGTGCAGGCATTCGATCAAGTGCATGCGGGCCTTTTCGCCGTGGCTGCCCCACAGGGTTTCGCCGAGGGTTTCCCACCAGAAGCGCTGACGGCTGCCGATGAAATCGGTGGAGAGGAAAATACTCGCCGGCACCTGGTGTTTTTGCAGCAGCGGGAACGCATTGACCGCGTTGTCGCGCCAGCCGTCGTCGAAGGTCAGCGCCACCCGTGGGCGTTCGCTGCGCAGGGAAGTGGGCGTCAGGATGTCCATCAGCGGCACGCAATCGAAGTGCCGGCGTAGCCACACCAGCAGGTGTTCGAAGGCTTTCGGCCCGACACACAGCTCATTGCGGTGCGGCAGGTCGGCGGCGCGGTCGTTGGTCAGCACCCGGTGCAACATCAGAATCACCCCGGCGCCGTGTAACTGGTTTCGTCCCACGGGCGAGTTGAGGTAAAGCCAGCCACTGGTGCGTTTTATCAGTTGTTTGATCGCCATGGCTTCGCTCCTCTCAACGGTTTTGCTCAGGGTTCCATTGGGCATAACGGTGGCCGCGCAGGAACTGCCACAGGCCGATGCTCATGCCTGCCAGCGTCACCAGCAGAAATGCCGCAAGGCGGAACGGTTTGGGTAACCGGTGTTGTGAATCCAGCAGCCCGGCGATCGCGACGGCGTAGCCGAACAGTTGCGCGATCAGGGCCAGTCGATAGAAACCGTGGTCGTTCCATAGCCAGAAGTTGCTCAGCAGCAACGGCAGCAGGAGGATCGGCGCCAGGCGGCGGATCAGCTTGTGGCTGATCAGCGCGATCGAATACAGGCCATGCTTGAGCGGGTTGAGCAGCTCACTGCGCTGGGCGAGGCTTTGCAGGCCACCGACGGTGACGCGTTGACGGCGGCGGAACTGTTTGTCCGCCTCGTCGACACCGTGGTCGATCACTTGCGCCTCGGGCACGTACACAATGCGCTTGAAGGCCACCGGTGCACAGGTGCTGAGAAAGAAGTCGTCGTTGACCTCCGCCGGCACGCTCTGGAACAGCTCGCGGCGCAGGGCGAGCAGGGCGCCGTCGGCCGAGACCATGCAGCCGGTGCGATTCTCCACCCGACGCAGCCAGCCTTCGTAATGCCGGTACAGGCTATCGCCGACGCTCAAGCCGCCGCCGGTGACCGGAATCACCATGTGCCCGGCGCAGGCGCCGACGCTCGGGTCACTCAGCGGAGCGAGCAGGTAGCCGAGGGTTTCTCGCGACCATTGGTTATCGGCATCGGTGAACACCAGAATATCGCCAGTCGCCAGCGCCACGCCGGCATTCAGCGTCGCGGCTTTGCCCTGGCGCGGCAGGTCGAGCACGGTGATGCGCGAATCAACCACCTTGTGCGCGCAGGCCACGGTGTCATCAGTGGAGCCGTCGCTGGCGAGAATGATCTGCAGCGTGGCCGGCTGATAATCCTGCGCCAGCAGCGTGCGCAATTTGTGCTCGATGTGCCGCGCCTCGTTGTGCGCGGCGATCACGATGCTGATGTTCAGCGGCGGCGCCGGGCTGTGGCGCCAGGCCGGGAACAGCGGCGCCAGCACGGTCAGCAGCAGCGGGTAACCCAGGTAGGCGTACACCGGCAGCAGCAGGCACAGCCAGAAAATGAATTCAGCCACGGGCAGGCCTCCTGGCGTTCCAATGACACAGACTGAGAATGAACGCCGCCCCGGCCAGGTGCAGACGCAGCCAGTGCAGGCCCCACAGTTGCAGGGTCAGGCCAACGTCGTGATGGCGTGAACTCTGGCGAATGCTCAGCACCAGCGCCGGAATCAGGGTCAGCGACACCATGATTGCCGCGTGATGCGGAAAACCGTTGAGCAGCGCGGATATCGCCAGCAGGTCCAGCAGCCAGGCCATCAGCGACAGCAGCGGAAAGCGCAACAGCCGCAGGCTGAAACCGTGGGTGCGCAGCAGTTGCAGATGACTGCCCTGACGCCACATTTCCTTGCCCATCCACTCGCGCCAGTTCATCTCGTAGCCCCAGTGCTGGGCCACGTTGTTGTTCACCGAGAGCAGCCGTGCGCCTTGTTCGTGCAGGCGCAGAGTGAATTCCTTGTCTTCGCCGGTGCGCAGGTGTTCGTTGAAGCCGCCGACCTTTTTGAACCAGCGCCGGCGCATCAGCAGATTGGAGCTGGGCAACCAGTCCACTGCGTGCGACGCCTGACTCGTCGGGCTCAGCGTGCGCCGTTGCCAGGCAGCGGCGTACCACGGCGCGGCGGCGGGGGTTTGCAGGTCGAGGCCGAACACGTCGGCCTGCGCGCTGGCCTCCAGTTCGAACAAGGGCTTGAGCCAGTCTTCGGGCATTTCGACGTCGGCATCGATGAACGCGATCCACTCGCCGCTTGCCAGCAGCGCGCCGCGATTGCGCAGCGCACCAATCAGCAGGCCTGGCAGCACCAGCACCTGCGCGCCGAACTGGCGGGCGATGTGCGGGCCGTCGTCGCTCGAACCGTTGTCGACCACGATCAACTCGCAGTCGACATCGGCCGCATGTGCGGCTTTTTGCGCGGCCAGCAGCGTGCGGCCAATGTGCCGGGCCTCGTTGTACATCGGGATAACGATACTGATCCGGTTCATGCCCGGGCCTCCGTCGATGGCGCTTGCTCGGCCTTGAGGCGCAGCACACTGGTCAGCGCGAGCATGATCCACACGTATTTCTGGTTCGGTGCGCTGAGGAACATCAGGAACAGGGTCAGCGACAGGAAGCTCACCCCGAGGTGGGTCATCAGGTCCGCCTGTTGCCAGTCGCGCCGCAGCATCCACGCGGCGCGCGCGCGGATCAGGTTGTACAGGCCGAGGCCGAGCATGCCGACAAACAGCAGGCCGGCGGGAATCCCCAGTTCACTGAAGATTTCCAGGTAGGTGTTGTGGGCACGGCGGTACAGGTCGCCGATCTTGCGGTTGGCGGAAAACGCCTTGGCGTAGCCAGTGGTCGCGTAGTGCAACGGGAAGGTGCCGGGGCCGGAGCCAAGCAGCGGGTTCTCGCGGATCATCTGCCCGCCGACCACGATGTACGAGGCGCGGCGGCCGAGGGATTCGTCATCGTGACCCTTGGCCCCGGCGCTCAATACGCTCAGGGACTGGATGCGCGCGAGGTAACCGGCGGGCATCGCGTAGATCGCCAGCGGAATCACGATGGCTGCGCCGAGCATGGCAAAGCCCAGGTGCCGTGGACGAATGCGGGTCAGTTGCGTGCGGTAGTGCCAGCAGCCGATCAACAGACTCAACGCCACCACCACCAGCCCTGAGCGCGATTCTGTCTTGGTCATGCCGCCCAGCAGCAACAGGCAGCAAGCGCCCCAGAACAAGCGGTGCAGCAGATTCGGCCCACGAATCACCAGCAGCAGCGCCAGCGGAATGGCGAAGGCGATCAGCAGGGCGAAGGCGTTGGGGTCTTCCAGCAGCCCGGCCGCGCGGCCCTGATCCTGGAATTTGGTCGAGAACATCGCCATGGCGCAGGTGGCGCTGACGCTCAGGGTCACCAGACGGGCGAACAGGTCGAGGTTCAGTTCGCGGCCGATCAGCAGGGTGATGACAAACAGGATCAGGCCGACGCTCAGTTCACGCAGATGCCCCAGCGACATGCCCAGGTCATCGGTGTTGAGCAGACTGAGGAAATACAGCACCAGAAACCACAGCAGAAACCGCCAGATATTGCTGCGCAGACGCTCGGACGGAATCTGATGCATGGCCAGTTGCAGCATCAGGATCACCGCCAGCGAGGCGCCGATCAGTTTGCTCCCGGACAGCGCGCTGTCCTTGAAGAAACCTTCGAACGGCACCAGCGCGGCAATGCCCAGCAGGCCCCAGGTCGGCTTGCGGTACAACACCGTGAAAGCCACCAGACCAATGACCGCGCCCGGCGCCAGAAACGGATAAGGGCTGGCGAGCAGACCGATGCAGACCATGCCGAGCAGGGTGACGATCGAGAGCGGGAAAATCATGCGCGTGCCTCCCGTGCCGTGCGGATGTACAGCTGCGACCAGCGTTCGGCCAGGGCCTTGAGGTCGTAGCGATCCTGTTGCGTACGCTTTGCGTTGTCGCACAAATGCCGGGCCAGCTTCGGCTCGCTCAGCAGGTTGTCGAGCTGACGGGCGAGGTCGGCGCTGTCGGCGGGTGTCGCCAGCAGACCGTTATGCCGGTGCTCGAGCACATCGGGAATGCCGCCGACAGCGAACGCCACCACCGGCACGCCGGCCTGCATCGCTTCGAGCAGAATCATCGGCGTGCCTTCGGTGCGTGAGCTGATCACCAGCGCATCCAGGCGCTGCCACCACGGTTGCATGGCGGTCTGGTAACCGGGCAGGCGAATTCGTTGCTGCAAACCTGCGGCGTCGATCCGCGCCTGCAGCGCCTCACGTTCCGGGCCGTCGCCGAGCATCACCGCGTCCAGTTGCGGATGCTGGTGACACAGCGGAATCAGCGCATCGAGAAACAGGTCCGGGCCTTTCTCGCTGCTCAGGCGCCCGACGTAACCGGTGAGCCAGCGCTGGCTGTCAGTGGTGCTGATCAGCGCGTCGGCGGCGGGCAGTCCGTTGGGGATCACCTGGAGTTTGTCCGCCTGCACGCTGGCCTGACGATGCAGCACGGCAATGCTCTCGGCCACACACACCACCCGATCCACCGACGCCGTGCGGCACAACTGCAGACTCAACCAGGTGTAGAACTTCTGCTTGCGGCTGCGCGGGGTGAAGCCGTGTTGGGTAATGACCAGCGGCAAACGCAACAGCGTCGCCGCGACCCAACCGAACAACAGCCCTTTGAAATTGTGCGTGTTGATCAGCGGCCGTTCGCTGCGCCGGGCCCGCAGGTGGCGCAACAACTCGCCGAGCCCGGAGCAGCCACGGCAATCCACCCCGGCCTCACGAAAGCGCGCGATCAATGCCGGCGGCGCATCGAGAAACAGCACCTGATGCTGCCCCGGTGTCGCCAGGCAGTGATCGAGCAACATGCGCTCGGCCCCATAGAAGCCGCCGCTGCTGAGCAAATGAATGATCGGCAGCGCGGCATTCGGGGTGGAGGGCGTGTTCAATTGCGCACCCAGTGCACGAAGCTTGGCACGGTCCAGTTCTTGTGCGGATTGCTCGGCAGCACGTTCTCGTCGTTGATCACCAGCAGCACGGGCAGGCCCAGCTCATGGGTGATTTGCGCCGGATGTTTGAAGCGGTGATCGAAGAACTCACGCACATAGACCAGGGCAATCGCCAGCAGCAGACCGGTGAACAGTCCGAACGGAATGATCAGCAGCGGTTTGGGGAACGCCGGTTCGGTCGGCTCGAACGGCGGGCTGAGCACCTTGGCGTTCGACAGATCATCGTTGAGCGAACCCGCGGTGCTGCTTTCGGCAAAACGTTGCGCGTAGGTCGAGAACGCCGTGTGCAGCGCGTCGATTTCCGTGTCCATCTGCCGCAGCTTGCTCTGGGTCTGCTGCAAGGTGTGGATGCGGTTCTTGAACTCGGCGATGCGCGCGGTTTTCTGATCGATCACCTGTTGCACCACGGCCAGGTCGTTGGTGCGTTCCTGAATGCGGTTGCTCACCACTTTGAGGAACTGCTGGCGGGTGCGGGCAATCTGCTCGCGGGTCAGCAGCATCGGCTCGCTGCCGGGCTGGAACACCGCGAGGTCATTCATGTAGCGGCTGACTTGGGTGGTCAGTTGTTCGCCCAGCTGTTTGATTTCCCGATCCTCGAACGCCACGTTATCGACGGTGGTGGTGAAGGTGAAGGGGAAGGTGTAGTCGTTGAGCTTGTTGCTGCTGGCGGCCGTCAGCGCGGTTTTCAGGTATTCGAGCCAGCGCTGGCTCTGTAGCAGACGATCCTGGTACAGGTTCAGGGCTTGCTCTTCGGTGTTGATCGCGTTCAGGCGGAAGGTGATTTCTTCCTTCGGATCGGATGATGCAACACTTTCCAGCAGCGCTTGCCGATTACCTTCCAGCCCGTCGAGTCGCACCTGATACAGGTGCTTCTTGGTTTCGTAGAAGGATTGCGGCAGGTCGATCGATTGCAGCGCCTGACGGCTGCCCAGATAGTTCTGCAACAGCGTGGCGACGAACGTCGTGCCCTGATGCGGATCGGGGAAGCTGTAGACGATCGAGATCACGTTGGAGCCGGGCAGGGTCTCGATCTTCAGGCTGTTGATCGCATCTTGCGTGAGGCCGTCGAGCACGGTGTCACGCACCGGATCGGTTTGCAGTCCGAGCATGTTGCGCAGCGGGTTGATCAGGTACTGCCGCAGCGGCGACGTGACATAGCGGCGGAACGGTTCGCTCACCAGTTTGGCGAACACGCCCACCGGCGGGTTGTACTCGCCCTTGTCGCGCAGCTCGCTGATGGTCTGGCGGATCAGCGCCGGCGACCGGAGGATGTTGCTTTCGGTTTCCATGTCCGCCAGCGACGGCGGAATGAAGGTGGCGTTATCGACCGTCAGTGACGTGGTGGCGTCACCCTGGGAGAGTTTTTTCGACTGCACGATCACCTGGGCGGTGATATCGAAGCTCTGTTTGAGCACCAGCGGCAGCAGCAACGCGATGACTGCAAAGATCAGGAAGACCCGTTTCACCAATTGCTTGTTGGCGAAGAAGATCCTGAAGAACTCATGCAGGTAGTTTTCCTTTGGATTCATGATCGGTCACCTGAGAGTCAGTTGTTGTTACTGCCTTTGTTGTCGACGCGGTAGCCGAAGCTGAAGCCCACGCCCTGGAACAGCACCACGTCGGCCAGTTGCCGGGCCAGATCGCCGGCACTCGCCAGTTTGGTTTTCGGCACGAACAGCATGTCGTCCGGTTGCAGGTAGGCGATCTGCGACGCATCGCCCGACAGGGCTTTTTCCACGTCGTAGTGCACGGCCTGCACCTGGTTGCCGTTGCGCCGCATGATCACCACCGAGTCCAGGCGCGCCTTGACGTTGGTGCCACGGGCCAGGGTCAGCGCCTCAAGCACCGACACCGGACGGCGGATCGGGTAGGAACCCGGTTGGCCGACTTCGCCGAGCACGTAGATCTCGTTACCGGCGGTGGACTTGAGCATCACATCGACGCTCATCCGCCCCGGCAATTGCGCGTACTTCTGGTTGAGGAAGGTTTCCAGTTGATTGATGGTCATGCCTTGCAGCGGCACGGCACCGATTTCCGGAAAACTCGCATAACCATCATTGCCTACGGTGATCTCGCGGCTCATGCCGGTGGCCGGGTGATTCAGCGCGCTTTTCAGGTTCTGCTCGTTGGTCAGCGGGCTGATGACTTGCACCGTCAACTGATTACGGTTGGGCTGGAACAGTTGTTTGCGCTGGTAGGCACGCTGGATTTCATCGCGCGCCTCGTCGGCAGTCAGACCGGCGATTTTCACCGAGGTGTTGGCGCCCGGCAGGTTGATGGTGCCGTCGGGCAGCACCAACTGGTTGCCGTTGAGCTGGCTGGCGGCGGTGAAGTTCAGGCCGATCTGGTCACCCGACTGCACGCGGTAGGCGTCCGAACCGCTGGTGCTGATGTGGAAGATCACATCCAGCACGTCTTGCGGACGCAAGGTCTGCTCGATCTTCGGCATGTCGGTGGCCTGGGCGTTGGCCGGGGTGGCGGTGAGAATGTTCACCGGCATGTTCTGGGTTTCGGAGTTGCTGGAGCAGCCTGCAAGCGGCAGCATCAGCAGAACAAGTATCTTGGCGTTCATGGCGTCATCCTTCGCGTTTGCTTACAGGTTTTTGTAGAGCCACTTGGGCATGTAGTACTTGCGCCGGTTGAACACGCTGCCGACCACCTTCGCGCCGGCCTGGGTCAGGCGTTGCACGGCGGCCTGGGCGACTTCCCAGCGGGTGTCCTCGGCGCGCACCACGAACACCACGCCATCGACCTGAGTGGCGAGTACCAGCGTGTCGGCGGCGGAATACACCGCGTCGCCGTCGATCACCACGAAACGGTACTGGGTGCCCAAGCGGTCGAGCAGCGGGCTCAGGCGCTCGGCGGTCAGGTGTTCCAGGGTGCGGATCGGCCGGCCGTTGGGCAGCACATGGAAAGGCAGGCTCGAGACCTGCACCACGCAGTCCTGTAACAGCGGCGGGTTGTCTGGGTTGAACAGCAGGTCGCGCAGGCCGCGCTCCTTGCCCAGGTTCAATTGCTGCGTGAGGTTGCCTGCCGACTGGCTGGCATCGACCAGCAACACCTGGCCGCTGCTCATCTGCGCCAGTTGGCTGGCCAGCGCCAGGGCACTGGTGGTGGTGCCCGCACCGGGGTTGGCGGCGGTCAGGAACAGGATCCGCAGATCCAGATCCAGCACGGTCGAAATCAGGTTCGATTCGCTGGGGTTGGCAATGCTCAGGCTTTTGTTGGTTGAACCGTCCATTAGCTTGCTCCGTGGCCGCTGAATACTTTGAAGGGGGTTTTCAACAAGATCTTCAGATCAAGCAAAAGGCTCTGCTCGGCGATATAGCTGAGGTCCAACTCAACGCGCTGGTCGAAGTCGATGTTGCTGCGCCCGGAGATCTGCCACAGGCCGGTCATGCCGGGGTAGATGCTCAGGCGCGCGAGGTGACTGTCCTTGTAGCGGTAGGCGTTGAACGAGGTCGGCCGCGGGCCGACCAGGCGCATGTCACCGCTCACCACGTTGAACAGGTTGGGCAGTTCGTCGAGGCTGGTGCGCCGCAGGAAACCGCCGATGCCGGTGATGCGTGGATCCTTGTCGATCTTGAAATCGATGGCGTCGACCCCGTGCTTGTTGAGGTGGCGCAGCGATTCCTTGAGCTCTTCGGCGTTGCAGACCATGGTGCGGAACTTGTACATGCCGAAGGCGCGACCGCGATAACCGGTGCGTTTCTGCACGAACATCACCGGCCCCGGGCTGGTGAATTTGATCGCCAGTGCCAGGCCCAGCAGCAGTGGCGAGAACACCACCAGCAGCACCAGCGCGCCGAAGCAGGCGAGCACACGATTGGTGCGCGACAGCGTCCATGGCCGGCCACCGTCACGGCCGGTCAGCCAGCCACGGCCCTGCCGGTGGATGGCGCTATCGAGGCGCATTCGGTGCTCGGGATCCATGCGCTTGTCGCGGCGCATCTGATTGATCGGTACACCTTGTTCATGTCCAGTCATGGGGTCCTCCGCTGATGTTCAGCCGCGAGCGGCGCGTGGGCGACAGGCAGTGGGGTAGTAGTCGCGAAACCAGGCGATGAAACGCCCCAGTCCTTCATCCAGCTCGATCCGGGGCTGGAACCCGGTGGCCTGGGCCAGATCATCGGTCTCGGCACAGGTGTTGAGTACATCGCCCGGTTGCAGGGGCAAAAGCTCGACAATGGCTTTCTGGCCGAGGTGTTTTTCCATCAGCGCCAGATAGGTTTTCAGCTCCACCGGGTGGTGGCCGCCAATGTTGAACAGGCACCACGGCGCCATGCTGCTGCCGGCGTCGGGATGTTCACGATCCCACTCCGGGTGGTTGTGCGGCGGATGATCGGTGAGCCGGGCGATGCTTTCGACGATGTCATCGATGTAGGTGAAGTCGCGCTGGTGCTCGCCGTAGTTGAACAGTTTCAGCGGCGTGCCTTCGGTGATCGCCCGGGCAAACTGAATGGGCGACATGTCCGGCCGACCCCATGGCCCGTAAACGGTGAAAAAGCGCAGGCCGGTGCTGGGAATGCCGAACAGGTGGCTATAACTGTGGGCCATCAGCTCGTTGGCTTTTTTGGTTGCGGCATACAGCGACAGCGGGTGATTCACCCCGTCATGCACCGAGTACGGCGTGTGCTGGTTGGCGCCATACACCGAGCTCGACGAGGCGTAAATCAGATGCTCGACCGGATGGTGCCGGCAGCCTTCGAGAATGTTCAGGAAACCGCAGAGATTACTATCGAGGTAGGCCTTCGGATTTTCCAGCGAGTAGCGTACGCCGGCCTGCGCCGCGAGGTGGATCACCACTTGCGGTTGCTCGCGGACAAACAGCGCTTCAATGGTGGCGGCATCGGCCAGATCGATCCGCGCCAGCGGGAAATGCCCGACCTGATCGCGTACCCATTGCACGCGGTCGTGTTTGAGCTGCGGGTCGTAGTAGCCGTTGAAGTTATCCAGGCCGACCACCGCATGCCCGTCGCGCATCAGCCGCAACACGCAATGGGCGCCAATGAAGCCGGCTGCGCCGGTGACCAGGATTTTCATGGGCGCAATCCTTCCGGAGCGATGTGGCGCAGGCCGATGCCGCTGTAATGCAGACCGGCGGCGGCCACGTGTTCCGGGTTGTAGAGGTTGCGACCGTCGACAATCACCTTCGAGCGCAGCTTGCTCGCCAGCAGCTCGAAATCCACTACGCGAAAATTCTTCCACTCGGTGCAGATCACCAGCGCATCGGCATCTTCCAGGGTGTCGTCGCGGGTGGCGCACAGGTGCAGGTCGTTGCGATAGCCGTACAGGCGCCGGCATTCGGACATGGCTTCCGGATCGTAGGCCTGCACGCTGGCGCCTTCGGCCCACAGCGCGTCCATCAGATAGCGGCTGGGGGCTTCGCGCATGTCATCGGTATTGGGTTTGAATGCCAGACCCCAAATCGCGATCGACTTGCCGGCCAGACCCTGCGGAAATTGCGCCTTGAGTTTGCCGAAGAGGATGTGCCGCTGGCTGTCGTTGACGTCGGTGACGCTGCGCAGCAATTTCAGTGGCATGCCGTTGTGTTCGGCGGTGTGCAGCAGGGCACGCAGATCCTTGGGGAAGCACGAGCCGCCAAAACCGCAACCGGGATAGATGAAGTGATAGCCGATGCGCGGATCGGAGCCGATGCCTTTGCGCACCGCTTCAATGTCGGCGCCGAGCAGTTCGGTGAGGTTGGCCAGTTCGTTCATGAAGCTGATGCGCGTGGCGAGCATCGCGTTGGCGGCGTATTTGGTCAGCTCGGCGCTGCGGTTGTCCATGAACATCAGTTTTTCGCGGTTGCGGCAGAACGGCGCGTACAACTCGCTCATCTGCTCCCGGGCGGCTTCATCGCGAGTGCCGACGATGATCCGGTCCGGGCGCATGCAATCGGCGAGGGCGCTGCCTTCCTTGAGGAATTCGGGGTTGGACACCACGCGTACCTTGAGGCTGCTGCGGCCACGGCGCTGCAACTCTTCAGTGGCCTTGGCGGCGACCTGATCCGCCGTACCGACCGGCACCGTGGACTTGATGATCAGGGTGCGATCAGCCTCCATGTGCGAAGCGATCTCACGGGCGACGTTGAGCACGTGGGTCAGGTCGGCGGAGCCGTCTTCATCGGCCGGCGTGCCCACGGCGATGAAAATCAGCTCGGCATGCTCCACCGCGTCGCTGGCTTGGGTGCTAAAGAGCAAGCGGCCGGCCTTGGTGTTTTCTTCAAGGGTGCTGGAAAGACCTGGCTCACTAATAGGTGGCACAGCTTGTTGCAGTTGCTTGATCTTGTTGGGATCAATATCGACACATAAAACCCGATGCCCTACATCTGCAAGTGCGGCGGCTTGAATTAATCCGACATAGCCGGTGCCAAATACGCTCACGTCCATCTGCGCACCCTCGATAGAGCGAAAAGAAGAAGTTCGGAAGAAGACTGTAAAAGGGGTATAGCGCAGCGTTTGGAAAGCGTGTCAGCAAAATGACATGTTGCACCTGTATAACACTTGAGCGTTTTTTGGCGATTGGCCATCAAGTCATTGCTGCGATTGGATTTGTTGTTTTTCTGCAGATTTGTTCAGATTTAAAATAAGCGATAAACGGTTGTAAGCCGCTAATTTAAGGGCTTGCAGCGTTCGGTGTGTGTCAGATTTGAGTCACCGGTTTTTTGACGCTTTCTGAAGAAAACAGTCAATTCTTGCGCTTTGATGGCTGGGTGCTAGTGTCAGGATCTGACCGACAAACCTTTGACTCCCTGCCGTTTTGCACGAGCGGTATCGCCATGTTCAGATATGCCAAAGAAGTACTTTTAATTGTTTATTTGCTGCTTTATTCCGAATATTACATTGAGCGGTTAAATGCTATCGGCGTCGGTTTTGCTGTACTTCTTTTTGGCGCGATGTTTTTGGCGCTTACTTTAGCGTTATATCTAACGGCTTATATTCGTCAGGCTCTCATTCGCCACTTGTTCGCAATGACACTGTTTGTCTCGGCGGTGTTTTTCGATGTGTATACCCGGGTCACCGCGGATTACCTGAGCTACAGCAGTTTTGTCTCGCTGGTGTACTCCGGCGGCTTCATCCAGGAGGCCGCCTACCAGTATCGCGACGCGATCATTCATGGCGCGCTCAGTGGGCTTTTATTACTGTTCGGTGTCGGGCTCAAGCCGCGCCATGCGCTGGCGGTGCCCAATGCAGTTCGGGTGGCGGCGCCGGTGTGTGGCGTGTTGTTGTTGAGCGCGGTGCTGTTCCTGCGGGCGGGCGAGGGCGCGCGCGGTTTGCCGATCATGTACACGCCGCTGGCCTATCTGAACCTGTTCGCCTATGAAGCGCTGCACAACACGGTCGGCCCGCGCGAGCCGGTGACGCTGGCGCGCAATGCGGTGGCGGTCAATCACGATATCGTGCTGATCATCGACGAAAGCATCTCCGGCAATTATCTGGATATCAACGCGCCGTTCGGCGTGCACAGCAACCTTAATCAGGCGCATCCGGGCGTCGACATCTTCAATTACGGCTACGCCGCATCCATCGCCAATTGCAGCGCCGACACCAACGTTACCCTGCGCTACGGCGGCACCCGTGCCGATTACATGCGGATCAACAGCACGCTGCCGTCGATCTGGCAGTACGCGAAAAAGGCCGGTTTGCGCACGGTGTACATCGACGCCCAGCGCACTGCCGGCAATCTGCAGAACCTGATGACCGACACCGAGAAAAAGGACATCGACGAGTTCGTCCAGTTTGACCAGACCAGCGTGCGTGATCGCGACATGGCCGCCGCCGCCAAGCTGATCGAGCTGCTCAACGATGAACAGCCGGAGTTGGTGGTGATCAACAAGGTCGGCGCGCATTTTCCGGTGCACGACAAATACCCCGACGCCTTCATGGCCTACCGTCCGACCCTGCCGCGCGGGCAATTCACCGAAGTGGCGGATACCGGTAAGCGCGATGGTTTCAACGGCCAGCCGGATGACTGGGTGCTGTACCGCAACGCCTACAAGAACACGGTGTTATGGAACGTCGGCGAGTTCTTCGCCCGGGTGTTTGCCCAAGCCAATTTGCACAACGCGCTGCTGATCTACACCTCCGATCACGGCCAGGACCTGCATGAACGCGGCAACCCCGGGCTCAATACCCACTGCGGCGGCGATCCGGTGGAGGAAGAAGGGCTGGTGCCGCTGGTGGTGATTCAGGGCGATCAACTGCACGGCCCGGACTGGGCGCAAGCGTTGCCGACGAACAAGGACCGCTCCAGCCACTACAACATTTTTCCGACGCTGCTGCAGTTGATGGGTTACGACCTGGCGGGAGTCGAGGCGCTGTACGGCAAACCGTTGACGCTGCCGACGGCGGACGACTTCACCTTCAACTACCGCTTCAATGCACGGCTGGGCGCCAAGCCTGAGTGGAAGCACATTGATCTGAAGACCATCGTCACACCGGGTGCGGCGGCGACCAGTGTGGCGACCGGGGAGTGAGATTTGTGCCGGTTTCACTGGCCTCATCGCTGGCAAGCCAGCTCCCACAGTGTTTTAGGGTGTACTCAGTATTTGTGGACAACCTCAATCCCTGTGGGAGCTGGCTTGCCAGCGATGGGGCCAGTTCAAACACCTCTGATCTGAAGAGGCCTCCCACAGTGTTTGATGGTGAAACCAATATTTGTGAACCACCTCAATCCCTGTGGGAGCTGGCTTGCCAGCGATGGGGCCAGTCCAAGCACCACTGATCTGAAGATGCCTCCCACAGCGTTTGATGGTGAAACCAATATTTGTGAACCACCGCAATCCCTGTGGGAGCTTGCCTGCAAGCGATGGGGCCAGTGCAAACAGCACTGATCTGCTCAGGCCGCAATCCGCTATCCTTGCCCCACACTGACCCAACGGATGGCGGCATGCTTCAGGTTCAAGGCGTGTTCAAAAGTTACCTCACCCCCCAAGGCCCGCTCCCGGTGCTGCAAGGCGTCGACCTTACGCTCGAACCCGGCAGCAGTCTGGCGCTGATGGGCGAATCCGGCAGTGGCAAAAGCACCTTGCTGCATCTGATCGCCGGCCTCGACAAGCCTGATCGCGGCAGCATCCACAGCGGCGAGCATCGGCTGGAGCAGATGAACGAGGCGCAACTGGCCAATTGGCGCCGCACGGAAATCGGTCTGGTGTACCAGCAGTTCAACCTGATCGGCAGCCTGCGGGTCGAGGACAATCTGGCGTTTCAGGCGCGTCTGGCCGGGCGCCATGAACCGCGCTGGCAGGCGCATCTGGTGCAGCGATTGGGGCTGGGCGAATTGCTCAAGCGTTATCCCGAACAGTTGTCGGGCGGCCAGCAGCAGCGGGTCGCACTGGCCCGGGCCTTGGCGTCGCGGCCGAAATTGCTGCTCGCTGACGAACCCACCGGCAGCCTCGACGAAGCCACCAGTGATGAAGTGCTGCGCCTATTGCTCGAGTTGCTGGACGACACGCCGACCACGCTGCTGATGGTCACGCACAGCCCACGCGTGGCGGCGCGACTGGCGCAGCGGGTGGTGTTGTCGAGCGGCCGTCTGACGTGAACGTATTCTGGCAAACCCTGCGTGCGCTGCTCAGCCACTGGCGGCGGCATCCGGTGCAATTCTTCAGTGTGCTGACCGGGTTGTGGCTGGCGACCAGTCTGCTGACCGGGGTCGAGGCGCTGAACAGTCAGGCCCGCGACAGTTATGCCCGAGCCAGCCAGATGATTGGCGGCGAACCCCAGGCCAGTCTGGCCACACCGAGCGGTGCGATGTTCACCCAGCAGTGGTTCATCGATCTGCGCCGCGCAGGCTGGCCGGTGTCGCCGCTGCTGCAAGGCCGGCTGATGCTCAAGGATCACCCGGATCAGCGCCTGCAACTGATGGGCATCGAACCGGTGTCGCTGCCGACGGATGCTGCGGTGGCCGGGCAGGCGATGCCGATCGAGCGCATCGTCGAGTTCTTTTCGCCGCCGGGCAGCACCTGGATTTCCCCGGAAACCCTGCACGCCTTGGGCCTGAGCGAAGGTGCCACGCCGCAAACCGCCAGCGGCCAGACGCTGCCGCCGCTGCACGCGCAAAAGGACATGGCGCCGGGCGTATTGCTGGTCGACATCGGTGTCGCGCAAACCGTGCTCGAACAGCCCGGGCAACTGTCGCGTTTGTTACTGGCGAAGGATTTTCATGCCGAGCTGCCGGCCGCGTTCAATGGCCGGCTGCAGCTCAAAAGCAGTGCCGAGGAAAACAATCTGGCGCGCCTCACCGAGAGCTTTCACCTCAACCTGGATGCCTTGGGCTTTCTCTCGTTTCTGGTCGGGCTGTTCATCGTGCACGCGGCCATCGGTCTGGCGCTGGAGCAGCGTCGTGGCCTGCTGCGCACCTTGCGCGCCTGTGGGGTCAGTGCGCGGATGCTGATCGGCAGCCTGATCGTCGAACTGGGCGTGCTGGCTCTGGTTGGCGGGGTGTTCGGGGTCATCAGCGGTTACTGGCTGGCGAGCGTGTTGCTGCCGGATGTCGCCGCCAGCCTGCGCGGTCTGTATGGCGCGGAAGTGGCGGGGCAGTTGCGCCTGAGCCCCTGGTGGTGGTTCAGCGGTATTGGTTTGAGCCTGTTCGGTGCGTTGCTTGCCGGTGCCAACAGTCTGCTGCGTGCGGCTCGTTTGCCGCTGTTGGCGGTGGCAGATCCGCAAGCCTGGCATCAGCAACATGCGCGCTGGTTGCGCCGTCAGGGTTGGCTGGCGGCGCTGCTGGGCTTGATTGCGCTGCTGGCGTTGCTGTTCGGTAACAGTCTCGGTAGCGGTTTTGTGTTGATGGCCGGGCTGCTGCTGGGGGCCGCGCTGGCGTTGCCGGTGTTGCTCAGTGCGGTGCTTACTCCTTTGCTCGGGCGCAGCCGTTCGGTACTCGGTCAGTGGTTTCTCGCCGATTGCCGCCAGCAACTGCCGGCGCTGAGTCTGGCACTGATGGCGTTGCTGCTGGCACTGGCGGCCAACATCGGCGCCGGCAGCATGACCGCCGGGTTTCGCCAGACCTTCGACGACTGGCTCGAACAACGCCTCAGTGCCGAGCTGTACCTCAACCCGGTCAATCCGGCGCAATCCCGTGAAATGTACGTTTGGCTCAAGCAACAACCGAACGTCAGCGCGGTGCTGCCCAACTGGCAGGTGGCAGTGACCCTGCAGGGCTGGCCGGCGGATGTGTTCGGGGTGATCGATCATCCGCACTATCGCCAGCACTGGCCGTTGCTCGAGGCGATTGCCGGTGATCCGTGGGCGCATCTGGCAACGGACGACGCGGTGATGCTCAGCGAACAACTGGCGCGACGGCTGAAGGTGCGCGCGGGGGACCATCTAAGCGTGCCGACACCAGGCGGGGCGTGGTCGCCGCGGATCGTCGGGATCTACGCCGACTACGGCAATCCCAAGGGACACGTGTTGGTCAACAGCAATCATCTGCTGCGGCTGTGGCCGTCACTGACACCGAACCGTTTCAACTTGCGCATCGCACCGCCCGACATCCCGCCGTTTTTGCGCGCATTGCAAACGCGCTTTCAGCTCGATGACAGCCGCATCGTCGATCAGGCGCGGCTCAAGGGTTGGTCGGTGCAGGTTTTCGAACGCACTTTCGCCGCCACCGCCGCGCTCAACAGCCTCACTTTGGCGGTGGCTGGTGTGGCGCTGTTCATCAGCCTGCTGACCCAGAGCCAGAGCCGCCTCGGGCAACTGGCGCCGCTGTGGGCCTTGGGCGTGACGCGCCGCCAGTTGATGCTGCTCAACCTCGGTCAGACCTGGCTGCTGGCGGTTTTGACGCTGGTGCTGGCGTTGCCGTTGGGGATCGCGTTGGCGTGGTGTCTGGACGCGGTGATCAACGTACAGGCATTCGGCTGGCGTCTGCCGTTGCGGATCTTTCCGCTGCAACTGCTGCAGTTGCTCGGGCTGGCGTTGCTGGCGACGCTATTGGCCTCGGCATGGCCGCTGTATTCGTTGTACCGCACGCAACCGGCGGATCTGCTGAGGACGTTTGCCCATGAGGATTAACCGGGTTGCGCTGCTGTTCGCACTGCTGCTGTTGGCCGGTTGCGATCCGCCTGTGCCTGAGCAGAAGGGTTTTGCCGGGCTTGGCGATCAGGCTGCGCAGTTCACCGCCGTGGTGCCGGGGCGGGTGTTCAGCTTCCCGGCGGATCATGGCGCGCATGATGGTTTTCGCATCGAGTGGTGGTATGTCACCGCCAATCTCAAGGACCGGCAGGGTCACGATTTCGGCGTGCAGTGGACGCTGTTTCGCAGCGCCTTAAAGCCTGCGGCAGAACAACCGGGCTGGGCCAACCAGACGATCTGGCTCGGACATGCCGCGGTGACATCGGCCACCGCGCATCATGCCGCCGAGCGCTATGCCCGAGGCGGAGTGGGGCAAGCCGGGGTGAACGTCGCGCCGTTCGAGGCGTGGATCGATGATTGGCGCTTCGCCAGTCAGGCGCAGGATCCGCTGACCGATCTGCAACTCAGCGCCAGCGACAAAGCTTTCAGCTATCAATTGCACCTCACCTCCAGTCGGCCGCTGGTGTTGCAGGGTGACAACGGTTTCAGCCGCAAATCCGAACAAGGCCAGGCCTCGTACTACTACAGTCAGCCGTTCTTTCAGGCCAGCGGCACCCTGCAAATCGACGGCCAGACCTACACCGTCAGCGGCCCGGCGTGGCTGGATCGTGAATGGAGCAGTCAGCCACTGGCAGCCAATCAGACCGGGTGGGACTGGTTTTCCCTGCACCTGGACAGCGGGGAATCGCTGATGCTGTTTCGCACCCGCCAGACCGATGGGGCGCCGTTTCTGACCGGCACCTGGATCAGCACCGACGGCCGGGCCGAAACCCTGGGCGGCGAGCAGATCAGACTCACCCCTCAGGACACCGCCAAAGTCGCCGGACGCCAGATGCCGGTGCGCTGGTCGATCAGCATTCCCGACAAACACCTCGACATCAGCCTCGACGCGCTCAATCCCGACGCCTGGATGAACCTGCGCATCCCTTACTGGGAAGGGCCGGTGCGGATCAACGGCAGCCATGGCGGGCGCGGCTATCTGGAAATGACCGGGTACTGACTGCTGATTGCCATTCATGTAGGAGCTGCCGCAGGCTGCGATCTTTTGACTTTGATCTTTAAAAAGATCGCAGCCTGCGGCAGCTCCTACATTGGGTTGAACTCCGTTTCGTCGCGCAGCCTCTACAAGGTAATACTCGCGGAGGATTGACCATGAGCGACGACCTGCAACCCCCAGACCTCACCACCTGGCAGCGTCTGTTCGACGATCAGACCTACTGGCAGCAATCCCCCGATGCTCACTATTTTGACCTGCAACGCATCGCCGACGACCTGCTCGGTCAAGGTGCGATCGATCTGGAGCAGTGGCAGATCCTGCGCGCCAAGGCCGACGACCTGCACAAGGATTCGCCTGCCGTGAATGTCACTAATGAACTGGATGACCCTGAAGCCTGAGGAGACCCGCCATGAAACCCGTATCCCCCAGCGAGCACCCCGACGAACCCCGGCCACCGGGAGAAACCGAACGCGACAACGACGCCCTGCGCCCGACCGACCCCAAGCAACGCAAGGACAGCGGCAAGGGCACCGCCAGGGGCGAATCCACCGCGCAGGAGACCGCCGCGTCAGAAACCAAAGCCAAGCCCTGAACAGCGTCTATGCTCAGTGGCACATTCGGCGCCAAACACGCGTTGGCGCCGGTTGCTGCCATTCATTACAGGGAAAGTACTGCTTATGAAGCTCCACGCTCTGGCCAAGGCCATCACCCTCGCAACCGTTCTGTCCGCCACCAGCTTCGGCGTAATGGCGGCCGATATACCGCTGTCTGCCACCGTCGAGGCCGATCAGGTCACCACCAAAGTGCTGGCCGTCGATGCGGCCAACCATCAGGTTGTGCTCGAAGGTGCTGAAGGTCGTCAGGTTCACGTTCAGCTCAGCGACAAGGCGAAAAACCTCGCCAACCTCCAGGTCGGCGACCTGGTAAAAGTCGAAGTGCAGCGTTCGGTGGCGGCTTACCTCGATACCGATGTGGATAAAGGTCTGCCTGGCACCGTCGAGCGCAGCGGCGAGCTGCGCAAGGCTCCCGGCACGGATAACCCGGGCGGTGAGGCCTATCGCCAGATTCAGGTGCAACTGAAAATCACCAAAATTGATTTGAAGAAAAACGAAGTGACGCTGGAAAACCCGGCGGGCCAGTCGAAAACCCTCGACGTGAAAAAGCCTGAAATCCAAGCCAAGCTGAAAGATTTGAAAGTAGGGCAGAGCGTAGTTGTCACTTATACCGATGTATTAAAAGTGACCAGTCAGCACGAAAGCTGAGCATTAACTCTACAAGATGATTGTTCTTGTACAGATTATTGTATGAGAACAATCATCTGAAACGAGTGATGCAGCAGCTTGAAAGTTTCGCGAAAGCATTCGTCGATAAATATCTATTAACTTCTTCGTACATAAAATTTACCTTTATGCATGACGACATATCCGCCAACTTCTATTAAAATCCTTCCCGTTCGCCCAGTGTCAGGGCTCTTTACCGGTGCATGGATTGCCAGGCCATTACACTGGGCGAACACCTCCTCGGAGCTGATGTATACAATTTCAGATAAAAAAAGGGCGACTATAAAGTCGCCCTTTTTTGTGTCCGCGATTATGCCGATGCCTGCCCCTCAAAGCGTTTGAGGGTGGCTTCGTACATCCTGGTTCGGCGGTGGTTTTTGCCGTAGGTGCCGGCGGCTGCGACGGTTCCTGCCTGAATGTGATCCAGATAGCGGAAAATCTTGCGCGGTGACAACAGCTTGATGCCGTAGCCCAGAGCGACCATTCGATCCTGCAGGGTGTAACCGGGCACCCGGTCATCCATGCAATAGTGCAGTCCGTGGGACTTCATCAACTTGGCGTTCCACAATGTGCAGAAACTCTTCAGGTGAGTTTCCCGATAAGGTTTTGGCTCTTTACTGCGCAGACCCAACGCAGTTTTCACCCGGCGAATATAGTGTTTGCAAAACCGCGAAGTAAGTCGCCAGGTATCTCTGACAATCCCTCGATTTATTTGCTCGACACACCCGACTGCGGCGATGTCCGCAGACTTTGTACACTCGCGCAGCATCATCGCGAAGACTTCCTTGTCGTAGACAAAGGTGTCGGTGTGCAGCAGAAACAGATAGTCGGTTTCAACTTTCTCCAGCGCCAGATCCAGCGCCTTGCCATGGGCAATATGTCCCGCTTCTTTACCGAGGGAGGGGCGCTCGATCAGATTGATCCAGTCCAGCGAACGCAAGTAATCCAGGCTGGTGTCCGCCGAATCATTGTCCACCACCCAAACCGGAATGCGCTGTTCCTGGACATGCTGGCGCAACAACTCCAGGCACATCCGGGTGATGTCCGGGGTTTTGTAATTTACCAATACAAGACTGAAATTCGGCTGCGTAACGGCTGGTAAATCAAACTGGCTCATTCGGGAAGCTCATCCGCGGTTGATCGGCGACAGGTGTCTCTCGGGCCGGGATGCTAGCGACGCAAGCTTAGTTGAAGCTTAATTTGCCGTTCAGCAAGCCATTCGAAGTGTGTCGAGCCACGGCATCTCGCGCACGACGCAAGCCGTCCCACAGGCTAAACTGCGCGCCCCTCAGATGCTTCAAGGAAGAAACGGCACCTGCCGTCGCCCCACGGATGAAACCACTTTCCCTCTACCACCCGGCCCTGTACTGGGTGCGCGTGTGGCAAAAAAGACTGTTCCGCCAGATCGCCTGGCGCTGCTCCAGCAAACGCTATTCGCGCCTTGTTGCCGACGCTGACCGTCTGCCATTTCGCTACCTCAAACACACCTCGAAACTCATCCGCAAACTCGGCGACTCCGACCTCGCCCTGCAACACAACAAAGTCATCAACCTCAAACTCGCCGTCGCCGCCATCGACGGCCTCATCATCGCCCCCGGCGAACACTTCTCCTTCTGCCGCCTCGTCGGCCGCCCAACCCGCAAACGCGGCTACGTCGAAGGCATGGAACTGTCCTTCGGCGAAGCACGACGGGGTGTCGGCGGCGGAATCTGCCAACTGAGCAACCTGATCCACTGGATGGCGATCCACTCACCACTGATCGTTGTCGAGCGCTCCAACCACAGCTTCGATCCATTCCCGGATGAGGGGCGGGTGCTGCCATTCGGTTCCGGCGCGGCGATTTTCTACAACTACGTTGACCTGGTACTGCACAACCCGACGGATCGGAGTTTTCAGTTGAAGTTGAATGTGGGGGAAACGCAGTTGGAGGGGGAATTGTTGTGCGATCGGGTGCGGGAGTATCGGTATCACGTGTTTCAGGAAGGGCACCGGTTTGTGCGCGAGGGCGAGCGGGTGTATCGGGAGAATGAAATCTGGCGGGAAGTGCGGGAGAAGGGGCAGGTGGGGGAATTGGTGGAGAGGGTGAGGTTGTATCGGAATCGGGTGGTGGTTAAGTATGAGGTGATGGACGAGTTGATCGGGTAGGGCGCACAAATAGCTACGATGATATTGGCGCCCACTGATCAGTTTCTGAAATAGAGCTCATCCAGTTGGCGTTTGCGTATGGATAGATACTCTTCCCATACCTTGGGGAAGTCTTCATCTTTGGTCAGCGGGAAGGTCAGATAGATGTACCTTCCAACCACACTGATGTATTGCCTCACACGCTTGAAGGCGGGTTGTTCGTAAGCTGCCACGCTTTCGTCATAGGCTTCATGGTAGTGATGGATGCTCACTCGGTGCGGGGCGATCATGCACCGCGAGAAATCGATCACCCAGCAGCTGTCAACGGCTGTGCTCAAATAACCGTAGATACCGTCGCTGGATAGACGAATGCACGAATTAGCCTGAGTGCCGTCGTCATCGTTGACCAATATGACCTTGTCCGAAAAGTATTTGATATTTCTGCCGTCAGGTCCTTGCAGGACTAAGCTCCAGCCTTCGGCTCCCATGCGGAATTCACCGTTGTTTTCGAAGGTGGCGATCCAGTTGTTGGCGAGTGTGATTTGATGTTTATTCATGGGTGCTCATGTAAACCGAAGGGCCGCAAAGTAATGGGTATTTTGTTTTGAACTCCAATAGAGAGCTTTCATTTTCTGCACGGATTAAAAAATACTCGTCAATTTTCTCTATTTTGATAGTGAGGCTCTCTTGAGTAGGTATGTTTTTTAAGAATAATTCCTTGACTCCGTTGCAGCTCAAGCCAATGCGGCAAGTGTTGAATCCCATCTTTATCCATTTTTCAGGTGCGGAGTCGGGGATTTCTGCGATATCGAATTCGAAGGTTATGTTAGATCTGTTGTTGTCGATGGTTATTTGGAATAACTTTATTGTGTTAATTTTAATAGGTTTGGTGAACACTCTATTGAATAAGGTGTTGCCATCAAGTTCATTCCAGGTTTTCATTTTTTTTCCTTGAAGGGGTAGTGTTCTTTGGTGCCGGGGACCTTTCCGGTCCTAGTGTCATCGAAGGCAAAAGAGGCAAAAGGGAACAGATTTATTTTGATTGCTTTTTTGGGCTGCCTACACAAAAAATCTGTGCCCTTTATTCGTTTTTCTATCGTGTCGGGTGGTCGCTGATATTAATGCGATATTTTTATGGGATTAGCAGAGTTTTTAGACTTTGAATTCTTTAAGTGTCTATCATCAGCTGTGCCGAAGTCGTGATCTGCATGCTTTTTCAAAGCTGTTCAAGATTAAGAGTGCATCCCTTGAGCTTTAATCGTTTGATTTTCTCATCAAAAGTGTACTTTGGCAGATCTTTGTTTTTTAAGTCGTACTGTTGCCTAAGCAAACGAAATAGTTTTCCTATATCTTTCTTGCTTCTCTCGTCAAGACTTTCGATTAAGTCGTAACTATTGCTCGATAAAAAGGCTATTTTATTTTTAAGTGTGTAGTAGGCGCTTATATTTGAGAATAATCTTTCGGCATCTGAATAATCTTCCTTCAAATATTTTGCGTAATCTTCAAATATCGATGTGAGTAAATTTTGTGCGGCTTTCTGATTCTTTAAAACGCTGCACATTTCCTGCCAGTTGCTGATAAAAAGATGGTCTCCCCAGTCGGAGCCTCGAGCAAAATATTGTCCATTTCCTTTAAAGAAATCAGATATTTCGTGAAGGTCTAAAGCAGTTTCAAAAGTGGTCTTCATTGAAGCTTTTCCCAGTCATCGAAATTTTTCAACAGTGTTCCAATATCACTGTTGTGAGTGACGTTTTCTGAGCCGATTAGAGCTGCTTCCTTATCTGCAAAGACTTCGAGAGCATCTTCTTCGTTAAGTACTATCTTTTTTGTTGGTTTCTAACATTATTTCCGCCGATTAAATGTGTGGTTTAAAGCGTCGTATTGGTGAGTGCTGGGTTTTAAATGTCTGCATCTCAAGATTCGATCATGAATGATTCAATTTTTTTAATGAATTCAATTTTGCTTTTGGTTCTGAACTCACCAAGAAAAACTTCGGAGTTTTTAACCGGTTTTCCTCTTTGGTCATAATCGATTTTCAGGAAATCAATTACAAACTCTCCGTTGGGGTCGCCCTCTGGTTCTACTCTAGAATCGAAGCAGTGCCCGCTACTTCGACGCACTCCGCCCAATAGTACTGAGCAGGTGAACCAGTCGCTGGTTTCTGGCGTTAATTCAACTTCAAAAAGGTTGTTGATTGTTACTGTCCAACCGCTTGGTACTCTAATTGGTTGAAGCTTATATTGTAGTTTGGGTCTCATTTGAAATTTCTACACTTGAAAAATTGCGTCAAAGGGAAAAATTTTTCAAGTTTTTGTGGAGTGTGTTTGGGTAATGAGTTAATGGTCTTTATTCTCATTTTTTTCGGAGAGGGGAAAGTAATTTTTTTGTCTGAAAAATAAGACTTTATGTTGTTTATTTTGAAGAAGGCTGGCCTTGTGATTTTCTTAGCAAGTTTATGATTTCTGGGTAAGAGTCGATTTCTTCGTCGGACAGGTTGTTTATAATTTCCTGTATGTTATTAGAGTATTTTTCCTCAATGACTGCTTCCGTCCAGTCAAGTTCGGAAGCTGCGGCGATTGCTACCTCTGAAAACTTGGATTCAAGAAGTTTTTTTAGAATTTCAATTGCTTCGGGCGATCGTAGCTCTCCGAGAGCAGCGGCGCTTCTTTCTTGCCAGTATTCTTCTTTCGAAAGTATTGCTTCATTAAGTAGTTGCCAGTCCATGGCGCCGAACTTTCTTAGAATTCCATGGGCTACTTGTTCAGTAATGTACTCATTCCAATTTGAATCTTCATTTGGTCCGAGCCAGTAGTTGAATTCTTCGTAAGCTTTGCTATTCATAAGCACAGTAAAAGAGGTCGGATTTATTTTTGCGTACTTCTACGTCGATATGAATTTAGTAAAAAATAAATCTTTCATCTTTTTGTTCTCTTCTATAGTTTTTAATTGGTTGCAGATTGAAATTTCGCAAAAGGTGACGGATTTGTTTTTCAATATCTTTGGAGGCTATGGAAAATAATCTCTCTCCTTTGATCACTGTCCGGATAGCTGTAAGCGTATGGGAGCTCAGCTGCGGGTTACATCTATATAAACAAATCTGTTGAGAATTATATGTTTTAAGATTTAATTAGGGTTTCCAAAATTTAATGCCTTCCATGTGGCGCTCAATGTCATCCATATCATCATCCCCTAGTGTCGAATCAAAATTCTTGCTTATGATTTTTCTTACTTTGGCAAGTCGCTGGGTGACTCCTTCGTTATCAATGAAATCAGTGGTGGCTTTTTGGTAGTCTTCGATTGGTTTGTCGGAGTAATAGCTGCCCATTTTGTGCAGTGAAATTAATATGAACTCGATATCTGCAAGGACTTCGAGAGCGTCTTCTCCGTTAAGCACAATTTTCTTGTTGGTTTCTAACATTATTTCCGCCGATTAAATGTGGGGTTTTCAAGCGTCACATTTCCTTTGATTGTAAGCTCCATGGTGCCGTATCTAGGGTTCTTGACCCATTCAAGTTGAGAATCGGGCACGTCTGTTTCAATATAGTCTCTGCCGCGCCCTCTGCCAATTTGATACTTATCTTCAGCCTCGAGTTGGCTCAAAGGTTTTTTATTGGCAGGTTCTACGTAGACACGATTGTTATCCTGCGCTTGGATTACACCATCATTCTCGATGCCAGTAGAGCCCTTTCTGTTGGTGTAATGCCGGACTCGAGTTGTGCTTTCTCCGTGTGCTGCTGGAGCAGGGGCGGTAGGTGCGCCTTCATTGACTCTCGCTTTTTCTGTAGGGTTACCGACATTACCGGTAGATTTTGATTTTTTCTTTGGGCACTCACTATTCAGCCCCAACGGATCCACCCATCCCGTAGGGTTGGGCACGTACTGATAGTTATTCAAACCACCTGCAAGCTTGATCGGATCCGGCGTCAAAAACCGTCCAGTGCCCGGATTGTAGTAGCGGTGCCGGTTGTAATGTAACCCTGTCTCAGCATCGAAATACTGACCCTGGAAGCGCAGCGGATTGTCAATCTCGCTGACGTCCAGCGCAGCGAGGTTACCGTACGCGCGGTACTTCGCTGACCACATGATCTCGCCACTGTAGTCGGTGAGTTCCTGTGGCGTGCCGAGGTGGTCGAGTTGGTAGTAAAACGGCGTGGCTTTACGCGGGCCTTCGCCATCGAGCATCGCCAATGGACGGAAGCTGCCCGGTTCATAGATGTAGCTGCGGTAACGGTCGTCGGCGCTTTCAGCGATCAGACGTTCGCCTTGCCACAGGAATTCCGTGGTGTGGCCGTCGACGGTTTTTTCGACACGACGGCCGAAAGCGTCGTATTTGTAGGACGCGGTGCTGCCTCCAGGCAGGCTGACGCCGATCAGGCGGTGCTGGCAGTCGTAGCGGTATTCAGTAACGAGTTTCTGGCCGGTGCCGCGACGTTCGCGGATCAGGTTGCCATAGGCGTCATAGTCGTAGTGCCGATCACCCTGCATCAGCAGGCGGTTGCCTTTGACGTTGGCCAGGTTCGCTGTGCCTTCATTGTTCTGACCGAGCAGGTTACCCGCCGGGTCGTGGGCGAAGCTTTCCGGTGTAGCACCGCGCACGCTGATCAGGCGATCAAGCGGATCGTAGTGATAGCTACGATTGCCCTTGCGGCTGTCATCGATGCCGGCGAGATTGCCGTTGGCGTCGTAGTTGTAGCGACGCTGGAACAGGTTTTTATCACGCTGGCCGACGGTGTGTGCTTGCAGGCGGCCTTGTTCGTCGTATTGGTATTGGCTGAGCAGCAGGCCTTGTTGACGCTGTTGTTCGCGACCGGCGCTGAACTGGTGAGCGGTCAGACGTGAGCCGTTGAGGTCGATGCTGCTCAGGCGTCCGCCGGAGAGGTGGCGATAGTCGAGTTTGCTGCCATCCGGGAGGCGGCAGTGGCTAAGCTGGCCAACGCTGTCGTACTCGTAGCGCAGGGTGCCCCAGCCTTGGTGTTCCTCGATGAGGCGGTCTTGCAGGTCGTACTTGTAGGCGAGCGGCCAGTGGCCGTCGTCAACGTTTACGAGGCGACCGAGGGAGTCGTAGCTGTAGTGAATTTCTTCGCCATCGGCGAGGGTTTTTACCAGCAAACGGCCAGCGGCATCGCGTTGGTATTCGGTAACGAGTTCGCTGCCGTCATCACCGAACTCGGTTTTCTTCAACAACTGGCCGTTGAGGTCGTATTCGTAGGCGGTACGACGACCGTCGAAGCCGGTTTCCTGCTGGATCAGGCCGTTCGAGTAGTAATCGAGTTGGTAATGCTCGCCGCGCTCGTTTTCGATGTCAGTGAGCAACAGACGCGAGTTGTCGTAGCGGTAGCGCAGTTGGCTGCCGTCCGGATTGATGCGGCGGCTGACCAGGTGCAGGTTGTCCGCATACTCATATCGCGTGACGCGACCGAGTTCGTCGCGTTCGGCGGTGACGTTGCCATAGGCGTTGTAGGTGAAGGCACGTGTTGCGCCGCCCGGCAGCGTGACTTGTGCCAGGCGGTTGGCCGCATCCCATTGGTAGTGGGTGATGGCGCCGGATTCTTCCTGACGGGTAATCTGCCGACCCAGTGCATCGTAGCGATATTTACGCTGGCCGCCGTCCGGCAGGCGTTCTTCCAGTAACTGCCCGAGGTTGTTCCAGCCGAGTTGATGGCGGCTGCCGTCAGGGTGGCGGATCTTCAGCAGGCGACCCTGGGCGTCGTAGCTGTATAGCGTTGCATTGCCGTCCGGGTCGATTTGCCGGGTGATGTCGCCCTGACGGTTGCGTTGGTACTTCCAACTGGCTTTGCCGCGATGAACATCGCTGACGAAACCATTGATGTATTCATACGTGGTCGTCTTCCGGCGGGATGACAGCAGTCATCAGTCCGTTGTCGTCGTACCGGTATTCGGTTACGGCACCCAAAGGATCCTTTTCCGCGATCAACTGACCTTTGTCGTTGTACGCCTTGAGGTGTTCGGCGCCGTCCGGGTCGATCTTGCTGATCAGTCGCGCCTGGTCGTCGTGGGTGTAGACCTCTTCGCTGCCATCGGCGTGGTTACAGTTACGCTGCCTTTATCGTCCCAGGCGTAATGCGCTTCCATCTGCGAGAAATTGGCCCAGTGACGGATGCAACGAGACAGTTTGCCTTCGTTCTCCCACTCCCAGTAGAAGGCCGCGCCGCCTGCCAGTTGGCGCTCCAGAATCACGTGCTGATCGTTGTAGCGATAGCGCTCGGCTTCGCCGGCGGCGTTCTACATCTCGATCATAGATGCTGAGCATCAGTGTTGTTTGAGCCTGTTCTGAAAGTAATCTTCGTAATTGGATAATATTGTTTTCCAGTTTTCGTATAGTTGTTCCTCAGAGCCGACTACACCTTCAGGTAATGGCATATATCTAACTATTGGTGCAATTTCTTCCGGGTAGTCAAGATCTGCATATAATTCTTCTATGCTTTCAAAGGGGTCTTTTGATAGGTCTTTATTCTCGTATAAATAAGAAAGAGTCAAATAAATCCAAGGTTTGATTGCTTCTTCTTCACTTTCTACTTGATGCGAGTCTTTGTTGATGAGGGTTTGCAATAATTCTCGCAGTAATTGATGCTCTGTCGCGTTCAAAGTGGCGATTTCATAGGCCTCTGGAGGAGAGGTTTTTGTCAGTCCATTGCAGATATAGTCAGAAATACCTTGCTCATTGATGAAGCCTTTTTTCAGGCCAACGTTTAGTTGAGACCAATTTAACCAAGGGGTTTTGGAAAATATGTAGTTGCCGTTTAGGGGTAGTAGATTCATTTGTTTACTTTGGAAGCCTCGATGGTATTTGATTCGGGGTGCCGGTTATTCTTCCGTCAGGTATGAATCTTTGATGTGTTAATTCCATCTTTGAATTAACAATCCACTCAAAGATTCCGGGTTTGTTATTCATCGATCCCGGCATTTGTGTGAGGGTGTTATTTGTACCGTCACCTCCGCGGAGAGGAAATACTCTCCCTTTATCAGGTATTTGGTCAACTACGTAACTAGGCGCTCGGTGCATAGGATCGTCTTTTAAAGCGCTGCCGACGGGTTTAGCACTTTTAATTTCGTCGGCGGCATATCCCGCGCGAAGGCGCTCAAAGCGTGCCGCGTTGTAACCCGATTGATCCTGAGGTTTAGGTGAATTCGGAGTGCCTTCATCAATAGTGGCTGCGGTCGATGGGTTTTTCGCACTACCTGTGGATGAGGAATTATTATCGGGACAGACACTCAACCCCAACGGATCCACCCACCCCGTAGGGTTAGGCACGTACTGGTAGTTATTCAACCCGCCCGCAAGCTTGATCGGGTCCGGCGTCAAAAACCGTCCAGTGCCCGGATTGTAGTAGCGGTGCCGGTTGTAATGTAACCCTGTCTCTGCGTCGAAATACTGACCTTGGAACCGCAGTGGGTTATCGATTTCACTGACGTCCAGCGCCACCAGATTGCCGTACGCACGGTATTTCGCCGACCACATGATCTCACCGCTGTAGTCGGTGAGTTCTTGCGGTGTACCAAGGTGGTCGAGTTGGTAGTAAAACGGCGTGGCCTTGCGCGGGCCTTCACCATCGAGCATCGCCAATGGACGGAAGCTGCCGGGCTCATAGATGTAGCTGCGGTAGCGGTTTTCGGCGCTTTCAGCGATCAGTCGTTCGCCTTGCCACAGGAACTCGGTAGTGTGGCCGTCGACGGTTTTTTCGATGCGTCGGCCGAAGGCGTCGTATTTGTAGGACGCGGTGCTCCCACCCGGCAGGCTTACGCCGATTAGGCGGTGCTGGCAGTCGTAGCGGTATTCGGTAACGAGTTTCTGGCCGGCGCCGCGACGTTCACGGATCAGGTTACCGTAGGCATCGTAGTCGTAATGGCGGTCACCCTGCATCAGCAGGCGGTTGCCTTTGACGTTGGCGAGGTTGGCTGTGCCTTCGTTGTTCTGACCCAGTAGGTTACCCGCCGGGTCGTGGGCGAAACTTTCCGGGGTTGCACCGCGTACGCTGATCAAGCGATCCAGTGGATCGTAGTGATAGCTGCGGTTGCCTTTGCGGCTGTCGTCGACGCCGGCGAGGTTGCCGTTGGCGTCGTAGTTGTAACGACGCTGGAAGAGGTTTTTGTCACGCTGGTTGACGCTGTGTGCTTGTAGTCGGCCCTGTTCGTCGTACTGATATTGGCTGAGCAGCAGGCCTTGCTGGCGTTGCTGCTCGCGACCGGCGCTGAACTGGTGAGAGGTCAGGCGAGAACCGTTGAGATCGATGCTGCTCAGACGTCCACCGGACAGGTGACGGTAATCGAGCATACTGCCATCGGGCAGGCGGCAGTGACTCAATTGACCGACGCTGTCGTATTCGTACCGGGTGGTGCCCCAGCCTTGGTGCTCGGTGATCAAGCGGTCCTGCACGTCATATTCGTAGGCAAGCGGCCAGTTACCGTCGTCGACGTTGACCAGGCGACCTAGGGCGTCGTAGCTGTAGTGGATTTCCTTGCCGTCGGGCAGGGTCTTTACCAGCAGGCGCCCTGAGGTGTCGCGCTGGTACTCGCTGACCAGTTCACTGCCGTCATCGCCGAACTCGGTTTTCTTTAGCAACTGACCGTTGAGGTCGTACTCATACGCCGTGCGGCGGCCGTCGAAGCCAGTTTCTTGCTGGATCAGGCCGTTGGCGTAGTAATCGAGGTGGTATTGCTCGCCGCGTTCGTTCTTGATTTCAGTGAGCAACAGACCTGCGTTGTCGTAGCGATAGCGCAGTTGACTGCCGTCCGGGTTGATACGGCGGCTGACCAGATGCAGGTTGTCAGCGTATTCATAACGGGTGATGCGTCCGAGTTCATCGCGTTCGGCGGTTACGCGGCCGTAAGGGTTGTAAGTAAAGGCGCGCGTGGCGCCTCCGGGCAGGGTGACTTGGGTCAGGCGATCAACAGCATCCCATTGGTAATGAGTGATGGCGCTGAATTCGTCTTGCCGGGTAATCAGCCGGCCCAAGGCGTCGTAGCGGTACTTGCGTTGGCCACCGTCCGGCAGACGTTCTTCGAGCAATTGACCGAGGTTGTTCCAACCTAATTGATGGCGGCTGCCATCGGGGTGACGAATTTGCAGCAGTCGGCCCTGACGGTCATAGCTGTACTGGGTTTCATTGCCGTGCGGATCGATTTGCTGGGTGATGTCGCCTTGCGGGTTGTAGTCGTACTGCCAGCGACCTTTGCCTCGTCTGACCTCGATCAGTTGGCCGTTGTAATAGTTGTAACGCGTAGGCTCGTCTTCTGGGGGAATCACTGCCAGCAACCGGCCAGCATTGTTGTACTGATACTCGGTGATGGCGCCCATTGGGTCTTTTACAGCGATCAAACGGCCCTGATCGTCGTAGGCTTTTTGAGTTTCTGCGCCATCCGGAGCGGTTTCGCTGATCAGACGCGCATTTTCGTCATGCACGTAAACCTGTTCACTACCATCACCGTTGTAAACCGTTACCGTACCGTTGTCGTCCCACTCATAGCGTGTTTCCAGTGGCGAGTAGTTTGCCCAGTGCCGGACGCAACGGGAAAATTTGCCATCACGCTCCCACTCCCAGAAGAAGCTGGCGCCGCCTGCCAGTTGCCGCTCGAGAATCACGTGCTGCTGGTTGTACCGGTAATACTCGGTTTCACCGGCGGCGTTAGTTGCCGAAACGAGTTGATGTTGAGCGTTATACGCGTATGAGACTAGCGTCTTCAGGGTTAGCCATGGATCCTGGCGTTTCCCGGACTCGTCATATTCCGAACGTTGTTGCTGTTGATCCACGGCAACGATATGCCGGTCGTCGTAGCGCAGCAGTAAAGCCCGGCCGGCGCCATTGTCGATGCGCTGAATGCGCCCGACCAAGTCATAGCTGATGTGCACCTGGTTTTCATACGAATCACTGATGGTGGT
Source organism: Pseudomonas sp. LF020 (assembly GCF_053456425.1). NCBI lineage: Bacteria > Pseudomonadati > Pseudomonadota > Gammaproteobacteria > Pseudomonadales > Pseudomonadaceae > Pseudomonas > Pseudomonas sp. LF020. The sequence goes on from NZ_JBRFIX010000007.1 coordinate 163,615, forward strand.
CAGCCGGTTTGCGCGGAAATGATAGAAACGCGGTTTTGCCCCGGCCTGCGTAAGAATCAGTTCACCGGGTGCATCCCCTAGGAAAATCGCTGCTTGAGCAAGGCTGTTCGTGATGGCAGGTTTTTGTTCGGTCGGTATCGGGAACCGGGTTTGACGGTTTTCGTTGTCCGTCCACAGCACGCCTTCATCATTGATCTGCAGGCGATGAGAAAACGAGTGGCTCCAGCCCGGCCCCATGCGGCTATCGATTTCGACGGCGCTGCTGCGGTAGAGACGGGTCCACTCCAGCGGTAACAGGCCGCCCAGCTCACCGTCGGTGAGGGTGAGCATTTCTTCACCGGTGACCATGGAAACGGGGTCACCGTTAGTGCAGGTTTTGTTGGCACACTGAGCGGGTTGATCAGCCTGGTTCTTGGACTGGGCGGGCGCGTTTTCAACCTTCTCCTGCTGCTCGAGGCGGGTTTCGTTCTGGGTTTTGTTTCGTGCGTGGATTTGCGCGTCGTTTTCGACTTTCCCTCCTGTCGTGGGAGAGGGGCGCTTCGGAGCGGTGGCTGTTTGTGCAGGCGTATGATCAGCGACAGTAGCCACTGCTTTTTTGCCTGAATTGGTGACACCGTTGCCGTGAAACCTCAATGAAGCGGCTGCATCCGCATGGGCTTTGGAGCGAATCCTGCTAATTTCGATGAGCTTGGCGGTGACTTTCTCAACCATGTTGATCGCTTTTTGCGCTTGCAACGTGCCCTTGACCGTTTTAGCTCCTGCGCGCAATGCAACGCCCAGTCCACCTGTGAAAATGATCCCCAGCACGATATAGAGGATTTCCGACTTCAATCTGGCCAATACTTCGGTGCGGGTCTGCGGTGGCAGCATCGACACCCACGTCCAAACGGAAGAGACATAAACCCAAAGCAACGGCTCATCACTTGCGATTAGAAAACTGGTGCGAAGTGCTTCCGTGGAAGCGTTATAGATCTTCTTGATATTTTCGTCGGTGAAGAATTTTTTGAGCGTTTCATAGTTCTCGCGAGGGTGAGTCACCAGATGAAATAGCGACTTGATATCGCCCCAGATACCCATGACGAATTTCCAGAAACCATCCAGTTCGGATTGCAACTGCTGCCAGAAGCGCCCAGCGATCGAAGCGTCGTTATGTTCTTTCCACAACGGCAAGCAAGTGGTTGTCCATTCTGAAGACAACCACTTGCTTAGATCGCCGATGACGTCGTCGTAGGATTTGAACAGTCGATCGTTGTCTGCGCTGGTCAGGCCAGGGAAAAAGCTAATCCGGTACAGCTGGCGAGGCTTCAGGTCACTGACGACTTCAATTCCGGTTGCCCCGATGGTTTTGCGCACGACTTCCCCTGCCACAGGGTTGTTCTTCGCATCGACGGGAGTCAGGACTACTGGCGTGTTGCCAATCGGTACAAAACGCGCCGATTCGAAACTATGAATCAGCGTGAGTTTTCCATTCTCGGGACAGGTAGCGAAATACACGGCTTTGTTCTTGCTGTCCGCCGCGACGGGTTTTTTGACCTCGTCCCCAACTTGAAATTGCTGCTCCATTTCCAGGCCAGGAATGACGCGGGCAGTGGAACGGTAACTTTTCAGGCAATTCTTGAACTCGGCAATGAGCGTGTTGAAGTCAGGCTGTTTAGCGGTGACATGAGCGATCGTATCCAATGGGGTCATACCACCACCTCTTTTTCCAGATAGGCCTTCAACAGCCCGGTAAAATTTTCTTCCGTGAGTGGCGTGCGTTTTACGAACCGCGCCACTTTTTGTTTCAGGTTTGATTCGGGGAAGGAGAAATACAGATCAGCATGTTCTTCTTGCAGCCACTGCAACATATTGCCGATGACGGTCGACGGATTTTCCGCCGTCAACCCATCCAGCAACTCCTTCGGCACCTCCCACCACGGCCAATCCTTCACCTTCGGCAACACCCGCGTCCCGACCTCCAGCGTCTGCCCATTAATCAAATACCGCTCAAACATCGGCATTACTTCCCCAGCCTTCTCCCCAAGCCCCTTCAGAATCGGGTAGATATGCCGCCCATCCCAGAAGCGGAAAAACACCTCGGTTCCGTCCGGCATCTTCACCTGTGTCAGGCTGCGCAGATGTTCGAACACCTCGTTTGGTTCGGCGCGTGAGATGGCCAGCCAGCCCCAGTCGAGGGCGTCGGTTTCGGCGATCCATGGCAGGAATGCCGAGTTCGGTGTGAGTTCGGTGACGTAGGGCATCACTGGTTGCCATGTGGAGTAGGGCGTGCCGCCCCAGATTGGCAGGAGTTGGGCGGTGGGTTCGGTCAGGTACAGGGTTTTCAGCGCGTCGGCATCGCTCGCCGCGCTGATGATCAAGTACAAACGCTCGCCATTTTGCAGCGGCTGTTGCGCCAGCCAGTCCTTGGGTGTCAGTCGATCAGATGGCACAGGCACCTGCCTTGCATTTTTCGCATTCTTCGCAGAACGGCGCGTTACGTTTGAGGGTGTTGATCTGGGCCGGGGTCAGGACCTGGCCGGCTTTGTCGGCGTCGGCCTGTTTGAGAATGCCGGGCATCAGCGGCGCGGCGCCAGTGCCGCTGCCGGGGCTGCCGCCGGAGTTGATGTTGATCGTCGGGCCGCTCATGGTCACGCCGCCGGCGTCGATCTTGATGAAGCTGCCGCCGCCGACCAGGGTCAGCTCGGCGCCGGCTTCGAGCACGACTTTCATGCCGCTGCTGAGGTGGATTTCCTGGCCGGCGTCGATGAACTGGCCGGTGCCGATCTTGATGTGCTGGTTCACGCCCACGGTCAGGTGGTCGTTGGCGCGGGCTTCGACTTTGCGGTCTTCGTAGACGGTGTGGTGTTCTTCGGCCTTGAATTCGGTGTAGCTGTTCTGCTCGACGGTGTCGTGGCGTTCGTTGCCGACGCGGATCTTCTGGTCGTGCTCGATGTTTTCGTCCCAGTCACGCTGGGCGTGGAGGAAGATCTGCTCCTGACCTTTTTTGTCTTCGATGCGCAGTTCGTTGTAACCGCCGCCGCCCATCGAGCTCAGGGTCTTGAACGTGCTGCGGGTCTTGTTTGCCGGCAGATCGTACGGGACGGTGTTTTCCTTGTGGTACAGGCAGCCGCTGATCAGTGGTTGATCGGGGTCGCCTTCAAGGAAGGTGACCAGCACTTCCATGCCGATGCGCGGGATGGCGATGCCGCCGTACTGGGCGCCGGCCCAGGCGCTGGAGACGCGCAGCCAGCAACTGGTCTTGTCGTCAGCTTGGCCTTCGCGGTCCCAGTGGAATTGCACTTTGACGCGGCCGTACTGGTCGCAGTGGATCTCTTCACCTTTGGGGCCGGTGACCACGGCGCTCTGGCTGCCGAGGATGCGCGGTTTCGGGTGGCGCAGCGGTGGACGGTTCGGCACGTCCCACGGGGTGGCCTGGAAGCGGTTGCGATAGCCCTGATGGAAATCGTCTTTGAGTGCGGTGGTGTCGCTAGTAACCGACTCTTCGAGCACCTGCGGCTGCTTGCCTTCGTGCAGGACTTCGGTCAGCAGCCACAGGTCGTTCCACTTGGCCTTCGGGTGTTCGGTCAGGGCGAGGAAATGGCCACTGACCAGCAGCGGCTGGTCGCTCTTGCCTTCGGCGAGCTGGAAGTCGCTGCGGTGGCGTTCGAGGGCACGTTTGGCCAGGTGTTTGCCGCGCTCGCGGTCGATGAAACGGCCCGGGTAGTCGTAGTCTTCGAGGTCGGGCAGGGCGTCGCCACGGTTTTCGCTTTCCAGGGTCAGGCGCGGTTTTTCGAAATCGTAATCGCGGCGCGTGGTGCGGCTAGTGCGGGTTTCCAGGCGCAGGTCGAAACGCTTGATCACCGGGTTGCTGGCGACCATGCCGGAGTCTTGCTGGTAGGCCACAGGCTTGAGTTTCGGGAACACCGTCTGGTCATCGCCGAAGACGAGCTTGTGCGCTGTGGCGCTGTGCTGGAAGTGGTAGTGAATACCTTCTTCCTCGCACAAACGCTGGATGAAATGCAGGTCCGATTCATCGTATTGCACGCAGTAGATGCGCTCGGGATAGATCGAACCGGTCTTGAATTCGTAGGCGTTGCTCTGGATGCCGTGCTCTTCGAGAACCATGCCGATGATTTTCGGCACCGTGAGGTTCTGGAAGATGCGTTGGTTGACGCGGTGCGCCAGGTACGACAGTTGCGGGCGCAGGGTTACCGAATAACGCGTCAGGCGCTTGCCGGAATCGCCTTGCGCGGCGCGGTAGATCTGGCCGTGGATGCCGCTGCCATCGGGCGACAGCTGCAGGAAGGCCGGTTTGTGCAGCAGGGTTTCGAGGTCCAGCGACGGCTGCTCACTGACCAGCTCCACCTCAAAGACAAAAGGCTGGCTGATGGCTTCCCGGCCGGTCAGGGTGAATACCTGAAAATCGGCGGAGAGCCCTTCGATGGTCAGGGCAAAGTGGGTTTCATTGGCCGGCGCGAACATCCCTTGTTCCTCGTGCTGTACAGCGGCGCTCGTCGACGGCCGCAAAAAAAGCGGCTCAACGTACGCGAAATTCTGGAGGGGCGTAAACAACATCGACCAGCAGGGCTGGTCGATGCTTGTAACGATCAGCCGTAATTAAACGACTGGAGCACGCCAGTCATCGGAACCCGAAGTACCGGATACTTCGTGGGTCCAGGTGATTTTGCGGTAGGTGAACTGCACTTCTTCCAGGTGGGTGAAGTGCGAGTTGCCTGGATCCTGGCAGTTGTGCATTTTGTTGTTGATGGCGACGATGATCGCGTCTTCCAGTTTGGTGGTGTAGTAGTGCTCTTGAGTACCTTGAGCAGAAGTACGGTACCACTGGATAACGATTTCGCTCATACGCTCGCCGGAGGTCAGAGCAGCTTGCAGCAGAGGCGAAGCCTTGTCGTAGACCTTGGTGATGATCACTGGCTTGTGAACGCGCTGACCGGTTGGCTGACCGGATTGTGGGTCACGCGGGATGATCACGTCGTGGCTGAAAGCCTGAACCATGACCTGGTCTTCGTGGCCTTCCTGGTAGGTGTTGCCAACGGAGTCGGCGGTGAAGGCGCCGGCAGTGATCAGGCCTTGTTTTTCGCCGGTAACCGACATGTACGCTGGTGTTGCCATGGGGTGCTCTCCTTGCGGATAAATTTAGGGTGCCCGGGGCGAAATCGCCCGGTGGGTGCCTGACTGTTATCAAGGAGCGTGCCAGGTTTGTCGAAGGTCCCGGCAGCCGGGGGTGGAGTGGCTCTAGCCTGCGGTTTGGCCGATGTTTTTTGCTGAATAGAGAGGGAAAGTGCGCAACTTCTTGCGCAGTACTGCGCAAGAAGTTGCGCACTTGGCTGTAAGCCACGCCAGTCAAGGCCTGTAGCGAGATGATCAGGTTTTTTTGCTGAACAAGTGCGCAAGAAGTTGCGCAGTAAGGCCAAGGGCCAGCGTCGAGCGCTTGAAACGATTCGTCCTGCACGACGGTCAATCACTCACGAGCGCGCCGACGGCGTCTGCACATTCCCCCTATCGAGTGAGAACGACATGAAAATCCTGATGGTTTTAACGTCCCACGATCAATTGGGTGACACCGGCAAGAAAACCGGCTTCTGGCTGGAAGAATTCGCCGCGCCGTATTACGTGTTCAAGGACGCAGGCGCGCAACTGACGCTGGCCTCGCCCAAGGGCGGCCAGCCACCGCTGGATCCGAAGAGTGACGAGCCGGACGCACAGACTGCCGCCACCGATCGCTTCCGCAAGGACTCCGCCGCCCAGTCGGCACTGTCCTCCACGGTCAAACTGGAGACGGTGAAGGCTGCGGATTTCGATGCCGTATTTTATCCCGGCGGCCACGGCCCGCTATGGGACCTGGCTGAAGACCGCCATTCCATCGCCTTGATCGAAGCGTTTTACAACGGTGGCAAGCCAGTCGCAGCGGTGTGCCATGCGCCCGGCGTGTTGCGCCATGCCAAAGGCGCTGACGGTCAGCCGCTGGTCAAGGGTAAGCAGGTGACGGGGTTTACCAACAGTGAAGAGGAGGCGGTAGGGCTGACCAATGTAGTGCCGTTTCTGGTGGAGGATGAGCTCAAGGCCAAGGGCGGGATTTTCTCCAAGGGCGCAGATTGGTCGAGCTACACCCGTGAAGATGGATTGTTGCTGACGGGGCAGAATCCGGCGTCGTCGGAGGAGACGGCGTTCGCGTTGTTGTCACGATTGCGCTAGAGGCAGCATTTGATTCTGTGGCGAGGGAGCTTGCTCCCGCTGGAGTGCGCAGCGCTCCCAAAACGAGGGCCGCTTCGCAGCCCAGCGGGAGCAAGCTCCCTCGCCACAGTCAGAACAGTTTCAGGTTTAAAACCTGGGCACACTCTTCGATCGAACGCCGCTGCGTCTCGGCATACAGCTCCAGCTCATCAATCGTCGCACGCCCCAGCGCCTGTTCGAATGCCTGGCGGTTCGAGTGCTCGCCATAGTGCGTCTGCGCGGCATCCCCAAGGTTCGACTGAAAAATCCCCGCCGCACTCACCGGCAGGAAATCTTCGTACACCAACGGTTCAGCTTTCACATGGCCCTCGCGGAGCAAATCCTCCAGCGATGCCGACTTAAGGCTACCCGCCGCCAAGCCTTTTTCCGTAGGGAAATACCGAAAGTACGCCAGCTCCTGTGCGCGCATGCCCTCGACGCTGTCAGGAAATTCGCCAAAGTGCTGGGTCATCAGCGCGTTGTAGCGTGCGGCGTTGCCTTCGTTGGGGAGGTCACCGAGTTCATCGCGCGCGGCATTCAACAGGCGGTCATACAGCGCCCGGCCCTTGGGCGTCAGCGCCGCACCACGTTGTTCGATCTCGCCGAAACGCGCGCTGTGGCTGCCGTGGGTGTCACTCTGGTCGGTGAAGGCAATCGGCTCGTCGAGCGCCTTGAAACTGGTCTGGCGCAGGAGGATTGGACATTGCCGGCGCGGTGGCCCTTCGATCACCGCTTTCGGGGTGATGCCGTGCACCGGCATTTGCGCTTGAACCCTGTCGATGTCCAGCGTGCGCGGGGTCAGGTGATTGATGTGCGGGCCTTTGAACGCCACCACATCGGCGATCAGACGGTGCTGGGCGCTGAGGGTCTGGTACTGCGCGGCGGTGACGGTTGCGCTGTGATGCCAGCGAAAGGTCTCCAGGGCCTGCAGGACAAATTCCTCCGCTTCAGGCTCATTTAGCCCACCCGCTGACTCAGCCTGCTCGATCAGACGCAATGCCGCAGGGGTGAAGATCGAACGCTGGTTCAACACCGATTCAGCAAACGCCCGCAGCTCGGGATCTTCGATCAGTTCCAGACGCAGTAACGATGTGAACACCCGAAATGGACTGACCTGCAGCGCCGCTTCATGCACCGCGCGAAACGCCGTGGAATGCACCGGCACGCCCGCCGGGGTCAGGTCGTAATAACCCACCGGTTGCATGCCCATCACCGCGAACAAACGGGCGAGGGTCGCCAGCTCTGTAGCCGTGCCGACGCGGATGGCGCCGTGGCGCTCCATGTCCAGTCGTTCGATTTCACCGGTGCTGTCGAGCTGCCGAGCGATGTCCGGCTGAGCTGCCAGCACTTCGCGATTGGTCTGTTCCACCAGTTCCATCAGCGCGCCGTACAGCGGCACTTCTTCGCGGTACATGTCGGACATCGCTTTGGAGAAGCGTTGGCGGATCAGGTCGGGGCTGACGAAAGGCTGCACGGTCATGAAAAAAATTCCTGCCACGGTCACGGTTTGGATGGAGGAAAAGATCGCAGCCTTCGCCGACGGCGGCAAACGAAGAATCCTACGAACTTCATTCTGCCAACGACTGATCCACCAGTTCGATCCAGTGCACAACCTGCGTGCGTCCGGCGCCGGCCAGATGATTCTGGCAGCCGATGTTGGAGGTGACGATCAAGTCCGGGCGATCGCTTTCCAAGGCGTTGAGGCGGTTGTCGCGCAGTTGCCGGGCGAGGGTCGGTTGGGTCAGCGAATAGGTGCCGGCCGAACCACAGCACAAATGCCCGTCCGGCACCGCCGTGAGGTTGAAACCCAGCCGGACCAACAGCGCTTCCACCGCGCCGCCGAGTTTCAGCGCATGTTGCAAGGTGCAGGGGCAATGTACGGCGATCCGCCGTTGACTGGCGGCGCATACTTTCTCCAAGGGTTCCTGCGCGAGTATCTGCACCAGATCCAGCGCTCGTTCGCTGATCTGCCGCGCCTTGTCGGCGTAGCGCGGATCCTGCGCCAGCAAATGCCCGTAATCCTTGATGAACGCGCCGCAACCGCTGGCTGTCTGCACGATGGCTTCCGCGCCGTTTTCCAGGTGCGGCCACCACGCGTCGATGTTCTGCCGGGCGCGATCGAGGCCCTTGGCCTGGGCGTCGAGGTGATAGTCCAGCGCGCCGCAGCAACCGGCCTCGGCCACCGGCGTGACGCTGATCCCCAACCGATCGAGCACCCGCGCCGTTGCATCATTGGTGTTCGGCGACAGGCCCGGTTGCACGCACCCCTCGAGCAGCAGCACCCGCCGTGCATGGCGCGGCGCTGGGCGTGTGCCGGACGCTGGCGAGCGCTGCGGCAATTTGCTTTCGAACATTCGCGGCAGCAAGGGCCGAAACGTTGTACCAACGCGCAGCAAACCCTTGAACATCCCGGGATTCGGCGCCAGTGCACGCAAGCCCTCGCGCAACAAGCGCTGGGCAGCGGGGCGTGGCACCGCCTGATCGACCACCGCACGGCCGATGTCGAGCAGATTGTGATAGTCGACCCCAGACGGGCAGGTGGTTTCGCAGTTGCGGCAGGACAGGCAGCGATCCAGATGCAGTTGTGTCTGCTCGGTAGCGGGAGCGCCTTCAAGCACTTGCTTGATCAGATAGATGCGCCCGCGCGGCCCGTCGAGTTCATCACCGAGCAACTGATACGTTGGGCAGGTGGCGTTGCAGAACCCGCAATGCACGCAGGTGCGGAGGATTTTTTCCGCCTCGGCGGCACGCGGCAGTTGTCGGGCTTGTTCGCTGAGGGTGGTTTGCATGGCTAGAACTCCGCGTACATCCGGCCGGGGTTGAACAGCCCTTGCGGGTCGAGTTGCGCCTTGAGTTGCCGGTGATAGCGCATCAGCGTGCGCGGCAGCGGCTGGAACGGCGTGTCGCTGGCGCCATGGGTAAAGCAGGTGGCGTGGCCGCCGAGTTCCTGAGCAAGAATCTGGATGTGCTCGTGATCGGACTTCAGCCAGCGTTGCGCACCGGCCCAGTCGATCAGTTGCTGGCCGGGCAAGTCCTGCGGTCCGAGATTGTTCGGCAGCGACAGGCGCCACAGCGGCAGGCCTTCGTCGAAAAAGCTCAGGCGTTGCTCGTTCAGGTCGCGCCAGAACGTCGAATCCAGTGGTTCGCCGCCAAGCCGTTGATGCGCGGCGGTGACCGAGCCTTCGCCGCCCTCAAGGCGCAGATACAGGCTTTGCCCGTCATGACAGGCGCCGCTGATCGGCAACGGTTGCTGGCCCCATTCGGCCAGTCTGGTCAGCGCCCGCGCGCAATCGATATCGAGGCGGATGCTCAGGCATTGACGCGGTTTCGGCAGGACTTTCAGCGAAACTTCGGTCAGCACGCCGAGGCAACCGAAACTGCCGGTCAACAGGCGCGACAGGTCGTAGCCGGCGACGTTTTTCATCACTTCGCCACCGAAGCGCAAGTGCTCGCCGAGGCCGGTGATGACCCGGGTGCCGAGGACAAAATCGCGCACCGAACCGGACCATGGCCGCCGTGGCCCGGACAGTCCGCTGGCGATCATCCCGCCCACCGTGGCGCTGTCGCCGAAGGCTGGCGGCTCGCAGGGCAGCATCTGCCCGGCCGCGTCGAGCGCCGCGAGCAGCTCGCGCAACGGCGTGCCGGCGCGCACGCTGACCACCAGCTCGGTCGGTTCATAGCGCACGATGCCGCGATGCGCGCGGACGTCGAGCACTTCACCGGCCACTTCGCGGCCGAGAAACGCCTTGCTGTTGCCGCCCTGGATTTTCAGCGGTGTGGCGTTGGCCCGGGCCTGGTTGACCTGCTCGAGCAGCGTGCCGCTGGCGTCGAAATCAGCCATCAGAAACGCTCCAGTTCGGGGAATGGCAGTTGCCCGGCATGAATGTGCATCGCGCCGAATTCGGCGCAGCGATGCAGGGTCGGGATGTTCTTGCCGGGGTTGAGCAGGCCTTGCGGGTCGAATGCGGCTTTTACCGCGTGGAACAGGGTCAGCTCAGCGCTGGTGAACTGCGCGCACATCTGATTGATTTTCTCGCGGCCAACGCCGTGTTCGCCGGTGATGCTGCCGCCAACCTGCACGCACAATTCCAGAATCTTCCCGCCCAACGCTTCGGCGCGCTGCAGTTCGCCGGGCTGGTTGGCGTCGAACAGAATCAGCGGGTGCATGTTGCCGTCGCCGGCATGAAACACGTTGGCCACGCGCAAGCCGTATTCGGCGCCGAGGCGGGCGATGCCTTGCAACACGCCGGGCAATTCGCGGCGCGGGATGGTGCCGTCCATGCAGTAGTAGTCCGGCGACAGGCGGCCAATGGCCGGAAAGGCGTTTTTGCGCCCGGCCCAGAAGCGCACCCGCTCGGCTTCATCGCGGGCCTGACGCACGTCGCTGGCGCCGGCCTGAAGCATGACCTCGCGCACCCGCAGGCAATCGTCGTGGACATCGGCTTCGACGCCATCGAGTTCGCACAGCAGAATCGCCTCGGCATCGACCGGGTAACCGGCGTGAATGAAGTCTTCGGCGGCGCGGATCGCCAGGTTGTCCATCATCTCCAGGCCGCCGGGAATGATCCCCGCGGCGATGATGTCGGCCACGGCGCGGCCAGCCTTTTCCACCGAGTCGAAACTGGCCAGCAAGACCTTGGCGACTTGCGGTTTTGGCAACAGTTTGACCGTGACTTCGGTGATGATCCCCAGCAGACCTTCGGAGCCGGTGACCAACGCAAGCAGATCGAAACCCGGCGCATCGAGGGCATCGCTGCCGAGCGTCAGGCGTTCGCCTTCGATGGTCAGAACTTCGATTTTCAGCAGGTTGTGCACGGTCAGACCGTACTTGAGGCAATGCACGCCACCGGCGTTTTCCGCGACGTTGCCGCCGATCGAGCAGGCGATCTGCGAGGACGGATCCGGCGCGTAATACAGGCCGTACGGCGCGGCGGCCTGGGAGATCGCCAGATTGCGCACCCCCGGTTGAACCCGTGCGGTACGGGCCGCCGGGTCGATGTGCAGGATGTTGTTGAACCGCGCCATCACCAGCAACAGACCTTTTTCCAGCGGCAGCGCACCCCCCGACAACCCGGTGCCGGCACCCCGGGCAACCACCGGCACATTGTGTTGATGGCAGAGCTTGAGCAGGGTTTGTACCTGATCGAGTCGCCGGGGCAGGGCCACCAGCATCGGCGTGGTGCGATAGGCCGACAGACCGTCGCATTCGTACGGCTTGAGTTCGTCTTCGCGCCAGAGCAGGTCGAGATCCGGGAGGGCGCGCTGCAGGGTTTTCAGCAACTCGGCCTTGTTCACTTCCGGTAGCGGACCGTCGAGGCGTTCGTCGTAGAGAATGTTCATTTCGACCTTCCGAACCTATACCGCCAAGAGAGCTTTTTGTGGCGAGGGAGCTTGCTCCCGCTGGGCTGCGCAGCAGACCTGAGATCGATGCCGTGTCGAGACAGGCTAGTCGCATTCGCAGGATCAGGGCCGCTTCGCGCCCCAGCGGGAGCAAGCTCCCTCGCCACAATGACTGCTGTGGGTTTCATCGCTGATTACCCAGAAACTCCCGATACAACCGCGCGGTATTCCCCGGTTGTTCGACCATTGGCATGTGCCCGACGCCATCCCACACTTCGACCCGCAAATTGGCGATGCCCTTGCTCCACACCGGCACGCTGCTGACGTCGATCAAGCGGTCCTTGCGCCCCCACAGCAGCAGCGCGGGGCATTTGATATCGGCCAGTTTCGGCTCCATCGGCGGGCTGGCGCGGAAGTCACGGAAGATCTCTTCCAGTTCATCGCGCTGGCGTTCGTATCGCTGAGCGATGGCGTCCAGTACCAGTCCGGGCACCCACGGTGGCGAGGCCATGGTCATCGCATAGAACTGACGGAATTCTTCCCGGGAATTGATCAGGAACGGGTTATGCCCACGGGCGAGGTGACGCTCCATGTCGCTGGCCTGCGGTGCAGTGACGCCGGCCGGGTCGATCAGCGCCACCGAGGCGATCCGCTCCGGGTAAGTTGCTGCCAGCCATGCCGCGATGTAGCCACCCATGGAGTTGCCGATCACGTGGACTTTCTCCACGCCGCACACGTCCAGCAGCTGGATCATGCGCTTGGCCTGCAGCGCAATGTCGTAGCCGCCTCCGGCCTTGAACCCGGTTTCCCCATGGCCGGCGATGTCCGGAATGATCACCCGGTACTGGCGGACAAAGTGCCTGGCGAAGCGCAGCCACAGGTTTTTTTCGGCGCTGAAACCGTGCAGCATCAGAATCGCGCTGGCCGCCTCATAAGGGCCTCCTTGCCAGGTCGACACCGTCATTTCGGCAATCGGCACCTCGATTTTGTGCAACTTGTACAACTTGGCCTCGAACGCCGTGCTCAGGTCATACAACCAATGCCCGACCGCCGGGTAACTCAACCAGCTCCAGGCTACGAAAACCGCGAGAGCGACAAACAGCACAAGCATCGACGTCTTCCTTTTACGTGTTCAGGACAGAATGTGGTCAGCCGGTTTCAGCGCCCGGGTCAACCGGTAGTAGCTGAAACTGAAGCCCGGAAATATCGCGATCACATGACCGCTCTTGCTCTGATACCAACTGTGACAGCCGCCGGACATCCACACCGTGCGTTCCATCTCACGGTGGATCATTGCAGTGTAGGTACGTTCCGCTTCGGGGCGCACTTCGATGCTGCGCAGGCCTTTTGACTGCAGGGTGTGGATGCAGTCGAGGATGTAGTTCATCTGCGCTTCGATGATGAACAGCGCCGAGGTATGGCCGATGCCGGTGTTCGGGCCGGTGACGATAAACAGGTTGGGAAAGTCCGGCAGGCTGGTGCCCAGATAAGCGCGCGGGTACTGCGCCCAGACGTCCTTGAGTTGCACGCCGTGCTTGCCGGTCACCGGGTAGGAGACCACGCCGTCGGTGGCGTCATAGCCGGTCGACCAGACAATCAAATCGACGTCGATGTGCTGGCCGTCCGTGGTGGTGATCCCGGTTTCGTCGAGCGCGGCGATGCCTTGTTCGCGGCTGTGCAGCGTGACATTGGGCCGGGTCAGCGCCGGGTAATAGGTGCTGGAGAGCAGGATGCGCTTGCAGCCGATGGTGAAGTCCGGGGTGAGTTTTGCGCGCAGTACCGGGTCCGGCACTTGTTGCTTGAGAAAACGCAGGGCCTGACGCTGAACCAGGTGAATTGCCGGTTTCGAATATTTGAAGGCGATCACCCGGGTTTCGAATTGCCAGTAGAGCAGCCAGCGCAGCAGCTTGTACGCCGGTTTGACACCCAGCAGCCAGCGCTGGAAAGGCCCGAACGTGCGATCGGCGCGCGGCAATACCCAATGCGGCGTGCGCTGGAACACGTGCAATTGCTCGACTTCGACGGCAATCGCCGGAATCACCTGCGCGGCACTGGCGCCGCTGCCGACGATGGCCACGCGTTTACCGCGATAGTCGTAGCTGTGATCCCAATTGTTGGTATGAAAAGTCTTGCCTTCAAAGCGATCCATGCCGGGGAAGGAGGGGATCACCGGTTGGCTCAACGGCCCGGAGGCGTTGATCACGAACTGCGCGTAGAAAATCCCTTTGCTGGTGTGCACCGCCCAGCGCTTTTCGGTGTCGTCCCATTCGATGCGTTCGACGTTGGTTTGCAGCGCCACCCGCTCGCGCAGGCTGAAGCGCTCGATGACGTATTCGGTGTAGCGATGCAGTTCGGCCTGGGCGGCGAACATCTGTGTCCAGGGAAATGGCGCAAACGACAACGAGTAGAGCGGCGACGGCACATCCACCGCCGCACCGGGGTAGGTGTTCTGGCACCAGGTGCCGCCGAAAAAGTCCCTTCTTTCCAGCAAGCGAAAATCGTCGATCCCGGCCTTGAGCAAGTTGACCGCCGCACATTGGCCGCCAAATCCGCTGCCGATGATCAACACTCGGTAGGTGTGCATGGGCCTCCTTCTTATAGTTGTTTTTCCGTTTTCATCCTTTCAGGTATAGCTAAATATTTGCCGGGTGGGAGCGGGTTTGCTCCGGGTGGTGTTTTGATGGATGCGGAGTGTCAGATAGGGGATGTCTACTGAACTGCCGCCTTCGCGAGCAAGCTCGCTCCCACAGTTAAGTGAGTGAAGGCGCGGGGCTGGCCGGTGATGGTTATTTAACGGCTGCCTGTTAGACTTCCAGCACATCCGTCTGAGGGTGTGCGCAGGTTCCGTCGAGTGGTCGAGGCCCTTATGCGAAAAAAGGGGGGAAAGGGACTTTCACTGGCCAGGAGGCTTTATACATCGCGAACCCTCGGGCTGGTGCTGGGGCTGTTGTGCGTGAGCGCGGCGATGTACCCGCTCGATCCGCCGCTGTGGGTCTGGGCGCTGATGCTGTTCAACGGCCTGCTTTGGCCGCACCTGGCGTTTCAATGGGCTCGTCGTGCCAGCGTTCCTTACCATGCGGAACACCGCAATCTGTTGGTTGACGCCTTTATGGGCGGCTTCTGGGTCGCCGCCATGCACTTCAATCCATTGCCCAGTGCCACCACCGTTTCGATGATGGCGATGAATAACGTCGCGATCGGTGGTTTGCGTTTTCTCGCCGCAGGCCTGGCGGCGCAGATCCTCGGTATCGGCGTCGGCCTGGTGGTTTTCGCCCCGGCGTTCATCCCGCAAACTTCGCCTCTGCAGCTGTATGCGTGTCTGCCGTTGCTGATGCTGTACCCGCTGGCGCTGGGCTGGATCTGCTTTCGCCAGGCCTACACGCTGGGTCTGCACAAGCGTGAGCTACTGGCCCTGAGCCGCACCGATAGCCTTACCGGGTTGCTCAACCACGGCGCGTGGAAGGATCAACTGGAAATCGCCTTTCAACGTTGCCGCCGGCAGCAGCAGGGCGCAGCGATCGCGTTGATCGACATCGATCACTTCAAGGCGATCAACGACACCTACGGGCATGTGGCGGGTGACATCGTGCTGCGCCAGTTGAGCAAAATGCTCAAGCAGAACCTGCGCGCTGCGGACGTCGCCGGGCGCTATGGCGGCGACGAGTTTTGCGTGATCCTGCCCGACCTGCCGCTGTTCAGTGCCGCGCAGGCGATGGAGGCCTTGCGCGAACGTTTCGCCATCCTGGGTTACGAGCAGAACCCGGCACTCAAGGTCAGCCTGAGCATTGGTCTGGCGGCCTATGATCCGGCGCACAGCGACGCGACCCGTTGGCTCAATGATGCCGACCAGGCGCTGTACGAGGCCAAGGCGACCGGCCGCAATCGGGTGATCTGCAACAGTGATGATCTGCCGAAGCAGGAACTGCTCGATTCGGTCTGACTGCCCAGCACAATTTCCTCCTACAGGTGTTCGTTGTCGGCCGCAGAGATGTCGCATCCGGTATAGAGCCTTGCGTCGATGTCAGGTACGGTTCAATCCCCCCCCCGACGCGAAACAAGGATCGATTCATGACGTTCTCATTTTCCCGCTCGCTGCTGGCCGCCAGTCTCGGCCTGTCCCTCGCCCTAAGTTCCGCCGGCGCCTTCGCCGAACCGCACAAGCAAGTGCTGGCCGACGCCGAACAGTATCAACCCGAAGCCCTGAAACTGCTGGAACGGCTGGTCAACATCGACTCCGGTTCCGGTTATGAACCGGGCCTGAAACAAGTCAGCGAGATCGCCATCGAGGAGCTGAAAAAGCTCGGCGCGACCATCGAACTGGTGCCCAACACCCCGGAAAAATCCAACCACGTGTTGGCGACCTTCAAAGGCACCGGCAAGGCGAAAATCCTCTTGATGGCGCACATGGACACGGTGTTCAAAGAGGGCTCCGCCGCCGAGCGCCCGTTCCGCATCAAGGACGGTCGCGCCTACGGGCCGGGGGTGATGGACGACAAGGGCGGCATCGTCGCCGGGATCTACGCGCTGAAGATTCTCAAGAACCTCGACTTCAAGGACTACGCACAAATCACCTTCCTGCTCGACGCCAGCGAAGAAACCGGCTCGGACGTCGCCACCGACCTGATCAAGAAAACCGCCAAGGCCCACGACGTGACCCTCAACCTCGAACCGGGGCGTCCGGCCGATGGCTTGGTGGTGTGGCGCAAAGGCAGCGCGACGGCGCTGGTCGAAGTCAAAGGCAAGGCTGCACACGCCGGGGTCGCGCCGGAACTGGGGCGTAACGCGGCGATGGAAGCGGCGCACCAGATTCTGCAACTGGGCAAACTCGGCGACGAAGCGAAGAAAACCACCATCAACTTCACCGTGCTCCAGGCCGGTGATCGCACCAACGTGATTCCGGATCACGCCACCGCCAAGGCTGACGTGCGTGCAGCGGTGCCGGAAGAGTTCGACCGGATCGAGAAAGACCTGGCGCGAGTGTCGCAGGACAAGCTGATCGCCGAAACAGAAGTCACCACCAGCCTCAAACGCGGGTTGCCGCCGATGCCGCAGACGGCGGAGTCGGATCGCTTGATGGCCATGGCGCAAGGGATTTACGGCGAGATCGGCCGCAAGCTGACCGAAGAGGGCAGCGGTGGTGCGGCGGATGCCAGCCTGTCAGCCGGCGTGGGCACGCCGACGCTGGACGGTTTCGGGATTGTCGGCGGCAATATTCATACGCCGGAAGAATACGCCGAAGTGGCGAGCGTAACGCCGCGGATTTATCTGTTGTCGCGGATGATCATGGAGTTGGCCAAGCGCTGACTTCCGCGGTGGGGCGGTGCTGCAACTGACGCCTTCGCGAGCAAGCTCGCTCCCACAATGGATCTGTGCCGAACACCAATGCTGTGTTCACTGAAGATCCACTGTGGGAGCGAGCTTGCTCGCGAAGAGGCCAGTCCTGACCGCAGCTTATTCCTTGACGCTCATGTATTCCTTGGCCCAGAGGATGTAATCCTCAGGCTGGGTGTAGGTGTGCGTGAGTTCCGTGGCGCTCAGGTCGGAGGCCTGGGTGAAGATCTGGCGTTGTTCGCGCAGGCTGTCGTAGGTGGCCTTGATCGCGGCGAAGTACGCGCCGTGGCCGTCGATGGTCACGCGCACACCGAGTTCGGCCAGGCGCTTGTCGTCGCGCAGGGCCGGGTTGCCGTAGGTGACCAGCATCAGCGGCACCGTCAGGTGTTCGGCGATTTGCTCGAGCTGATCGAAGTCCTGCACCCCGACCATGCAGATGCCATCGGCACCAGCGGCCTGGTATTGCTTGGTGCGGCTGATGATTTCCTGATTCGGCAGGATCCCGGCGTTGGTGCGGGCGATGATTGCCATTTCCGAATCGACCCGGGCTTCCAGCGCCGCGCGGATCTTGCCGACGCCTTCAGCGACCGAAATCAGGTCTGTGGATTTGCGCCCGAATTGCGCCGGCAGCAGGGTGTCTTCGATGGTCAGGGCGGCGACGCCGGCGCGTTCCAGTTCAACGATGGTGCGCATCACGTTGAGGGCGTTGCCGTAGCCGTGGTCGGCGTCGGCGATCACTGGCAGTTGGGCGACGCGGCCGATGCGGGTGGCCTGTTCGGCGAACTCGCTGAGGGTGATCAGGGCAAAGTCGGGGGCGCCGAGCACCTGCAATGAGGCCACGGAGCCGCCGAGGATCCCCACTTCAAACCCCAGGTCGGCGGCAATGCGCGCGGACATCGGGTCGAACACCGAGGCGGTGTGGTAGCAGGTGTCGGAAGCCAGCAATTGACGGAAGTTACGGCGCAAATCTTGATGGGAAAGCCTGGTCATACGAGTTCCACCAATACAAAGGAATGGAACGGCTTGAGCAAAGGTGTCAACGCCGAAGAATGAAAAGGCTATCACGCGAATGGGTCAAGGTTCATGACGAATTTGCGAGTGAGGCGTTGATGAAGGATCCAGCGGCTGAAAGGTTTCATCGGCAGTCAGCGGATTTTCACTGGCAAAACTGCAGATCAGGCGGCTACCGCCTGTTGCTGTTGCCTGGGCAGCAGCACCGCGCGTACCGAATTGCCCGGTTGCAACTGCAAGCGCTTGGCGGTGAGGCGATCGACCACCAGGCTATTGCCGACCAGACGACCGGGGGCCACGGTGATGCGGCAGTTCTCCAGGCGCCGGTTATGGATCAGCCACAACGGTGCCTGATCGTCCGGGGTGCCGAGGCTCAGGGTCAGCGCCAGGCTGTCGCGCACGGTACGAATGCTGCCGATCGGCGCCTCGATCACCGGGCCACCGTCGAAGATGTCGATGTAGCCCTTATGCGTGAAGCCTTCTGCACGCAGGATCTTCAGCGCCGGTTCGGTGTTGGGGTGCGGCTGGCCGATGACGGCTTGTGCCTGCTCGGTGAGCATGCAGGTGTACAACGGCTGGCGCGGCATCAGCTCAGCGATGAACGACTTGTTGCCCAGCCCCGACAAGTGGTCGGCATGGCTGAAGTCCATCTTGAAAAAGTGTCGGCCCAGGCTGTCCCAGAACGGCGAGCAGCCGAGTTCATCGGCACTGCCACGCAGTTCGGCAATCATCTTTTCGCCAAACAACTGCGGGAATTCGGCCACGAACAGCAGGCGCCCCAACGACAGGAGCCGACCATTGCTGCCTTGGCGGTGTTGCGGATGCAGGAACAGCGAACACAGTTCCGACTGACCGGTCAGCTCATTGTTGAGAAACAGTGTGGGGATCTGCCGCGAAATGCCGAGATCCGGTGCCGAACTCACAGTCAGACCGACCCGATAGTTGTACCACGGCTCGCGCAACCCCACCGCGCCGGTCAAGGCGCTGACACCGACCACCCGCAGGTCGTCGTCTTCGAGCACGAACAGATAATCGGCGTCGGCCCGTTCAACCTGTTCGGCGAACGCGCGCTGAGCCCAGCGCACCCGGTGGGCGAGGCGATCCTCATTGGCCGGCAGGGTCGTAAACCCCGGACCGGCCTGTTGCACCAGGGTCATCAGCGCTGGCAGGTCGCTGACTTTGACCGGACGGACGATCATGCGGGAACTCCTTGTACGCGCCTGTTCGGGCACTGTCGTTGGGTATGCAACCGGGCGCGGTTCACAGGGCTGTCAGCCTGACCGTGCTGCCATCGGTAACTTTCAGCGCCGCGCACAGTGCCGGCGTCAGCGACAGCGGTTGATCGGGCTGGTAGTTCAGTTCGGCGACGATGGCCCGGAATCCATGCAGGGCGTCGTTGCTCAGCAGGTAATGGCCACGGGCGTCGATCTGCGCTTGCTGGCGGACGGTGACGGTCTGGCTGCGGGCGATCGAACGGATGTTCGCGGTGCGCGCATACAGGGTCGGACCGGCGTCGAACAGGTCGATGTAGCTGTTGGTTTCAAAGCCTTCGCGTTCGAGGATGTCGAAGGCTTCCTGGCCGTCCGGGTGAATCCGGCCAATGCATTCCTGCGCTGCCAGAGGCAGCATCGGTACGTAAATCGGGTATTGCGGCATCAGTTCGGCGAGAAACGTGCGGCTTTGCAGACCGCACAGGCGCTCGGCCTCGACGTAGGGCAGATCGAAGAAGTGCTTGCCCAGTGCGTCCCAGAACGGCGAATGACCGTTCTCATCGCTGTAGCCGACGATCTCGGTGATCACCGCCTCGGCGAAACGTTGTGCATGAGCGGCGATGAACAGCAGCCGCGCCCGTGACAGCAATTCGGAAAAGGCGCTGCGCACCAACGCGTTGTCGATGTGAAAACCGCGCAGCAGGGTGTGGTCGTTGAGGTCGTGACACAACGACAGCGCCGGCACCCCGTGTTCAATGTTCAACTCCCGCGAGGCACTGGTGAAGTGGCGGTTGCGCAGGCTGTAGAACGGTTCGTTGAAACCGGCAGTAGCGAGGATCTCCGAGCAGCCGACCAGCCGCTGAGTGTCGAGGTCTTCCAGCACGAAAAAGTAGTTCTCCGGGCCTTGCGCCTGAATGTCGCTGGCGAACGAGGCGCAGGAACTGGCGATTTTTTCGCGCAGGCGTTCGCTGTCGTCCGGCAGCGACGTGACGCCGACCAGGCTGTCGCGGGCCAGTTGCTGCAACTGCGGCAGGTCGGTTGTCTCGACTGGGCGTAAGACCAGCATGGATGCACTCCTGTATCAAAGGGTCCGGTGATCCCCACCGAACCTGACTATCACTGTCGGTTGCCACGCTTTAAAGCGGCGGTCGCCTGATTTGTTGTCAGACGCCGCTCTTTTTCTTGTCAGCCATTGCTCGGGTCAGGCAGCGCGGTGCTGGCGCCGAGCTTGTTCAGGAAGAACAGATACACCAGGCCCAAAGCGATCCAGATCAGGCCGAGTTTCTGCGCATCGACGCCCATGTTGTACATGATGGCGGCGACGATGATGAAGCCGATCACCGGGCAGATCAGATGGCGCACGACCTGACCGGACTTCTGCCGACGCCAGTAGTAGTTAATCACTGTCAGGTGCAGCAGCATGAAGCCGCTGAGGGCACCGAAGTTGACCAGCGAGGTCAGGGTGTCGACCGAATTGATGAACAGGTAGCAGATCACCAGCGACAGCACCGCCACCAGATAAATGCTCAGGTACGGGGTGTTGTGCTTCGGGTGCACCTTGGCCAGCACTTTCGGCAACTTGCCATCGCGGGCCATGCCGAACAGCAGACGCGACACCGCGGCTTGCGAGGTGATCGCCACCGCAACGCCCCAAGCCAGCGCCGTGGCCACACCGGTCAGGGTTGCCAGCCAGCTGCCGGCCGCGATTTCGGCGATTTCATAGAACGCGGTGTCGGCGGACTTGAAGCCCATGCCGGCGGCCAGATCGGTGGCGATCCAGGTCTGCACGACGAAAATCACGCCCATCACCACCAGAGTGATCAGCGCTGCGCGGCCGACGCTTTTGCCCGGATCGCCCTTGATTTCTTCGGCGAGGGTCGAGATCGCGTCGAAGCCAAGGAACGACAGCACGGCAATCGACACGGCTTGCATCAGCAGGGCGAAGTCGAACGTTTTCGGGTGATACAGCGGCGCCAGGGTCAGCTCGCCGTTGCCGCCGCCGTTGTGCAGGGCGTTCCAGGCGTAGAACAGGAAGATTCCCAGTACCACCAGCTGTGCCAGCAGGAAGATGATGTTCATCCGCGCGGTAAAGGTGATGCCGCGCAGGTTGACGAACGTCGCGCTGACCAGGAACGCCAGAATGAAACCGACCTTCGGAATGTCCGGGTACAGATGGTTCAGGGCCATGGCCGCGTAGACGTACAGCAGCGGTGGAATCAGCAGGTAGTCGAGCAGCATCAGCCAGCCGGCGATGAAACCGACGTGTTGATTGAGGCCGCGTTGCGCGTAGGAATATACCGAACCGGCGATCGGAAACGCCTTGGCCATGCTGCCGTAGCTCAGCGCGGTGAACAGCATCGCGACCATGCCGATGATATAAGCCAGCGGCACCATCCCGGGTGCCTCGGCATTCACGTAGCCATACACGCCAAACGGGGCGATGGGGATCATGAAGATCATCCCGTACACCACCAGGTCGGTCAGTGTCAGGCTACGTTTCAACTCCTGTTTGTAGCCGAACTCTTCTATTTCCATGAAGCGCAACTCCTTGTCAGCCTATCCAGCGTTTTAGTTGTTATGTCGATCCATCGTTACAGCGTCAGCAGTCTTGCAGCATTCTTTACAGCAGCGGCGCCAGGCGCCCGGCCCACAGCGATACCGCCTCCGGGGTGCGCAGCAGATCGTTGCGCACCTCGATCAACACCGATTCCAGCCCCCGGGCATCGCCGTGCACCGGCACGGTCATGTCGCCCAGCGGATCAACCCGGTACGGCTGGTTGCCCGCGACTTTCAGCGGGTGCTGGCCGAGGCCGTCTATCACCCGTTGCGCATAGGCGCCGGCCTGACCGAACAGCACGCCGACTTCCAGCGGGCGCGGCTGGCCGTAATACACCGGGGTAAAACTGTGAATCCCGACTACCCGTACTGCCTGGCCTTGCGCAACGCGCTGGTCGATCAGGGTCTGCAGCCGGGCGTGAAACGGTTTGAACAGGGTCTGGCGCCGGTATTCGCGAGTGGCTTCGTCCAGCTCGCGGTTACCCGGCACCTGATAAATCTCGCTCTGCGCCGGAATGCTGTCGGGGGCATGCCGGGGCCGATTGAGGTCGATCAGCAGCCGTGAATAGTTGGCGCTCAACAGTGTCGCGCCGAGTGTCTCCGAGAGCTTTTCAGCCAGTTGCAGTGCGCCGATGTCCCAGGCGATGTGTTCGCGCGCGGCTGCATCGTCCAGGCCCAGATTGTTCAGGGCCTCGGGGATGTAGCGGCTGGCGTGCTCGCACACCAGGATCACCGGATGCGATGAATCTTCGCGGCTCAGGTTGTAGACCGGGCGGGTGTACAACCCCAGCTCGGCGGATTCAGTACAGGCGTGCATAGTGCTCACACAGGTCAGCGGGCGAGAGCTGTTCCGTCAGCGCCAGTTCCTCGGTTTTAAGGGCGTGGTAAGTGTCGAGCAACGGCTTGGGCAGCCATTGATTGAAGGCTGCACTGTCACGCAGGCAATCCAGCGCCTGGGCCAGCGAGGCGGGCAGGGCAACGATGCCCCGAGCCTTGCGTTGCTCGTCGTTGAGTGAATCGGGAATTTCATCGGTGATCGCGTTCAGCGCCAGACGCTGTTCGATGCCCAGCCGTCCGGCGATCAGCAGCGCGGCCATCGCCAGGTGCGGCGAGGCGGTGGCGTCCATGGCGCGGAATTCCAGGTTGTACTGCGTCGCCACCGATTTGCCGCCCAGGCTCACGGTCGGGCAGATGCGCAGCGCCGCTTCCCGGTTCTGCTGCCCCAGACACGCGTACGACGCGCTCCAGTGGTGCGGCTGCAGGCGTTCGTACGACACCGGCGTCGGCGCGGTGAACGCACACAGCGCCGGCAGGTAATGCAGGATCCCTGCGGCCCAATGCTGGCCGAGGGTCGACAGACCGTTGCTGGCGCCGGCGTCGTAAAGCAGCGGCAGACCTTGCAGGTCGAGCAGGCTGACGTGCAGGTGCACACCGTTGCACACCGCGTCGGCCTTGGTTTTTGGCGCGAAGCTGACGTCGACGCCCATTTGCCGGGCGATTTCGCGGGTGATCTCGCGCACGTTGACCGCACGATCCGCCGCCGCCACGCCGAGGGTCGGCCGGCAGGTGATTTCGTATTGGTGCTTGCCGTATTCGGGCAGGAACATTTCCGGCTCGACACCGCCGGCGCGCAGGGCGCTGAGCAGCCAGCCGCCGAACTCTGCACCCTGACGCTGGGCTTCAAGGGAAAACGCCAGGTGTTCGGCGAAGCCGGCATGCAGGTTGAATTCGTGTTCGAACGCCGCGTTGACCTGCAAGCCGAGGTCGTCGCGGTAGCGCTCGATTTCGTCGCGCAACAGCGTGCGCGGGCAAGCGCTCCACGGCCGGCCATCGGTCTCGCGGATGTCGCCATGGATGAAGTCCAGCGCCGGTGCTGCGGCGTCCGGGCCATTACCGACCGTCACGCGGCTGCTCAAATCCGGAATCAACCGCAAATCGCCGTACGCGCCCCATGGGTTGGTCGAGGCGATGATGTCCTGCGGGGTCAACGCGCTATTGGCCGGCACCCAGCCGCAGCCGGCGGCTTGATAATGCTCCAGCTGATCGGTGGGAAACGAGCGGCCACGGGTGATGCCGATCAGGTCGGTGGTGACGATGGTGGTCATCGGCAACGGCGTCAGGCGCTCGCTCATGGACGCACCTCCTGCAAGCGGCCGAGCACGGTTTGCGTGTCGGTGATCCAGCAGTAGCCCTTGATCGCGTTCAGGCAGGCGTCATGCCGCGCCGGGGTGTAGGTGGCGCAGGCGTCTTCGACCAGTGTTACCAGATAGCCACGGTCGGCGGCATCCCGCACGGCCATGTCGACGCACTGATCGGTGACGATGCCGGCGATGATCAGGTGGCGGGTTTCGAGGTTGCGCAGCACGTAATCGATGTTGGTCGAGTTGAACACCCCAGACGAGGTTTTCGGCAGGACGATCTCGTTTTCCACCGGGGTCAGGTCATCAATGATCCGCGCCTGGGTGCTGCCCTTGGGCAGGTGCATGTCCGACAGTTTGTGATCCAGCGAGCGGTCGCGACCGTCGGCGGTCAGGCTTTCGATAATCGTGTGCAACACGTTCTGCCGCGCTTCGCGAAAGGCACTGAGCAAACGGCGCTGGTTGGGCACAACCTGCATGTGCGCGCGGGTCAGGAAATACTCGGCATCCGGGCCGTTCAGGTGCGGGTCGAACTGCGGTTCGAGCCAGGCACGCTGCATGTCCACCAGCAGCAACGCGGTGTGGTCGATGACGAACGGCAAATCCCGCGGCGAGCGGTGGGGAAGACTGAACATCCTTATTTATCCTCCAGCAGATGGGTGTTGAAGTCGTTGCGCAGGGCGTCGATGCCTTCCAGGCGATCGGCCAGATCGGGGCTGCGCAGGGTCAGGCAGGCAATCAGCGCCTCGACCTGGGCCAGCGCCGGCACCATGGTGTCGAACGGCGAGGCCGATTCCACCGGAGCACTGATGATCAGGTCAGCCAATTCGCGCAGCGGCGAGGCATAGATGTCGGTGAACAGCACCACCCGCGCGTTGTTGTTCTTCGCCGCCGAGGCAACCCGCAGGGCCTGGGACTGGTAGCGCCGATAGTCAAACAGCAGCACTACGTCCTGGCGTTGCAGATCGAACAGGCGGTCGGGCAGTTGCGCGTTGTCTTCCAGGGCAAAGCAGCCGGGTCGCAGCAGGCGCAAGTGATTGAGCAGGTAGTTGGCCATCAGGCTGCTGAAGCGCCCGCCGAAGCAGTAGATCTGGTGCCGGGTGTCGAGCAGCCAGTCAAGCAGAATGCGCACGTCTTCAGGTTGCGTCAGGGCCTGGGTTTCCACCATCAGGCGTTGGCTGTCGGCCAGATAATGGCCCCAGGCATCATCCTTGTTCAGGTGCGAACGGGGCTGCAACAGGGTGCGCGGCGAACGCAGGCGGTGATCCATGTCGCTGAGCAGGGCGTCCTGAAACTCGGCATAACCGCCGAATCCGAGCTTCTTCACCAGCCGTACGATGGTCGGATCACTGACGCCGGCGTGCTCGGCCAGACGCGCCATCGGACCCAGGCCATTGCGTGGATACTGGTCGAGCAGGGCGCGAATCACTTTGCGCTCAGACGGCGTCAGCTCCAGGCCGGGATCGGTGATCAAGTCTCTGAGAGGCGGCATCCGGGCTCCTGCTGGATGGAGGGAGGGGTGTTGAATTCATTTCATAATCCGTTAAAACAGTATTTATGTAACTCAGGTTACATGTCTAGTGAATTTTTAGCGGTAGCGATTCAGCGTTTAAATAACCTGAGAGCCATGTGCAACAAGGCCTACACAGTCGTCGCCGATCCTTGTAGTCCATTGCCCATCGGCGTGTCAGACATTGCCGTTTTTTCGCCTTCAACATGTCAGGCCAGAAATTCCCGGGATCCCCTGCAACGCCCGGTTTACGGCACAATTGCCGCAAGACCGGCCGTTTGCCGCAGATTTACCGGATGTCCATCGAGTGCAATACCGTGCAATCCACCCGTTTGACTTTGATTTGCCACGCTCGAACCGTCGCACAGAAATTGTCGCGTTTTCCTACGAACGAGCCTGTTGAACATCTGCCATTGGCGCCCGGTGCGTTGGCCACACAATTCGCCAGCGCCAACCGTGTGTTGTGCGGGCCGGAATTGCGCACCCGCCAGACTGCCGAATGGTTCGGTGCGGCGCCGCAAGTGGACGAAGCGCTGCGCGATTGCGATTGGGGGCGCTGGCACGGGCAAGCGATCAAGGATTTGCAACGGCGCGAGGCCGAGGCTTTGCAGGCGTGGATCAGTGATCCGCAGGCTGCACCCCATGGTGGCGAGTCGGTAAGGCAATTGGGCGAGCGTGTGGCGGCGTGGCTGGCCAGCCTGCAAGGTGCGCCGGGGCATATCGTCGCCATCACCCATCCGTTTGTGGTGCGCGCAGCATTACTGCAGGTGCTGCAGGGCGCAGCGTTCAACGCGATTGATGTTGAACCGTTGTCAGTTGTTGAACTGCGGTTCAACGGTATCTGGCGGCTACGCTTGTCGGGTATCGATCTTGCGGGAGCACTGTGATGAAACAACTGCTGGTCATCGGCATCGGCGCCGGAAATCCCGACTACATCACGATGCAGGCGGTAAAAGCGCTGAATCAGGTCGACGTGTTCTTTCTGCTGGATAAAGGCCAGAGCAAGGACAAATTGATTGATCTGCGACGGGAAATCTGCGCGCGCTACATCACCGATCCTGTGTATCGCTTCGTCGAAGCCCACAGCCCGGAGCGCGAGCGCGGCGACGTGGACTACACCCGCGCGGTCGATGACCTGAACCGCGCCAAGCAAGAAACCTTCGAGCGGCTGATCAATGAAGAATTGGCTGACAACGAATGCGGCGGTTTCCTCGTGTGGGGCGACCCGGCGCTGTACGACAGCACGATTCGTATCCTGCAGGCGATTCTGGCGTCAGGCCGCTGTGCTTTCGAGTTTGAAGTGATCCCCGGAATTACCAGCGTTCAGGCGTTGGCGGCGCAGCATAAGGTGCCGCTGAACAGCATTGGCCGGTCAATCGAAATTACCACGGGCCGGCGTCTGGCGGCGGGGCAGGTGAGTGACACGGACAGCCTGGTGGTGATGCTCGATGCTGAAGATTCCTACCACCATGTGGCGGATCAGCAGACCGAGATTTACTGGGGCGCTTACCTCGGCACGCCGGATGAGATTCTGATCAGTGGCAAGCTCAAGGATGTGGCAGCCGAGATCGAGCGGGTGCGCAAGGCTGCCCGGGCTGAGCATGGGTGGATCATGGATACCTATCTGTTGCGCAAGCCTTGATTTGTAGGTTGTCGGTGCAGGCCTCATCGCGGGCAAGCCCGGCTCCCACAGGTTTCTGAGTTGAAACAAGGTGGTGTGTACGACGCAAAGCCTGTGGGAGCTGGCTTGCCAGCGATGGCGTCCGGAAATTCATCTCAGGAAATCGCTTTGAGCCCACGCCCAAACCGCTCTCGATACACCGACGGCGGCACCCCGACCACGCTGCGAAACGCCACGCGAAAACTTTCCACCGAGCGATAACCGCAGCGCAGTGCAATCTGCTCGGTGTTGTGCATGCTGCTCTCCAGTAACTCCCGCGCCCGGGCCAGTCGCTCGTGTTGCAGCCACGCCTTGGGCGATTGCCCGCTGGCCTCGGTGAAACGGCGCAGAAAGGTCCGCTCGCTCATCGCCGCTTCGCTGGCCAGATCGCGCACTTCCAGTGGTTGGTGCAGGCGTTCGCGGGCCCACTGCATCACCCGCGACAAGTCGTTGCGGGGTGTCGCGCTGACTGGCATGGGGATGAATTGCGCCTGGCCGCCAGTGCGTTGCGGCGACATCACCAGGCGCCGGGCCACTGAATTGGCGACCTGGGTGCCAAAGTCCCGCGCCAGCAGATGCAGGCAGGCATCGATCCCGGCGGCGCTGCCCGCCGAGGTGATCAACTGGCCGGAGTCGACGTAAAGCACATCCGGATCCACCGCAATCGTCGGGAAGCGCCGCGCCAGTTCCTCGGTGTAGCGCCAGTGCGTGGTCGCGCCGTGACCGTCGAGCAAGCCACTGGCGGCCAGCACAAACACCCCGGAGCAGATCGACAGCAACCGCGCACCCTGGGCATGGGCCTGTCGCAAGGCGTCGATCAATGCCGGCGGCACCGGGGCCGCGCGGTCACGCCAACCGGGAATGATGATGGTGCGCGCCTGCGCCAACAGCTCCAGACCGCCGTCGGCCAGTACGTGAATCCCGCCCATGGCGCGCATCGGCCCTTGATCGACGGCGACGATGCGGTGCTCGTACCACGGGAAATCGAACTCCGGCCGGGGCAGGCCGAAAATCTCCACGGCGATGCCGAACTCGAAGGTACAGAGGCCGTCGTAGGCCAGAATCGCAACCAATCCAAGTGAGTCAGGCATTTGGCGGAAAATTCCCGGTGAGTGTCTTGCGCGCCACTGTAGCGCCAAGTGTCGGCCCGATAAAGTCTGCTCACACCCCAACAGATGAAGGAGCCACACAACATGACCAGCCTGGTTCGCGATATTCCTGCCGCACCGTCGGCGATTGCCCTGATGCATTTCAGCAACCGTCTGACGTTTGAAACCGATTGTTCTGACGTGTACAGCAGCCAGGAGGCCGGTGAAGTCGATTTTGTTCTGGTCGATGTGCGCGGTCGTTTGGCGTTCGAGCGCGGTCACGTGCCGGGCGCGATCAACCTTCCGACCCGCTCGCTGACCGCCGAAGGCCTGGCGGAGTATCCGACGAGCACGTTGTTCGTGGTCTATTGCGCCGGCCCGCACTGCAACGGCGCCAACAAGGCTGCGGTGAAACTGGCGGCGTTGGGTTACCCGGTCAAGGAGATGATTGGCGGTGTGACCGGCTGGCTGGATGAAGGCTTCAGCTTGAGTGCTACTCAAACCGCCAAGGCGCCTATTGGATGTGAATGCTGAATGCTTTTGTAGGAGCTGCCGCAGGCTGCGATCTTTTGACTTTTAAAGAGCAAAAGATCGCAGCCTGCGGCAGCTCCTACACGGGTGATTTTTGTGATTTTTGAGGATTTGTCCTACAGCTTTTGCACCATGTCGGCGCAGCGTTGATCCCGGTCAACGCGTGCGCCGATTTTCTGTAAGTATTTGTCGCCTAAACACAATTTGCCCTGTGCGCGCCGCCATAGACTGCCGGCCACGTCGGTTTTTGCCGCTAATTGGCCATGACCGAACGCCCAATCGAAAGCTGCCAATAAAAGCCTCCGCACACAGGAGTAATAAATGAAGAAGCTAGTGATGTTCGGTGCCCTGGCACTGTCGATGCTGTCCCTGACCGCTGTGGCCGAAGACGCCAAACCGATTCGTCTGGGGATCGAAGCCGCTTACCCGCCATTCTCGATGAAAACCGCTGACGGCAAACTCACCGGGTTCGACGTCGATATCGGCGATGCCCTGTGCAAACAGATGGACGTCAAATGCGTGTGGGTCGAGCAGGAGTTCGACGGCCTGATCCCGGCGCTGAAAGTGAAGAAGATCGACGCGATCCTGTCCTCGATGACCATCACCGACGACCGCAAGAAAAACGTCGATTTCACCATCAAGTACTACCACACCCCGGCGCGTTTCGTGATGAAGGAAGGCTCGGGCATCACTGATCCGCTGACCCAGCTCAAGGGCAAGAAGGTCGGCGTGCTGCGCGCCAGTACCCACGACCGTTATGCCACCGACATGGCCAAAGACGCCGGGTTTGAAGTGGTGCGCTATGGCTCGCAACAGGAAGCCAACCTGGATATGAAGTCCGGTCGTCTCGACGCGATGCTGGCCGACTCGGTCAACCTCAGCGACGGTTTCCTGAAGACCGATGCCGGTAAAGGCTTCGAATTCGTCGGCCCGACTTA
This sequence comes from Pseudomonas sp. LF020, assembly GCF_053456425.1. Taxonomy (NCBI): domain Bacteria; kingdom Pseudomonadati; phylum Pseudomonadota; class Gammaproteobacteria; order Pseudomonadales; family Pseudomonadaceae; genus Pseudomonas; species Pseudomonas sp. LF020. The sequence continues at coordinate 193,142 of NZ_JBRFIX010000007.1, forward strand.
CGAAGACGCCAAGTACTTCGGCGGCGGTGCCGGGATTGCCGTACGTAAAGGCGATACCGAGCTGGCGGAGAAATTCAATAAGGCCATCACCGAAATCCGCGCCAATGGCGAGTACAAGAAAGTCCAGGACAAGTACTTCGACTTTGACGTGTACGGCCATTAATACGCCGTAAAAAAGTGGCCCCGTGCAGACGGTGGCCACTTTTTTTGTGCTCTCTTTCTACCTGATAGAGATTCACTGTGGGAGCGAGCTTGCTCGCGAATGCGGTTTAACATTCAACATCTTTATTGACTGTCAGATTGCATTCGCGAGCAAGCTCGCTCCCACAGGGATCCCATCGATTCAGATCTACCAGACTGCAGGAGTTTTCCCATGCAACGCATCGACCATGTCCTGCCCTGGAGCCATCTGGGCAGCGAACGTTCCCTCAGCGTCTTCCGTTACGGCGCCGGCAGCCGCAAGGTGTATATCCAGGCCAGTCTGCACGCCGACGAACTGCCGGGCATGCGCACCGCGTGGGAACTCAAGCAGCGCCTCAGCGAACTGGAACAGCAGGGACGTCTGCAAGGCGTGATCGAGCTGGTGCCGGTGGCCAACCCGATTGGCCTCGACCAGCATTTGCAAGGCAGCCACATGGGCCGCTTCGAGTTGGGCAGCGGGAAGAATTTCAACCGCTCGTTTGTCGAACTCAGTGCGCCGGTGGCGGCACGCATCGGCGAGCAACTGGGCGGCGATGCCGAGGCCAACATCGCCTTGATCCGCCAGACCATGGGCGAGGTGCTCGATGAGCTGCCGGCCCCGGCCTCGCAACTGGAAGCGCTGCACCGCTTGCTGCTGCGCCATGCCTGCGACGCCGACATCACCCTTGATCTGCATTGCGATTTTGACGCGGCGATTCACATTTACGCACTGCCGCAACACTGGCCGCGCTGGCAATCGCTGGCGGCGCGACTGAAGGCTGGCGTCGCCTTGCTGTGTGAAGACTCCGGTGGCAGTTCGTTCGACGAGTCGTGCTCGTCGCCGTGGCTGCGTCTGGCGCGGGCGTTCCCGAACGCGGCGATTCCTCCGGCGAATCTTGCCACCACCCTGGAACTGGGCAGCATGGGCGACACCCGGGTTGATCAGGCGCAGGCCAATTGTGAAGCGATTCTCGGCTTTCTCGCCGAGCAGGGTTTCATCAGCGGCGAATGGCCGGCGGCACCGCAGGAATGCTGCGAAGGCATGCCGTTCGAAGGCACCGAATATCTGTTCGCGCCGCACCATGGCGTGGTCAGTTTCCTGCGCAATGCCGGGGAATGGGTGGAGAAGGGCGATGCGCTGTTCGAGGTGGTGGACCGTTGAATGACCGCCTCACCACCGTCCGCGCCGGCACCAGCGGCGTGCTGTTTGCGATTGATCGTGGGCGTTACACCCAACCGGGGATCTGGCAGGCCAAGGTGGCAGGGCGTGAGCCGATTCGGGTGGGCAAGCTGATCAACGACTGACAGATCTTCGGTGTTTTTGCTGGCTTCATCGCTGGCAAGCCAGCTCCCACAGTGATCGGTGGTGCTCCCAAAACCCGTGGGAGCTGGCTTGCCAGCGATGGCGGCATCCGCGACACCACACCTTTCAGACAATGTTAGGCTGCCTCCGAACCCGACACTCTGTGAAGGAAAGCTCTATGTTGAAGGCGTTTGCTCTGTTGACCCTCCTGGCGTCCAGCGCCGTTCACGCGCAAACCACGCTGCAAAGCGATTTGCCACTGAAGTACATCGAACAGGTTCACCCGGACGCGAACACCCGGCCGCTGGTGATTTTTCTGCACGGCTACGGCAGTAACGAAGCCGATCTGATCGGTATGAAATTTCAGCTGCCGGCGCAGTACAACTATCTCTCGGTGCAGGCGCCGCTGGCGTTGGGCGAAGGGCGTTTCCAGTGGTTTCGCAAGAAAGGCGAAGGGGCCTACAACGGTGAGACCGATGATCTGCAGGCCAGCGGAAAGAAGTTGCGGGAGTTTGTCGCGCAGGCGGCGCAGAAATATCACGCCAGCCCGGACAAGGTGTACCTGATCGGTTTCAGCCAAGGCGCGATGATGACCTACGAAGTGGGCCTGCGTCCGCCCGTGGCGGTCGGCGGCATTGCAGCGTTGAGCGGACGGCTGTTGCCGGTGTTGAAAACCGAACTCAAGGCGCAGCAGCAACCGCTGCCGCTGCCGCTGCACATCTTCATCGGCCACGGCACTGCCGATGATCGAGTGCCGTACCGCGACGGCACCGAGGCCGATGCGCTGTTGAAAAAGCTCGCCTATAAACCCGAATTTCACGCCTATCCCGGCGTCGGCCACAGCATCAGCGCGGCCGAACTGCGGGACTTGAATGCCTGGCTGCAGCAGCTCAACCCGTGACGATCACTTGTCCTTGAGGATGGTTTTCACCAGCGCATCGTGACCGCTCTTGTCGCTGGCCCGGGAAATCACCTGGACCAGCGCCATGCGTTTGCCGGACGCGGCGAGCAGGGTGGTGTTCAGAGTCTGGCCGCCGCCCTGAGTGGCGGTGCTGTCGACCTGACGCACACCGAGGCCGCTGCTTTTCTGGGTCAGGCTTTTTTCGCTGAGCTTGTTGAAGTCCGGCAGGGCCTTGCGCTGGTCATCGATGAAACTCGCCAGGCTGCCATCGAGAAATTCGTTGTCGTTGTCCTTGACGCTGGTGCCCCCGGCGATCTGGTTTTCCGCGGCGATGACCACGGTTTTGGTCGCCTGATTGGTGTACATCGTGCCCTTGGCACCGGTCGGCCCGGCCGGCAGCGGGTCGGCGGTAAAACCTTTGGGCAGGACGAAGGTGAACTTGCCGTCGAGCATCGACACGCTGTTGGTCGCCGCTTTTTCCTTGGCCTTGGCGGCCTGGGCATTGATGGCGCCGAGACCGGCGACCGCCGCCAGCAACAGGACGACGGCTTTCTTGCTGAGCAATGACATGTAAATCTCCGGAGGGGGTTGGTCGCGCCAGGGCGGCGATGATCCCACGGAGCGTGCCTGGCATTCCAGCGCGGTTTGTCGAACATTTGTGGCGAGGGAGCTTGTCGGATCGCCGCACCGTCCCGCTCGGCTGCGCAGCAGTCGTAAAAATCATAGGGGCGTTGCGCACGCCCGCGGGAGCAAGCTCCCTCGCCACAGTGAATTGCGTCAGCCTTGGGGTTGTGGGCTTTTGGCTGGCGCCGGGCGGGCCAGCAGTTTGCGGGTAACGCCGAGCATCGCCACCGACACCGCGACACCGGCGATGAATCCGCTCAGGCCCAGGGTTGGCAGGGTCAGCGCCGACACCAGGCAAAACGCCGAAAACGAGTACATGCCGGTCGCCGTCGCCCGCAGCAATGCCGTGGTAAACGCCGGGCCGCGCGTCTGTTGGGAGAACACTGCCATCACACTGCCCAGTACCGGGAACACCGCGAGCAAGCCGCTCCAGCGCTCGCCCACGGTACTGGCGAGCAGGGTCACCAACAGCGTCAACGCCGCCCCGGCAATCATTCGCCAGATCAGTTTGTCGGATTTCGGCGCAGGGCCATTCAGTACCGGCTGCACGTCGGGGAACAGGTACGGCGCGGCGAGCAGGGCAGTGGCTGCCGCAGCGATCGAGAACGGCAGCGACGCCGGAATCAGCGACAGCACCAGCGCCAGCGCCGCCCACACCGACAGCGAAACCGTCAGCGCCCACGGCCAGTTCGCCCGCTGCGCCACCTGCGCGTAGGTGATGCAGAAGGCGATCATGGCAAACATCGCCGACAGCGCCGCCACCGCTGATTGCGCAGCAAATAGCGGCCCCTGTTCGATGGCGAGGAAAAACAGAATCGGCCCGACCACCACCGGCAGCCCCGACAGCCAACCGGCCACGCTCGGCCCCCAGCGCTTGCCAGCGAGGGAAATCAGCAGCAGAAATCCGGGGATCAGCAGTAATTTGAGGATCAGCACGCGGGAGGCTCCGTCGGATGAGAGAGGCCACGTTAGCATTGCCGCTCACCGATTGCTGCATTGTTCTACAAAAACTGTATACAAAGTGCTGGTGTTGAACGCCGACTATGCTCTGACTATCAGGGTTTACCGGAGTCGATGCCACGATGAACAGAGCACCCAGGGTGTTGCGTGGTTTTTGTGGCATTGGTCTGTGGGCGTTGCTGCTGACGCCGACCTGGGCCAACTGGCAGGACGCGGTGCCTGGGGCGCAAATCATCGGCAGCGGCGATTTCAGTGTGTTCGGATTCGATGTGTACAACGCGCGGATGTGGAGCGCGGCGCGCCCGCTGGCCGAGGGACAGCCGTTTGCGCTGGAACTGATCTATCGGCGCAGCGTGTCCCGTGATGATCTGGTCAAGGCCAGTATCGATGAAATCAAACGCATCGCGGGTAAGCGCGTCAGCCCCGAGCAACTGGCTGGCTGGCAGATCCAGATGCAGCAATCGTTCGTCGATGTGCAGGCCGGCACGCGGATCACTGGAGTTTATTTGCCGGGGCAGGGCGCACGGTTTTTTGTCGGACAGCAGTTGCAGCACGAGATCGATGATCCGCAGTTTGCCCGGGCGTTTTTTGATATCTGGCTGGATCCGCGTACCCGTAACCCCGAGTTGCGTCAGCAGTTACTGGGCATGAGCCATTAAAGTCAAAAGATCGCAGCCTTCGGCAGCTCCTACAGGGGAACGCATTCCAGTGTAGGAGCTGCCGAAGGCTCGGGCCGCGTTCGGACGATCTTTTGCTCTTCAAGGGTTCAACTGAAACGTCTAAGCTGCGTCTTTCCGACTTGTTTCTGGATGTGTGCGTGAAATTCAGCCTACCCAAAATCGCCACCGCGCCGTTCTGCCCGCCGGAAGTGGCTGGCAGTGTCGCGGTGGATCCGAACGCTTCGTTCTTCAAACGCGTGCTGCGTTTTGCCGGGCCTGGCTTGCTGGTGTCTATCGGCTACATGGATCCGGGCAACTGGGCGACCGCGATCGAGGCCGGTTCGCGTTTCGGTTACAGCCTGTTGTTTGTGGTGTTGCTCGCAAGTCTGGCGGGGATGGTCGTGCAGTGCCTGTGCTCGCGGCTGGGCATCGCTACCGGTCGCGATCTGGCGCAATTGTCCCGCGAGCGCTACAGCACCCCGACCGCGCGCCTGCAATGGGTGCTGGCGGAAATCTCGATCATCGCCACCGACCTGGCCGAAGTGCTCGGCTGCGCACTGGCGTTTCACTTGCTGCTTGGTTGCTCGCTGACCTTCGGCATTGCCCTGACTGCCTTCGACACGCTGCTGGTGCTGGCCCTGCAGAACCGTGGCTTCCGCCGGCTGGAGGCGATCATGCTGGTGCTGGTGGCGACCATCGGCGTGTGTTTCTTCGTCGAACTGGTGCTGATCAAACCCTATTGGCCGGACGTGTTCGCCGGATTCAAACCATCACTCTCGGCCATCAGCGATGCCGCACCGTTGTACCTGGCGATCGGTATTCTTGGTGCGACGGTGATGCCGCACAACCTCTACCTGCATACCTCGATCGTGCAGACGCGGATGATCGGCACGGATCTGGCCAGCAAGCAGGACGCGGTGAATCTGGCGCGCATCGACACCATCGGTTCGCTGGCCCTGGCGCTGCTGGTCAATGCGGCGATTCTGATTCTGGCGGCGGCTGCCTTTCACCAGTCCGGGCATACCGACGTGGTGGACATTCAGGACGCCTATCACCTGCTCGACCCGCTGGTGGGTGGTGCGCTGGCCAGCGTGCTGTTTGGCGTGGCGTTGCTGGCGTCGGGGCAGAGCTCGACGTTCACCGGGACCATCGCCGGGCAGGTGATCATGGAGGGTTACCTGAACCTGCGGATTCCCTGCTGGCAGCGGCGTTTGATCACCCGTGGGCTGGCGCTGATCCCGGCGTTCATCGGCGTGTGGCTGATGGGCGATAACGCGGTGGGCAAGTTGCTGGTGTTGAGTCAGGTGGTGTTGAGCCTGCAACTGCCGTTTGCGTTGTACCCGCTGATCCGCATGACCAGCGACAAGCAACTGATGGGGCCGTTTGTGAACCGGCTGCCGACCCGGGTGCTGGCGTGGGGGCTGTTTGCGGTGATCAGTGGGGCGAATGCGTGGTTGATTCTGCAGATGGTGGTGTGAACCCTGATTTTTCTGTTGCCTGAACTGGCCTCATCGCTGGCAAGCCAGCTCCCACAGTGATTGAGGGTGGATTCAAATTCGTTGTACGCCACAGACCCTGTGGGAGCTGGCTTGCCAGCGATAGGGCCCTGAAGATAGACACGAAATTCAGGCAAAAAACACCCGGTGCAACGCGAATCGCACCGGGTTTTTTGTTGCCAGCCAGCGGCGGATGTCGTGGATCCACCACCCGCTGTGAACTCGGGGGTTAAGCGCGCTCCAGCGCCAGCGCCACACCCTGACCGCCGCCGATGCACAGGGTCGCCAGGCCTTTTTTCGCATCACGCTTGATCATTTCGTGCAGCAGCGTCACCAGCACGCGGCAGCCCGACGCACCGATCGGGTGACCGAGGGCGATGGCGCCGCCGTTGACGTTGACCTTGTCCAGATCCCATTGCAGGTCCTTGGCCACGGCCAGCGATTGCGCGGCGAACGCTTCGTTGGCCTCGATCAGGTCCAGTTGGCCGATATTCCAGCCTGCCTTGTCGAGGCAGCGGCGAGTGGCCGAGACCGGGCCGATGCCCATGATTGCCGGATCCACACCGGCGTTGGCGTATGCAGCGATTTTCGCCAGCACCGGCAGGCCCAGAGCCTTGGCTTTTTCGGCGCTCATCAGGATGACTGCAGCGGCGCCGTCGTTCAGCGACGAAGCATTACCGGCGGTGACGCTGCCGTCCTTCTTGAACGCCGGACGCAGTTTCGCCAGCGATTCGGCGGTGGTGTCGCCACGCGGTTGCTCGTCGACCTTGAACGCGACCGGATCGCCTTTGCGTTGCGGGATCAGGATCGGGGTGATCTCATCGACAAAGCGTCCGGCCTCAATGGCCGCAGCGGCTTTGCGCTGCGAGGCGGCGGCGAAGGCGTCCTGCTGCTCGCGGCTGATCGCATATTTATCGACCAGATTCTCGGCAGTGATGCCCATGTGGTAATCGTTGAACGCATCCCACAGACCATCGCTGATCATGGTGTCGACGATTTGCGCGTGACCCATGCGCAGACCGGTGCGTGCGCCCGGCATCACGTAGTTGGACAGGCTCATGTTCTCCTGGCCGCCGGCGATGATCACCTCGGCATCGCCGCAACGGATCGCCTGCGCGCCCAGATGCAAAGCTTTGAGGCCCGAGCCGCAGACCTTGTTCAGGGTCATGGCCGGCACGGCGTGGGGCAGGCCGGCCTTGATCGCGGCCTGACGCGCCGGGTTCTGGCCGGCGCCGGCGGTCAGCACCTGGCCCATGATCACTTCATCGACCTGCGCACCGTCCAGACCGGTCTGCTCAAGTAACTGGCGGATCACCGCAGCGCCCAGATCCACGGCGGACACGCTGGCCAGCGAACCCTGGAAACTGCCGATCGCGGTGCGGGTGGCGGCAACAATTACGACGTCTTGCATTTTCGAATTCCTCACTGGGCAGCGAACTGCATTTCCGGTACGTGATCCGGGACGATCAGTTTACCAGCGGTTTTGGCGACGATTTCCTCGACGCTGACGCCAGGTGCGCGTTCCTTGAGGACAAAAGCGCCATTTTCGATTTCCAGGTAGGCGAGGTCGGTCAGCACGCGCTTGATGCAGCCGGCGCCGGTCAACGGCAAGCTGCATTTGGTCAGCAGCTTGGACTCACCGTCCTTGGAGGCGTGGGTCATGATCACGATAATGTTGTCGGCGCCGGCCACCAGATCCATCGCGCCGCCCATGCCCTTGACCAGTTTGCCGGGAATCATCCACGAGGCGATGTTGCCTTCGACGTCGACTTCGAACGCACCCAGTACGGTCAGGTCGACATGCCCGCCACGGATCATCGCGAAGGATTCGGCGGAGTTGAAAATCGACGCGCCGATGCGTGCGGTCACGGTCTGTTTGCCGGCGTTGATCATGTCGGCATCGATGGTCTCTTCAGTCGGGAACGGGCCCATGCCGAGCAGGCCGTTTTCCGATTGCAGCATGACTTCCATGCCTTCTGGAATGTAGTTGGCGACCAGGGTCGGAATGCCGATGCCGAGGTTCACGTAGTAGCCGTCCTGCATTTCACGGGCGACGCGCTGAGCCATTTGTTCGCGGGTAAGTGCCATGTTTTTATTCTCCGTCAGCCTGAATTATTTGCGGATGGTGCGCTGTTCGATGCGCTTTTCGAACGTGCCGCAAATGACCCGGTCGACGTAGATGCCGGGGGTGTGGATCTGCGACGGATCCAGCTCGCCGGGCTCGACGATTTCTTCGACTTCGACCACGGTGATCTTGCCGGCGGTGGCCGCCAGCGGGTTGAAGTTCTGCGCGGTGTGACGGTAGATGACGTTACCGAAATGGTCGGCTTTCCAGCCTTTGACGATGGCGAAGTCGCCGGTGATGGACTCTTCCATCAGGTACTTGCGCCCGTTGAATTCGCGCACTTCCTTGCCTTCGGCGACCGGGGTGCCGACGCCGGTGGCGGTGAAGAAGGCCGGGATGCCGGCGCCGCCTGCGCGCATTTTCTCGGCGAGGGTGCCTTGCGGGGTCAGGATGACTTCGATGTCGCCCTTGAGCAGTTGCTCTTCGAACAGTTTGTTTTCGCCGACGTAGGAGGCGATGACTTTGCTGATCTGGCGGTCGGTCAGCAGCACACCGAGGCCGAAACCGTCGACGCCGCAGTTGTTGGAAACCACGGTGAGGTCGCGGGTGCCCTTGCGCTTGATCTCGGCGATCAGGTTTTCCGGGATGCCGCACAGGCCGAAGCCGCCGGCGATCACGGTCATGCCGTCTTCAAGACCGGCCAGAGCTTCCTCGTAGGAACTCACGCGCTTGTCGAAACCTGCCATATGCACCTCTTTTATTGTTTGTCGGGCGGCTGGCTAGCCGAATGACTGGAGTGTCTCGCTGAAGGATATATTTGTTAAGTTGATTTTCTAAGGTTGATTAATAGATAAAACTCAATAGTTGACATCATCACCCTGTAGGAGCTGCCGAAGGCTGCGATCTTTTGATGTTGTTTTTAAAGATCAAGATCAAAAGATCGCAGCCTGCGGCAGCTCCTACAGTGGCTACGACGTTGAAACGGTAAGGTATCCAGTATGACCATCAAACAGATCCGCGCTTTCCTCGCCGTGGCCCAGAGCCTGAGTTTCGCCGTGGCCTGTGAGCGCTTGCACCTGTCGCAATCGGCGTTGAGCCTGACCATCAAGGCGCTGGAGGAGGGCCTGGGCGGGCGGCTGTTCAGTCGCAACACGCGCAACGTGGCGCTGACTGCCGAGGGCGAATCGCTGCTGCCGCTGGCCCGGCGTCTGATCGCCGACTGGGACAACGCTGAAGACGAAATGCGTCAGCGCTTCAGCCTGCAACGCGGGCGGGTGACGCTGGCGGCGATGCCGTCGTTTGCCGGCAACCTGCTGCCGCCGATCCTCAAGACCTTTCGCGCGCGCTATCCAAACGTCAATGTCACGGTAAACGACGTGATCAACGAGCAAGTGCTGGAAATGGTTCGCGACCGCCACGTGGAATTGGGTGTGGCGTTCGAACCGATGCAAAACACCTCGCTGACGTTTACCCCGCTGTACATCGATCGCTTTGTCGCGGTGGTGCCGCAGGATTCCACGTTGGCCGGGTGCACAGAGATCGACTGGGTGACCTTGCTGCAGGAACCGTTCATTACCCTGCAACGGCCGTCGACAGTGCGGGTGATGCTCGAAGAACACTTGCAGGCCCGGGGCATGAAACTGCCGGTGGAATTCGAGAGCCATCAACTGGCAACTGTCGGGCGCATGGTCGCCAGCGGGCTGGGGGTGAGTGCGGTGCCAGCGTTGTGTGCCGAACAGATGCTGGAGCTGGGCGCGCATTGTCTGACGTTGAATGACTCGGTGGAGCGGGCGATTGGTGTGCTCACGGAGCCGGGCAATGAGCTGTCGGCAGCGGCGCAGGCACTGTTCGACATCCTCAAAGCCGAACACTGAATGTAATGCTGGCCCTGTAGGAGCTGCCGAAGGCTCGGGCCGCGTTCGGACGATCTTTTGACGTTGTTTTTAGAAGCAAGATCAAAAGATCGCAGCCTGCGGCAGCTCCTACAGGGGATTTTTGGGTTCAGGTGGTCAGGCGTTGCACCAGCAACGGCAGCAGCTGTTCGCATGACGCCTCGATCTTCAGATCCAGCAGATCATCGGCGCGGGTCTTGCCCAGATTGATCGCCAGCAACGGCTTGCCCCGATCAGCAATCACCCGGCACAGACGAAACGCCGAATACGCCATCAGCGACGAACCCACCACCAGCAAGCCCTCGGCACTTTCCGCTGCGGCCATGGCCCGCGCTGCTGTCGGCTGGGCCACGTTCTCGCCGAAGAACACCACGTCCGGTTTCATCCGTTCGCCCGTGCAATACGGGCATTGTGGAGTCTGAAAACGCGCTTCGAAGGCCGGATCGAGCAGGGTATCGCCGTCCGGCGCCTGCACCGCATCGACCCCGGCCAGATACGGATTCTGCTCGACCATCCGCTGCTGAATGTCGTCACGCGCGCTGCGCTGGCCGCAGTCCAGGCACACCACCCGGTGCAGGCTGCCGTGCAATTCGATCACGTCCTGGCTCCCGGCCTGATCGTGCAGGGTGTCGACGTTCTGCGTGATCAAGGCGTTGATCAGCCCCCGGCGCTGCAACTCGGCCAGCGCTTGATGCGCTGCATTCGGTCGCGCCTGGCGCACCCGTGGCCAGCCGAGCATGGCCCGTGCCCAATAGCGGCGACGGGATTCCGGGGCGGCGAGAAATTCCTGATACATCATCGGCTGCCGGCCACGGCGCACACCTTCGCTGTCGCGGTAATCCGGGATGCCCGACGGCGTGCTGATACCGGCGCCGGTCAGCACCACAAAGCCGCCATCGGCCATGGCCTGGTGCAGAGTGTCGAAGTGTTCGCGGATCGGGCTGTCGAGCATGGTCAGCACTCCGGGGAGGACGATGCCCGCAGGTTAGCATTAACCGTGTGGCGAGGGAGCTTGCTCCCGCTGGACTGCGCAGCAGGCCTGTTTTCAGGGTCGCTACACAAACCGACGGGAGCAAGCTCCCTCGCCACAGGTGATAGCGGTGATTTATTTGCGCGCCTCCAGAATCAAATTGAACGGCGTCTGCGTCGCCCGGCGAAAATGCTTGAACCCGGCCTCGGTAAACACCTTGCGTAAGCGCATTTCACCGGCCTGCGCACCCAGCCCCAGGCCAACTTCCTGGGACAGCGAATTCGGCGTGCAGATAAAGGTCGAGGCTGCGTAAAACAGCCGGCTGACCGGGTTGATGTTGTCGTCCAGCGCATCATTGGCGAACGGCTCGACCAGCAGCACCGTGCCGTCGTCCTTCAATGATTTGAATGCATGCCGGGCGGCGCCGACCGGGTCGCCCATGTCGTGCAGGCAGTCGAAGTAACAGATCAGGTCATAGTCGTCATCGGGGTAGCTTTTGGCATTGCTCTGGAAGAATTTCGCCCGGCTGCTGACACCTCCTTCTTCGGCGCGCTGGGTGGCGACGGTGATCGACGGCGCGTGATAATCGAAACCGACGAAGCGCGAGTTGGGAAATGCCTGGGCCATGATCACCGTCGAGGCACCGTGGCCGCAGCCGATGTCGGCGACTTTGGCGCCTGCTTCGAGTTTGGCGACCACACCTTCCAGCGCCGGCAGCCATTCCGCGATCAAGTGACCTTTATAGCCGGGACGAAAGAAGCGTTCGGTACCGCTGAACATGCACGGATGGTGATCGCCCCAGGGCAGGGCGCCGTTGCCGCGCATGGCTTTGACCAGTTTGTCCTTGTCATGGAAAAACGAGGCCACCACGCCGAGTCCGCCGGCGACGTACACCGGCGAATCCTCGACCGCCAGCGCCAGCGCCTGTTCTTCCGGCAAACGAAACTGGCCATCGTGATGTTCCATGTAGCCGGACGCGACATGCGCGCTGAGCCATTCGCGGACCAGCCGCGGGTTGCAGGTGGTTTTTTCGGCGAGGGCTTGCGGGGTGATTGGCTGACTGTCGGCCATCGCCCGGTACAGCCCGAGTTCTTCGCCAACGATGACGTTCGCTAGCATCGCGGCGCCGCCCATGTCGTTGACCAGTTTGCCCATGAATGCGTTGAGTCGTGTTTCGTCCATCACGAGTGCTCCTGATACAGGATCACCGTCCGGTGGCAAAACGTTGTCGAGGCATGGGCCGCAGGGCGGTGGTCACAAAAGTGGGCAGGGCACAGCTGACGTCGTCCTGCATTCCCCCTCGACCGGGTAATGAATCAGTCTAGTCGGGCTGGGACAAGATGCAGCGTTTGTGTCCCATGCAGATTCCAGTGTGGGGATCAGCGCAGTGGCAGTTTCAGCTCCGCGCACAGCCCACCGCCCTCGCGGTTGCTCAGGGTCAGCGAGCCACCGAGGGCCATGGCCAGTTGCTGGGCGATCGCCAGGCCCAGGCCGGTGCCGCCGGTGCTGCGGTTGCGCGAGTTTTCCACCCGGTAGAACGGCTGCATGACCTGTTGCAACTCGGCTTCGGCAATGCCCGGTCCGCGATCGAGGATCTTGATGCTAAGACTGTCGTCGGTGTCGACCTGCAACTGCGCGGCACCGGCAAATTTCAGTGCGTTGTCGGTCAGGTTCACCAGCACCCGGCGCAGGGCCTGGGGACGGGTATCGATCACCGCCGCGCTTTTGCCGCTCAGTTGCACGTCCTTGCCCATGTCCTGATAGTCGAACACCAGGCTGTCGAGGAACGAGTCGAGGTCGATGCGCCGGCTTTCCTCGGTCGAGCCGTGGATGCTGCGGGCATACGCCACGCCCTCGCGCACCAGATGTTCCATCTCGCCGAGGTCATTCCACAGTTTGTCTTTCTCGACCGAGTCGTCCATAAGCTCTGCGCGCAGCTTCATGCGGGTGATCGGGGTTTGCAGGTCATGGGAAATCGCTGCCAGCAGTTGCATGCGCTCTTTCAGATACGCGGCGATGCGCGCCTGCATCGCGTTGAAGGCCCGTGCGGCGTAGGCCACTTCGGTCGGACCGTGTTCGTCGAGCATTACCGGGTGCGCGTTAGGGTCGAGGCTTTCCACGGCGTTGGCGAGGCGGGCGAGGGGGCGGATCGCGATGCGCACCGCCAGCCACGTGCAGGCGATCAGCAGCGCCAGTTGCCCGAGCAGTACCCCCGGCAGCCACGGCGACAGCGGCGGCATGGCCGGACGCACATCGATGGTCAGCGGGCTGCCGTCGCCGAGGCGCAAATGGGCCTGGAAGTGTTTTTTCTCCGCGGGAAAACGGCTGAAGGACAGCGGATGGGCGCCACCGATCGCACTGCTGATCGAGGTCGCGGCCACCGGTACCTCCTCGGCGTCGAGGGGGTCGCCGGGGTCGCCGTTGTCCAACCGATAATCGTAATTGGTGCGAGCCAGTCGTGGCAGCCAGGCGGGGCGCTCCTGCGCGGGCAAGCGGTCAAGGATCGCAACCGACGTCGAAACGTCGTTTTGCATATTGCTGAGCATGGTGCTTCTGGCGCTTTGGAAACGCTCGTAATACTGCGCGCCAAACGACAGGGCCTGGGCCAGGATCAGTCCGACCAGAAAGATCAGCGACAACCGCGAAGCCAGGGTGCGTGGCCAATGCAGCTTGAGACTCATGCCGAGGCTCCGAGGATCTCCACCGGCAGCGAGAACACATAACCCTCGCTGCGCACGGTCTTGATGTAGGCCGGTTCACGCGCATCATCGAGCAGGCGCTGGCGCAAACGGCTGACCAGCAGATCAATCGAACGGTCGAACAGATCGGCCTCGCGGCCCTGGGTCAGGTTGAGCAATTGATCACGGCTGAGCACCCGCTGCGGATGATCGAGAAATACCCGCAGCAAGCGATATTCGGCGCCACTGAGGGCGACCAGCGTGCCGTCCTTGTCCAGCAGATGCCGGGCCGAGGTGTCCAGTTGCCAACGGCCGAAGGCCAGCAAGCGGCCGCTTTCGCTGACCACCAGATTCGGCGGCAGCATCCGTGTGCGCCGCAGCACCGCGTTGATCCGCGCCAGCAGTTCGCGGGCGGCGAACGGCTTGGTCAGGTAATCATCGGCGCCCATTTCCAGGCCGATGATGCGGTCGGTCTCATCGTTGCGCGCCGTGAGCATCAGCACCGGCGTGGCCTTGTGTTTGCCCACGCGCAATTCGCGGCACAACTGCAGGCCATCGTCGCCGGGCATCATGATGTCGAGCACAATCAGGTCGACGGTGTTGGCTTCGAGAAAACTGCGCATCTGCCGACCATCGGCGACCACGGTGGTGCGCAGTCCGTTCTTCTTCAGGTAATTGCCGACCAGCTCGCGGATCTCGCGGTCGTCGTCGACGATGAGAATGTGATCGACATGTTCCATTGGTGCAGAACCTCTATCAAAGGGCAATGCCATGCAGTCTATCGAGCCTGCGCCGGCTTGCCTGCCCGGGTTTGTATTGCAGTGTATCTGGCGTCATGACGGATACATACACAGGCAAAAACGCGATTTTTTTCGGGGTTTTGTATCGCTGTGTATCTCCGGGCGGCGGGGATACACAGCGATTGATAACGGGCGTTTGCTGACACAGACGCGATACCTCACGCGCCTCAAATAGGCTCCATCGAGGCCCACACAGCTTGCCTCGGCTCAACCCATACAAGCCTTGAGGAAACCACCATGACGCACAAAACCGTTGTCGCCGCCTGCCTGTTCGCCGCCCTGAACATCTGCACCCTGTCGGCCCGGGCCGAAGCCGATGTCAGCCCGCACACCTACACCTACGGCACGCATCTGGACATTCAGAAAGTGCTGTCGATGACCGAGGACAACGCGGTGACCTGCGGCGTTGTCGATGCGCGCATGACGTACCTGGATTCGGCCGGAAAAACCCAGGTGCTGGATTACCGCAAATTCGCCGACGGCTGCAACAACCAGAACTGAGTGCTCAGATGCATCGACAGTCACCGCCGCACACATCAATGGCTCACAGGTCGCGCACCATGAGCCATTGCTCGTTGTCCCACGCGTGAAAGCGCTCCAGCACTGTCCAGCCGCGTTTGGCGTAATAGTCCTGCTTGCTCTGGGTGTGCAGATAGAAACGTGCGAAGCCACGCTGTTTCGCCGCCTGGCTGATGCCGTCGATCAACCGTTCTGCCAGCCCTTGGCCGCGAGCTTCCGGGCGGACAAACACACATGCCAGCCACGGGCCGAGATCCGGACGCAGGGCCAGGTCCGCCCGGGCCAGTGCCGCACCGCCGAGCAGACGTTCGCCGTCCAGCGCAATCAGGCACGACCAGTCACCATTGTTCTGGCCGGCAGCGAACTCGCGTTGCCATTCGGCCAAGGGTTGCTCGGCATATTCGTAGGCGAACTGGCGGTGAATCCACGCAGCGTAAGTGTCGCTGTGCTGTGGGTGATCGACGAGCCATTCAAGACGCAGGGACATGATGGAATCCATTCACGGAACACGGGAAGGCATAAAAGCCGATTGCCCCATGCAATGGCAATCTCGGAGTGTCTCGAGGCCTTTACAAAAAGTCGCCATTCATCGGCCCGGCCGCGGTTTTCCGGGCTCTTCGGACGATTGGCAGGGACGCCATCGACCCTCGGCGCGATAGTGGATGAGCAGGGCCACTGCTGGCCTTGTCACTGATAAAAAGAACGCGAGGTTACCATGCCGAAATTCGTGATTGAACGCGAGATTCCAGGGGCCGGAAAGCTGTCGCCGCAAGAACTTCAAGCCGTATCGCAAACCTCCTGCCAGGTGTTGCGTGAACTCGGGCCACAGGTGCAGTGGCTGCAGAGTTACGTCACGGCCGACAAGATCTATTGCGTCTACATCGCCCCTGACGAAGAGCAGGTGCGCGAGCACGCCAGGCTGGGTGGATTCCCAGCCAACAGCGTGGCGCGGGTGATGACGGTCATTGACCCGACCACGGCCGAGTGAAGCCCTCCAACCTGCTGCGGAGCACGATTGATGAGTACCCCCATTGATCTGACGGGTCTGAAAGAGCGCCAGAAAGTCGCGTGGGCCAGCGGCGATTACGCGGTGATCGGCACCACCTTGCAGATCGTCGGCGAAAACCTCGCCGAGGCCTGCGACCTGCACTGCGACGAGGAGGTGCTGGATGTCGCGGCTGGTAACGGTAATGCGACTCTGGCGGCGGCGCGACGTGGTTGTCAGGTGACCTCGACCGACTATGTCGCGGCGCTGCTGGAGCGGGGACAGGATCGGGCACGGGCCGAGCATCTGGAGGTGATTTTTCAGGTCGCCGATGCCGAAGCATTGCCGTTCGCCGATGAAAGCTACGACGCGGTGCTGTCGACCTTCGGCGTGATGTTTGCCCCGGATCAGGCGACTGCGGCGGCGGAACTGGCGCGGGTCTGCCGAAGGGGCGGGCGCATCGGTCTGGCAAACTGGACGCCGGAAGGTTTCGTCGGCCAGATGTTCAAGGTTCTCGGGCGCCACGTCCCGCCCCCTGCCGTGGCGCTGCCACCGTCAAACTGGGGCACCGAAGCGTGGTTGCACAGCCACTTCAATGAGCGTGAGTTTCTGCTGCAGGTCACCCGCCGCACCTTCAATTTCCGCTATCGCTCGGCGGCGCATTTCATCGACATTTTCCGTCACTGGTACGGGCCGGTGCACAAGGCCTTTGCGGCATTGTCACCGGAAAGCGGGCAAGCGCTGGAGAGTGATCTGGCGGACCTGCTGACCCGCTCGAACCGCGTGGGAGAGAAGTCGCTGGTGGTGCCGAGCGAGTATCTGGAGGTGGTCATCACCAAACGCTGAATGGCGGAACACCGCCAAACCCTGTGGGAGCTGGCTTGCCAGCGATGGCGGCCGTCCTGTCAAAACGATGTCGACTGACAGTACGAAATCGCTGGCAAGCCAGCTCCCACAGGTATTCGTGTTTGGCAGGTCTGGCGCTATTTCAGGTGCGGCCGCTCAAACCACTCCAGCGCCGTGCGCCAGATGCAGATCCCCAGAAAGTACGCCGACGCCAGCAACCACAAACCCATCACCAGCGGATTGATCACCGGGTGATTGAGTACCAGCGACAGGCTGCACAGCAGCCAGATTGCCGTCACCGCGATGTTGATCGGCATGAACCGGCGTACGCGGAACGGGTGCAGGAACTTCATGCGGGTCACGGTCAGCAGCGCCAGACCGATGATGGTCAGAAAGGTGATCCACGGCCCCGGGTCGATGATGTACAGGCACAGGGCAACCACGTTCCACGCGGCGGGGAAGCCGACGAAATAGTTGTCCTTGCTCTTCATGTTGACGTTGCAGAAACAGAACAGCGACGACACCAGAATCAGCGATACGCTCAGCAGCAGGGTGTAGTCGGGCAGGGGAATGTAGCGATAGATGAACAGCGCCGGGATGAATACGTAGGTCAGGTAGTCGATCACCAGATCGAGGATCGAGCCGTCGAAACTCGGCAGCACCGACTGCACATTGACCTTGCGCGCGAGCGCTCCGTCGAGACCGTCGACGATCAATGCCACGCCCAGCCACATCAGGCAGTGGGTCGGCTGGTTCTCCAGCAGGGCGAGGGTCGCCAGAAAGGCTGTGACCACGCCGGTCGCGGTAAAACCATGGGCGCCCCATGCTTTGAGCCTGGCGATGTGTACGGTCGATATCACAGGGGCGTTCTCCAGATAAATGAAGCAAGCCGGGTATCACCCTTGGGCAAAGGGCGCCGGCAAACCGGGTCGGGGTTGCAGCTATCGACCGGTTTGGCCGGGATAAGGTTCACCACCCTTGAATCTTAGCTGCCCGCACAAAAAATACCTCGGCGAAATCTGTCAGCGTCAGCCAAACGGTGCTGGCGCGTCGGCGCCGGCGGTCTATTGTTGCCTGACGCAGTTATTGCCAATGCCTGAGGACGAGATCATGAACACCAGCGATTTGCTTGAACAACTGCTACGGGGTCAGGCCTCGGCGGGACAACAAAGTGGCGCCTCGGCCGGCGCAGGTCTGGGCGGACTGGGCGGCTTGCTCGGTGGTTTGTTGGGTGGCGGAGCAGGCCCCGGCGGTAGTGCGGCGCAGTCCGGTGGGCTGGGCGGTTTGGGTGGATTGCTGGGGGGCTTGCTTGGCGGCGGTGGCGGTGGATTGGGCGGCGCGCTGGGTGGGGCACTCGGTGGCGGCGGAACACAAAGTCGTTCCGGCGGCACCAATTATGCGGCGCTGGCCTCGCTGGGGATGATGGCGTTCCAGGCGTATCAGGCCTGGCAACGTAGTCAGGCCTCGGCGGCGCCACAACAGATCCCGCAAACGGCCAATCTGCTGGCCGGGCCCGAAGTCGAGGAACACGGGCATGCTGTGCTGAGGGCGCTGATCGCGGCAGCCAAGGCTGATGGTGAGATCGATGACCGGGAACGGCAGATGATCGATGAAGAGATTGGCAAACACACCGACGATCCACAATTGCAGCAATGGTTTAACGCTGAAGTTGCCAAACCGCTGGATGCGAACGAAGTGGCCGAGGCCGCCAACGGCGACCCGGCCATGGCCGCCGAAATGTACCTGGTCAGCGTGATTCTGGTGGACGATCAGCAAGACGCCGAACGCAACTACCTGGATGAACTGGCTGCCGCGTTGCAGATCGACCCGCAATTGCAGGTGCACCTGGAGGCTCAGGCCAAAGGTCAGGTCTGAAATACCGTCAAAAATCGCGGTCTCGGGCAGCCCGTGCCGGGACCGCGATGCTCCGTCCGTCAGGGCAATTTTCATGTCGATTGAATTTTTATCCGTAGCGGTTGCTCTGCTGCTGTAGAGGCGTGAAACAACGCCCTGACCGGCCTACCGAACGAGAACACTGACATGACTGCCCTGACCCCTCTGCATGCGCCGAGCGCGCAGCAACAGCCCATCACTGCCGACGGTGACCTGCGGCGTATTTATGAGGCACTGTTGCTTGAGGATGCGCCTGAAACCCTCGCGCTGGATTTTCTCGCCGAGCAGTTGCAACGTGCCGCGCTGTTACCCGAAGAACTTCCGCAGGATCCGTCGGCGTGGCAAAACTGGGTCGCCGGGCACTGCACGGAAGTTGCCCGCCAGTACGCCGATTACCTGAAACAGCGCCAGGCCGGCGGACCGCGCCAGTTCTTCAGCAACAAGGCTCACGCGTTGTACTTTCTGCAAGCCGTGGCGCCGACCAAACTGGTGGATGGCGCGTGGCTGTACGGTTTGTTGCCGCAGTGGCGCGACCCGCGTTTCGACGGGTTGCTGTGCACCTATCTGGAAGAACTCGGCGACGGTAATCCTGCGCAAAACCATGTGGTGATCTACCGCAAATTGCTCGCCGAACACGGCCTGCAGGACGCCAGCACCATCGCTGACGAGCGCTATTTGCAAGGCGCGCTGCAACTGGCGCTCGGCGCCTGTGGCGAAAGCTTGTTGCCGGAGGTGATCGGCTACAACCTCGGCTACGAACAATTGCCGCTGCACTTGCTGATCAGTGCCTATGAACTCAGCGAGCTGGGCATCGATCCGTACTACTTCACCCTGCATGTGACCATCGATAACGCCAGCACCGGCCATGCGCAAAAAGCCGTGCAGTCGGTGCTCGACCTGTTGCCACTGGAAGCTGATCGCGACGAATTCCTGCGCCGTGTTTCGCTGGGCTATCGACTCAACGACCTGGGGCAGGGCAGTCGCGCGATCATCGAGGGTTTTGACCTGGAGCAGGAAGTGCTGGCGATGCTTGAACGCAAGCGCCCGTTCGGTCAGCACATGCACTCCGACTACTGCCGCTTCGAAGGCAAAACCGTCAATCAGTGGCTGGCCACTCCCGAACAATTGCCTGGTTTCCTGCAGGCGATGCAGGACAAGGGCTGGATCAAACGCAACGAAGATCCACAAGCCAGCCGTTTCTGGCAGTTGATCGATGGCGACGGTGCGGCGATGTTCGGCGTGTTCAGTCCGTATGAAAAGCAGCTGCTGCACGATTGGATCGCGGGTGACTGGACACCGGCCGAGCAACGCAAAGCACCACGGCGCAGCCGTCAGGTCGCCACCCCGGACGCCGCCGTGCCTGAACACGATCCCGATGTGCAGCGCCTGATGTCTGCCCTGCAAGGTCAGGACGGACACGCGCAAATGGCGACGCTGATCCCGTGGCTGGCGCCGGCCCGCCATGCCCACCCGGCGGGGCTGCTGGCGACGCGTCGCTTCATCGAACTCAAATCCAGTCTGCGCTAAGGAAATCTCCATGAATCAGGAAGAACAACTGTCCGCCGATGACCTGACGCTGCTGCAGCTCGGCCGGCGCTTGCAGGCCGACGGCTACCGTTTCATCACGCCGACGCCCCTGACCCATCAGCGCGTCAACCAGCGTGACGAAGGGCAGGTGGCCGATACCCTGCGCGACGTGTTCGGCTGGTCGCGCCCGTTTGAACCGGGGTTGCTGTCCGCCGATGAACAGCGGCAGTTGCAGGATGCACAAGTGATTGACGTCTACGACGGCCGCTTGAAGAGCCGGGTGCGCTGGTCGAGCCTGGATGACCTGTTGTTCGTGCATTCCGGCTTTCCCACCGATGCCGCTGATTCGGTGTTTTTCGGCCCGGATACTTATCGTTTCGCGCAGCTGATTCACGCGCATCTGCAACAGAGCTTCGCGCCGATTCAACGCGCGGTGGATATCGGCTGCGGTGCCGGCGTCGGCGCCATCCTGATTGCCCGCGCACGGCGTGAAGCGCAGGTGCTGGCGGTGGACATCAATCCCGCCGCGCTGCGCCTGACCGCGATCAATGCGGCATTGGCGGAGGTCGCGAATGTCGAGGTGCAGGCCAGTGATGTACTGCAGTGCACCGAAGGCAATTTCGACCTGATTGTCGCCAACCCGCCGTACATGGCAGACCCGGCCGGTCGTGCCTATCGGCACGGCGGTGGCTCGCTCGGTGCCGGGCTGTCGCTGCGCATCGTCGAGCAGGCGCTCAATCGGCTGGCGCCCGGTGGCTCGTTGCTGCTCTACACCGGCGTGGCGATGGTCGATGGCCGCGATCCGTTTTTCGACACCGTGGTGCCACGACTGGATTCGACACGATTCGGCTGGACCTATCGCGAGTTGGATCCCGACGTGTTCGGTGAAGAGTTGTTGAACCCCGGTTACCAGCGCGTGGACCGGATCGCCGTGGTCGCGCTGACCGTGACCCGCATTGGCTGACACAAGGCAGGTGCGCCATGACCAGGAACCTTGACGACTACAACCGCATGCGTGACTTTTCCGCGACGTCGGAACCGGCCGCGGTCAGGCGCCGTGGCCGCAGCAAGGCCACTGAGCATGCGCTGCAGTTTTGCATCCAGAAGCACGACGCTTCGCACCTGCATTACGACTTTCGCCTCGAACTCGATGGTGCGCTGAAGAGCTGGGCGGTGCCCAAGGGGCCGTCGCTCGACCCCAAGGTCAAGCGCCTGGCGGTGCACGTCGAAGATCATCCGCTGGATTACGCGACGTTCGAGGGCAGCATTCCCGAAGGGCATTACGGCGCCGGCGATGTGATCGTCTGGGATCGTGGCGTGTGGATTCCGCAGGAGGATCCGGCCAAGGCTTACGCCAAGGGCAAACTCAAGTTCGAGCTGCAGGGTGAGAAGCTGTCCGGCATCTGGAATCTTGTGCGCACGCACATGCCGGGCAAGAAGGAAAACTGGTTTCTGATCAAACATCAGGACAGCGCCGCGCGCGCGCAAGACGACTACGATGTGCTCAGCGCCGAGCCGCACAGCGTGCTCAGCGAACGCACCCTGATCAGCAAACCCAAGCTCGCCGCCGAGCAAGTCAAGCCGGTGAAAAAGGCCCCGGCCAAACCGCGCAAAGCGGCGTCCGGGACGCTCACCGGTGCGCGCAAGGCCAAACTACCGGCGCAGCTCAAGCCGGAACTGGCGACGCTGGTCGACAGCGCACCGGGAGGGCAGTGGAGCTACGAGATCAAGTTCGATGGCTACCGGATCATGGCGCGCATCGATCACGATCAGGTGCAACTGTTCACCCGCAACGGTCACGACTGGACGCACAAGCTGCCGCAACAGGCGCAAGCCCTCGCTGAGCTGGGCCTCGAATCCGCATGGCTGGACGGCGAAGTGGTTGTCACCAACGAGCAGGGTGTACCGGACTTTCAGGCGCTGCAAAACGCCTTCGAAGCCGGGCGCAGCGCCAGCATCATGTACTACCTGTTCGACATGCCGTACCTCAACGGTGTCGACCTGCGCGAAGTGCCGGTCGAGGAGCGTCGCGCGGCGTTGTCCACGGTACTCGGCGGGCATGAGCAGCCGTTGCTGCGCTTCTCCGAAGCTTTCGATGAAACGGCGGACGCACTGCTCAACAGCGCCTGCCAGATGCAGATGGAAGGGTTGATCGGCAAACGTCTCGGCTCGCCTTACGTGTCGCGACGCAGCAGCGACTGGATCAAGCTCAAGTGCAAGCATCGGCAGGAATTTGTGGTCGTCGGCTATACCGATCCGAAAGGCGCGCGCAGTGCCTTCGGCGCGCTGTTGTTGGGCCTGCACGATCGCGACAGTGGCGAGCTGCGCTATGCCGGCAAGGTCGGCACCGGTTTTAACGAAACCACACTGAAAAGCATCCTGGCCCAGCTCAAGCCGTTGCAGGTCAAGAAGGCGGCGGTGGTCAATCCACCGAGCGGCTTCGAGGCCAAGGGCGTGCACTGGCTCAAACCGAATCTGTTGGCAGAAGTGGCGTTCGCCGAAATGACCAAGGACGGTTCGGTACGTCACGCCGTGTTCCATGGTCTGCGCAATGACAAACCGGCCAGGTCGATTACCGAGGAGCGCGCGAAACCCGTGAAGACTTCAGCGAAAGCCACCCCGTCGAAGACAACTGCTTCGTCGAAGAAAGCTGCAGAATCAAAGAAAGCTGCTGAGCCGAAGAAAGCCGAACCGGCGCCGTCCCAGCTGGGGCTGGCCAGCGGCAAAGTGCGCATCACTCACCCTGATCGGGTGATCGATGCGGTCAGCGGCACCACCAAGATGCAACTGGCCGAGTATTACGCCAGCGTCGCCGAGTGGATTCTGCCGCAGCTCAAGGATCGCCCGGTTGCGCTGGTGCGGGCGCCGGACGGCATTGCCGGCGAACTGTTCTTTCAGAAAAACGCCGAGCGCCTGGCGATTCCCGGCATCACCACGCTGGACAAGGACGTCACCGGCCAACCGGTGATGCTGATCAACAATGCCGAAGCACTGATCGGCGCGGTGCAGATGAGCACGGTCGAATTGCACACGTGGAACGCCACCACGATCGATCTGGACAAGCCTGATCGCTTCGTCCTTGATCTCGACCCGGATCCCGCGCTGCCGTGGAAAAGCATGGTCGAAGCCACTGCGCTGACCCTCACCGTGCTGGATGAACTGGGGCTCAAGGCCTTTCTCAAGACCAGCGGCGGCAAAGGCATTCACCTGGTGGTGCCGTTGACCCGCAAGCATTGCTGGGACGAGGTCAAGGATTTCAGTCACGCGATCGTCAGTCACATGGCCAAGCTGTTGCCGGAACGCTTTTCCGCGGTGTCCGGGCCGAAAAATCGTGTCGGGCGGATCTTCATCGACTACCTGCGTAACGGCCTGGGCGCCACCACCATTTGTGCCTACGCGGCGCGCACCCGTGAGGGACTGCCGGTGTCGGTACCGCTGTTTCGCGAAGAAGTGGGGGAGATCAAGGGTGGCAATCAGTGGAACATCAGCAATGTCCATGAGCGTCTGAACGAAGTCGGCGATGAGCCGTGGGCCGACCTGAAGAAAACCCGCCAGAGCATCACCGCCGAGATGCGCAAGCGGGTTGGCATGAAAAAATGATCAGGTGTCGCGCAGCAAGTCGTGAGCGTTGAGCAGCTCGAAAGCGATTTCGGGGCGGTTGTTCAAGCCCCGACGAATCGCCGCCGGGATTGACTTGCGGGTCTTGCGGCACAGTCCCGGCAGCGCCTCGATCTGAATCTCGATGCCGAGCATGCTGCGCACTTCATGAAAGCCCGGGGAGATTTCCACCCGCAGGCCCAACTGTTCGTGCATGCGCTTTTGCAGATGCCGCAAGTCCGCAAGGTCTTTAAGTTGTTCCAGGCGTGCGAGGAGAATTTTTTCCTGCTCGCGGGTCAGGCGCAGAATGCGCAGATCCGTGCCCGGCGCTTCCAGCAACGCGTCGCGCCCGCAATCGCAGGCGCCGGGCGGGCAGGGTGAGCGCAAAGGCGCAGGAGGCGCAAGAGTCGTCATGGCCTCCATCATAGAGGCCGTCAGACGGTTTTGCCTATGCGCCCTCAGCTGCCGTCCATCGGCCGCTGCGTCCCTGGCAACTACTGATTCAGGCCTTCGTAATGCACCAGAATCGCGTTGGCGAGGTCTTCATCGCTGGCATTGAGGCCGGGGTTGTCGTGCCGCACCTGTTGCAGTACCGACTCAAGATAAACCCCACGGATGGCCCCGCCGCTGGCGACGAACGCTGACAGGTCGTCGCGCGCCGGGATCACCATTTTGTGATCCTTGAAGGTCGAGTACAGCGACGCGGAAACGCCCGCCGAGGTGGCGACATCGCCGGCGTCGACACGGGCCAGCGCCGAGCCGACAGGGAGGCAGAGCAGGAGAGAAGAAATGAGCACTAACTTGCGCATGACGATGTTCCTCCACAAGCGCGAAGCAAAAAGGAAGGACTACATAATCTCAGAGGTGCGACCTTTGCCGGAGTTCCGTTCGAACACGCGGATACTTGCTGAAACGCTCTGAAGCGGCACATCTGCACAAATAAGCTTAACTGAAATCCTGAAAGGCGCATTCCGGCGCGCCTCAGGGGAGGAACCCACCGTGTCGATCAAATTGCGTTTGCTGCTGCTGATTGCCACCAGTCTGTTGACGGCGCTGATCGTGAGTCTGGTCAGCTATGTGGGGAATACGCGCATGTCCGCAGCGGTGAACGACAACGCGGTGAGCATGACCGCGCTGCGCAATCACATGGAAGCCGACATGATGCACGACGCGCTGCGGGCCGACGTGTACTCGGCGATGCTGGTCGGCCTGGGCAAAAGTACCGGCACGGCCGCAGAGGTGCGGGACTCGATCAACGAGCACGCCACGCATTTTCGCGAAGTGCTGGAAGAAAACCTCAAATTGCCGGTCAACCCGACGATCAAGTCTGCGCTGGAACACATAAAACCCAGCCTGGACACCTACATTGCAGCGGCCGAGCGCATTGTCGGCCTGGCACTGGACAACCCGGACAGCGCGCAACGGGAGCTGGGCACGTTCAATGCGGCCTTCAGTCAGCTCGAAGAGCAGATGGCGGCCCTCAGCGAACTGATCGAAAGCAACACCCGTGACACCAGCCAGGCCACTGAAAGCGCTATTCGCAACGCCAACATCGCCCTCGGTGTGGTGTTGCTCGCCAGTCTGTTGCTGTTATTGGGGCAAGGGCGTTGGGTGACCCGCAGCATCATGGGGCCGCTGAAATCCGCTAACCAGATCGCGCAGAGCATTGCCCACGGCAACCTCAGCGAACCGATCAGCGAGCCGACCGGCAAGGACGAGGCCAGTACGCTGATCCGCAGTCTGGCGACCATGCAGCGCGACCTGCGCAACATGATCGACGTCGTTCGGCGCAACGCCCATGGCGTCAGCGGCATGAGCGAGCAGTTGAGCCACGGCTGCCATCAGGTCGCTGACAGCAGTCAACAGCAAAGCGCCGCGGCCGGCACCATGGCCGCCGCCGCGAGCCAGATGACCGCCAGCATCGAGGAAATCACTCGTCATGCCGAACGCGCGCTGGGCATGGCCAATCAGGCCGAGTCGCTGGCCAAGAGCGGCGGGCAGGTGATCCATCAGGTGGTCAGCGACATGGACGACATCGCTCGCTCGGCGCAACAGTCGGCGCAGGTGATCCGTACGCTGGATCAGGAATCCGAAGGCATCTTCAACATCATTCAGGTGATCAAGAGCATCGCCGACCAGACCAACCTGCTGGCACTCAACGCCGCCATCGAGGCAGCGCGGGCCGGCGAGCAGGGCAGGGGCTTTGCCGTGGTTGCCGACGAAGTGCGCAGCCTGGCGGCACGCACCAGTGCCTCAACCCAGGAAATCGCTGCGATGGTCGCACGCATCCAGCACAGCACCCGCGAGGCGGTCAGCAGCATGGAGGCCGGCGTGGCCCAGGTCGACAAGGGCATGGCGGTCACGGCTGAAGTCGAACGGGCGATTCGCGAAATCCTCGACGCCACCCTCAGCACCACGCAACTGGTCAATGACATCACCCGCACCATCGGCGAGCAAAGTCATGCCAGCAACGAAATCGCCCATCAGGTGGAAATGATCGCCGGGATGTCCGAGGGCAACAGTAAAGTGATCGGGCAGACGGCCAATACCACCGATGAACTGTCGAGTCTGGCGGGGGCGTTGGCGTTGTCGGTGGATCGGTTTCGGTTGTAACGCCGCCATCGCGAGCAGCCCATTCCTTGTAGGAGCGAGCCTGCTCGCGATGGGGCCAGCCCAGCCACCACAGGTTTCGGGATCATGTTCAGCCCATATCGGCCGATAACGCCCACAGCGGAAAAAGACTCTCAAGTCGGGAACAGACGCGCGGGTTTGCCCTGACGTGATATTCTTCGCGCCAACTTGGTTTGACCTTATTCGGTTTGCCTGCCTTTGGGGCGGGCTGACGGAATCCCTGTCGCTCAAGTAGCTGAAGCCAATAATGATAAGAAGTCAGTTCAGAAGGGACATTAACTGAGGTCGATGCGGTACGTCGGCCTTGTGTGCCCACCCGTCAAAATTGAAGTGTGCCGGAATCTGCGACGCGAGCCTGAGCGTCATCAAAGCGGATCGCATACAGATAACAGCGGCGGGCGGAAGGCGTTTTATCATAGGTGCAACGGATGTTTAAGAAAGTGAACACAGCCTTGCTCGGGCTGGCTTTGGCGATGGGGATGTCGTCCGCCAATGCTGCAGAAGCAAAGAAAGTCGACGTTCTGCTGATCGGCGGCGGCATCATGAGCACCACCCTGGGTGTGTGGATCAATGAGCTGGAGCCGAGCTGGTCGATGGAAATGGTCGAACGTCTCGATGGCGTCGCCCTGGAAAGCTCCAACGGCTGGAACAACGCCGGTACTGGTCACTCCGCCCTGGCTGAGCTGAACTACACCCCGGAAGATGACAAAGGCAACGTGACGATCCCGAAAGCCGTCGAGATCAACGAAGCGTTCCAGGTCTCCCGTCAGTTCTGGGCCTGGCAGGTTCAGCAAGGCGTTCTGAAGAACCCGCGCTCGTTCATCAACACCACGCCGCACATGAGCTTCGTGTGGGGTGATGACAACATCAAGTTCTTGAAAAAGCGCTACGAAGCCCTGCAAGCGAGCCCGCTGTTCGCCGGCATGCAGTACTCCGAAGACCCGGCTGTGATCAAGAAGTGGGTTCCGCTGATGATGGAAGGGCGTGACCCGAATCAGAAAATCGCGGCCACCTGGAGCCCGCTGGGTACCGACATGAACTTCGGCGAAATCACCCGCCAGTTCGCCGGTTACCTGCAGACCAAGCCTAACTTCGACCTGAAGCTGTCGAGTGAAGTCGAAGACATCACCAAGAACGCCGACGGCACCTGGCGCGTCAGCTACAAAAACCTGAAAGACGGCACCAAGACCGAAACCGACGCCAAGTTCGTGTTCATCGGCGCGGGTGGCGGCGCTCTGCACCTGCTGCAGAAGTCGGGCATTCCTGAAGCCAAGGAATACGCGGGCTTCCCGGTCGGCGGCTCGTTCCTGGTGACCGATAACCCGGCCATCGCCGAGCAACACCTGGCCAAGGCCTACGGTAAGGCTTCGGTTGGCGCACCACCGATGTCGGTTCCGCACCTGGACACACGTGTTCTGGACGGGAAGCGCGTCATCCTGTTTGGCCCATTCGCGACCTTCAGCACCAAGTTCCTCAAAGAAGGCTCGTACCTGGACCTGCTGACCAGCACCACCACCCACAACATCTGGCCGATGACCAAGGTCGGCATCAAGGAATACCCGCTGGTCGAGTACCTGGCCGGTCAACTGATGCTGTCGGATGAAGACCGCATGAACGCGCTGAAGGAATACTTCCCGAACGCCAAAGCCGAAGACTGGCGCCTGTGGCAAGCCGGCCAGCGCGTGCAAATCATCAAGCGTGATGAAGCCGCTGGCGGCGTGCTGAAACTGGGCACCGAAATCGTTGCTGCACAAGACGGCTCCATCGCCGGCCTGCTGGGCGCATCGCCAGGCGCGTCGACCGCTGCACCGATCATGCTGAGCGTGCTGCAGAAAGTCTTCAAAGACAAAGTCGCCACCCCTGAGTGGCAAGCCAAGCTGCACCAGATCGTGCCAAGCTACGGCACTCAGCTGAACAACGATCCGGCCAAAGTGGTACAAGAGTGGGCATACACCGCCAAGATCCTCGAACTGCCAACCCCTCCGGTGATTGGTCAGGCTGCTGCTCCGGCCGCACCTGCAGCTGAAAAAGCTGAAGCACCGAAGGAAAATGCTGCACGTGACATGGCGCTGTAACTAGACGCCAGATACGCAAAAGCCCACTGAACCGGTAATGGTCAGTGGGCTTTTTTATGAATGCTGCCAGCAAGCGAATTTGTGCTGATGTCTATTTACGACGATTAAAGACGATATATCTTTTTTGGACGTCGTTTAATAAATTTTGCCGTCGGTGCATTTCATTGTGGATGGATTGTATTTGCCGCCGCCGCCACTACTTCCTTTCTTACAATATTCGAAGCCGTTTTCCACTGTTATGCCATCTTCACAGTTGGCTGACTCTGGACGGTAGACCCCGCCATTTCCATTTACGCCTTTTTTGCAGTAATTAAAGCCATTCTGGACAATCTTGCCGCTCTCGCAGCGCGCTGTTTCCGGGCGGTAAATTCCACCGTTGCCGTTTTCTCCTGCGGCACACTTTGCCATGCCGCTGGGGCTGGTAGCAGGCTCAGACGTACAAGCTGCAAGTGAGCCCAATATCATTGCCAACATGGAGAATTTTCGGATGAAGCTACCTTTAGGTTGCAAATTCAGTATTCCTTTATGAATGTTGAGGTGTCGAGTCGCTATTTTTTTGCGGTTGTATTCGATAAAAATTGGCTGCAAATAGTATCAATACGCCATGCACCGGTCCATCCTTGATACTTGTGAAAAAAGGTTGTTCGAATTTTTTTTATGGATTTTTATGTTAACTATTTTAGTCATGCTGACTTGGGCTTATGTCCAAAGCGAAACGGATCAGCTTGACTTCTTTGATGCCAAATAAGCTCCCAACCGTCGGCCCATCTCTTCACCCAACGCCTGCAAGCCGCTCAACGGCCGCACCATCACCTCGAATTCGACAATCTTCCCGCTCTCATCAAAGCGAATCATGTCGATCCCCTTCAGCTCTTTCGTCCCCACCCTGGCACTGAACTCCAGCACCACATTCAAGCCATCGGCAGTCGCCAGTTCACGGTGGTATCTGAAATCTTCAAACACGTCGAACACGGTGTTGAGGATCATCGTCACCACGGGCGCGCCGGGGTAGGGCGAGTGGGCCATGGGCGAGCGGAACACCGCATTTGGATCAAGCAGTTCAGGCAGAGCCTTGAGATTGCCGGTGCGGATCATCTCGTGCCAGCATTTCAGGGATTCGGCGGCGTTGGGTTGCAGGTTCAGTTCGGACATTGACCACTCCTGGAATTGTTGTTGTTCTTCGCGCGACGGCAATCACTCTAGTTCAAAGCGGCGGATTACGAACCTTCGTGTGCCGATCTGAATGCCGGGCTATGGGCAGAGCGGATCAGATGGGCATCTGATCCGTATTTTTCTGTTGGATCTGCCTCTGTTTCCGGTTCAGTCAGGCGATCAAAATGGCCCTGCAGTCCGGTCACCTGCGGCAGTCCTTCATCCCGAAGCGCCCGGTGCACCGCAAGCTCGGTATTGAGGAGAGCAGCATGAACAAGATGGCGATTTTCCTGGGTGGGTTTTTGACGTTGACCATTCTGATCGGAATGCTCGCGACGATTTCTCCGGTCTGAGGTGGCCTGCTGCATTAGGCGTCCACAGATGTGCAGCGCGAATCGTGGTTAAATTCTGCGCCTCACATCTGTAAACGGACCTCATCCCATGGACGAACGACGTATTCGCGCGCTCGCAATCTGTGTTTTTCACCATAACGGCAAAATTCTGGTCAACGAATTTCGTGACCCGGTCAGCCAGCAAATCTGTTTTCGGCCTGTTGGCGGTGGTATCGAATTCGGCGAGACCAGTGCCGAGGCTATTGTGCGTGAAGTCCAGGAGGAGCTGGGCCTGTCCGTGACCGACTTACGACTGCTCGGCACACTTGAAAGTCTGTTCGTCTACAACGGCAAACCGGGGCATGAGATTGTCCAGGTCTACGATGCGACGTTTGCCGATCCTGGCACGTATGAACGTGCGCAAATTCATGGCCATGAAAGCGACGGGGCTCCCTTCATCATCCGCTGGCATGACAGTGCAAGTTTCAGCGAGCACGGACCATTGGTTCCAAAGGGATTGCATGAGCTGCTGAAGAGCGCCGGATTGCTTGTTTGAGATCCGGCGAAGGTCTCGATTTCATACTTTTCCGATTACAAATAGTGCGGCGGCCCGAGTGATTGATGTTGTCCGTACCGACCCCTTCGCGAGCAAGCCCGCCCCCACATTGGGTCCGGTTTACGCTGAACCCATGTGGGAGCGAGCTTGCTCGCGAAGGGGCCAGCCGCATCAACCCCAAAAGTCAAGGCGCACCAAACACCATCGTCCAGTACACGCCTTCATCACTGCGCGCCTCACTGGCAAACCCGGCGCCGACCTGGGTGAATATCGGGTTCATCAGGTTGGCGCAATGCCCGGGGCTGGCCAGCCATCCAGCCATCGCCTTGCTCGGCGAACTCTGCCCGGCGGCGATGTTTTCGCCGATCTGCCGCCCCCGATAACCCGCCGCCCGGGCGCGATCCGCCGGGAGGTCGCCGTCTGGGTCGCGGTGGGCGAAATAGTTGCCGTAGGCCATGGCCTTGCTGTGCCCTTGTGCGGCGGCACCCAGCGCGGGATTCCAGCTCAGCGGACGGGCGGCGGCGAAGCGTTGGCGTCCGCACATCCGTGGGCGTGCGCGGGCGGCGTTGACCTCGGCGAGCAAGGCTTTGCCGACGCTGCGGTTGTCACCGACACGGCTGTCGAGCACCGGTTGCGCCAGCACCACTTGCCATTCACCACGGGAGCGGCTGACGCCGATGTCGGCGTACTGGGCGTCAAGCAGCGCGGTGCAATGGCTGTTTTGCAACTGTTCAAAGGCTTCCGCGGCATCCCCGGCGCCGATAATGCGGATACTGCGCACTGCCACCGCCGAATACCCCGAGGACTTCAAGGTCTCCCGCAAGCCACCGCCGTAGCCATAGCCGATCGGCAGTGCCAGATTCGATTTCAGCGCCAGTGGTGCCAGGCGCTGGACCGGGCGGCGTTCGCAGCGTTGCGGGTGAGCGCGGTAGTCGTTGATGGCCGCTACCAGTTGCCGTTCTTCGCTGGCGTGGGCAGTCTCGGTGAACAGTGGGGCAAGGATCAGCAGGCACAGCGAAACGAAGCGTGATGAGCGAACGGCATGGCGCATGGGACGGCAGGCTCTGGGAAAAGGACAGTGCTGAAGTGGGCAGTCGCGAATTGCGGCGCCACTAGGACTGGGCTTTTCGGACTTGGTTCATGCTGGCCACCTGGCTTTTTTTGCGGGGCTGATGCGGGGCAGGCGAGCCGGATTTTGTGTTGTCTGCACTGACGCCTTCGCGAGCAAGCTCGCTCCCACAGGGGATCGCATTTTCAAAAGGAGGGCAGGGCAATCCTGGATTGGGGTTGTCTGCACTGGCGTCTTCGCGAGCAGGCTCGCTTCCACCTTTGCAATGCGTACCTCTGTGGGAGCGAGCCTGCTCGCGAAGGGGCCAGTCCAGACAATGCAATAAACAGCCATCAGCGATGAAGCACTTCCTGCATCCACCGCAGATACTGCACCCGCTCGGAAATCGAGTTGTGCCCCGAATCCGGCACCACCCGCAGGGTCGCTACGCCTTTGGGGAAACTCTCCAGCAGCCGCTGTGTGCTGGCCCGTGGAATCACCTGGTCATCGCTGGCCGCCAGCAGCAACGTCGGCACGCGAATGTGCGCGGCGTAGCGGCCCGATTCGAAACGATCCCGGAGCAGCCACTTCACCGGCACCCACGGGTATTGCCGGACGGCGAGTTCTTCGAGGCTGTTGTACGGCGTCACCAGAATCAACTGTGTCGCCGGGCGCTGACTGGCCAATCGCACCGCCACCCCCGATCCCAGGCTGCGTCCGATCACGGTGATCTGCGGATGGCTGGCGTACACCTGATCGAACAACGCCAGCGCATCTTCGGCAATCGCCTCTTCGGAGGGTGAGCCACCGCTGCCGCCGAACCCCCGATAGTTGAGCAAAAACACCGCGTAGTCGGGAAAGGCTTCACTGAACGACGGCAGATTGCGCGACACGTCTTCGGCATTGCCGCCGAAGTAGATCAGCGCCTTCGGCCCGGCATGCTCGCGAACGGTCACCCAGACATCGGTATCCGGCATCGCCAGTTTCATCCGGGAATCCGGCGCGGTGACGGCGCTGCCGGATTGGGGAAAGTAGATCAGCGAGCGCTGAAAAATGAACAGCGCTGCGCACAGCAGCAGGTAGAGGGCGATGAGCAAGGCGACGAGTGACATCAGCTTTCTGGACATTCGGCTAACTTTAACGGGGCGCGGGTGTTCGCTGTCGCAGTGTAGTCCAGCGCAGCGGACGGGCAGGCGTCGCACACAACGTGCAACAGATTCACGCAGCAGGGGAACCAGCATGAGCCACACTGAGGGTTGCTCCCGTCGCCGATTGCTCACGCTGGCTGCCGGGGTTTCGGCGGTCTTCACCTTCGACCGGGCGCTGGCCACCGCCACGTCGCCGACTGCCATTTCGCCGAGCCAGGCAGGAGACCAGACCATGCAGACCCGCGCCATCCCTTCAAGCTCCGAGCGGCTGCCCATGGTGGGCCTGGGCACGTATCGCGGCTTCGACGTCGCGCCCGGCGACACCGCCTACAAGCAATTGCCGGCAGTGCTCGACGAGCTGTTCAAAAAGGGCGGCACGCTGATCGACAGCTCACCGATGTACGGCCGCGCCGAGCAAACCACTGGCGAGTTGTTGTCGATCCACGAACCGCGCTCGCCGGCCTTTCTGGCGACCAAGGTGTGGACACGCGGGCGCGAGGAGGGCATTGCGCAGATGGAAAAATCCTTCAGCCTGCTGCGTACCGAGCGCATCGACCTGATGCAGATCCACAACCTGCTGGACTGGCAAACCCATCTGCCAACCCTGCGCGAGTGGAAAGCCCAGGGCCGCATCCGCTACATCGGCATCACCCATTACACGCCGTCGGCCTACGATGAAGTCGAAGCTGTACTCAAGGCCGAACAGCTCGACTTTTTGCAGATCAACTACGCCCTCGACGACCGTGGCGTGGAAAAACGCATTCTGCCGCTGTGCCGCGAGCGCGGAGTGGCGGTGATCTGCAATCGACCGTTCGGCGGCGGCGGGTTGCTCGCGCGGATCAAGGGCAAGCCGCTGCCGGCGTGGGTCTCGGACGTGCAGGTCAACAGTTGGCCGCAACTGGCGCTGAAATTTCTGCTGTCGCACCCGGCGGTCACCTGTGTGATTCCCGGCACTGGCAATCCGCGCTACATGGCCGACAACGCCGGTGCCGGATTCGGGCCGATGCTCACCGATGCGCAGCGGCATCAGTTGATTGCGCTGCTGGGCTGATCCATCTGTGACAGATGAAGGATTTAACGTGCAGCTTTATCGCGAACGCGTCTGAAAGACTGTCAGGTCTGACAGTTGGAAGGGCGACCCCAGCACATGATCATGCAGATTCACTGGCTTGAATAAAGCAGGCAGATCATGAACGCTTCAGCCAACAGGCTCGTCGGTTGCGTTGCGGTATGCTTTCTGTTGATGTCATTGGGCGCTTACGCCGCGAGTGCCGAATACATCTGTCTTGGAATGCAGCGCGGGCAAAATACTACTGTCACCGCCAGCTCTCTGGAGGCCGCGAACAAAAAGGCGAAAGCCCAATGGGGGGCGGCGGGTTGCTATAAAAAATGATAGGTTCCGGCAGGTTTTTCACCCGCGATACCGCAAAGCCTCCACCAACAACGCAAACGCCGGCGCTGCCTGCCGCCGGCTCGGGTAGTACAGGTGGTAACCGGCGAAGGTCGGGCACCAGTCCGCCAGCACTTGCAGCAGACGCCCGTCGGCGAGATACGGCGCGACGATATTTTCCGGGATGTAGCTCAGGCCAAAACCGTCCAGTGCGGCGTCGAGCAGCGGGTAGACGCCGTTCAGGGTGACTTGCCCGGATACCCGAACCTTGAGGCTTTCGCCGTCCTTCTCGAACTCCCAGGTGTACAGCCCGCCGTTGGTCGGCAGACGCAGGTTGTTGCAGGCGTGGGTGGTCAGGTCCCGTGGCGTTTGCGGCTTTTCGCGCTTGGCGAAATAGGCCGGCGAGCCGACCACCGCCATGCGCATGTCCGGGCCGATGCGGGTGGCGATCATGCCTTGCGCGACGTCTTCGCCCAGGCGCACCCCGGCGTCGAAACCGAGCCCGGCGATGTCGACGAAACCGTAATCGCAGATCACCTCAACGGCGATGTCCGGGTACTGGGGCAGGAATTCCTTGAACACCGGACGCAGCAGCCAGTTCAGCGAGTGGTCGGTGGCACTGATGCGGATCTTTCCCGCCGGGGTTTCGCGCAGGTTGCTCAGGGCCGCCAGTTCAGATTCGATCTCTTCGAAACGCGGGCCGATGGTCTGCAGCAGATGTTCGCCGGCTTCGGTGGGCGAGACGCTGCGGGTGGTGCGCGTCAGCAGGCGCAGGCCAAGGCGCGCTTCGAGGGCGCGGATGGTGTGGCTGAGCGCCGATTGCGAAACGCCCAGTTTGGCAGCGGCTTTGGTGAAACTGCGCTCGCGGGCCACAGCGAGGAAGGCGAGCAGGTCACTGGCGTTTTCTCGAAGCATTAATGAGTGTCCTGCATAAGTTTTTTCGAATTCTAGTCGATTATCTGAAGAGTACGGCCCGCTAAAGTGACGCAAGTTCCTTTGTAGGAGCTGCCGAAGGCTGCGATCTTTTGATCTTGATCCTCAAAACCAACATCAAAAGATCGCAGCCTGCGGCAGCTCCTACAGGGAGATCTCTTACAGATTTGGAGTCTTGTGATGAATGCACATATCTCAGGCGTCACTGTCACCCCGACTGGCTCACAAGCTTCGGCCCGAGGCCCGGCGGATTGGTTCACCGGCACTGTGCGCGTTGACGCGCCGTTCAAGGGCAGCGATGCCGCGCGTGTCAGCGGCGCCACGGTGACTTTCGAGCCGGGCGCGCGGACGGCGTGGCACACCCATCCGTTGGGTCAGACGCTGATCGTCACTGCCGGTTCAGGTTTTGTGCAGGAGTGGGGGCAACCGGTTCGCGAGATCCGCCCCGGTGATACCGTATGGATCGCACCGCAGGTGAAGCACTGGCATGGCGCCGCGCCGACCACGGCGATGACGCACATTGCGATTGCCGAAGTGCTGGAAGGTGAAGTGGTGGAGTGGATGGAGCAGGTGAGTGCTGAGCAGTATTTGCGATCCGAGTGACGCGGTTCCCTCACCCCAGCCCTCTCCCGGAGGGAGAGGGGGCCGATTGGGGGATGTCTGTGAGCACTACGCTGAGTCCATAATCGACACGACCTCTCATGTCGGCGCATCCCATAAGACAACTCGGTCAGTCCCCTCTCCCTTTGGGAGAGGGTTAGGGTGAGGGGCTTTTCCAGGTTGCTCAGATCATCTCCGGCAACGAATCGAGGATCTTGTCCAGCGTAATCGGATACTCACGCACCCGCGCCCCGGTGGCGTTGTAGATCGCATTGGCCACCGCCGCACTCACGCCGCAAATCCCCAGTTCACCCACGCCCTTGGCTTTCATCGGCGATGAAATCGGATCGGTTTCGTCGAGGAAAATCACCTCCTGATGCGGGATGTCGGCATGCACCGGCACCTCGTATCCGGCCAGGTCGTGATTGACGAAGAAGCCCAGCCGCTTGTCCACCGCCAGCTCTTCCATCAATGCGGCGCCGACACCCATGGTCATCGCGCCGATCACCTGGCTGCGCGCGGCTTTCGGGTTGAGAATCCGTCCCGCCGCGCACACCGCGAGCATGCGCCGCACGCGGACTTCGCCGGTCGCTGCATCCACCGCAACCTCCACGAAATGCGCGCCGAAAGTCGATTGCTGATACTGCTTGGCGAGGTCGGCGAACTCGATGCTGTCCTCGGCTTCGACCACGCCATCTTTTGCCGCATCACGCAGCGGTAGCGCCTTGCCGCCAGCGCGCACCTGACCATCGGTGAACTCGACGTCGCTGCCGCTCATGCCCAGCTTCGTCGCCACCGCTTCGCGCAGTTTCATGCACGCGGCATACACCCCGGCAGTCGAGCAATTGCCGCCGAACTGGCCGCCGGAGCCGGACGACACCGGGAAATTCGAATCGCCCAGATGCACCGTCACCTCCGCCAGAGGTACGCCCATCATCTCGGCGGCGGTCTGGGCAATGATGGTGTAGCTGCCGGTGCCAATGTCGGTCATGTCGGTTTCCACCGTGACCTTGCCGTCGCGCTCCAGCCGCACTCGGGCGCCGGATTTCAGCAGCAGGTTGTTGCGAAACGCGGCGGCGACGCCCATGCCGATCAGCCAGCGACCCTCACGACGACTGCCGGGTTTGGCGTTGCGCTGGTTCCAGCCGAATTTCTCGGCGCCGGTCTGCAGGCATTCGATCAGCCGGCGCTGGGAAAACGGACGCTCGGTTTTCACCGGATCGACTTGCGTGTCATTGAGGATGCGGAACTGCACCGGATCGAGCTTGAGCTGCTCGGCCATCTCGTCCATGGCGATTTCCAGCGCCATCAGCCCCGGCGCTTCACCCGGCGCGCGCATGGAGTTGCCTTCGGGCAGATCCAGCGGCGCCCGG
This sequence comes from Pseudomonas sp. LF020, assembly GCF_053456425.1. Taxonomy (NCBI): domain Bacteria; kingdom Pseudomonadati; phylum Pseudomonadota; class Gammaproteobacteria; order Pseudomonadales; family Pseudomonadaceae; genus Pseudomonas; species Pseudomonas sp. LF020. Next base: position 230,275 of record NZ_JBRFIX010000007.1, read on the forward strand.
CGCATGGTCACCCGGCGGTTTTCTCCGGCATAAAGCAACTGGCTCGGCTGCGCGGCGACTTCGACCTTGCCGTCCTTGAGGTTGCCCGACCAGCCTTCGTGAGCGATGGCGCTGAGCTTGCCGTCCGCCGTGGCGCCCATCCGAATGCGCTGAATCGTGGCCGGGCGGTGGGTGGTGTTGTTGGCTATTTGCGGGCGGGCGAGGGCGAGTTTCACCGGGCGGTTGGCCAGGCGCGCACCGAGGGCGGCCAGGATCGCGTCGGCGCGAATGAACAGTTTGCCGCCGAAGCCGCCGCCAATGTACGGCGAGATCAGGCGCACGTTTTCCTTGGGCAGGCCAAGGGTGGTGGCGACGTCGCCGACACTCCAGGCGATCATCTGGTTGGAGGTCCACAAGGTCAGATGATCACCTTTCCACGCGGCCAGGGTCGCGTGCGGCTCCATCATCGCGTGGGACTGGTCAGGGGTGGTGTAGGTCTGGTCGAACTGCACCGGCGCGGCGGCGAAGGCCTTGTCGAAATCGCCGTGGGTGACGTCGGGCAATTCGTCGTCTTCGACACCCAGGTCGCGCACGTTGGCCAGCTCGAACTCGCCTTTGGCCGCGACGTAATCGACCTTGACCAATTGCGCCGCAGCGCGGGCCTGTTCGAAGGTTTCGGCGACCACCAGCGCCACGGCCTGGTGATAGTGTTGCACCTCGGGCCCGGCCAGCAGCGGTGCCGAGTTGTATTTGCCCTTGCCGAGTTTGCCGGCATTGGCGGCGGTGACGATTGCAAGCACGCCGGGCGCCGCTTGTGCAGCGTCGAGATCAATGTGGCTGATGCGGCCCTTGGCGATGGCCGAACCGACCATGAAACCGTAAGCCTGATTCGCCACGGCCTCGTGCTGCTCGTAGGCATATGGCGCCTGACCGCTGGTTTTCAGCGGGCCTTCGATGCGGTCGGTGGGTTTGCCGACGACCTTGAGTTGGTCGATCGGGTTGGTGGTGGCGGGCGTGTCGAACTTCATGCTTCATCCCTCGCTTGCGCCAACACCGAGCCGAGCGTGCGCTCGACCAGGGTCAGTTTGAATTGGTTGTCGTGGGTTGGCGTGGCACCGTCGAGCAGGCGTTCGCTGACGGCTTTTGCGCCTTTGGGCAGCAGCGCGTCGGCGTCTTCGACCCGCCACGGTTTCGGCGCAATACCGCCGACCGCCACACGGCCGCTGCCGTCCTTTTGCAGGATCAGACCGACCGACACCAGCGCGAAGGCATACGATGAGCGATCGCGCACCTTGTGGTAAATGTGCGTGCCACCGACCGGGGCCGGCAGGGTTACCGAAGTGATGAACTCGCCGGGTGTGAGGCTGGTTTCGATGTTCGGCGTGTTGCCGGGGAGTTGATGGAAATCGGCGATGGCAATGCTGCGCGTACTGCCATCGGGTTTGACCGTTTCTATCTGCGCATCGAGGGCGCGCATGGCAATTGCCATGTCGCTGGGGTGGGTGGCGATGCACGCGTCGCTGACGCCGATCAGTCCCAGTTGCCGACTGACCCCGCCAATCGCCGCGCAGCCGCTGCCGGGCTGGCGTTTGTTGCAGGCCTGATTGACGTCATAGAAATACGGGCAGCGGGTGCGTTGCAGCAGGTTGCCGGCGGTGCTCGCCATGTTGCGCAACTGCCCGGAAGCGCCGGCGAGCAGGGCGCGGGAGAGCAAAGCGTAATCCTTGCGCACGCGGCTGTCGGCGGCCAGATCGGTGTTGCGCACCAGCGCGCCGATGCGCAATCCGCCTTCAGGCGTGGCTTCGATCTGATCGAGGCCCAGGTGGTTGACGTCGATCAGGTGCAGCGGGGTTTCGATGTCGAGTTTCATCAGGTCCAGCAGGTTGGTGCCGCCGGCGATGAACTTCGCGCCTTCGACCTGCGCCGCCAGCGTTGCGGCTGCGGCGGGGGAGTCGGCGCGGCTGTAATTGAACGCTCTCATGCTGGCTCCTGCGCGACTTCAGTGATGGCTTCAATGATGTTGGAGTAGGCGCCGCAGCGGCAGATGTTGCCGCTCATGCGCTCCTGGAATTCGCTGGCAATCAGTTGCGGGGCTTCGGCCAGGCTCGGGCTGACGTGGCTGGGAATGCCCTCGCGGATTTCCTTGAGCACCGCCACCGCCGAACAGATCTGCCCCGGCGTGCAATAGCCGCATTGATAACCGTCGTGCTTGATGAACGCGGCCTGCATCGGGTGCAGGTTGTCGGGCATGCCGAGGCCTTCGATGGTGGTGATCTCGCTGCCCTCGTGCATCACCGCAAGCGTGAGGCAGGAGTTGATCCGGCGGCCGTCGGCGATGACGGTGCAGGCGCCGCACTGGCCGTGGTCGCAGCCTTTTTTGCTGCCGGTCAGGTGCAGGTGCTCGCGCAGGGCATCGAGCAGGGTGGTGCGGTTGTCGACCTCAAGGGCTTGGGGTTTACCGTTGACGTTGATCGTCAGTTTGGCCATGGCGGGCTGCTCCAGAGTGGCCGCATAGGCCTTGAGGCTGATGAAGGGGGGCATTGCAAACGCGGCGGCGGTGACCGCGCCGAGGATCAGGAATCTTCGTCGGGAAATCGTCATGCTTCGATTCCTCTCTGGCTTAATCAGGACGGCAGGGATTGAAGGGCCCATAGGGGCGCGCCGGCATGTTTGCCGGTCTCGTTCTTGGAATGACCTGCGTGGAGGGGAAAAGGTTTTTGCGGATTTGCGCTATAGAGTTATGCGCAGGATTCATTAATGAGCTGGGCGACGCTTGACCTTGTGGGAGCTGGCTTGCCAGCGATGGGGTCGTGTCAGTCAGCATTGCTTGAATGACACACCGCCATCGCGGGCAAGCCCGCTCCCACAGGGATTGTGATTAATGCCCGCCAACCACCATGTGCGTGAACGGCGCCACATACGCCTGCAAGGTGACAAGCCCGCCCACCAGCACCGCCAGCACGATCGAGTGGAAGAACACGTAGCGCAGAATTTCGCCCTCATGCCCATACCAGCGGGTGGCGGTGGAGGCGACCACGATCGATTGCGCATCGACCATTTTGCCCATGACCCCGCCGGAACTGTTGGCCGCCGCCATCAGCACCGGGCTGATGCCCAGCTGCTCCGAGGTCACCCGTTGCAGTCCGCCGAACAGCACGTTCGAGGCTGTGTCCGAGCCAGTCAATGCCACGCCGAGCCAGCCGAGCAGGGTGCCAAACATCGGGTAAAACACTCCGGTCGCGGCAAACGCCAGACCCATGGTGGCGTCCAGTCCGGAATAGCGCGTGAGGAACCCCAGCGCCAGCATCGCCGCAATGGTGATCAACGAAAAGCGCACCACCCACAACGTGCGCAGGTATTGCTTGATCAGTTGCGGGATCGAATAGCCCATCAGCAAACCGCCGACAATCGCCGCGAGCAGAATGCCGCTGCCGGTGGCGGTGAACCAGGTGAACTTGTAGATCGCCTCTTCGGCTTTCGGCGCCGGCACCACCGGCGGGACTTTCTGCACTTGCAGGTGCAGGGTGGTAAAGGTCAGCGCCGGCGAGAAAATCGGGTTGGCCTCATTCAGCGGTTTGCCTTGCGCATCGAGTTTCACCGAATGGGTTATCGGGTCCAGCGCCGGGCGCACGTCGAAGATGTTCTTGAAGCCCTGGGTGCCCCAGGCAAACACGAACACGGTGAGGATGATCCACGGCATCCACGCGCGCATCACCGCTGGGCGCGCCTGATCGCTGAAGGCGGCGCTGGCGGTGACTTTTTCTTCCTCGACCCGGGAGTTGTCGACCCGCCCGGACAGGGCGGCCGAGGTGTACACCGTCGCCGGTTTCCAGACCCGCAGAAACAACGTCAGACAGGCCATGGAAATCAGCGCGGCGATCACGTCCACCAGCATCGGCCCGTGGTAGTTCGACACGAGGAATTGCGGCACGGCGAAGCTGACTCCGGCCACCAGAATCGCCGGCCAGATCTCCAGCATCTTGCGCCACCCGGCAAACGCCCAGATCAGCCAGAACGGCACGAGCACCGAGAAAAACGGCAGTTGTCGACCGACCATCATCGACAGCTCCATCTCATCCAGTCCAGTGACTTTGGCCAGGGTGATGATCGGCGTGCCGAGCGCGCCGAACGCCACCGGGGCGGTGTTGGCAATCAGCGCTAGTCCCGAGGCGGCCAACGGCGAAAAACCGAGGCCGATCAGAATCGCCCCGGTCACCGCCACCGGCGTACCGAACCCGGCCGCGCCTTCGAAAAACGCACCGAAGCAGAACGCGATCAACAGCAACTGCAAACGCCGGTCATCGGTGATCCGCGCCAGAGAATCCTGCAGCACTTTGAACGAGCCGTTCTCGGTGGTCAGGCGGTGCAGAAAGATGATGTTGAGCACGATCCAGCCGATCGGCAGCAAGCCATTGGCCGCACCGAACAAGGCCGCCGAGCCGGCCATGCTCGCCGGCATGCCGAAGGCGAAGATCGAGATGAGCAGGGCCGAAGCCAATGCCAACAGTGCGGCCAGATGCGCCTTGACGTGAAAGAACGCCAGCGCTGCGAGCATCACCACCACCGGCACCGCAGCCATCAGCGTGGAGATCAACGGGTTGCCGAATGGGTCGTAAATTTGCTGCCAGACCATGGTCCACCTCTGCTTGTTGTTATCGAGGCGCAGATCCGTTGCGTGGAAGTCGCTAAGCAGCAGTATAGGTGGCATTTCGCCGCTGCCCTGATGCCGGCGGCGGGCCGATCAACGGTCGTGGTCGGGCAGTGAATCAAAGTGCGTTTACCCGGTCGTATCAGCGGCTGCGCGCACTGCGTTCTGAAGGCGTGGGCAGTGACAGCCGTTCCGTGGTCAAGACCTTGGTGTTAGGGAAGTTTTGAATGAAGCGTGCAACAACCTTGCTGTTGACAATATCCGCCGCTGTTTTGCTGGCTGGCTGTGTGGCGGACTTTGATGATGATCATCGCCACGGACGACATTACGAACGTGATCACGGGCGCTATGACGACCATGACCGGCGTTGGGATGACCGCGACGATGGTCGTCGCGACGGGCGTCGTTACTATCGTGATCGCGACGATGACTGAGTAGAAATCAAAAGGGCGCTCCCGCAACGGGAACGCCCTCGCCGATTAAAAATGAGCGCTCGCCCGGACGCTGGAATGCGCAGGCGCGGTGGCCTCGAGATCCAGCAGATGGGTGGCGAGTATGTCGCTCAGAAAGCGGAACTGATCGTTGATACCGACCACTTCATTGCTGAAATGATTGCTCGCGGCGGGCATCAGCACATCGTCGAAATCTTCGTTGAACAGCAGCGCCTGGGTCTTGCGCGAGACGACTTGCTGGTCGTAGTAGTTGCTGCCGAACACCGGGAAGCTCACGGAGAGGGTGATGGTGCGAATCATGATGGGTACTCCTCGTTGCGTCTCGGATGGGTGAATCGTGCCTTCGCCGGGCGGCGGGCGGAAGGCAATCGTGGCGATGGTGAATATCGACGGCGTTGATGGTTGAGAGGTGGGGTGGATTGACGGGCCTCATCGCTGGCAAGCCAGCTCCCACAGGTTTTCGGCTGTTCATTGGATTTATGGCCACTGAAAATCTCCATGGAGCTGCCAAGCCAGCTCCCACGGGTTTTCGGATGTTCATTGGATTCATATTCACTGAAGATCTCTGTGGGAGCTGGCTTGCCAGCGATGGCGTCGGTACAGCCAACATCCTCGGAAACTGACACACCTATACTCAATGCTGTCTCCCTCCACTCAAGGACTTCACCACCGTGAACCTGCGTGCGCTGGTCGTCGCCGCACTGTGTCTGCTGGCTGGCTGCGCCACCTCGGCCCGGGCCCCGGTGGCGCCGTCGACCGTGGTGGTGTCGCCCGCCACCTGGCAGCAGATCGACCGCGACATCGTCAGCGCCTCGCAGCAATCCACCGAGCAAGTCAAAGTATTTGCCCGTGGCTCGATGGAACATTGGCGCACTCGCGTCTATCAGCAAACTGAAGAAAATTTCATTCCGTGGTTCAGCAGCTACTGGACCCAGGAATGGCTGTCGATGAAAGTCAGTTGGTACACCATCAGTGCCGGCGGCGAACAGGACGCTTCGGCCAAGCGCCTGGCGAGCTATCTGCTTGAGCAATATCAGGAAAGAGTGCTGGCACCGGTCGCGGTGGAGATTGATCCGGACGCGATCCTCGGTCAGGCCACGGCGTTCTATGCACAACTGATGGCCCGGCAGATGCCGCTCATCGCCCAGCGTTATGGCGTGCCGGTTGCACAACTCAACGGACGGCTGCAGAAGGTTCCGGCCATCGCCCTGGGCCCGCCGCCGGCGCGGGATGCTTCGCTGTATCAGGTCATCAGCACCGAGCCGCTGAACACCTTGCCGGCGTATGCCGCGCTGATCGACAAGATCCACACCGAAGGCGGCAGCAAGGGCATCGCTTCGACCGACGCCGGCATGGCCCCCGTGGCCAAACGCGCCAGCCAGCGGATGGAGGCGGAAATGGCTCCGCGCGGAGCGGCCAGTGCGGTGGCGGCTGCGGCTGGCAAGTTGGTCGGCGGGGTGATCTCGATCGGCGTGGCGGGCATCCGCGCGATCATCCAGGCCAACGACCGGCCCGACAGCGAAGCGCTGATTCGCAGCAGCCTGGGCAGCACCTTCGACAAGGCCTGGGCGAAATTGCTGCAGAACCCGACCACCGGGGTCATGGCCGGTACGCTGCATATCGCCGGGCAGGTCGAGGGCAGCCTTGGTGGGGCGGAGCAACCGTCGGTCGGGCAGGGCGTGAATCGTGTCGAATGGCAGCCGCCGCAATCGACTACCCGGCAGATCGAACCCAACGTGCAAGGAGAGTGATCATGGCTTACATCGATATTTTTGTAGCACCCGTGCCGAATGCCAATCGCGAACAGTACAAAAAACACTGTGAGATCGCCGCGAAACTGTTCAAGGAATACGGAGCGAAGGAGGTGGTTCAGTGCTGGGGCGATGACGTGCCGGACGGCAAACTCACGTCATTCCCGATGGCGGTAAAACTCAAGGACGGCGAGACGGTATCGTCCGGCTGGCTGATCTGGCCCGACAAGGCCACCCGCGATGCCGGCATGGCGAAAATGATGGAAGACCCGCGCATGCAACCGGACGTCAACCCGATGGGGTTTGATGGGCAGCGGATGATCTTTGGGGGCTTCAAGAACCTTCTTGAATCCTGAAATCGCGTGTGGGAGCGAGCCTGCTCGCGATGGCGTCAGCACAGCCAATATCTCCATTGCTGGCCCACCGCTTTCGCGAGCAGGCTCGCTCCCACCTTGGAGCTGTGGCGTGCCCACGATTGTCGTCATCCTGCGAAACCCCGTGGGAGCGGCTTGCCCGCGAAGAGGCCGGCACAGCCAATATCTCCATTACTGGCCCACCGCTTTCGCGAGCAGGCTCGCTCCCACCTTGGAGCAATGGCGTGCCCACGATTGTCGTCATCCTGCGAAACCCTGTGGGAGCGGGCTTGCCCGCAAAGAGGCCGGCACAGCCAATATCTTCATTGCTGGCTCACCGCTTTCGCGAGCAGGCTCGCACACATGGGGTGGTGTCACTCTGGAGAGGGGGTGATCCGGCAGCCTTTGCGGTTGCGAATCTGCTCGTCCGTGGGCCGTTCGCGGACGAATTCGAAACGCGGTTCACCTTCGCTGTAATGCACCAGCCAGCCCCATTCCAGCTCGGTTTCATCCTGCCCGGGGCTGGGTGGCCGGGCCCACCACGGTTCTTTGCTGAGGATCTCGCGCATGGCGACCTCCGGTTAGATGGCAATCCTTGAACTATAGCCGGGTGTCGCCAGTCGTCAGTGGAGGCTGTGTAGAATCGGCCGATCGACGAGCGAAGGAGCTGGCCCATGACCGATGATGCGCGCAGGGATGAACCGTTCAAGCGACTGTTTTTTGCCCTCGACTGCCCACCGGCGCAGCGCAAGGCCATTGCCCAGTGGCGCGGCGACTTGGGGTTGCGCACCGGCAAAGCGGTGCCGGCGGATAACTTTCACCTGACGCTGCTGTTCCCCGGTGCCGTACCGCTGGCGCAGATCCATGAAGTTTGCGAGGCCGCCGGCAAGGTGCGCACGCCGGGTGAGCCGTTACGGATTGCGCTGGATCGTCTGCAGGTCTGGCATCGGGCGGGGATTCTGTCTTTGGCGCCGGAGCAGGCCCCGCCGGGGTTGTTGCGTCTGGTGTATGCGTTGGAGCAGGCGATGCTGCCGTTTGGCTTCGAAGAATCACCACGCGAGTTTCGTCCGCACCTGACCCTGGCTCGGGACTATCGGGCAGCGGAGCCGGAAGTCGCCACACCCCCGGAGTTTTTCCTGCACGCCGAGCGCTTCGCCCTGTTCGAATCGCACAAGGGCCGCTACCGGATCCTTCAGGATTGGCCGCTGAATTGAGCGCAGAAAAAAAGGCGCCCGAGGGCGCCTGAAATTCACCTGAGCCGAGGGAGCCAGGTGAGGCCGTTCATTGCAGGGTGCAGCGGTGGTAAGGCGCTGCGTGAACGGAAAAGCTACGCCACATCCCTGTGTAGGAGCTGCCGCAGGCTGCGATCTTTTGACTTTGTTTTTTAGACGCAAGATCAAAAGATCGCAGCCTTCGGCAGCTCCTACAGGGGGCGGTGTCAGTTATTTACCGAGTTTCACCCGGGTCCAGCCGCGGGTCATGATCCGCTGGGTGGCAATCGGTTGATCCGGCACCGCGTACAGCGTCGCCATCACCGCTTGCGACGGGTACGAACCCGGGTCGTTGCGGATCGCTTCGTCCACCAGTGGCGTGGCGGCCGCGTTGGCGTTGCTGTAACCGTTGCTGTTGGTGATCTCGGCGATGATGTCGGGGCGCATCAGGAAGTTCATGAACAGGTAGGCGTTGTCGACATTGGCGGCATCACGCGGGATGGCGACCATGTCGTAGAAGCTGCCGGCACCTTCTTTCGGAATGCTGTAGTCGATCTGCACCTTGTTGCCGGCCTCCACCGCGCGGGCCTTGGCCTGCAGCACGTCACCGGAGTAACCGACCGCCACGCAGATATTGCCGTTGGCCAGGTCCGAGATGTACTTGGAGGAATGGAAGTACGCCACGTACGGGCGGATCTTCATGAACAGCGCTTCGGCTTCGAGGATGTGCGCCTTGTCCTTGTCGTTCACCGGGTAGCCCAGGTAGTGCAGGGCGGCCGGGATCATTTCGGTCGGCGAGTCGAGGAAGCTGATGCCGCAGGCTTTGAGCTTCTCGGCGTTTTCCGGTTTGAACAGCAGGTCCCAGGAGTTGGTCGGGGCGTTGGCACCGAGCACTTCCTTGACCTTGTCCGGGTTGTAGCCGATGCCAATCGAGCCCCACATGTACGGGAACGCGTGAGCGTTGTCCGGATCGCTGGCGGAGGCGTTTTTCAGCAGCACCGGGTTGAGATTTTTCCAGTTCGACAGTTTCGATTTGTCCAGCGGCTGATAGACCCCAGCCTTGATTTGCTTGGCCAGGAAACTGTTGGACGGCACGACGATGTCGTAACCGGATTTGCCCGCCAGCAAACGCGCCTCGAGGGTCTCGTTGCTGTCGAACACGTCGTAGGTCACCTGGATGCCGGTCTCGTCTTCGAACTTCTTGACGGTGTCCGGCGCGATGTAATCGGACCAGTTGTAAACACGCAGCACCTTGTCGTTGGCCTGGACGCCCGTGGCGATTGCGCCCATTAAGGACAGTGTCAGCAGAGTCCTGCCAAACATTTTCATCGGTGAAACTCCATTCTTTTTATTCAAAAACACACATCGGGTGTACATAAAGCCTGTGGCGAGGGAGCTTGCTGTGGTGAGGGGATTTATCCCCGATGGGTCGCGAAGCGGCCCCAAGCCAGGCACTTGCGGTGTAACAGGGACACCGCATGCAATGGTTTGGCAACTGCTTCGCAGCCGATCGGGGATGAATCCCCTCACCACAGTGTTCATCGTTGTTGCTTAGGCCGTCGCGGTGCGTTGCGGTTGCCACGCCTCATTCGCCGTCTGATCCATCGCTTCCTGAATCGCCTTCTTGCGGTTGGCTTCTGCCTTGCGGCCGAAGTACCAGACCAGGAAGGTCACCAGCGACACCGCCAGCAGAATCAGGCTGGCCACGGCGTTGATCTCAGGCTTCACGCCCAGACGCACCGCCGAGAACACTTCCATCGGCAGCGTGGTCGAGCCCGGGCCGGAAACGAAGCTCGCCAGCACCAGATCGTCCAGCGACAGGGCGAACGACATCATCCCGCCCGCTGCCAGCGACGGCGCGATCATTGGAATGGTGATCAGGAAAAACACCTTGAACGGCTTGGCCCCCAGATCCATCGCGGCTTCTTCGATCGATAGATCCAGTTCACGCAGGCGGGCGGAGACTACCACCGCCACATAGGCGGCACAAAACGTGGTGTGGGCGATCCAGATGGTGACGATGCCACGCTCCTGCGGCCAGCCGATCAACTGCGCCATCGCCACGAACAGCAGCAACAGCGACAGGCCGGTAATCACCTCAGGCATTACCAGCGGCGCCGTCACCAGACCACCGAACAGCGTACGACCCTTGAAGCGCGTCACCCGCGTCAGGACGAACGCGGCGAGCGTGCCCAATGCGACGGCGGCAATCGCGGTGTAGCAGGCGATTTCCAGCGAGCGCACCACCGAGCCCATCAGCTGCGTGTTGTCGAGCAGACCGACGTACCACTTCACCGACCAGCCGCCCCACACTGTCACCAGTTTCGAGGCGTTGAACGAGTAGATCACCAGAATCAGCATCGGCAGATAAATGAACATCAGGCCGAAGATCAACATGAACTTGGAAAAACCGAAGCGTTTCATCCCCGTGCCTCCATCTCTTTGGCCTGACTGCGGTTGAACAGCAGAATCGGCACAATCAGGATCAACAGCATCACCACCGCCAGCGCAGACGCCACCGGCCAGTCGCGGTTATTGAAGAACTCTTGCCACAGCACGCGACCGATCATCAGCGTCTCCGGGCCACCCAGCAGTTCCGGAATCACGAACTCGCCAACCACCGGAATGAACACCAGCATGCAGCCGGCAATGATGCCGTTCTTGGCCAGCGGCACAGTGATTTTCCAGAAGTTGTTGAAGTTACTCGAGCCCAGATCCGACGCGGCTTCCAGCAGGCTGCCATCGTGCTTCACCAGGTTGGCGTACAGCGGCAGCACCATGAATGGCAGGTAGGCATACACCACGCCGATATACACCGCGGTGTTGGTGTTGAGGATCTCGATCGGGTGATCGGTCAGCCCGGTCCACATCAGAAACGCATTGAGCAGACCGTTATTGCTGAGGATGCCCATCCACGCGTAAACACGAATCAGGATCGCGGTCCAGGTCGGCATCATGATCAACAGCAGCAGGACGTTTTGCGCTTCCTTGCTCGCCTTGGTGATCGCATAGGCCATCGGGAAACCGATCACCAGGCACATCATCGTGCTCAGCGCCGCGACTTTCAGCGAACCGAGGTAGGCCGACAGGTACAGCTCGTCTTCGCCGAGCATGGTGTAGTTGCCGATGTTGAGCATCAGCTGAAATTTCTGTTCGGCGTAGGTGTAGATCTCCGAGTACGGCGGGATCGACAGCGCGGCTTCCGAGAAGCTGATCTTCATCACCAGGAAGAACGGCAGCATGAAGAACAGGAACAGCCAGATGAACGGGATGCCGATGACGAATTTTCGCCCGCTGGGCACCAGGCGCAGGAATTGCTGATTGAAGGTTCTCATGAGCGCAGCACCACGCCGCTGTCGTCTTCCCACCAGACGTAGACCTTGTCGTCCCAGGTCGGACGCGCGCCACGGCGTTCGGCGTTGGCCATGAACGACTGGACGATCTTGCCGCCGGGCAGTTCGACGTAGAACACCGAGTGGCCGCCGAGATAGGCGATGTCATGCACCTTGCCTTCGGACCAGTTGTAGCGGGTTTCTGGCTTGAGCGTACTGACGAGCATTTTTTCCGGACGGATCGCGTAGGTGATCGATTTGTCCTGCACCGACGTGCTGACGCCGTGGCCGACGTAGATCTTCTGCTGCAAGTCCGGGCTGTGGATGATCGCGTGACCTTCAAGGTCTTCCACCACGGTGCCGTCGAAGGCGTTCACGTTGCCGATGAATTCGCAGACCATGCGGCTGACCGGTGCTTCATAGATGTCGACCGGGCTGCCGATCTGGGCGATCCAGCCCAGGTGCATGATCGCGATGCGCTCGGCCATGGTCATGGCTTCTTCCTGGTCGTGGGTCACCATCACGCAGGTCACGCCAACGCGTTCGATGATCTCGACCAGTTCCAGTTGCATCTGCGAACGCAGTTTTTTATCCAGGGCGCCCATCGGCTCGTCGAGCAGCAACAGCTTCGGACGTTTCGCCAGGGAGCGGGCGAGGGCGACACGCTGGCGCTGACCGCCGGACAACTGATGGGGTTTGCGTTTGGCGTATTGGGTCATGTGCACCAGGCGCAGCATCTCTTCGACGCGGGCGTCGATTTCGCTGGCCGGCAAACGGTCCTGCTTGAGGCCGAAGGCGATGTTCTGCGCCACAGTCATGTGCGGGAACAGCGCGTAGGACTGGAACATCATGTTGATCGGCCGCTCGTAGGGCGGCATGTCGGTGATGTCCACGCCGTCGAGCAGAATCCGCCCTTCAGTCGGCCGCTCGAAACCGGCGAGCATGCGCAGCAGGGTCGATTTGCCCGAACCGGAGCCGCCGAGCAAGGCAAAGATTTCGCCCTGATGGATCTCCAGGGACACATCGTCCACTGCCGTGGTTTCGTCGAACTTCTTGGTGACACGGTCGACTTTCACCAGAACCTTTTTCGGTTGCTGGTGGCCTTCAAGTGCCTTCCGGTAAGTGCTGGAGGCGTTTGCCATGTGAAACTCCCAACAGGTTTCGTTCGCTCGGCCAATGTGGCCGGGCTTAAGTGGATTGCAAGCCAGGGAAAACTGTCCTCGCCACACATGGCCCCTGTAGGAGCTGCCGAAGGCTGCGATCTTTTGATTTTGTTGTTCAGGATCAAGATCAAAAGATCGCAGCCTTCGGCAGCTCCTACAGGGGGTCGCATTGGCTGCGGGGTACCCTGACCTGGTCGGCGCCGCCGTCCTGGCTGCCTGGGTCGTACTTGTTGTTATTACGGTTTGTTGTTGTCACGGATGACGGATGCGCACACGCGCCGCCGCCGACCCCGTGGGGGCAGTAAACAGTTTTGAAATCCTGGGTTATGTCAGCGTTGGTGGCGTCGCGCCGCCCGTTGCCGGCAGGCCTCGCCGAACGCCTGGAAAATCTTCAGGTAGTTCGGGTTGTCCAGCACCTGCCATTCCGGGTGCCATTGCACGCCGAGGGCGAAGGTCGGGCTGTGCTCGACCGAGATCGCCTCGATCAGGCCATCCGGCGCCACCGCTTCGGCACGCAGGCCGGGCGCGAGGCGGTCGATGCCCTGACTGTGAATCGAGTTGACCTGGAACTCGCCCGGCAACGCCAGCGCTTCGAACACACCGCCCGCCAGCACACTGACGGCATGCGCCGGTGCGTATTGCACGGCCACGTCCGGGCTGTCGGCTTCACGGTGATCGAGCATGCCCGGCAGCTCGTGCACCTTTTGGTGCAGGCTGCCACCGAAGGCCACGTTCATTTCCTGGAAGCCACGGCAAATGCCGAGCACCGGAACGCCCGCCGCAATGGCTGCACGCAATAAAGGAAGGGTAGTGGCGTCCCGCGCCGGATCGTGATCCGTGCCGGGTTCGCTGGCCGGGCCTTGATAGTGGAAGGGCTCCACGTTCGAGGGTGAGCCGGTCAGCAACAGACCGTCGAGCTGACCGAGCAGGTCTTCGATTTCAGTCAGTTTGCCAAGGGAAGGAATGACCACTGGAAGACCCTGAGCGCCAACGCTGACAGCACGTACGTACTTGTCGCCGCTGATGTGATAGGGGTGCAGGCCAATCTGTTTGACGCACGCAGTAACGCCGATCAATGGCTTGAATGCCATTTTTATTCACCTCGAAGTTTGACACTTGAACGAGCTTTTCCGGAGCTTAGCCTCGTTGATTTTAATTAACAACTGCCATGTAAAAAATTCTAAACGCCGCTCATCCAATCTTCATGATTCCAGGCCTTGTGGCGCCTGCTTTGGCACGCGAGTGTTAAAAAAAGCCCGAAAAATAAACGCTGGACGGCCAGGTGTTCGCTATTGACTTCACTTTGCCTTTCGGATTGACTGGCTCGGCGAAACAGCGGTGAACATAATAATTAACAGCTAAATAGGTGCATCATGTCGGTCCCTCTGCGTGCCGTTCAACTCAACGAAGCAAACGCATTCCTTAAGAAACATCCTGAGGTTTTGTACGTCGACCTTCTGATTGCAGACATGAACGGTGTGGTGCGCGGCAAGCGCATCGAGCGCACCAGTCTTCACAAGGTTTACGAGAAAGGCATCAACCTGCCGGCCTCGCTCTTCGCTCTCGACATCAATGGCTCCACGGTGGAAAGCACCGGTCTGGGCCTGGACATCGGCGACGCCGACCGCATCTGCTACCCGATCCCGGGGACCCTGAGCATCGAGCCGTGGCAGAAGCGCCCAACCGCACAACTGCTGATGACCATGCACGAGATCGAGGGCGAGCCGTTCTTCGCCGACCCGCGTGAAGTGCTGGCCAACGTCGTGCGCAAATTCGACGAACTGGGCCTGACCATCTGCGCCGCGTTCGAACTCGAGTTCTACCTGATCGACCAGGACAACGTGAACGGCCGTCCACAGTCGCCACGTTCGCCAGTCTCCGGCAAGCGCCCGGTGTCGACTCAGGTGTACCTGATCGACGATCTCGACGAATACGTCGACTGCCTGCAAGACATTCTCGAAGGCGCGAAAGAGCAGGGCATCCCGGCTGACGCCATCGTCAAGGAAAGCGCCCCGGCGCAGTTCGAAGTCAACCTGCATCACGTCTCCGACCCGATCAAGGCCTGCGATTACGCGGTGCTGCTCAAGCGTCTGGTGAAGAACATCGCCTACGACCATGAAATGGACACCACCTTCATGGCCAAGCCGTATCCGGGCCAGGCGGGCAACGGTCTGCACGTACACATTTCGATCCTGGACAAAGAAGGCAACAACATCTTCGCCAGCGAGGATCCCGAGCAGAACGCCGCGCTGCGACACGCGATCGGCGGTGTGCTGGAGACCCTGCCTGCGCAAATGGCGTTCCTCTGCCCGAACGTCAACTCGTACCGCCGCTTCGGCGCGCAGTTCTACGTGCCGAACTCGCCGAGCTGGGGCATCGACAACCGTACCGTTGCGGTACGTGTGCCGACCGGTTCGGCTGACGCCGTGCGCATCGAGCACCGCGTGGCCGGTGCCGACGCCAACCCGTACCTGCTGATGGCTTCGGTACTGGCCGGCATTCACCACGGCCTGACCAACCAGATCGAGCCGGGCGCGCCGGTTGAAGGCAACAGCTACGAGCAGAACGAACAGAGCCTGCCGAACAATCTGCGCGACGCATTGCGTGAGCTGGACGACAGCGAAGTCATGGCCAAGTACATCGACCCGATGTACATCGACGTGTTCGTTGCGTGCAAGGAAAGCGAGCTGGCCGAGTTCGAGAACTCGATCTCCGACCTTGAGTACAACTGGTATCTGCATACGGTCTGACGTAATGGGTGGTAACTGACTCACCACCCATCCCTGTAGGAGCTGCCGAAGGCTGCGATCTTTTGATTTTGATTTTTAGAAGCAAGATCAAAAGATCGTCCGATCGCGGCCCGAGCCTTCGGCAGCTCCTACAGGGGATCGGATTACCAGATCTCTCCCCAATCCCCCTTGTCGAGCCACAACAATGACAACCACACGCAACGACTGGGAACAACGCTTCCAGTCCCTGACCATCGAATCCCGCGCGTTCATCAACGGTGAATATCGCCCGGCGATCAGTGGCGCTACCTTCGAGTGCCTGAGCCCCGTCGACGGCCGTTTTCTCGCCTCCGTGGCCAGCACCGATGAAGCCGACGCCAACCTTGCCGTCGAAGCCGCACGCCAGTCGTTCAACTCCGGCGTGTGGGCGAACAAAGCCCCGACCGAGCGCAAACGCATCCTGATCCGCTTCGCCGATCTGATCCTGCAACACCAGGAAGAACTGGCGCTGCTGGAAACCCTCGACATGGGCAAACCGATCAGCGACTCGATGAGCATCGACATCCCGGCGACCGCCAACGCGATCCGCTGGAGCGCCGAAGCCATCGACAAGATCTACGATGAAGTTGCTGCCACCCCGCACGATCAACTCGGTTTGGTGACCCGCGAGCCGTCCGGCGTTGTTGCTGCGATCGTGCCGTGGAACTTCCCGCTGATCATGGCCAGCTGGAAATTCGCCCCGGCCTTGGCGGCAGGTAACTCGTTCATCCTCAAGCCTTCGGAAAAATCCCCGCTGACCGCGATCCGCATTGCGCAGCTTGGACTGGACGCGGGCATTCCGAAAGGCGTGTTCAACGTCCTGCCAGGCTTCGGCCACACCGTCGGCAAGGCGCTGGCGCTGCACATGGACGTCGATGTTCTGGCCTTCACCGGTTCCACGGCGATTGCCAAGCAACTGATGATTTATGCCGGGCAAAGCAACATGAAACGCGTCTGGCTCGAAGCCGGTGGCAAGAGCCCGAACGTGGTGTTTGCCGACGCCCCGGACTTGCGCGCGGCAGCACAAGCAGCGGCCGGCGCCATCGCCTTCAACCAGGGCGAAGTGTGCACCGCCGGTTCGCGCCTGTTGGTCGAGCGTTCGATCCGCGAGCAATTCATCCCGCTGCTGGTGGAAGCGCTGCAAGCGTGGAAACCGGGGCACGCGCTTGACCCGACGACCACCGTCGGCGCGGTGGTCGATCAGCGGCAACTGGACAACGTGCTGCGCTACATCAGCATCGGCCGGGAGCAGGGCGCCGAGCTGATCGCCGGTGGCCAGCGCACCCTCGAAGAAACCGGTGGCCTGTATGTGCAACCGGCGATCTTCGATGGCGTGACCAATGCGATGACTATCGCCCGCGAAGAAATCTTCGGCCCGGTGCTGTCGCTGATCACCTTCGACACCGTTGAAGAAGCGCTGCAGATCGCCAACGACAGCATCTTCGGCCTCGCCGCTGGCGTCCGGACCAGCAATCTGAGCAAGGCGCACACCTTCGCCCGTGGCCTGCGTGCCGGCAGCGTCTGGGTCAACCAGTACGACGGCGGCGACATGACCGCACCGTTCGGTGGCTTCAAACAGTCGGGCAACGGTCGCGACAAATCGCTGCACGCGTTCGACAAGTACACCGAGCTGAAAGCGACCTGGATCAAGCTCTGATTTTCTACAGCGGTGGTCGCTTCTGATGAGCGACCCTCGGAGAACAATAAAATGAAGCAACAACACGTCAACAGCTACTACGCCGCCACCCGCAACGAAGTCATCGAATTTCCGACCCTTGAAGAGTCGGTCGAGTGCGACGTCTGCATCATCGGCGCCGGTTACACCGGCCTGTCCTCGGCGCTGTTCCTCACCGAGGCCGGCTACAAAGTGACGGTGCTCGAAGCGGCTAAAGTCGGCTACGGCGCCAGTGGCCGCAATGGCGGGCAACTGGTCAACTCCTACAGTCGCGACGTCGATGTGATCGAAGAGCGCTACGGTGACAAGACCGCAGAAATCCTCGGCAGCATGATCTTCGAAGGCGCCGACATCATCCGTTCGCGGATCAAGGAATACGACATCAAATGCGACTACCGCCCGGGCGGGATCTTCGCGGCGATGAACAAGAAACAACTCAACGGCCTGGCCGAGCAGAAGCGCAGCTGGGAACGTTACGGCAACAAGAACCTGAAGATGCTCGACGCTGCCGACATCCGTCGCGAAGTCGGCTCCGACGCCTACGTTGGCGGCCTGCTGGACCTGCAGGGCGGCCACGTGCATCCGCTGAACCTGGCCCTCGGTGAAGCGGCAGCCATCGTGCGTCTGGGCGGCAAGATCTACGAGCAATCGGCAGCCGTGGAAATCAAGTACGGCGAGCCGAACGTGGTGCGTACCGCTAAAGGCCAGGTGCGTGCCAAGTACCTGCTGATCGCCGGCAACGCCTACCTGCCACAAGGTCTGGACAATCGCGTGACCGCGAAAAGCATGCCGTGCGGCTCGCAGATCGTCGTCACCGAACCGCTGACCGAGAAGCAGGCGCGCAGCCTGATCACCAACAACTACTGCGTCGAAGACTGCAACTACCTGCTGGATTACTACCGTCTGACGGCCGACAACCGTCTGCTGTACGGCGGCGGCGTGGTCTACGGCGCGCGGGAACCGGACGACATCGAACAGCTGATCCGGCCGAAGATCCTCAAGACCTTCCCGCAGCTCAAAGACGTGAAAATCGACTACCGCTGGACCGGCAACTTCCTGCTGACCATGTCGCGCATGCCGCAATTCGGCCGCATCGAGAAAAACGCCTACTACATGCAGGGCTACAGCGGCCACGGCGTCACCTGCTCGCACCTGGCCGGCAAACTGATCTCGGAAATGATCCGCGGCGACGCCGAACGCTTCGACGCCTTCGCCTCCCTGCCACACATGCCAATGATCGGCGGCCGCACCTTCTCCGCCCCATTGACCGCCCTCGGCGCCGTCTACTACTCGTTGCGCGACCGTTTCGGCATCTAGGTTACCTCCCCGGCGGCGGCCCCCAAGACCCCGCCGGTTTTTTAATGCTGTAGCAACACCGCCGATGTTACTGACACCCGGATGTCCAACTGTGGGAGCGAGCCTGCTCGCGAAGAGGCCATATCAGCCAACCTCCATGTCGTCTGACACACCGCTTTCGCGAGCAGGCTCGCTCCCACAGTGCTTGTATTACCAAGGCCAGAAGGACTTTTACCGCACCGTCCATCGAACCTGCTGAGCAACACCGGCAAACGTGATTTAATAGCCGCCTTTCACGGTTCCGGGACACGGGAGCAACGTGATCCGCGCGCCTTGCGCGGCACCCGCCACCCACCCCCATTACCCTTAAGTACTACTCACATAAGGCTGTCATGGATACGGGTTCTCGACTCAAACTAGTACGCGAAAGCTACAAACTCTCCCAGCGCGAGCTGGCCCGGCGTAGCGGCGTGACCAATGCCACCATCTCCCTGATCGAACAGAATCGCGTCAGCCCCTCCGTCAGCTCGCTGAAAAAGCTGCTCGAAGGCATCCCGATGTCCCTGGCCGACTTCTTCACCTTCGACCAGCCCCCGCGCGAACACCAATACGTCTTCCGCGCCAACGAACAACCCGATCTGGGCCGCCACGGCTTGCGCCTGCTGCTGATTGGCGCCTCAGTGCCCAGCCGCCAGATGCGCCTGCTGCGCGAGCAATACGCACCGGGCGCTAGTTCCGGGGAAGAGCCGATTGTTCACGCGGAAGGAGAGGAGTGTGGGTTGGTGACGCGTGGCACGGTGGAGTTGACGGTGGACGGGCAGGTGAGCGTGTTGAATGCGGGGGATGGGTATTATTTTCCGACGACGCTGCCGCATAAGTTCCGGAATATCGGGGCGGATGAGGCTGAGATTATCAGTGCGAATACGCCGGCGAACTTCTGATCGCTGTTTGGATTAGGTGTACGTTGTAAATGAATCCGACCCTGTGGCGAGGGAGCTTGCTCCCGCTCGGCGACGCAGTCAGCGTAATTCGGGGCTTGCGGTGTATCTGGGAGAAACGGACTAGTCGGTTTTGGGGCCGCTTCGCAGCCCAGCGGGAGCAAGCTCCCTCGCCACATGAAGTGTTTTCCTACGAAGTTTTCGGATGTCGATATTGCTCGGGTGTTTCAGGCGATAACCATTCGTCCGACACACCGCACCTTCGCCGCGCACCTTCTTCCAATGCTGTAACTCACCACGCAAAGGAAGAGCCACCATGCTGAACCATAAAATCGCGATGTTTACCGTCGCGGCGTTGCTGTCCGGCAGTTCGCTATACGCGATTGCGGCCGGCGAGACGCCCACTCCGACGGCGAACGACGGCAACAGCCAGACTCGCGACCCGGCGTCCCCTGCCACCAATGCCGATCCGGATGCCAATTCGCTGCCCAAAGGTGGTGATGGTGGCAAGACCGACAATGGGCCGGTGCCTTCTGCCTCCAAGCCCAGCCCTGCGGGTCAACCGACCGGTAGCAGCAGTGGGGGTAACGGCGGTGGTTAACGGATGTCGCGCACTAAAAAGCCCGGTCTTAGAGCCGGGCTTTTCTTTGCCTGTCGCTAACACAGATATCAAACGCTTACTTTGCCTTCCATTGGCCCCCACCATTCTCACAATCAATTCGCGCCTGGGCCAAATGATCCACGTCGTAGTAATAGGTGGTCACTTGGGCGTTATCGGGGATGTTCAGCGCCTTGGCGTTTTTGTCTTTGCTGGTGGAGTGCGGGTTGGCCAGGGATTCCTGGGTGATTGTGGCGATACACGTGGCCTGATAGTGGTCGGCACAGTGCTCGACCTTGGTTTTCGTACTGCTGAGCATGTCTTTGCTTTCATTGCTGCACGACCAGTCGATGGAACTGACGGGCATGCCTTCGTATTCGTAGCAGCTGTGGGTTTCCACCGCTGGCACCGAAGCGCTGGAGGATTGGGTCTGGACGTCGCAGCCTTCGGCCATGACGCAGGTGGGGATGACGGCAAAGGTGGCGATCAGAAGCAGGAAGCGAATGTTCATCGGGGTTTCCTCTTCAGGAGCGCCGGGTCTGATCGAAGCTTTTGGCGCTTTAAAGTTTCGAGGCGACGAGGAGGAGGGAGGTTCCATCGGGTTTTTGATTTGCTCCCGTGGCATACACTGCGAAACAATCGGAAACATTCAGCGCCCAAGGACTGGAATATTGCCCATGATCGAAATCGGCAGCCGCAATAACGCGCTCCCCTCGCAGCATCCATTTCACGACATCTATCTGTTTCACATTGACCCTGCAAAGCCAGACTCGCCGTTCTGTTTCGAGCAGTCGATGTCCGGCGGGCATATGGAACACGGCGGTGCGCGGTGGTTGGCGCTGGATGAGCTGGACGCTTGGCCGGGCGAGTGGCGTGAACACCTGAGAAAGGCTGACTGCGCGTGGGTTGCCGAGTTGATCGATGCCCATCCGAAAGCCGATCAGGCCACCGTGGTCTCTCTGATTCTTCAACGTCATTCCGGGCCAGCGATGCCAGTCGGACGATTGAAAGCAATCGGCGGCTGGCTCAAACGCAATATCCACGTCGGCGGCCGCTATGGCGTTTAAACCACGGAGACTTCCATGACCCAGACACTTGAACGCGCCATCGCCCTCGCTGCCAGCGCGCATGCCGGGCAGGTCGACAAGGGCGGTGCGCCGTACATTCTGCATCCGCTGAAAGTCATGTTGCGCATGACCACGCTGGAAGAACGCATCGTCGCGGTGCTGCACGATGTGGTCGAGGATTGCGGCATCAGCCTCGATGATTTGCGTAAGGAAGGCTTCAGTGAAGAGGTGCTGACGGCGATTGAGTCGGTGACCAAAGTGCCGGGCGAGTCTTACGAGGATTTCGTCGAGCGTGCGGCGCAGAATCCGATTGGCCGGGTGGTGAAACTGGCGGATCTGGAAGAGAACAGCGACCTGTCGCGGATTGCCTCGCCAAGTTGGGAGGATCTGGAACGGATCGAGAAATACCGCCGCGCGATCGGGCGGTTGCGCACGTAAGAACGAATCTCCCTGTAGGAGCTGCCGCAGGCTGCGATCTTTTGATCTTGCTTCTAAAAATCAAAGTCAAAAGATCGCAGCCTGCGGCAGCTCCTACATGGGATTGATGTCGGGTCAGTTGAATAGCCAGGAAGGCGAATATGAAATCGATTCTGTGTTTGTTGATCGCTGCCGCTGTTGGCGCTGCATTGCAGGTCAGCGGTGTTCCTCATGGCCTGTTGCTGGGGGCGATCCTCGTCACCGCATTGGTCACCACGCGAACCGGTTTCGCCCCGGCAACCCCTTATGGCCTGGGCTACATCCAGGTCACGTTGGGCATCGCCACCGGCCTGATGTTCGAGGCGTGGGACAGTGCGACGGCTTCGGCGATGTTGCCAAGCCTGGGCGTTCTGCTGCTATGCCTGACCGTACAGATCGCCCTGGCCGGATGGTGGCTGACTCGCGGCGCGGGATGGAATCGCACCGACGCGCTACTGGCGGTGTACCCCGGTGCATTGGCGGCGGTGTTCGATTTACTGGAGTCGGAAAAGGCTTCGAGCAAAGTCATCATCGTGCACCTGATGCGCTTGTTGCTGATCACGGTGCTGGTGAGCTTTTTGATTCCCGGGCAGGCCTCGGTAGCAGTGGTTGAAAGCGCTCCGTTGAGCACGGGCATGGCGTTGACCGTGCTGGCGCTGATCGGCTTGAGCATCGTCATCGGGCGACTGCTGTTGGTGATCGGCGTGCCGGCGCCGTTCATGTTGACGGCGATTCTGCTGACGGCGGTGTTTGTGAAATCGGGATGGCTGCACGGCTTTCATATACCGGACTGGAGCCTGAATCTGGCGGCGCTGATTCTCGGCGTGCGGATCGGCTCGCGTTTTCAGGGGCTTGGCCTTGCGGAGCTGGGGCGGCATGGTCGTACGGCATTGGTGTCGGTGGGGCTGATGATTGTGGTCGCGGCGGGATTTGCCGAAGTGGCGGCGCGCTGGCTGAACAGTGATCCGTTGTCGCTGTGGCTGGCGTACATGCCAGGGGCGATCGAGACGATTGCGATTGTCGCGTTTGCCGGCGGGCTGAATGTGGTGTTCATCCTGACTCACCATCTGGCGCGGATGGTGCTGCTGCACTTTGCGCCGGCGTTGCTGGTGCAGGTGCGGCGGGCGCGGGAGGAAGTCTGAAACACATCCCCCTGTGGCGAGGGAGCTTGCTCCCGCTGGGCTGCGAAACGGCCCCAAACCCCGACGCCGCAGTGTTTCAGGTGCACCGAAATCGCAGGTTTTGCGACTACGTCGCCGAGCGGGAGCAAGCTCCCTCGCCACAAAGGTTCAGTGATCCCTACCGAGTGTGCGCGGCGAAGCCTTCCTCACCCGGAGCGACATCATCCTTGAGCGTCAACGCCGGAATCTCGTAATCCCCGGCATTCTGCTGCCGATATGCGATCGGCCGCGTGCTCCACAACTCATCCAGACGCGTGCCCAGCGCCTCGCAGGTCTCGGCAAACCGCGCTTGATCCATGCGGCTGGCGCGGTACACCAGGAAGGGCGGCACCACGTCGAAACCGGGGTAGAACAACACGCCGTGCTGAATCGGAAACAGCAAATCATCAATCGGCCCATTGATCCCCCGCGGGCTGTAGTGCGAATCCCAGCCCCCGGTGGTGACCAGCAGCATCGCGCGTTTACCCTTCATCTTGCCCTCGCCGTAACGCTCACCCCAGCGTGCATCGGAGTGTTCGCCGACACCGTAGGCAAACCCGTAGGCATACACGCGCTCGACCCAGCCCTTGAGGATCGCCGGCATGGTGAACCACCACAGCGGAAACTGCAGGATCAGTGCGTCGGCCCACAGCAGTTTTTCCTGCTCGCGGGCGATGTCGGCGGACTGCCGGCCTTGTTGGTAAGCCAGTTTTGAATCGATCGAAGCGTGGAAGGGGCGGCTCTCATCGCGACCGGGGGCGTCATCGGCGTCGATCGTGGTCTTCCAGTTCATCGCATACAGGTCGGAGACTTGCACGGTGTGGCCGGCGGCTTGCAGACGCTGGACGGTAAAGTCTCTGAGCGAGCCGTTGAGCGAAGTGGGTTCGGGGTGGGCGTAGACCAGTAGCACATTCATGTTGCAACTCCTTGGTTGAATGCAGGCAGGATCAATCCTTGATCGGTATATTGGAAATGAATGTCTGATATGTCAGGTATAGCCATGAATAATTTACGACGTCTGGATATCAACTTGCTGTTGACCCTAGACGTGTTGTTGGCAGAACACAACGTAACCCGCGCCGCAGAGCGCTTGAGCCTGTCGCAGCCGTCGGTGAGCGTGCACCTGGCCAAGCTGCGCGAGATCTTCGGCGACCCACTGTTGCTGCCCGGGCCACGGGGCATGCGCCCGACGGCGCGGGCCGATGAATTGCGCGAGCCGTTGCGCGAGGCGCTGGAAGCACTGGAGCGGGCAGTCGCGCCGGCCAGTGCTTTCGATCCGGCGCAGGCCCGCCACATCTGGAAAGTCGCGGCCACCGATTACGGCGAGTCGACGGTGGTGCTGCCCGCGCTCAGCGGTTTGCGCACTCAGGCACCCGGCACCCGGCTGGCGGTGCTCGACCTGATGCCGGCGCAGTTAGTGAAGCAGGCGGAGCAGGGCGTGTTTGACCTGGCGCTGCACATCACCGAAGAGGCGCCGCTGGATCTGCATCAACGGGTGCTGTTCACCGAGCATTACGTGTTGGCCGGTCGCGTCGGGCATCCGGGGTTGAAGCGTAAGCCGACTCGCGAACAGTTCTGCGCGCTGGAACACGTGATGGTGTCGCGTGAGGGCGGGGGATTTTTCGGGGTGACCGACAAGGCGCTGGCCGAGGTTGGCTTGTCACGCAAGGTGGTGCTGTCGGTGCCGCACTTTCTGATGGTGATGTCGGTACTCGCCAGTACCGATCTGGTGGCGATGCTGCCGTCACGGCTGGTGCGCGGCAACACGGTGTTGCAGGTAGTCGATGCGCCATTGCCGGTGCCGGGCTACGAGATGGCGATGTTCTGGGGAGAGCGCGCGCATCGCGATCCGGCACACAAATGGTTGCGTGAGCATCTGGCGGCGTCGGTGTAGGGCGTCAGGCGTGGCCCAGGGCAATCGCAAAAGACACCACGATCATGCACGCAAACGCAAAATTGAGATTCATCAGCTGTTCATCCTGAGCCTTTTTAAAGTGAGGCCATTCTGAACAGGCGCACTGCAAAGAAAAAATTCGGCATGTTGATTCCAATGATCGAAACAATTGATACCGGCCGGTTTGTGTTTGCCCGAGGGTTTCGCTAGTCTCGGCAAAACCTGCAACTACAAGCACAAACAGGCAAAAACATGCACGATCATTCGGTCACCGAACTGCCGTCCCTGCGTCGGCAGAAAATCCTCCTGATCCTCGAACGCGACGGCAAGGTCATGGCCTCCGAGTTGAGCCAGCACTTCGCCGTGTCCGAAGACACCATCCGCCGCGACCTCGCCGAACTGGACCACGCCGGCCTGGTGCAGCGCGTTCACGGCGGCGCGCTGCCAAGGCCCAAGGACAGCGGCAAGGATTACTTCACCCGGCTGGAAGAGACTGATGAGGTGAAGGTGCGGCTGGCGCAACGGGCGGCGCGAGAGGTCGAGGACGGGCAGATTGTGCTGTTCGATTCTGGCTCGACCGCGTTGCAGGTGGCGCGTTCGTTGCGCGCGGATATTCAGATCACTGCAGTGACCGCCGCGCCGATGACGGCCATCGCCCTGTCCGAGTACAAGGGGGTGAAAGTGATTCTGGCCGGGGGACAACTGAACCCGCGCACGATGTCGGCCGGTGGGCACGAGGCGGTGCGCATGCTGGCCGGGATCAAGGCGGATCTGGCGTTTACCGGCGTCTGTGCGATTCACCCGGAAGTGGGCATCACTTCGCTGCATTTCGATGAAGTGCCGGTGAAGCAGGCCTTGCTCGACAGCGCGGCGCGGGTGATTGCGGTGACCACGGCGGACAAGCTGGGGGCAGTGGAGCCGTTCGTGGTGGCTTCGTGCACGCGCCTGCATACGCTGATTACCGAGCGGCATCTGGCGTCGGGGAGTGTCGAGGATTATCGGCGGTTGGGGATTGTGGTGGAGCAGTTGCCTGATTGAGATTTTGTGCTGAGGCTGATGGCCCCATCGCTGGCAAGCCAGCTCCCACAGGTTTTGGTGGTGTACATGAGGTTTAGTCCGACACGGACACTGTGGGAGCTGGCTTGCCAGCGATGGGGCCAGTCCGGTCAACGCAACTTTTCAAGAATCTGGTAATACCACATCCCCACCGCCAACAACGGATTGCCCAGCAAATCCCCCATCGGCACGCGAATGTGCTGGCACTGCGCAAAGGTGTCGAACTGTTCCATCTGCCCGGTGATCGCGCGGCTCATGATTTCGCCCATGATGTGCGTCGTCGCGATGCCGTGTCCCGAGTAGCCCTGGCAATACCAGACGTTGTCCGAGAGCTTGCCCAGCTGCGGGATGCGGTTGATCACGATGCCCATCGCGCAGCTCCACTGGTAGTCGATCTGCACCCCTTTGAGCGCGGGGAAGGTCTGCTCGATGCACGGGCGCAGTTCGGCGGCGATGTCCCGTGAATCTTTGCCGCTGTAGTTCGCACCGCCGCCGAACAGCAGACGTCCGTCGGCCGTGAGGCGGTAGTAGTCGAGGACGAAACGGCAGTCGTACACCGCGAGGTCTTCGGGGTTTATCTGCCGCGCCAGATCACCCAACGGCGCGGTGGTGACGATGCCGCCCATGGCCGGGAAAATCTTGCCCTTGAGCTGGCCCGGTTCGAGCTTGTGATAGACGTCGCCGGCGAGCATCACCTGATTGGCGTCGATCTGGCCATGGGCGGTGCGCACGCCTGGGGTTTTGCCGTGAATGATTTCCAGCACTTCACTGTTTTCGAAGATCAGCGCACCAAGACTTTCCGCCGCCCGCGCTTCGCCGATGCACAGGTTGAGCGGGTGCAGGTGCATGTTGCGAGTGTTCTTGATCGCGCCGTGGTAGAGGTCGCTTTGCAAAAGGTCGCGCACCTGACTGCGGTCGAGCAGACTGACTTCATCACCCAGTCCGCGGCGCACGGCTTCGTCGTAATCATTGCGCAGACCGTCCATGTGGCTCGGCTTGTAGGCGGCGTGCAGGTGACCGTGCTTGAGGTCGCACTGGATGCCATATTTCGCCACGCGTTCTTGGATGATTTGATGCCCGCGCCAGCGCAGGTGCCAGATGAAATCGTCGACTTCATCACCGAGTTTCGGGCGCATCTGTTTACGCATCGCACCGTCGCCGGAGAGGCTGCCGGTGACTTGGCCACCATTGCGTCCGGTGGCGCCCCAGCCGATCTTGTTGCTCTCTACGATGGCGACTTTCAGGCCTTTTTCGGCGAGTTCGACGGCGGTGGCAACGCCGGTGAAACCGCCGCCGATGATCACCACATCGACCTGGTGCCGGCCTTGCAGGGTCGGGTAGTCGGTGTCCTGGTTGAGGGTGGCGGTGTAGTAGGAATTGCAGCGTTGAGTCATGTCGGTGTCCACACAAAATTCGCAAGTCAGATCGAGGACCCTGTGGGAGCTGGCTTGCCAGCGATAGCGGAGTATCAGTCACCAG
Organism: Pseudomonas sp. LF020; assembly: GCF_053456425.1. Taxonomy (NCBI): domain Bacteria; kingdom Pseudomonadati; phylum Pseudomonadota; class Gammaproteobacteria; order Pseudomonadales; family Pseudomonadaceae; genus Pseudomonas; species Pseudomonas sp. LF020. The sequence goes on from NZ_JBRFIX010000007.1 coordinate 257,551, forward strand.
AGATGCTGAATTTGCCGGCCCCATCGCTGGCAAGCCAGCTCCCACAGGATTTAGGGTGTATGTCAGGCTTCGGTCAGATACCAGCGCCAATCCTGCTCACCCACCTCGGCCATGAACTGCCGGTACTCGGCACGTTTCACCGCCAGATACACCCCGAGAAATTCCTGGCCCAGGGCATCCCGCGCCCACACCGAGTTTTCCAGCGCCTGCAGCGAGGTCAGCCAATCGGTCGGCAGCAACGTCTTGGCTTGCGCGTAGCCATTGCCCTCGACCGGTGCGCCCGGATCAAGGTTTTCGCGAATCCCGCGATGGATGCCGGCGAGGATCGCGGCTGCTGCGAGATACGGGTTGGCGTCGGCACCGCAGATCCGGTGTTCGATGTGCCGGGTATTGGCCGGGCCGCCCGGTACGCGCAGGCTGACGGTGCGGTTGTCGACGCCCCAGGTCGGCGCCAACGGCGCGTAGCTGTTGGCCTGGAAGCGGCGGTAGGAGTTGGCGTTGGGGCAGAACAGCAGCAGCGTATCGAGCAGCGAAGCGAGCATGCCGCCAATCGCCGTACGCAGCAGCGGGGTGCCCGCCGGATCCTCGGCGGCGAACAGATTGCGCCCCTCACCATCGGCAAGGCTGACGTGCATGTGCATGCCGGTGCCGGCCAGATCATCAAACGGCTTGGCCATGAATGTCGCCTGCATGCCGTGTTTGTGTGCCACGGCTTTGACCAGGCGTTTGTAACGCACCGCCTGATCCATCGCGAGCAATGCGTCGCCGTGTTCGAGGGTGATTTCCACCTGGCCCGGGGCGTATTCCGAGATCGCCGTGCGCGCCGGAATGCCGTGCAGTTTGCAGGCGCTGTAGAGGTCGGCGAGGAACGGTTCGATCTGCTCCAGTTCACGCAAACCGTAGACCTGCGTGTGTCGCGGTCGGCCACCGTCGGCATCGAGTGCCGGTTGCGGGCGACCGTTGTGATCGCGTTTGGCGTCGAGCAGATAGAACTCCAGCTCGCAGGCCATGACCGGGTGATAACCCTCGGCTTTGAGGCCGTCGATGACTTTGATCAGCAGATGACGCGGGTCGGCGATGCTCGCTGGCAAGCCCTCGGTCGGGTGCATGCTGACCTGCACCGCCGCGGTCGGAATCTGTCGCCACGGCAAGCGCACCAGACTGCCTTCGAGCGGGTAGGCGCGGCAGTCGATGTCGCCGACGTCCCACACCAGCCCGGAGTTTTCCACGTCCTCGCCTTGCACGGTCAGACCGAGAATGGTGCTGGGCAGCGGACGACCGCTTTCGTAGACCGCCAGCAGTTCCTCGCGGTGCAGCAGCTTGCCGCGTGGCACGCCGTTGGCGTCGAGGATGAACAGCTCGATCATGTCGATATCGGGGTTCTGTTCAAGGAACAGGCGGGCGTCTTCGATGGCTGCGAATTTCATGGTCAATCACTCACGATGGCGCCGCATGGGCGCGCAGAATCGGGCCGGGCGCACCTATGGCGTCTCGGCAGGAATCAAATGGAGATCAGTCAGACGTGACCCAGAACCTGTGGCGAGGGAGCTTGCTCCCGCTGAGGCGCGAAGCGGCTCTCGCTTTTTGATTCAAAGGCGGGGACTGCTATGCAGTCCAGCGGGAGCAAGCTCCCTCGCCACAAATGGATCTTTGCTGACTGTCGTTATCAGCAGGCGATATCCGGCGGGCGTGCGGAGTGACGCAGCTTGGAACGGCGCAGGGCCATGGGGAGATTGACGATGCGATTCATGCGCGGCCCCTGTGGCAGAGGGCGCACACAGCGGAGACGTTCAACCTTTCTGGTTGTTGTGGTGACGTACTCATTACGCGTGTTTCCGTTGGCGGAAAACGTCGGTGGCGGGCTGGCCCCGTCCACCGGTGTGCCCGGATAGTAAGGGGGAATTCGCGGGCGTGTAAACGGGAGATTCGCAGGCCAGGGCTCAGCGCATCAGGTGAAAGCCCAGCCCGGCAAGGGCGCAAACGATCAACACTTCGATCACCCCGCGCTTGAAAATGAACAGCGCCAGTGCGGCCAGCAGCGCCAGCCCGATCGAAAACAGATCAGCGTGCCCGGCAAAACCGTTGGGCCAGAACACGTGATAAGCGAAGAAACACGCCAGGTTGAGAATCACCCCGACCACCGCTGCGGTGATCGCGGTCAACGGTGCGGTGAACTTCAGTTCGTTGTGGGTCGATTCCACCAGCGGCCCGCCGGCGAGGATGAACAGGATCGAGGGCAGGAAGGTGAACCAGGTCACCAGCGTCGCCGCCAGTGCACCAGCGGCGAACGCATGTTCCGCGCCGAACGCCGGTTGCACGTAGCCGCCGATGAAACCGACAAACGCCACCACCATGATCAGCGGCCCGGGCGTGGTTTCGCCGAGGGCGAGGCCGTCGATCATCTGCGTCGGCGTCAGCCAGCCGTAATGCCCGACCGCGCCCTGATAGACATACGGCAACACCGCGTAAGCGCCGCCGAAGGTCAGCAGCGCAGCCTTGGTGAAGAACCAGCCCATTTGCGTCAACGTACCGTCCCAGCCGAACAGCACGGTCAGCAGCGCCATCGGTAAACACCACAGCGCCGCGCCAACCAGCAGCAGACGCCACAGCTTCGGCAGACTGAAGCGCGCATGTTCAGGTGTTGGTGTGTCGTCATCGATCAGCGCCGGGCCGAAGGATGTGCCGCTACTGCGCTGGCCGCTATTGTTAAAGCGCTGCGGCGCCAGTCGCCCGCCGGCATAGCCGATCAACGCGGCGCCGAGCACAATCAGCGGGAACGGCAGATTGAAGGCAAAAATCGCCACGAATGACGCCCCGGCGATCGCCCACAGCCAACTGTTTTTCAGCGCTCGCGAGCCAATGCGATGTGCCGCGTGCAAGACAATCGCGGTCACCGCTGGTTTGATCCCGTAGAAGATCCCGGCCACCACCGGCACATCGCCAAATGCGATGTACACCCACGACAGCGCAATCAGGATGACCAGCGACGGCAGCACGAACAGCGCCCCGGCAATCACCCCGCCCCAGGTACGATGCAACAGCCAGCCAATGTACGTTGCCAGTTGCTGGGCCTCGGGGCCGGGCAGCAACATGCAGTAGTTGAGCGCATGCAGAAAGCGTCGCTCGGAGATCCAGCGCCGGCGCTCGACCAGTTCCTGATGCATGATCGCGATCTGCCCGGCCGGGCCACCGAAACCGATGCAGCCGAGTTTCAGCCAGAAGCGCCAGGCCTGGCGCAGCGTGACGGGAGCGGGGCGGGGCAGGTTGTTGGGCGCTGTGCTCAAACGAGACTCCGGAGTTTAATCCTGGCGGAGTGGCTATCTAATCAGACTTTCAACCCTCACCCCAGCCCTCTCCCAGAGGGAGAGGGGGCCGACCGAGGTGTCTGGCGTTATCCATCGACCTGAAAGATCGAGTCGATTATGTATTTGATCTTCAGCCATACGCCTGCGCGTGAAGGGGCCGACCGAGGTGTCTGGCGTTATCCATCGACCTGAAAGATCGAGTCGATTATGGATTCAGGGCCAATCTTTCAATTCGGTGAATTTCTTCAATATCCCCCAATCAGTCCCCTCTCCCTCGGGGAGAGGGCTAGGGTGAGGGGCTCTTGATCTTCAGGCATGCGCCAGACTCCAGCGCAGCGCCGCATTCTGGTCACTCTCCCGCGCCTCGACCCAGTGCGAACCCTGCGCCGTGCTCTCGCGCTTCCAGAACGGCGCGCGGGTCTTGAGCACATCCATGATGAATTCGCAGGCTTCGAACGCCATGTGCCGGTGCTTGCTGCTTACACCGACGAACACGATCGGCTCGCATACCGACAATGCGCCGACCCGATGCACAATCTCGACCCCCAGCAGCGGCCAGCGCTGGCGCGCTTCTTCGGCGATCTGTTCGAGGGCTTTTTCGGTCATGCCCGGATAGTGTTCGAGGAACAGCTCATTCACGCTCTGGCCAATGTTCAGATCGCGCACATAGCCGATGAAATTCACCACCGCGCCGACCCGTGGATTGCGCGCATGCAGGTCGGCGGTCAACTGGCCGACGTCGAAGCTTTTGTACTGGACTCGAACCGTCATGCTCAGCCCCCGGTAACCGGTGGGAAAAACGCGATCTCGTCGAAGTCTTCGATCGCCGCGCTCGGTTGGCACAGCTCCTGATTCAACGCGCACATCAGGTTGCCGGCGCCGAGCACTTCGCGCCATTCCTCGCCGCGAGCCATGAGCATCTGCCGCACGTCCTCGATGCTGCGCAGGTTGTCGCTCAAGGGGATTTTTTCCCCGCCCAGATTGAGGCGATCACGGTAGCTGGCGAAGTAGTTGATCAGGATCATTGCGCGTCCTCCCATTGGAAGTGTCCGGAGCGGCCGCCCTGTTTGCTGAGCAGGCGGATGTCGCCGATGACCATGGCCCGGTCTACGGCTTTGCACATGTCGTAAATGGTCAGCGCCGCGACGCTGGCGGCGGTCAGGGCTTCGAGTTCTACGCCGGTCTGTCCGGTCAAGCGACAGGTGCTGGTGATCTGCACGCGGTCCGGTTCGCAGGCCTTGAGTTCAACGTGAATCGAGCTGAGCAGCAGCGCGTGACACAGCGGGATCAGTTCGTGGGTGCGCTTGGCCGCTTGAATCCCGGCGATGCGCGCCACGGCGAAAACGTCGCCTTTGGGGTGACCGTTGGCCTGGATCATCTGCAGCGTTTCCGGGCGCATCTGCACCCAGGCTTGCGCCGTGGCTTCGCGGCGGGTCGCGGCTTTGTCGCTGACGTCGACCATGTTGGCGTGGCCCTGATCGTCGAGGTGGGTGAGGGTGTTGCTCATGGTGAAAGCTCCTGGATCGGGCTGTAGATTCGGGGGGCGTTGCGGTGCGGGACGTGGATCAGATTGAGTCGATGCTTGAGTGCCCAACGCACCGTCAACGCGGTGGGGGCGGACAGGCTGACGAGGGTGCCAAGGCGGGCGCGCACGGCTTTGTGGATCAGCTCCAGGCTGCAGCGGCTGGTGACCACCACGAAGCCTTGGCGCGCGTCGATGTCAGCGACTTGCATCGCGCCAATCAGCTTGTCGAGGGCGTTGTGCCGGCCGATGTCTTCGCGGCACAGCAGCGCTTCACCGTTGGCATCGAAGTACAGCGCCGCGTGCAGGGCGCCGCTGCTGCGCGCCAGTTGCTGGGCCTGTTCGATGCGTTGACGGATACCGTCGAAATGCGCGGCCGGCGGCAGGGCGCAGGGTTGCAGAATCTGCAGTTGCGGCAACGCCTGCTCCAGCGCCTCGACGCCACAAATGCCGCAGCCGCTGGTGCCGGCCATTTGCCGACGATGATCTTTCAACGCCCAGAACGCGCGGCTGGAAATCTGCACGTCAGCCTGACAGGCCTGATCGAAATGGCTCAGGCGAATGTCGTAGATCTCGTCGACGCTGTCGATGATCGCGTTGCTCAGGGCGAAGCCACGTATGAAGTCTTCGAGGTTGCCGGGCGAGACCATCATCACCGCCTGGCTCAGGCCATTGAAGGTGATCGCCAGGGCGATTTCCGCGGCCAGGGCGACGTGCGAGAGCGGGGCCTGCGGCAGGTATTCGCGAAACGCCACCTGTGACGGTTGCGGCGCGGGGGCGTTGGGTTCGGTGTTGGGTTCGGTGGTAGTTTCGACGTGGCAGAGCATCTTGAAAAGTCCCGAAGCGCTGAAGTGGGTTCAGGCTACGGGGGAGTTAAAAGTGCGTCCAATCGCTTGTTCTGATGCGGTGATCGGGCTGATCTATCACCACTGTCCTAGCCAACACAACCCACTGTAGGAGCTGCCGAAGGCTCGGGCCGCGATCGGACGATCTTTTGATCTTGATTTTTGTTTTTAAGATCAAGATCAAAAGATCGTCCGATCGCGGCCCGAGCCTTCGGCAGCTCCTACAGGGGTGTGTATCTGGTTTAAATTGCCTCAACCCCAAACATCTTTCGCGCCTCGGCAAAACACTTTTCGGCAATCGCCGAACGCGGTTCGGTCTTGCGCATGATCAGCCCCAGCGGCGCGAGCACGCTGGCATCCGGCAATTGCATGAACGACAGGTGTTCGATCGGCTCTTCCAGCCCGCTGTCCAGCGGCATGATCGAACAGCAGAAGCCCTGGTGAATCGCCTGCAGCAACTGATACGTCGAATCACTTTCCATGATCGGCTGCGGATTGAGCCCGCGACTGCGGAAGCTGAGGTCGATGGATTTGCGGTAATGCATGCCGGTGGTGATCATCCCCAGCGGCAGTTCGGCGGCGTCTTCCCAGCTCATTTCCGAGCCTTCGAAATGGAAGTGACGGTTGTCGTAGAGCAACCCGACGCGGGTTTCGCCGATCTCGAAAAAATCGAAATAGTTCGGGTTGACGTGGTCGAGGTAGCACACGCCCAGGTCCAGTTGGTTGTTGCCAAGGCCGGCGATGATCTCGTCGGAACTCCCCGACGACAGACTGAATTTCAGCTCGGGATAGGTTCCAGACAAACCCTGAATGTAATTGACCGGGTTGAAATTGCTCAGCGGCACCAGACCCAGGCGCAAGCTACCGACCAGTTGCCCGCGGCACGCCGCCGCTTCGGCGAACAGACCGTCATGCGCGGCCAGCAGCGTGCGCGCCCAGGCCAGTACCCGTTCGCCGGCCTGAGTGAAACCTTCAAAGCGCTGACCGCGATTGACCAGCACCAGATCCAGCTCATCTTCCAGGTTGCGCAGGCGCATCGACAGGGTCGGCTGGGTGATGTGGCAGCGGGCGGCGGCCTGGCCGAAGTGTCGGGTTTCGTCCAGTGCGATCAGGAACTTGAGTTGTTTGATGTCCACGCAGGCACCTGCTCGTTGAGAAATTGAATGGAGTATTGACGCAGATGCGCGCAGCGCACGGAAAACGCGAGGTGCGACGATCTCATCTGACCGTGTTTGCGTCCAATCGGAAGAATTGAAAAGCCTATCGATCAGCTCTATCGCCCATGGTTTCAAAGGCTTCGGCCGAGGTCAACGGCACCGATAGAGCAGCTCGATAATGTGGTTGGCCAGAGTGATTAGACAGTACTCATAAGTGGCACTTAGGCTGCCCGGCAATGAGATCAACTATTGTCGGAGATTTCCATGAGTGCGAAAGCGGATGCCCTGTTTGTCCCCCTGAACATTGCCGTACTGACCGTCAGCGATACTCGCGATTACGCGAGCGACACGTCCGGCCAATTGCTGGTCAGCCGCTTGCTGGAGGCCGGTCATACCTTGAGCGAACGCAACCTGCTCAAGGATGACCTGTACAAGATCCGCGCCCAGGTCGCGCAGTGGATTGCCGACGACAGCATTCAGGTGGTGCTGATCACCGGCGGCACCGGCTTCACCGGGCGCGACAGCACGCCGGAAGCGGTGGCCTGTCTGCTCGACAAGCAGATCGACGGGTTTGGCGAGTTGTTCCGCGCCATTTCGATTCTCGACATCGGCACCTCGACCGTGCAAAGCCGCGCGCTGGCCGGGCTGTCCAACGGCACGCTGGTGTGCTGCCTGCCGGGCTCGACCGGCGCCTGCCGCACCGCGTGGGAAGGCATCCTCGCCGAGCAACTGGATAACCGTCATCGCCCGTGCAACTTCGTGCCGCACCTCAAATCAGTCGCCGCCTGTGGGCCGCGCGGATGAGCAAGGCAGGATTGATGCCGGTCGAGGACGCCCTCGATCAGTTGCTCGGCATGGCCAATGAGCAACGTCTGGCCGACAGCGAACTGTTGCCGCTCGACGAGGCGCGCGGACGGGTGTTGGCCAGTGATCTGGTGGCGACACTCGACCTGCCGCCGTGGCCGAACAGTGCCATGGACGGTTATGCGTTGAACCTGGCCGATCTGCATCGCCAGCCGTTGAAGGTGTCGCAGAAGGTCTACGCCGGCCAGGCGCCGGACGCGCTATTGCCCGGCACCTGCGCACGGATCTTTACCGGCGCACCACTGCCGCCGGGCGCCACCTGCGTCGAGATGCAGGAAAACGTCGAAGTGCTGGAGGACGGTCGCGTACGCTTTTTGCAGCCGTTGAAGGGGGGGCAGAACATTCGTGCGCAAGGACAGGAAAACCGCGTCGGCGACATCCTGCTGCGTGCCGGCAAACGCCTCGGGCCGTTCGAACTGGCGGTCGCTGCCGGGCAGGGGCTCGCGCAGCTGCACGTGGTACGGCGCCCGCAGGTGGCGCTGCTGTCCACCGGTGACGAACTGGTCGAGCCGGGCCTGCCGCTGCGTCCCGGCAGCATCTACAACAGCAACCGCGTGTTGCTCGGCCACTGGCTTAAGGAACTGGGCTGCGAAGTGATCGACGCCGGGATCCTCCCGGATCGTCCGGCGCAGACGCGGCTCAAACTTGAGCAACTGCAAGTGGCGGCTGACCTGATCCTGACCACCGGTGGCGTGTCCGCCGGTGATGCCGATTGCCTCGGGCAGGTGCTGCGCGAGGACGGCAAACCGTTGCTGTGGAAGCTGGCGATCAAGCCAGGCAAACCGTTGACCGTGGGCCATTTCGGCACGGTGCCGGTGATTGGCCTGCCGGGCAATCCGACCTCGGCGCTGGTGACCTTCGGCCTGCTGGCACGGCCGTATCTGCTGCGTATTCAGGGCGTAGAAGAGGTCATGCCATTGAGCTTCACGGTGAATGCCGGGTTCGCCTGGAACAAGGCTGGCAGCCGTCGGGAGTATCTGCGGGTGCGGCTGGAGGCGGGCAGTGCGGTGTTGTATCCGAACCAGAGTTCCGGTGTTTTGCTCGGTGCAACCTGGGCCGATGGGCTGGTGGAGGTGCCGGAAAACAGAACCCACGGCATTGGCGATCCGCTGCGCTTCATACCCTTCAGCGAACTGTTTTAAAGCGAAGATCAAAAGATCGCAGCCTTCGGCAGCTCCTACAGGAAACGCATTCCACTGTAGGAGCTGCCGAAGGCTGCGATCTTTTTTGTAATGCTTATAGAAGAACGTATAAACACTAGCAATCCCTGTGGGAGCTGGCTTGCCAGCGATTAGGCCGGCACATCCAACATTGAAGTTGGCTGACCCGGCGCGATCGCTGGCAAGCCAGCTCCCACAGGTTTTTTTGTTGTTTGGAGAAATGTGATCAGCTCAGCACATAGTCCACCGGCAGCAACATCGGCGGCAGGTCGGTCTCACCCAGTTCGCTGAGAATATCGCGCTCGATGGTGCGTACCAGCGAGTCGGTCGCCAAATCGTTTTCGTCGCGGCCGAACGGGTCTTCCAGTTCATCGGCAATCGCGTCCAGACCAAAGAACGTGTAGCTGACAATCGCCGTGAACAACGGCGTCAGCCAGCCCAGCGGTTCGGCCATGGCGAACGGCAGCAGGATGCAGAACAGGTAGATCGTGCGGTGCAACAGCAAGGTGTAGGGGAAGGGCAGCGGGGTGTTTTTGATCCGCTCGCACACCGCTTGCGCCTGAGTCAGGCTGGTCAGGTGATTGGCCAGCAGCATGTAGCGCCACTCAGTCAGTTCACCGCTTTGATGCAGGTCGGAGCACTGCTGGCCGATCTGCTGCAGAATCCTTCCGCTGTAGTCCGGCACCTGCGCATCGTGTTGCGGGGTGATCCACTTGCTGCTGGCCGCCGCTTCGCTTTCCCGACGCAACCGCGCGTTCAGCGCATGAGCAAACCCGCAGAGGTTGAGCAGTAACGGCTTGCGTTGTACCGACTCACGGATGACATGGGTCTCGCGGATCACCGAACGAATGTGCACGATCACCTCGCCCCAGGCCTTGCGCGCCTCATACCAGCGGTCGTAGCAGGCGTTGTTGCGAAAATTCATGAAGATCGACAGTGACAGCCCGAGCAGGGTGAACGGCGTGGCGTTGACCTTGGTGAAGTTGCTCGGGTGGAGGATTTCAATCAGCACGATGGCCGAGGCCAGCAGGGTGACCATCAGCGTGCGCAGGGCGATGCGTTTGGCGATCGATCCCTTGAGGGTGAAGAGGATGGCGAACTGGTTGACCTTGGGTCTGACGATCATGCTGGGCGATCCCGGTTAAGCATGGAAATTGGCGGATCAACCGCCGGTCATGTTCATGAAGCGAACCACTTGTACGTCGTCGTTCACTTCAAAGTTGTGTCGATACGGCTTGAGCTTCATGGCTTGGATAATGGCTTTCTCCAGACGTTCCGGTTGCCCGGGATGCGCACGCAGCACCGCTTTGAGATCCACCGAATGCTCGTTACCCAGACACAGTAGCAGGCGCCCTTCGACAGTCAGCCGCACCCGGTTGCAAGTGCCGCAGAAATTGTGGCTGTGCGGCGAGATGAAACCCAGGCGAATGTCCGGCGCCTCGGCCAACCGCCAGTAGCGCGACGGGCCTTGAGTCGATTCGGCGGAATCGATCAGGGTGTAGCGCTCGGCGATTTTTTCGCGCACCTGGGCGCTGGAGAAAAACGACTCGGCGCGGCTGTGTTCGCTGATGATCCCCAGGGGCATTTCCTCGATGAAGGAGACGTCGAGCTGGCGGTCGATGGCGAAGCTCACCAGATCGTTGATCTCCTGATCGTTGCGCCCCTGCATCACCACCACGTTGAGTTTGGTGCGGGTGAAACCGGCCTTGCGCGCCGCATCGATGCCGTTGATCACCTGCGCCAGATCACCGGTGCGGGTCATTTGCCGGAAGCGCTCCGGGTCGAGGCTGTCGAGGCTGATGTTCAGGCGCTTGACCCCGGCGTCGAACAGCGGCGCGGCGAGTTTGCCCAACTGTGAGCCATTGGTGGTCATGCACAGCTCACGCAGGCCGGGCAGGGCGGCGATCTGCTCGCACAACTTGACCGCGCCCGGACGGATCAGCGGCTCGCCACCGGTCAGGCGAATCTTGCGCGTGCCCAGCGCCACGAAGCTCTGCGCCAGTTGATAGATCTCCTCCAGGGTCAGCACTTGCTGACGCGGCAGAAACTGCATGTCCTCGGCCATGCAATAGACGCAGCGGAAGTCGCAGCGGTCGGTGACCGACATGCGCAGATAGTCGACGCGGCGGTTGTAACCATCGATCAAGACACGCTCTGACATGACAGCCTCGCAAGAGTGATAAGTCCGCATTTACGGACCAGGTTGCCGCAGATTATGGACAACTTCGGGTCACGTCCAATCACTGTTTATGAACGCTTGATTGAGCGCGTCGATGATCAATTATTTTTTCTCGAAAGTTGCCGCTTTAGTTTTGCAAGGCCCCGTAAAAAAAGGGTTTTTCCTCGTGATAGAGGCTTTCGATAATGTAGTCATAAATAGCGATTAGACAATGTTTTGTAACGGTTCATATCCTTGCTCCGGCAACTGAAACGACCACTTTATTGCTGTGCAAAGTCGGCCGTCGCTGTTTAACCAAGATCAGGTTCATGCCTGTGTGCATCGTCATGGAGATGTCCCATGTCACAAGTCGACCGTTACAAACCTTACAAGGGTGCCGCTGCCGGTTGGGGGGCTGTGATCAGCCTGACCAAAAGCTGGCTGGGCAGTGAAAACGCCCTGAAAAACATCCGCGCCATGCTCAAGACCAACCAGAACGGCGGTTTCGACTGCCCGGGCTGTGCGTGGGGTGAAGCGCCCGGTGCGAGCATGCTCAAGTTTTGCGAGAACGGCGCCAAAGCGGTGAACTGGGAGGCCACCGGGCGCTTGGTCGACCCGGCGTTCTTCAACAAGTACACGGTATCGAGCCTGGCCGAACAGAGCGACTACTGGCTGGAATATCAGGGCCGTTTGACCCACCCGATGCGTTACGACGCGCGTATTGATCGCTACGTGGAAATCAGCTGGGAAGACGCGTTCGCGCTGATCGCCGAACACCTCAAGGGCCTGAAATCGCCGCACGAGGCCGAGTTCTATACCTCGGGCCGGGCCAGCAACGAAGCGGCGTTTCTCTATCAGTTGTTCGTCCGCGCCTACGGCACCAACAACTTCCCGGACTGTTCGAACATGTGCCACGAAGCCAGTGCGGTGAGCATGGGCGAGACGCTCGGCGTCGGTAAAGGCACCGTGGTCTACGAGGATCTGCACCACGCCGACGCGATTTTCGTCATCGGCCAGAACCCCGGTACCAACCACCCACGGATGCTCGAACCGCTGCGTGAAGCGGTGAAACGCGGGGCACAAGTGGTGTGCATCAACCCGCTGAAAGAGCGTGGCCTGGAACGTTTCCAGAACCCGCAGAACCCGATCGAGATGCTCAGCAACGGCTGGGAAGCGACCAACACCGCGTACTTCCGCCCGGCGCTGGGTGGCGACATGGCGATGATTCGCGGCATGGTCAAATTCCTTCTGCAGTGGGAGCGTGAAGCCCAGGTCAGCGGCGGCGAACCGGTGTTCGACCATGCGTTTATCGCCGAGCACACTTCGGGTCTGGACAGCTATCTGGCAGAAGTTGACGCCACGACCTGGGAGCACATTCTCGAACAGTCCGGTGTGCCGTTGCACGACATCGAACTGGCCGCGCGCATGTATGGCCGCGCCAAAAGCGTGATCATGTGCTGGGCCATGGGCCTGACCCAACACGTGCACTCGGTGCCGACCCTGCAGGAAGTCATCAACCTGCAACTGTTGCGCGGCAACGTTGGCCGTCCGGGCGCCGGCCTGTCGCCGGTGCGCGGTCACAGCAACGTGCAGGGCGACCGCACCATGGGCATCAACGAACTGGCGCCGAAGGAGCTGATGGACGCCCTGGAAAAACGCTTCAACTTCAAAGTGCCGCGCATGCACGGCCACAACACCGTGATGGCGATTGGCGCGATGGAGCGGGGCGAGGCCAAGGTGTTTATCGGTCTGGGCGGCAATTTCGCCCAAGCCACGCCGGACACCCCGCGCACCCACGAAGCGATGCGCAAACTCGACCTGACCGTGCACATCTCGACCAAGCTCAACCGCAGCCATCTGGTCACCGGTCGCGACGCATTGATCCTGCCGTGCCTCGGTCGCACCGACATCGACATCCAGGCCGAAGGCCCGCAAGGCGTGACCGTGGAAGACACCTTCAGCATGGTGCATTTGTCGTTCGGTCAGTTGAAACCGAAGTCGGCGCACTTGAAGTCCGAGCCGGCGATCATTGCCGGGATTGCCGCCGCGACCCTGGGCAAGCATCCAATCGACTGGGAGTGGGCGGTGGGCGATTACGGACGCATCCGCAACCTGATCGCCGACGTGATTCCGGGCTTCGAGAACTTCAACGAAAAACTGCTGACCCCGGGCGGCTTCCACCTCGGCAACGACGCCTCGGATCGGGTCTGGAACACCGAGTCCGGCAAGGCCCAGTTCACCCCGTGCGTGCTGCCGGAACACCTGATCAGCGAAGGCGTGCGCAACCTGCCGGTCAAGCCGGATCTGATCCTGCAGACCATGCGTTCCCACGATCAGTACAACACCACGCTGTACGGCCTCGACGACCGTTATCGCGGGGTCTACGGCATGCGCGACGTGATCTTCGCCAACGAACAGGATATCCAGCGACTCGGTTTCGAACCGGGGCAGAAGGTCGATCTGGTGGCGCTGTGGGATGACGAGCGCGAGCGTCGGGTCAGCGGTTTCACCCTGATCGCCTACGACATTCCGCCCGGTCAGGCGGCGGCGTACTACCCGGAAACCAACCCGCTGGTGCCGCTGGAAAGCTACGGCGACCGGACCTACACGCCGACCTCGAAATTCGTCGCGATTCGCCTCGAAGCGGCCAAGGTCAGCAACCTGATCCCGTCGTCGCTGGCCTGACCCGCTACTTATAAAAATACTGGCAATTTGACTGGCTGCAGGCGTTCGCGCCTGGCGTTGGCGCGGCGACGTGCTGCCGCTTTTCAGCCTGGATGAGGACATCATCATGCTCAACATTGAGGCACTGGACCTGGCGCGAATTCAATTCGCGTTCACGGTTTCGTTCCACATTATCTTCCCGGCGATCACCATCGGCCTGGCGAGTTTCCTCGCGGTACTCGAAGGCCTGTGGCTGAAAACCCGTGACGACACTTACCGCGATCTCTACCACTTCTGGTCGAAGATCTTTGCCGTCAACTTCGGCATGGGCGTGGTCTCGGGGCTGGTCATGGCGTACCAGTTCGGCACCAACTGGAGCGGCTTTTCCGACTTCGCCGGGAGCATCACCGGGCCGTTGCTGACCTATGAGGTGCTGACGGCGTTCTTCCTTGAAGCCGGTTTCCTCGGGGTCATGCTGTTCGGCTGGAACCGCGTCGGCCGTGGCCTGCACTTCTTTGCCACGGTGATGGTCGCCATCGGCACGTTGATCTCGACGTTCTGGATTCTCGCCTCCAACAGCTGGATGCAGACCCCGCAGGGCTTCGAAATCGTCGACGGGCGGGTGATGCCGCTGGACTGGCTGGCGATTGTGTTCAACCCGTCGTTCCCGTTCCGTCTGGCGCACATGGCGATCGCCGCGTTCGTCGCCACGGCCTTCTTCGTTGGTTCGTCGGCGGCCTGGCATTTGCTGCGCGGCAACAATACCGCGCCGGTGCGCAGGATGTTTTCCATGGCGTTGTGGATGGCGCTGATCGTGGCGCCGATTCAGGCGGTGGTCGGTGACGCCCATGGCTTGAACACCCTGGAGCATCAACCGGCAAAAATCGCCGCCATCGAGGGCCACTGGGAAAACGCCGACAACGGCCCGACACCGCTGGTGCTGTTCGGCATCCCCGACATGCAGGCGGAGAAGACCAAATACGCGCTGGAAATCCCGTACCTCGGCAGCCTGATCCTGACCCACAGCCTCGACAAGCAGATCCCGGCGCTCAAGAGCTTCCCGAAAGAAGACCGGCCGAACTCGACCATCATCTTCTGGAGTTTCCGCGTGATGGCCGGGCTGGGCATGTTGATGATCCTCGTCGGTGTGCTCGGTCTGGCGCTGCGCCGTGGCGGCAGGCTCTATCAGCATCGCGGCTTCCAGCGTCTGGTGTTGCTGATGGGGCCGAGCGGGTTGATCGCGTTGCTGGCCGGCTGGATCACCACCGAAGTCGGGCGCCAGCCGTGGGTGGTTTACGGCCTGATGCGCACCCATGACGCCGCGTCGCACCACTCGGTGGCGCAGATGAGCACCTCGCTGCTGCTGTTCGTGGTGATCTACTGCTCGGTGTTCACCGTGGGCATCGGCTACATGATGAAACTGGTGCGCAAGGGCCCGCAGCCGCATCACGAACATCCGCCGGAGGGCGATCAGTTGCAGACCCCGCGGCGGCCCATTTCGGCGGCGACCGCCCCGATGAAGGAGCATTGAGTCATGGGTATTCAAGGTATCGATCTCTCGTTGATCTGGGGTGTGATCATCGCCTTCGGAGTGATGATGTACGTGATCATGGACGGCTTCGATCTGGGCCTGGGCATCCTGTTTCCGCTGATCCCCGATGAGCAGGAGCGCGACGTGATGATGAACACCGTCGCCCCGGTGTGGGACGGCAACGAAACCTGGCTGGTGCTTGGTGGCGCGGCGCTGTATGGCGCGTTTCCACTGGCCTACGGGGTGATTCTGGAGGCGCTGTACCTGCCGCTGATCCTGATGCTCTGCGGGCTGATTTTCCGAGGTGTGGCGTTCGAGTTTCGCTTCAAGTCGTCGCCGCAAAAGCGTCACTGGTGGGACAAGGCGTTTATCGGTGGTTCGCTGCTGGCGACGTTCTCCCAAGGTGTGGCGATCGGCGCGTACGTATCGGGCATTCCCGTGGTGAATCGGCAGTTTGCCGGTGGCGGCCTGGACTGGCTGGCGCCGTTCCCGCTGGTGTGCGGCGTCGGTCTGGTGGTGGCGTATGCGCTGCTGGGCAGCACCTGGCTGCTGGTCAAGACCGAAGGCATGCTCGAGTCGCGGATGCGTCTGTTCACCCGGCCGTTGGCGTGGTTGCTGACGGCGATGGTGGTGGTGATTGGTGCGTGGACGCTGAAGTTGCACCCGGAGCTGGCCACTCGCTGGTCGACCAGCGGACACCTGATGGTATTCGCCGGGTTGGTGGCGCTGGCGCTGCTGGCGTTGTTCGGGCTGCTGCGCACCTTGCGTCAGCGTCATACCCACTGGCCGTTCGTGTTCACTCTGGTGCTGATGCTGCTCGGTTACATCGGTCTGGCGCTGAGCATCTGGCCGAACATCATCCCGCCATCGGTGAGCCTGTGGGCGGCGGCATCACCGCCGTCGAGCCAGTTGTTCGCCTTGATCGGCGCTCTGTTCATCCTGCCGGTGATCCTGATGTACACCTTCTGGAGCTACTACGTATTCCGCGGCAAAGTGAGGATTGGCGATGGCTACCATTGAATCGCGTGAGGTCAAATCCTCCCGCTGGTACAAGCGTCTGGGCTGGTTGTTGCTGATCTGGTTCGGCAGTGTGGTATCGCTCGCGGTGGTGGCGAGTGTGCTGAAACTGGCGATGTATGCAGCGGGAATGAGGACCCACTGACCTGAAAAACCGGAGCCTTGGCTCCGGTTTTTTTGTGCCCGGCGTTCTGCAATCGCTGATCAAACCTGTGGCAGCGGCGTGAAATCGGCAGACATAAAAAAGGCGTCCCGAAGGACGCCAAAAAATTCACCTCTGACCAAAGGAGCAAGGAGCTTCTAAAGGTGAATGGTATTGCTCGGGAAACTCAGAGAATTGCCAGCGGGTATTCGACGATCACCCGCACTTCATCCAGGTCGGACTCGAACGCCGTGGCGCGGGTGGTGGCCTGGCGCAAACGCAGCGACAGGTCTTTCATCGAGCCGCTCTGCACCACGTATTTGACTTCGACGTCGCGCTCCCAGCGCTTCTGGTCGGTCAGCGGATTGCCTTCGGCGTCGCGGCGCATATACACGGCGTTGGCGTTGGAATAGTCGGCGTCGGTGCCACGCGCGTAACGGGTCATGAATGACAGCCCCGGCACACCGTAAGGGCTCATGTCGAGGTCGTAGCGCACCATCCATGAACGTTCTTTCGGCGAGTTGAAGTCGCTGTACTGGATCGAGTTGTCGAGGAAGATCGAGTCCGACTGGCGCAGGTAATCGAAGTCGTCGTTGCCGTTGTTGCGCTGGTGGGAGAGGGCGACGGAGTGCGCGCCGAGTTTCACGCCGACGCGGCCGCTCCAGATGTTGTTGTCGAACTGGCCGAGCAGTTGTTTGCCTTCGTCGACCGCTTTGTAATAGTTCAGGCCGCCGAACAGCGACAACTCGTCCGACAGTGGATAGATCCATGCGGTGCCGGCGTAGTACTGGTTCCAGGCGTCCTTGAGGCGACTGGAATACAGGCTGAAACTGAGGTTTTTGTTCAGCACATAATCGCCGCCGCCGTAAGCGATCCACGGCGAGTTGACCGGACCGGCGTAAAACGTGGCGAAATTTTCGCGCATGTCGCTGGACACCGGTTGGCTCATCGCGTGCAGACGACCGCCCTGGATCGACAGACCGTCGATGCTGGTGTTGCTCGCCGTCACGCCGCGAAAGCTCTCCGGCAACAAGCGCGAATCACCAGCGGCCACCACCGGGTTGGCCGGGAACACATCACCGACCTTGATCACCGTGTCGAAGGCCCGCACTTTGGCGGCGCCACCGACCTTGGTGTATTCATCCCGCGCCTGGCCGTCACGGTTGACCGGCAGCACATCGAACGAACTGCGCCCGCCGTTGCGTCCGTCGCCGGTGTCGAGTTTCAAGCCGAGCAGGGCAAACGCATCGACACCGACCCCGACGGTGCCTTGGGTGAAACCGGATTCGAACTTGCTGATCACTGCGTGCGCCCAGGCTTCGGAATAACCGTTGCCGGTCGGGCTGGACTGGCCATTGCGATGATCACGATTGAAGTAGAAGTTGCGGTTGAGCACCGTCAGGCTGCTGCCTTCGACAAAGCCTTCGGGCTGGTCTTCTGCAAACACCATGGACGGCCCTGAGCCGACCACCACCGCTAAAGCGGCCATCGACATTTTTGTATTGTTAACCATCAAACACTCCTTGGGTTCGGCAGAACGGGAACGTGCGTCGGCGTGGTTTTATTGTTCGACGGGGCAGGGCCCGCCGGCATTGGTCGCCGGTCACATCGTTGCAAGCTGCGGATAACGCCAAGGTGATGGGGCAATTACAATTTCGTCATGTGGTTGTATGGATTGTGTGAGCGCCACAAAAACTTGTGGGAGCGAGCCTGCTCGCGAAAGCGGTGGGCCAGTCGCTAAAGATATTGAATGTGCCGACGCCTTCGCGGGCAAGCCACGCTCCCACAGTAATCCAGGGTGGGCACAGGGGCTGTGAAAGACACGTAACCTGTGGGAGCGAGCTTGCTCGCGAAAGCGGTGAATCAGTCGCTGAAGATATTGAATGTGCCGACGCTTTCGCGGGCAAGCCACGCTCCCACAGTAATCGAGGGTTGGCACAGGGGCTGTGAACGACACGTAACCTGTGGGAGCGGGCTTGCCCGCGAAAGCGGTGGGTCAGTCGCTGAAGATATTGAATGTGCCGACGCTTTCGCGGGCAAGCCACGCTCCCACAGTAATCGAGGGTGGGCACAGGGGCTGTGAACGACGCGTAACCTGTGGGAGTGAGCCTGCTCGCGAAAGCGCAGGGGCAGGCAATGAAGATATTGAATGTGCCGACGCCTTCGCGGGCAAGCCACGCTCCCACAATGATCCACATTTGTGCGGAAATGGCTGTTACCTTCGCAGGTTCATTCCCGTCCGCACATGGCTCATGGAGAGAGAAATGTTCGACATCAGAAGAGCCACCCCGGACGATGCCCGGATAGCGTTCGACATTCGGCGACAGGCCATCCAACATCAATGCATCGGTGCCTACAGCGAGCAACAGATACTCGAGTGGACCAAGGGTTGCGCTGAGGACGGTTACGACACGCTGATGCAAAAGCATTTCTATCTGGGCTGCATCGAGGATGAACCCGTGGCAACCGGCATGCTCGATCTGGAGCACCGGGAAATCGGCGCGATCTTCATTCGCCCGGATGTCATGCAGCGTGGGCTGGGCAAGCGTGTTCTGTTCTTTCTCGAAGATTTGGCGCGGGATCTCGGGCTGACCGAGGTGTGCCTGGACGCAACATTGAATGCGGTCGACTTTTATCGTCGCTGCGGTTATGTCGGGGAGGAGAGTGCGGTTTATCAATCACCTTCAGGCCTGCAACTGGCCTGCGTGCCGATGGTGAAGAAACTGTGATGCCATTGTGGCGAGGGAGCTTGCTCCCGCTGGACTGCGTAGCAGGCCCCGCTTCTCAGCTGAACAGCGGGGCCGCTTCGCGTCCCAGCGGGAGCAAGCTCCCTCGCCACAGGTTATTTATTGCTACATGGAATCCGTAAAACAAAAACGGCACCCGAAGGTGCCGTTTCCGTTTCCAGCCAGCCGAATATCAGCCCGCCAGACCCGCCTGCTGAACCAGAGTCAGCAATGGCTGCGGGTACACACCCAGGAAGAACGCGACCACGGCGATGGCCAGCAGCATTACGCCACCTGCCTTCTGTTCCCAGTGCAGCTGGGCGTCGTGGCGACGCAGGTTCGGTTCGATCAGGTACAGGGTGACCATCACGCGCAGGTAGTAGAACACGCCGATGGCGCTGCCCAGTACCAGCGAGC
The DNA here is from genome assembly GCF_053456425.1 of Pseudomonas sp. LF020. Classification (NCBI taxonomy): domain Bacteria; kingdom Pseudomonadati; phylum Pseudomonadota; class Gammaproteobacteria; order Pseudomonadales; family Pseudomonadaceae; genus Pseudomonas; species Pseudomonas sp. LF020. The sequence continues at coordinate 277,059 of NZ_JBRFIX010000007.1, forward strand.
CGACCAGCCACCATTGGTGCGACTCGACACCGGTGGCGATGATGTAGAACTTGCCGATAAAGCCAGCGGTCAGCGGGATACCGGCCAGGGACAGCATCATCACGGTCAGTACGGCGGTCAGGTACGGACGACGCCAGAACAGGCCGCGGTACTCGTACAGCGCATCTGCGTCGCGACCGTTGTATGGCGAGGACATCAGGGTGATCACGCCGAACGCGCCAAGGCTGGTGATCACGTAGGTGACCAGGTACACGCCGATGGCTTCCACCGCCAGACCCTTGCTCGCCACCAGCGCGATCAGCAGGTAGCCGAAGTGCGCGATGGACGAGTAACCGAGCAGACGCTTGAGGTTGCTCTGGGTCAGGGCCAGCAGGTTACCGAACAGGATCGAGGCGACGGCGATCACGCTCAGCACGTCGCTCAGTACGCCACTGCTCGCGGCAGGGGAGATCTGGAACAGACGCACCATCACCGCAAACACGGCAACCTTCGACGCCGTGGCGAGGAATGCGGCGACCGGCGCAGGAGCACCTTCGTACACGTCCGGCGTCCACAGGTGAAACGGAACCAGCGACAGTTTGAACGCCAGACCGATCAGCATCATGCCCAGGCCCAGCTGAGCCAGCGAGCTCGGCAGGTTGGTGGTGGCCAGTGCCTGACCGATACCGTTGAAGCTCAGGGTGCCGGCGTCAGCGTAGAGCAGCGCCATACCGAACAACAGGAACGCGGAACCGGCGGCCGACAGCACCATGTACTTGATGCCGGCTTCCAGCGAACGCTTGTTGAAGAAGGCATAAGCCACCAGACCGTAGACCGGTACCGACAGCAGTTCCAGACCGATGAACAAACCGGCCAGGTGCTGCGCGCTGACCAGAACCAGACCACCGGCGGCGGCCATCAGGATCAGCAGGTACAGTTCTTCACGGTTGCCCGGGTAACCCGAACCGCCATCGCCGAGGTAGGCGTGGGCGAGGGTCACACAGGCGAGGGTGGCGACCAGGATCAGCGCCATGTACAGGCAGGCGAAGGTGTCGATCTGCAGCAATGGGGTCACGGCCAGAGGCGCGACTTTCAGGGCTGGCAGGATCGACAGCAAGGCCAGGTTCAGACCGGCGACCGAGATCAGGAAGGTCTGCGAGTGGTTGCGGCGCCAGGCGATTGCCAGCATCACCACGATAATGGTGAGGCTGGTGATCAACAGTGGCGCAAGCGCAATAAAGTGTTGAATCGTGAATTCCATAGCGCTCTTACCGGGCCGAAGCGAGTTGAGTGAAGGCGGTGCCGAGCCACTGCTGCACGCCATGCATCGTGGCGGCGGAAGTGTCGAGGAACGGTTGCGGGTAGACGCCGAGGTAAACCAGCAGCACCGCAAGGCCCAGCACCATGATCAGTTCGCGACCGTCCATGCCATGCAGGATCGAATCCGATTTCGACGGACCGAAGTAGGCACGGTGGATCATGATCAGCGAGTAGACCGAACCGAACACCAGACCGGAGGTGGCAATCGCAGTGATCCATGGCGCACTGGCGAACGTACCGATCAGGATCAGGAACTCGCCGACGAAGTTACCGGTTCCCGGCAAGCCCAGGGAAGCGGCGGCGAAGAACAGGCTGATCGCCGGCAGGTAAGCGATACGCGACCACAGACCGCCCATCTCACGCATGTCACGAGTGTGCAGACGCTCGTACAGCTGACCGCTGAGGATAAACAGGGCCGCGGCCGACAGACCGTGCGCCAGCATCTGGATCACTGCACCCTGCAGTGCCAGTTGGCTGCCGGAGTAGATGCCGATCAACACGAAGCCCATGTGGGAAACGGACGAGAAGGCGATCAGACGCTTGATGTCGGTTTGCGCGAAAGCGAGGAATGCACCGTAGAAGATCCCGATCAGACCGAGGGTCATGGCGATCGGCGCGAACTCGGCCGAGGCATTCGGGAACAGCGGCAGGGCGAAACGCAGCAGGCCGTAGGCCGCGGTTTTCAGCAGGATACCGGCGAGGTCGACGGAACCGGCAGTCGGCGCCTGGGCGTGGGCATCAGGCAGCCAGGAGTGGAACGGCACCACTGGCAGCTTGACCGCGAAGGCGATGAAGAAGCCGAGCATCAGGATGTACTCGGTGGTCATCGACATCTTGGTCTTCAACAGGTCGGCGTAGTTGAAGGTAATCACGCCAGTGTTGTTGAAGTTGACCAGCACCAGACCGAGGATCGCCACCAGCATGATCAGGCCGGAAGCCTGAGTGAAGATGAAGAACTTGGTCGCGGCGTAGATCCGGGTTTTCTTGCCGTCCGAAGAACTGTGACCCCAGAGCGCGATGAGGAAGTACATCGGCACCAGCATCATTTCCCAGAAGAAGAAGAACATGAACAGGTCGAGGGCGAGGAACACGCCGACAACGCCGCCCAGGATCCACATCAGGTTCAGGTGGAAGAAGCCAACGTGACGCTGGATCTCTTTCCACGAGCAGAGTACCGAGAGGATACCCAGCAGACCGGTCAGCAGGATCATCAACAGCGACAGGCCGTCGAGGGCCAGGTGCACGTTGATGCCGAAGCGCTGGATCCAGACGTGCTTGAACTCAAGCGCCCAGGTCGGATCGGCGCCAGGCGCCGGAGCAAATGAATAGTCACCGTGGGCCCACAGCCAGAGGCCGAGGGCGAGTTCCAGGGTCATGGTCAACAGCGCAATCCAGCGGGGGAGGGTAGCGCCGAAGCGCTCACCCATCCAGCACAGCAGGCCGCCGATGAAGGGGATCAGGATTAGCCAAGGCAGAATCATGACGGGCTCGTTTCCTTTCGCAAATTCGCAAGGTTCATATCAGACCGCTACCAGCACGATGGCGCCGATTACCAGCACGGCACCAGCAGCCATCGAGGCGGCATACCAACGCAGTTGACCGGTCTCGGTGCGGCTCAGGGCGGTGTGACCACCCTTGGCCATACGCGGGATCAGACCGATGGTCTGGTCGAGCGGGTCTCTGCGCAGTACATGGCTGATCGCAAGGTACGGCTTGACGAACAGTTTGTCGTAGATCCAGTCGAAGCCCCAGGCAGCGAACCACCAGGCCGAAAGGAAACGGCCGATGCCGCTGTTGGCGATTGCCGTTACGAAGCGACGCTTGCCGAGGAACAGCAGGGCCGCCAGCAGGATACCGGCCAGAGCGATGGCGCCCGAGGCGATTTCCAGACTGTGTTTGGCTTCGCCACCGGCATGGCCAACGCTTTCAGGCAGTACGCCATGCAGTGGCGGCACGATCATGGCGCCGACGAAGGTCGACAGCACGATCAGTACCGACAGCGGCAGCCAGTGCGAGATGCCGTGGCCGGCGTGGGCTTCGGTCTTGGCTTCACCGTGGAACGTGATGAAGATCAGGCGGAAGGTGTACAGCGAAGTCATGAACGCGCCGACCAGGCCCGCGTAGAGCAGACCGTGGTTGCCGCTGGCGAACGCTTCCCAGAGGATTTCGTCCTTGGAGTAGAAGCCTGCGGTGACCAGTGGCAGGGCGGCCAGTGCAGCACCACCGACGATGAAGCTGGCGTAGGCCAGTGGCAGTTTTTTCCACAGACCGCCCATCTTGAAGATGTTCTGTTCGTGGTGGCAGGCAACGATCACCGCACCGGAAGCAAGGAACAGCAGGGCCTTGAAGAAGGCGTGGGTCATCAGGTGGAAAATCGCGCCATCCCAGGCGCCAACGCCCAGCGCCAGGAACATGTAGCCGATCTGGCTCATGGTCGAGTAGGCGAGGATACGTTTGATGTCGGTCTGTACCAGAGCGGCGAAACCTGCGAGAACCAGCGTCACACCACCGACGATGCCGACCAGGTGGAGGATTTCCGGCGCCAGGGTGAACAGACCGTGGGTACGGGCGATCAGGTAGACACCGGCGGTCACCATGGTTGCAGCGTGGATCAGTGCCGACACCGGGGTCGGGCCAGCCATCGCGTCCGCGAGCCAGGTTTGCAGTGGCAGTTGCGCCGATTTACCGACCGCACCACCCAGCAGCATCAGGGTCGCCAGGGTGATCCAGAAGTCGCCGACCTGGAATTTCTGCGGTGCCAGCACCAGCAGTTCCTGGATGTTCAGCGTGCCCACTTGCTGGAACAGGATGAACAGGCCGATGGCCATGAACACGTCGCCGATCCGGGTCACGATGAACGCCTTGAGTGCGGCGTTACCGTTGTTGCGGTTGCTGTAGTAGAAACCGATCAACAGGTACGAGCACAGGCCCACGCCTTCCCAGCCGAAGTACAGGAACAACAGGTTATCGCCGAGTACCAGGAACAGCATGCTGGCGATAAACAGGTTGGTGTACGAGAAGAAGCGCGAGTAACCCGCTTCACCGCGCATGTACCAGGACGCGAACAGGTGGATCAAGAAGCCTACGCCCACCACCACGCCGAGCATGGTGATCGACAGGCCATCGATGTAGAGGGCGAAGTCAGGCTTGAAGCCTTCGACCGCCATCCACTTCCACAGCACCAGGGTGTAGTGACCGCCCTCGGGAGGCGCGACGTTGAATTGCCAGATGACGTAGGCGGCGACAATCGCCGACAAGCCAATGGAACCCACGCCGATCAGCGCCGAGAGGTTTTCCGACCAGCGTCCACGGGAGAACGACAGCAGCAGGAAACCGATCAGAGGGAATACAAAAGTCAGAAAGATTAGGTTCATCCGCGCATCTCACTGGCAGCGTCGATATCGAGCGTGTGGAAGCGGCGATACAGTTGCAGCAGGATCGCCAGACCAATACTGGCCTCGGCGGCTGCCAGGCTGATCACCAGGATGAACATGATCTGTCCATCCGGTTGCGCCCAGCGGGCGCCCGCAACGATGAAGGCCAGGGCAGAGGCGTTCATCATCACTTCCAGACTCATCAACACGAACAAAATGTTGCGGCGGACCATCAGGCCGACCAGACCAAGGCAGAACAGGATCCCGGCAACGGCCAATCCATGTTCGAGAGGGATAGCAGGCATGTCTTACTCCTTCGCCTCGTTACGGCCCAAATGGAACGCCGTGACGGCTGCGGCGAGCAGCAGCATCGAGGCGAGTTCGACCACCAGCAGATACGGGCCGAACAGGCTGACGCCCACGGCTTTTGCATCGACGGTGGTGTGGCCGATGGCCTGACCGCTCTGGTGAGCGAACAGCACATACAGCAGTTCGGCCAGCAGCAGGGCGGCGAGAATCACCGGCCCTGCCCAGATGCCGGGCTTGAGCCAGGTGCGTTCCTGCTGAACCGAGGCCGGGCCCAGGTTCAGCATCATCACCACGAACACGAACAGCACCATGATGGCGCCGGCGTAGGCGATCACTTCCAGCACGCCGGCGAACGGCGCGCCGAGTGCGAAGAAGGTCATGGCCACGGCGATCAACGAGATGATCAGGTAGAGCAGGGCGTGCACAGGGTTGGTGTTGGTGACCACACGAAGCGTGGACACCACCGCAATACCCGATGCGAAATAGAAAGCGAATTCCATCGTTCTTCCTTAAGGCAGCAAGCTCTTCACGTTGATCGGTTCGGCTTCGTTCTGTGCGGAGCCTTTCGGCTTGCCAGCGATTGCCATACCTGCAACACGATAGAAGTTGTAATCAGGGTTTTTGCCGGGGCCGGAGATCAACAGATCTTCTTTCTCGTACACCAGGTCCTGACGTTTGAACTCGGCCATCTCGAAATCCGGGGTCAGCTGGATCGCGGTGGTCGGACAGGCTTCCTCGCAGAGACCGCAGAAAATGCAGCGCGAGAAGTTGATACGGAAGAAGTCCGGATACCAGCGACCGTCTTCGGTTTCAGCTTTCTGCAGCGAGATGCAACCGACCGGGCACGCCACGGCGCACAGGTTGCAGGCTACGCAACGCTCTTCGCCATCGGGGTCACGGGTCAGGACGATGCGACCACGGTAGCGTGGCGGCAGGTAGACCGGCTCTTCCGGGTATTGCAGGGTGTCGCGCTTGCGAAAGCCATGGCCGAAGACCATGACCAGGCTGCGCAACTGGGTACCGGTACCCTTAACGATGTCGCCAATATATTTGAACATGGGTCAAATCCTCACTGAACCGCAACCGCAGGTGTGTTCCACAACACAACCGCAGCGGTTATCAGCAAATTGATCAGGGTCAGTGGCAGGCAGAATTTCCAGCTGAAATCCATCACCTGGTCATAACGCGGACGCGGGATCGAAGCGCGCAGCAGGATGAACAGCATGATGAAGAACGCGGTCTTCAGTGCGAACCAGACGAAGGACAGTTGCGGCAGGATGCCGAACGGACCGTGCCAGCCACCGAAGAACAGGGTGACCAGCAGCGCCGAGATCAGGATGATGCCGATGTATTCACCGACGAAGAACATGCCCCATTTCATACCGGCGTATTCAATGTGGTAACCGTCGGCCAGTTCCTGTTCCGCTTCCGGCTGGTCGAACGGGTGACGGTGAGTCACGGCCACACCAGCGATGAAGAAGGTACAGAAGCCGAAGAACTGCGGAATGATGAACCACAGGTTCTGCGCCTGGTACTCGACGATGTCGCGCATGTTGAACGAGCCGACCTGCACCACGATGCCCATCAGGGCCAGGCCCATGAACACTTCGTAGGACACGGTCTGCGCCGAAGCACGCAAGCTGCCGAGCAGGGCGAACTTGTTGTTGCTCGACCAGCCGGCGAACAGCACCGCGTAGACCGACAGACCGGCCATGGCGAAGAAGAACAGCAGGCCGATGTTCAGATCCGCCACGCCCCAGGTCGGGGTGATCGGGATGATCGCGAACGCGATCAGCAGGGCGGACATCGCCACCACCGGTGCCAGGGTGAAGATCACCTTGTCGGCAAACGGCGGGGTCCAGTCTTCCTTGAAGAACATCTTCAGCATGTCGGCGGCGATCTGGAACATGCCGAACGGGCCAACGCGGTTCGGACCGTAACGGTCCTGCCACCAGCCCAGCAGGCGACGTTCGACAAAGCTGAGCAACGCGCCTGCGACCACAACGGCCAGCAGGATCACGATGGCTTTGATGACCGTCAGGATCACATCGATCACTTCAGGGGTGAACCAGGTCATTGCGCTGCCTCCTGCAGACCGTCGACGGACACGCCGGCGAATGCCGGCGGAATGCCGGCGATGCCCGCAGGCAAGGCCACCAGACCAGCGCCCAGTTCTTCATTGATGCGCAGCGGCAGACGCAGGGTCTGGCCGGCCACGTTCAGGCTCAGCAGGGCACCGTCGTTGACGCCCAGGCGATCCGCTTCGGATTTGGCCAGCGCCACGTACGGAGCCGGAATGCGCTCTTGAACCGGCGCGGCTTTCGACGAGTTTTCGTCGCTGCCGAACAGGTGGTAGAACGGCACGGCCTGCCAGGTGCCCGGCGCCGGGTTGAATGCGCGCGGAGCGGCTGCGAACCAGTTCAGCGAATCACCGGTGCTTTCGATCAGGCGGGTGCCCGGGTCGCCAGCACGCAGGTGACCACCGACTTCGTCCTGGAATTTGTTCCAGGCTTGCGGCGAGTTCCAGCCCGGCGACCAGGCGAATGGCACTTGCTGACGCGGTTCGGTCGAGCCCGAGTAACCTTCCATGGAGAAGGCGAACGCGGTGTCTTTGTCCTGCGGGGTGCGCGGTTCGTGAACGCTGATGTCGGCGCGCATCGCGGTGCGACCGGAGTATCGCAGCGGCTCACGCGCCAGTTTCAGACCCTTGATACGGAACGCGGCAGACGGCGCGGCATCGACGATGCGCGCCAGTTGCTCGGTGCTTGACGCCACGGCAGCGGTGACGTGGTCGAGTTGCGTCCAGTCGATCGGCTGGTTCAGCAGGGTCGAGCGCAGGGCGTGCAGCCAGCGCCAGCCTTCGTGAACCAGGATGCTCGCATCCATGTATTGCGGATCGAAAACCTGGAAGAAGCGCTGGGCGCGGCCTTCCTGGCTGACCAGCGTACCGTCGCCTTCAGCGAAGCTCGCCGCTGGCAGAACCAGTTGCGCGCGGTCGGTGGTGGCGGTTTTCTGGTGGTCGGCAACGATCACCACTTTCGCAGCGTTCAGCGCGGCATCGACCTTGGCTTTCGAGGTGCGGGTGTACAGATCGTTTTCCAGCACGACGATGGCGTCGGCTTGGCCGTCGATCACGGCTTGCAGCGCCGCGTCGACCGATTCGCCACCGAGCATGGCGAGGCCAAGGCTGTTGGCTTCCGGCACGATCAGGCTGATCGAGCCGTTCTTCTCGCGCAGCTTCAGGGCTTTGGCGATGTTCGCCGCGGCTTCGATCAAGGCTTTGGAACCCAGCGAAGTACCGGCGATGATCAGCGGGCGCTTGGCCGCGAGCAGGGCGTCGGCGATGCGCTTGGCCAATTCCAGTGCTTCCGCGTCCAGACCTTCAACGGCCGGGGCGCTGGCGTCCAGGGCGTGAGCCACGGCGAAACCGATGCGCGCCAGATCGTCCGGGGCTGCGTGAACGCATTCTTCGGCGATGTCGTCGAGCTTGGTTTCGGCCAGGCTGGCGATGAACAGCGGGTTCAGTTCGTGCTGACCGATGTTCTTCACCGCAGCGTCGAGCCACGGCTGTACGCGCATGGCTTCGGCCATGTCTTCGGCCTTGCCTTTTACCGACTGACGCAGAGCCAGGGCCATACGGGCGGCGGTCTGGGTCAGGTCTTCACCGAGGACGAACACGGCGTCGTGGTCTTCGATGTCGCGCATGTTCGGCACGGGCAGCGGGCTGTCTTTGAGCACTTGCAGAACCAGACGGATGCGCTCCAGTTCGGAGGCCTCGATACCGGAATAGAAGTGCTCGGCGCCCACCAGCTCACGCAACGCGTAGTTGCTTTCGAGGCTGGCGCGTGGCGAGCCGATGCCGACGATGTTGCGCCCGCGCAGCAGATCAGCGGCTTTATCCAGCGCAGCGTCGACGCTCAGCTTGGTGCCGTCGGCCAGCAGCGGCTGACGTGGACGGTCGGTGCGGTTGACGTAGCCATAACCGAAACGGCCACGGTCGCACAGGAAGTACTGGTTCACCGATCCGTTGAAACGGTTTTCGATGCGACGCAGTTCGCCGTAACGCTCGCCCGGGGAGATGTTGCAACCGCTGGAGCAGCCATGGCAGATGCTCGGCGAGAACTGCATGTCCCATTTACGGTTGTAGCGCTCGGAGTGCGTCTTGTCGGTGAACACACCGGTCGGGCAGACCTCGGTGAGGTTGCCGGAGAACTCGCTTTCGAGGGTGCCGTCTTCAACGCGACCGAAGTACACGTTGTCGTGGGCGCCGAATACACCGAGGTCGGTGCCGCCGGCGTAGTCCTTGTAGAAACGCACGCAGCGGTAGCAGGCGATGCAGCGGTTCATTTCGTGGGAAATGAACGGGCCCAGTTGCTGGTTCTGGTGGGTGCGTTTGGTGAAGCGATAACGGCGCTCGTTGTGGCCGGTCATCACCGTCATGTCTTGCAGGTGGCAGTGACCGCCTTCTTCGCACACCGGGCAGTCGTGCGGGTGGTTGGTCATCAACCATTCGACAACACTGGCGCGGAACGCCTTGGATTCTTCATCGTCGATGGAGATCCAGGTGTTGTCGGTGGCAGGGGTCATGCAGGACATGACGATGCGACCACGGGTGTCGTTCTCGTCGGTGTACTGCTTGACCGCGCACTGGCGGCAGGCCCCGACGCTACCAAGCGCGGGGTGCCAGCAGAAATAAGGGATGTCGAGGCCCAGCGACAGACATGCCTGTAACAGGTTGTCTGCCCCGTCGACTTCGAGCGCTTTGCCGTCTACGTGGATAGTGGCCATGGTTCAAAGGTCTTCGTTGGCCCGGTGTCAGCGGGCGTGGCTAATGGAATCTTGTTATCCGTCCGAATCCAGTCAGCCCCGAAAGGCGTCATCGGACGAAAGGCGAAGGGCACGGACCCTTCGCCTTTTTAAGCGTTTACGCGCCGATTACGATCGGCCTTGCCAGAGGCGGGACGGCGGCGCTTGCAGGCGCGATACCGGCTTCGAACTCTGGACGGAAGTATTTGATGGCACTGCCCAACGGCTCCACGGCACCCGGTGCGTGAGCACAGAAGGTCTTGCCTGGGCCGAGGAAGCCGACCAGACCCAGCAGGGTCTCGATGTCGCCTGGCTGACCGCGGCCTTCTTCGATGGCCATCAAGAGCTTCACGCTCCATGGCAGGCCATCACGGCACGGGGTGCAGAAGCCGCAGGACTCGCGGGCGAAGAACTGCTCCATGTTGCGCAGCAAGGAGACCATGTTGACGCTGTCGTCCACTGCCATCGCCAGGCCGGTACCCATCCGGGTGCCTACTTTGGCGATGCCGCCGGCGTACATCTGTGCGTCGAGGTGTTCCGGCAACAGGAAACCGGTACCGGCGCCACCTGGCTGCCAGGCCTTGAGCTTGTAACCGTCGCGCATGCCGCCGGCGTAGTCTTCGAACAGCTCGCGGCCGGTGACGCCGAATGGCAGTTCCCACAGGCCCGGATTCTTGACCTTGCCGGAGAAGCCCATGAGCTTGGTGCCCATGTCTTCACTGCCTTCGCGGGCCAACGATTTGTACCAGTCCACGCCGTCGGCAATGATCGCCGGCACGTTGCACAGGGTTTCGACGTTGTTCACGCAAGTCGGTTTGCCCCACACGCCGACGGCGGCAGGGAAGGGCGGCTTGGAGCGCGGGTTGGCGCGGCGGCCTTCGAGGGAGTTGATCAGTGCGGTTTCTTCACCGCAGATGTAACGCCCGGCGCCGGTGTGCACGAACAGTTCGAAATCGAAGCCGCTGCCCAGAATGTTCTTGCCCAGCAGGCCCGCAGCCTTGGCTTCTTCCACGGCACGATTCAAATGCTTGGCGGCGGTGGTGTACTCGCCACGCAGGAAGATGTAGCCACGGTAGGTTTTCAGCGCGCGGGCACTGATCAGCATGCCTTCGATCAGCAAATGGGGCAGTTGCTCCATCAGCATGCGATCTTTCCAGGTGTTCGGCTCCATCTCGTCCGCGTTGCACAGCAGGTAGCGGATGTTGATGGATTCGTCCTTGGGCATCAGGCCCCACTTCACGCCAGTGGGGAAGCCTGCACCGCCGCGGCCTTTGAGGCCGGCGTCTTTCACGGTCTGGACGATGTCGTCCTGAGCCATGTCGGCGAAGGCCTTGCGCGCAGCGGCGTAACCGTTCTTGGCCTGGTATTCGTCGAGCCACACGGCCTCGCCGTCGTCACGCAGACGCCAGGTCAGCGGGTGAGTCTCGGCCGAACGCTTGATGCGGTTGGCGGGACCGAAAGATGTCAGGGTCATACGTAGCCCTCGAGCAGTTTGGCCACGCCGGCAGGCTGCACGTCGCCAAAGGTGTCGTCGTCGATCATCAGCGCCGGTGCCTTGTCGCAGTTGCCGAGGCAGCAGACAGGCAGCAGGGTGAAACGACCGTCGGCGGTGGTCTGACCCAGGCCGATGCCCAGATTGTTCTGGATCTCGCTGACCACCGACTCGTGGCCGCCGATGTAGCAGACCATGCTGTCGCAGACGCGAATGATGTGACGGCCAACCGGCTGACGGAAGATCTGGCTGTAGAACGTCGCCACGCCTTCAACGTCGCTGGCCGGAATGCCGAGGATCTCGCCGATCGCGTACAGGGCGCCATCCGGCACCCAGCCGCGCTCTTTTTGAACGATCTTCAGGGCTTCGATCGACGCCGCGCGCGGGTCTTCGTAGTGATGCAGCTCGTGCTCGATGGCCGAGCGCTCGGTTTCACTCAAGGTGAAACGGTCTGTCTGGATAAGCGTGCTGTTCATGCTTAGCGGTCCACGTCGGCCATAACGAAGTCGATACTACCCAGGTACGCAATCAAGTCCGCGACCATGCTGCCTTTGATCACCGAAGGGATCTGTTGCAGGTGCGGGAAGCTCGGAGTACGGATCCGGGTACGGTAGCTCATGGTGCCGCCGTCGCTCGTCAGGTAATAACTGTTGATGCCCTTGGTCGCTTCGATCATCTGGAAGGATTCGTTGGCCGGCATGACCGGGCCCCACGAAACTTGCAGGAAGTGCGTGATCAGGGTTTCGATGTGCTGCAGCGTGCGCTCTTTCGGCGGCGGCGTGGTCAGCGGGTGATCCGCCTTGTACGGGCCTTCCGGCATGTTGCGCAGGCACTGGTCGATGATCTTGATGCTCTGGCGCATCTCCTCGACGCGGACCATGCAGCGATCGTAGGCATCGCCGTTGGCGGCCAGCGGTACTTCGAATTCGAAGTTCTCGTAGCCGGAGTATGGACGCGCTTTACGCAGGTCGAAGTCGCAACCGGTCGAACGCAGGCCGGCACCGGTGACGCCCCATTCCAGGGCCTCTTTGGTGTTGTACTGCGCGACGCCGATGGTCCGACCCTTGAGGATGCTGTTCTGCAGGGCAGCCTTGGTGTACTCGTCGAGGCGCTTTGGCAGCCATTCAACGAAGTCTTTCACCAGTTTGTCCCAGCCGCGCGGCAGGTCGTGGGCAACGCCACCGATGCGGTACCAGGCCGGGTGCAGACGGAAACCGGTAATGGCTTCGATCACCGTGTACGCCTTCTGGCGGTCGGTGAAGGTGAAGAACACCGGGGTCATGGCGCCGACGTCCTGGATGTAGGTGCCCAGGAACAGCAGGTGGCTGGTGATCCGGAAGAACTCGGCCATCATGATGCGGATGACGTCGACCTTCTCCGGGACCTTGATGCCGGCCAGCTTCTCGACCGAGAGCACGTACGGCAGGTTGTTCATCACGCCGCCGAGGTAGTCGATACGGTCGGTGTACGGGATGAAGCTGTGCCAGGACTGACGCTCGGCCATCTTCTCGGCGCCACGGTGGTGGTAACCGATGTCCGGTACGCAGTCGACGATCTCTTCACCATCGAGTTGCAGAATGATGCGGAACGCACCGTGGGCCGAAGGGTGGTTCGGACCCAGGTTGAGGAACATGTAGTCCTCGTTGGCCCCGGAACGCTTCATGCCCCAGTCTTCAGGACGGAAGCGCGCGGCTTCTTCCTCAAGCTGCTGCTTGGCGAGGTTGAGGCTGAACGGATCGAATTCGGTGGCGCGCGCCGGGAAGTCCTTGCGCAGCGGGTGACCTTCCCAGGTCGGCGGCATCATGATGCGCGACAGGTGCGGGTGGCCTTTGAAGTCGATGCCGTACATGTCCCAGACTTCACGCTCGTACCAGTTGGCGTTCGGCCAGATGCTGGTGACGGTCGGCAAGCTCAGGTCGCTTTCGGACAAGGCGACTTTGATCATCACGTCACTATTACGCTCAAGCGACATGAGGTGATAGAACACGGTGAATTCGGCGCCCGATGGCAGCCCTTGACGCTTGGTGCGCAGGCGCTCGTCCACGCCGTGCAGGTCATAGAGCATGACGTACGGCTTGGGCAGGTTGCGCAGGAAGGTCAGGACTTCGACGAGTCTGGCGCGCGCCACCCACAGCACCGGCATGCCGGTGCGGGTCGACTGAGCGGTGAACGCTTCGGCGCCAAAACGGTTGTTCAATTCGACGACCACATCCTGGTCGTCTGCCTTATAAGGCGGGATGTACAGAGCGCTGCCTGTAGTCATGGTTATTTTTTCGCTTTCGGTCAACGTAAAGAATGAAGCCAGCTTCTCGTTTCTTTGAAACAGACTGGATCAGACTTCGTCAGGGCTGCGCAGGTTGGTGACTGCGATTCGCTGTTCGCGGCGCTGTTCCTTCTGCGATGGCATGTCGGCGCGATAAACGCCTTGGTCGCCAACGACCCAGGAAAGCGGACGACGCTCCTGTCCGATCGATTCCTGCAACAGCATCAAGCCTTGCAGGAATGCTTCCGGACGAGGCGGGCAGCCAGGTACGTAGACGTCCACGGGCAGGAACTTGTCCACCCCTTGAACCACGGAGTAGATGTCGTACATGCCACCGGAGTTGGCGCACGAACCCATGGAGATAACCCACTTCGGCTCGAGCATCTGCTCGTAGAGACGCTGAATGATCGGCGCCATCTTGATGAAGCAGGTACCGGCGATAACCATGAAGTCGGCCTGACGCGGTGATGCCCGGATCACTTCGGCGCCAAAGCGCGCGATGTCGTGGGGCGCCGTGAAGGCGGTGGTCATTTCCACGTAGCAGCACGAAAGGCCGAAGTTGTACGGCCACAGGGAGTTTTTACGCCCCCAGTTGACCGCGCCACTCAGCACGTCTTCGAGCTTGCCCATGAAAATGTTTTTGTGGACTTGATCCTCTAACGGATCGGAAACGGTTTCCCGTTCGCCGATCGGATACTGCTCGTTAGGAGCATCGGGGTCGATTCTGGTGAGATTGTATTGCATTGCCAAAGCCTCATTGTTTCAGCTTCGCCTGCCGCTTGCGACGAGCTTCCGGAGCCCAGTCAAGGGCGCCCACTCGGAACAGGTAGACAAGACCTGCCAACAGAATTGCTATGAAAACGAGAGCTTCGACGAATCCGGTCCAGCCGCTTTCGCGGACGGACACAGACCATGCAAAGAGAAAGAGGGCTTCGATATCGAAGATCACGAACAGCATCGCGACCAGATAGAATTTGGCTGAGAGCCGCAAGCGGGCGCCACCTGTAGGTAGCATGCCGGACTCGAACGGTTCGTTTTTGCTGCGGCCCCAGGCTTTTGACCCGAGGAGGCTGGAGACGCCAAGCATGAAGGCACACAGGCCGACGACACCCAGAAGGAAAATGGCAAAGCCCCAGTTGTGGGCCATGAGTCCTGTCGCTTCGGGCATGCTGGTAATCCTTAACAGAGAGCAAAGGTCTCTGAGCTTGATAAAGAAATAGGCAGTGACGATATGTCGCAGCAATCAATCGCGCTGATTTTATGGCTAAACACCCGGCAAGTAAAATTCCTATAGCGAAATTATTTATTGGAATAAGGACATAGCGCACCTCCGCTGCCCTGTAACCCGTGCGTGGCGGGCATTAGCCGGGTTTCAATGAATTATGTTTTGTAGGAAATGTAACGAACATAGTTGCTGCTAAATGATAATTAATATCGTTTGGACTGGTTTTGTAACTGTTTAGCGGTGCAGTAATCAGGAAGTTGTCTTATATGCCCGTTACTGCAAGTAGCGGAGGCGCCAGTTTTAGCTGATTTTTCCGACGTGTGTACCGCTCTGGATCAATGTTTTGTCCCGTAGCTTCCCACCGGTCCTGTAGGAGCTGCCGAAGGCTGCGATCTTTTGATTTTCGATTTTAAGATCAAAAGATCGCAGCCTTCGGCAGCTCCTACAGGGCGGGCGGGGGAATCGGCGGGCAAAAAAACGCCCCGAACCAGTCGGGGCGTCAGTCTTGCGGCTTTGCGGTTAGCTCTCTATACGATCCGCAAAGGCCGTTGCTCAGCGAAGCCGAATCAGTGGAACTGTTCTTCTTCGGTCGAACCGGTCAGCGCGGTCACCGAGGACGAGCCACCCTGAATCACGGTGGTCATGTCGTCGAAGTAGCCGGTGCCCACTTCCTGCTGGTGAGCCACGAAGGTGTAACCCTTGGCGGCGTCAGCGAACTCCTGCTCCTGCAGCTTCACGTAGGCCGTCATGTCGTTGCGGGCGTAGTCGTGCGCCAGGTTGAACATGCTGTGCCACATGTTGTGAATGCCGGCCAGGGTGATGAACTGGTGCTTGTAACCCATGGCGGACAGTTCGCGCTGGAATTTGGCGATGGTCGCGTCGTCCAGGTTTTTCTTCCAGTTGAAGGAAGGCGAGCAGTTGTACGACAGCAGTTGGTCCGGGTATTCCTTCTTGATCGCTTCAGCGAAGCGACGGGCTTCTTCCAGATCCGGTTTGGCGGTTTCGCACCAGATCAGGTCGGCGTACGGTGCGTAGGCCAGGCCACGGGCGATTGCCTGATCCAGGCCGGCACGTACCTTGTAGAAACCTTCCTGAGTACGTTCGCCAGTCACGAACGGCTGGTCGTACGGGTCGCAGTCCGAAGTCAGCAGGTCAGCGGCGTTGGCGTCGGTGCGGGCCAGAATGATGGTCGGCGTACCGGCAACGTCTGCAGCCAAGCGAGCAGCAGTCAGCTTCTGTACGGCTTCCTGAGTTGGAACCAGAACCTTGCCGCCCATGTGGCCGCATTTCTTCACGGAAGCCAGTTGATCTTCGAAGTGCACGCCGGCGGCGCCTGCTTCGATCATGCTCTTCATCAGCTCATAGGCGTTCAGTACGCCGCCGAAACCGGCTTCGGCGTCAGCCACGATTGGCGCGAAGTAGTCGATGTAGCCTTCGTCGCCCGGGTTCTTGCCGGCTTTCCACTGGATCTGGTCAGCACGACGGAACGAGTTGTTGATGCGCTTGACCACGGTTGGCACCGAGTCCACCGGATACAGCGACTGGTCCGGGTACATCGATTCGGCGGAGTTGTTGTCCGCAGCCACTTGCCAGCCCGACAGGTAGATTGCCTGGATACCGGCCTTGACCTGCTGAACAGCCTGGCCGCCGGTCAGGGCGCCCATGCAGTTGACGAAATCTTTCTCTGGGCGGAAGGACGGCTTGGCACCCTGGGTCACCAGGTTCCACAGCTTCTCGGCGCCCATTTTTGCGAAAGTGTGCTCAGGTTGAACCGAGCCACGCAGACGGACGACGTCAGCAGCGGAGTAAGTGCGAGTCACGCCTTTCCAGCGCGGGTTTTCAGCCCAGTCTTTTTCAAGGGCTGCAATTTGCTGTTCGCGTGTCAGTGCCATGGAGATAAACCTCGTCGCGTCTTTATGAAAAGTTGTTCTGCGGTGGAAAATTCCTGCGCTCGCTGACCAGAAGCTTAGGTGGTCAAGTCGGGTTCGGCGGGGTAGGCGACGGGATGAACGATGGGCTCGAGGGGAAGTGAGCAGGTAGTGGCGGACTGCGGGCGCATTCGGGCGTCGTGGGCCTTTATACGAGCTACAGCGTGAAGCCGGGTTACCTAATTACGCTTCCGTCCCTCGGGACAACTTCGTTCCAGTCGGCAACCTCGTCAAACACACCTTGTGGGCGGTACAGACACGAAGCGGTTCGCGGGGTAGGTGCGAACGTCGCTTCGAAGGCCCTTGCCAGGGCCTCTGATTAGCGGGAGCGAGGCCATCATGCCTTCGCTTTTTTGGCTCGTCAAACGTTTTGTAGTGCTTTTTTTCAAGCACTACATCTTTGGTCTAATACGACTAATCAGTCAGTTTTCGGTGCTTTAGTCCAGGGCGTCGACTTTCACCCGTAAAGTCATGTCATCCCGGCCTTGAGTCAAGTAGCTGCGGCTCTGGCTCTGTTTGTCGGCCTGGGTTTCACGGTTTACGCCGGCAAGGGTGATCCATTCACCGAGGCGTCCGCTGACCGTTGTGTCGGTACTTTGTACGTTCACTACATCGGGACGTTCCTGGCTCATGCGGTCACGGTTGGTACTGATTGCCAGATGAACGATGTCGCCGGTGACGCTGGCGGTAACGTAGAAGCCTTGGGTGACGTTACGGTATTGGGTCTGCCTGCTGTAGTCGCCGTAGGAGTTGCTCTGGCTGCTGGTGATCGGCACGCTCTGGCCGACCTGGATCAGCGCCGGCGCGCCTTCACTGGCCTGAATCTGCTGGATGCCGCCGTCACGGCTGGCGGTGCTGTAGTTGATGATCCGGGTTTGTTGGTCGCCAGTGTTCTGCTGGTTGTTTTCGTTGGTGTCGACCGTGATCAGCAGGCGCTTGGGCGCAGTGTCGAGCTGGGTGATCAGCGCTTTGACTTCCTGGATCTTGTCCGGCTCGGCCTTGATGATCAGTTGGTTGCCATAGGCGCTGACCTGGCCGTCCTTGCCGATAAAGTCTTGCGCCATCGGCAGCATGTCGGTGCTGGTGCGGTACTTGAGAGGCACGATTTCTGTGGCTGCCAGCACCGAAAAACTGCAACCGAGCAGCAGGGTGGTGAGCAGGGTGCGTAGGGACATGTCCGTTATCTCCGCTTTCGAAAGGCTTGATATTGCCAGTTTGTCGGCCCGGGGTGGGGCAAGTTGAATCGTAGACAGCAAAACGCCCCGGCATCCGAAAATGGCGGGGCGTTTTGAGGGTGTTCATCTGCCGCTTTTTGTGGCGAGGGAGCTTGCTCCCGCTGGGCTGCGTAGCAGACCCTGGATTTTCAGGGCCGCTTCGCGCCCCAGCGGGAGCAAGCTCCCTCGCCACAGGCTTCACAGGTATGCGATCACACCCGCTCAGGCCGAATGCCGAACCATATCGACATGCGGAATCCCGGCTTCGAGGAATTCCTCGCTGACCAGGCTAAAGCCCAGGCGCTCATAGAACGCCGTGGCTTGCACCTGCGCGCTGAGCATCTGCTCTTTCAGGCCGCGGGCTTCCGCTTCGGCGATGACCGCTTGCATCAGCGCGTCGCCCACCTTCATCCCGCGCCAGTCCTTCAACACCGAAACCCGGCCAATGTGCCCGTCGGGCAACAGGCGGGCGGTGCCGATCGGAAAGTCGCCTTCGAACGCCAGAAAATGCACGGCGGTCGCGTCATCGGCGTCCCATTCAAGCTCGGGTGGCACCGATTGTTCGGCGATGAACACCGTTTCACGAATGCGCCGGATCTCGGCGTTGTCCTTTTGCCAGTCTGCGACACGTACGCGAATCTTATTCATCGGCAAATCCCAGGCTGCCCTGTTTGACCAGCTCGCACAGCAGGCCGCGACCGTCTTCGTCGTTCAGCCATTCGCCGAGGTTGTCGACGTGCAGCGCATCGGCGGCGCAGATCATCTTCAGCAGCTCGCGCAGCTTGCCCGGCAGGTAACGGCTCTGGCCGCTGGCGAACAGCAGCAGATCGTCATCGACTTCCGACCAGGCCAGGCGCGCGCTCGGGTTGCGGATCAGCACGGCGCCGTCTTGCAGGGCGTTGAGGAAGTCGTCTTCTTCAACGTCTTCCGGGCCGACCACCAGTTCCGGGTAGCGCGGCTCGGTCATGTACTGGCCGAACCAGGTCAGCAGCAGGCGCTCGTCGCTCATGTGTTCGGCGAGCAGGCTTTTCAGGCGGCCGAGTGCGTCGTGCTGGATCTGATGCGGATCATCGCTGACCGGTTTTGCATCGGCATCGGTGTAGCGCTCTTCATCAGTCAAGAACTGGCTGAGGAAATCGGTGAAGTGAGTCAGCACTTCCGAAGCGCTCGGTGCACGGAAACCGACCGAGTAGGTCATGCAGTTGTCCACGGCGACACCGCAGTGGGCCAGGCGCGGTGGCAGGTAGAGCATGTCGCCCGGTTCCAGCACCCATTCTTCGGTCTCGTGGAATTCGGCGAGGATGCGCAGATCCGCGTGCTGCAGCAGCGGGCTCTCGGAGTCGCACATCTGGCCGATTTTCCAGTTGCGCTGGCCGTGGCCTTGCAGCAGGAACACGTCGTAGTTGTCGAAGTGCGGGCCGACGCTGCCACCCGGGGCGGCGAAGCTGATCATCACGTCATCGACGCGCCAGCTCGGCAGGAAGCGGAAGTTTTCCAGCAGCTCGCTGACTTCCGGGACGAATTGATCAACGGCCTGAACCAGCAACGTCCACTCTTTTTCCGGCAGTTTGCTGAATTCGTCTTCGGCGAACGGGCCGCGACGCAGCTCCCACGGACGCTCGCCGTGCTCGATCACCAGGCGCGACTCGACCTCTTCTTCCAGGGCCAGGCCGGCCAGTTCGTCGGCGTCGATCGGGCTTTCGAAGTCAGGGATGGCCTGACGGATCAGCAGCGGCTTTTTCTGCCAGTAATCGCGCATGAATTCGCGCGCCGTAAGACCGCCCAGAAGTTGAAGAGGAGTATCAGGATTCATGTGTAACCTATTGAAAAAAAGCATTTTTCAGACGGGAATAAAAACGCCCGGCGCGGCCGGGCGTCTCAAACGGGTCAATCGGTGAATCAGATGCGTCTGGCTTGCGCTACAGCGTTGCCGATGTAGTTGGCCGGGGTCAGCTGTTTCAGCTCGGCTTTCGCTTCGGCTGGCATGTCCAGGCCGTCGATGAAAGTCTGCAGCGCTTCAGGGCTGATGCCCTTGCCGCGGGTCAGTTCTTTCAGCTTCTCGTACGGGTTTTCGATGTTGTAGCGGCGCATTACGGTCTGGATCGGCTCGGCCAGGACTTCCCAGCAAGCGTCCAGATCGGCAGCGATCTTGTCAGCGTTCAGCTCAAGCTTGCTGATGCCTTTGAGGCTGGCTTCGTAGGCGATCACGCTGTGAGCGAAGCCCACGCCGAGGTTGCGCAGTACGGTGGAGTCGGTCAGGTCGCGCTGCCAGCGGGAAATCGGCAGCTTGCTCGCCAGGTGCTGGAACAGCGCGTTGGCGATGCCCAGGTTGCCTTCGGAGTTTTCGAAGTCGATCGGGTTGACCTTGTGCGGCATGGTCGACGAACCGATTTCGCCGGCGATGGTGCGCTGTTTGAAATAACCCAGGGAGATGTAGCCCCAGATGTCACGGTCGAAGTCGATCAGGATGGTGTTGAAGCGCGCGATCGCGTCGAACAGCTCGGCGATGTAGTCGTGCGGCTCGATCTGCGTGGTGTACGGGTTGAAGCCCAGACCCAGCTCGTCTTCGATGAAGGCGCGGGCGTTGGCTTCCCAGTCGATCTGCGGGTAGGCCGACAGGTGCGCGTTGTAGTTGCCAACGGCGCCGTTGATCTTGCCCAGCAGCGGCACGGCAGCGACTTGAGCGATCTGACGCTCGAGGCGGTAAACCACGTTCGCCAGCTCTTTGCCCAGAGTAGTCGGGGAGGCCGGTTGACCGTGGGTGCGCGACAGCATCGGCACGTCGGCGAAGCGGATCGCCAGTTCGCGGATGGCGTTGGCAGTCTGGCGCATCAGCGGCAGCATCACGTCGTCACGGCCTTCGCGCAGCATCAGGGCGTGGGACAGGTTGTTGATGTCTTCGCTGGTGCAGGCAAAGTGGATGAACTCGCTGACCTTGGCCAGCTCCGGCAGTTTGGCCGCCTGCTCCTTGAGCAGGTATTCGATCGCCTTGACGTCGTGGTTGGTGGTGCGCTCGATCTCTTTAACGCGCTCGGCGTGCTCCAGCGAGAAGTTCTCGGCCAGTTCATTGAGAACGGCGTTGGCCTCGGCGGAGAAGGCGGGCACTTCCGGGATACCGGCGTGGGCGGCCAGGCGCTGGAGCCAGCGCACTTCAACCAGGACGCGGGCACGAATCAGGCCGTACTCGCTGAAAATCGGGCGCAGGGCCTGGGTTTTGCCGGCGTAGCGGCCGTCAACAGGGGAAACCGCAGTGAGCGAAGAGAGCTGCATGGGGTGTTCTCGGACAGTCGGGCAACGAAATGGGGCGCGTATCATACATGAAAAAATCCGCCGGTCCGTTGCCAACTGACCGGCGTATTACGCGCTACAGACTACAAAGCTTTTATTGCGCGACGATTTATTCGCTGCGCATCAACGGATACAGCTCTTTGAGCAGCTTGCGCCGGCTGATCACCAACTGCCAACGGTAGCCGCCGAGCTGTCGCCACAGGCGTGCCGAACGGATGCCGGCCAGCAGCAGGGCGCGGATCTTCGAAGCGTTGCTCGGTTGCTGCAGGTTGCGCATGTCGCCATGCACCTGAATCCGCTGGCGCAGGGTGCTCAGGGTGTCCTGATACAGCGCGCCGCAAGCAGCAATCACGTTTTCGTGAGCCGGGCCGAAGTGTTCGACCTGCGACTGGATCTGCGGCAGGCGCTTGCCAATGGTGTCGAGCATGTCGTCACGTTTGGCCAATTGACGTTCGAGGCCGAGCATCGACAGGGCATAGCGCAGCGGCTCGCGCTGCAGGGTGCTTGGGTCGCGCTCGAGGGCGCCGATCAATGCCCGATAACCCTCGCGCAGATTGAGGTCGTCGCCACCGTACACATCCAGTGTGTCCTTCGGGTCGCGTACCAGCAGGCTGCCGAGCATGCAGCTCAGGCCGGCCTCGCTGGTCTGGCCGGTCTTGGCAATGCGGTCGACCAGCACGGCGGCGAGAAACACCCCGCCCAGCGCCGTCAGT
Source organism: Pseudomonas sp. LF020 (assembly GCF_053456425.1). Lineage (NCBI taxonomy): Bacteria > Pseudomonadati > Pseudomonadota > Gammaproteobacteria > Pseudomonadales > Pseudomonadaceae > Pseudomonas > Pseudomonas sp. LF020. The sequence goes on from NZ_JBRFIX010000007.1 coordinate 298,970, forward strand.
TGCTCCTGAGTCGGGCTCATGCCTGGCCGCTCCACGGCTCGGCGACTTCGATCACGCCGCCACCGAGGCAGATTTCACCGTCGTAGAACACCACGGACTGGCCCGGGGTCACCGCGCGCTGCGGTTCGTCGAACACGGCGCGGTAGCCAGCGGCGGTTTTTTCCAGGGTGCAGGCCTGATCGCTCTGGCGATAACGCACTTTGGCGGTGAGGCGCAGCGGCTGGCTCAGGTCGATCGGATTGACCCAGTAGATTTCCGAGGCGAGCAGGGCGCTGGAAAACAGCCACGGATGGTTGTTGCCCTGGCCGACGATCAGCTCGTTGCTGTCCAGATCCTTGCGCAGCACGTACCACGGCTCGTCGCCGGCGTCTTTCAGGCCGCCAATGCCCAGGCCCTGACGCTGACCGATGGTGTGGTACATCAAGCCGTGGTGACGGCCGATGACTTCGCCTTCGGTGGTCTTGATCTCACCCGGTTGCGCCGGCAGGTATTGCTTGAGGAAATCGCTGAAACGACGCTCACCGATGAAGCAGATCCCGGTGGAATCCTTCTTCTTGGCGGTCGCCAGCTCGTATTTCTCGGCAATGGCGCGAACTTCAGGCTTTTCCAGTTCACCGACCGGGAACAGGGTCTTGGCGATCTGCTCGCCGCCGACAGCGTGCAGGAAGTAGCTCTGGTCCTTGTTCGGGTCGAGGCCCTTGAGCAGTTCGGTGCGGCCATCGATGTCACGACGGCGCACATAGTGGCCGGTGGCGATCAGGTCGGCACCGAGCATCATGGCGTAGTCGAGGAACGCCTTGAACTTGATCTCGCGGTTGCACAGGATGTCCGGGTTCGGCGTGCGACCGGCCTTGTATTCGGCGAGGAAGTGCTCGAACACGTTGTCCCAGTACTCGGCGGCGAAGTTGGCGGTGTGCAGCTTGATGCCGATCTTGTCGCACACGGCCTGGGCATCCGCCAGGTCGTCCATGGCGGTGCAGTATTCCGTTCCGTCGTCTTCTTCCCAGTTCTTCATGAACAGGCCTTCCACCTCATAACCCTGCTCGATCAGCAGGAGAGCGGAAACGGAAGAGTCCACGCCGCCGGACATGCCGACAATGACGCGCTTCTTGGTTGTGTCAGAAGGGGCTGGATCACGCATAGGGATTCAATGAGTGTCTTGAAAAAGGACGCGATTCTATCAGGCTCACGGCCTCAAGGCTAAAGAGAAGGGCGGATCAGTTCGAGACTGAAGTGATGGCCGGCCAGATAATCGTCGATGCAGCGGATGATCAGCTCGCTGCGCCAGTTGTCGCGCTGGGCGATTAATTCGCTGCGGGTCAACCACTTGGCGCCGACGATGCCGTCGTCGAGTTGATAGTCCGGGTGGTGTTTCACTGCTTTGGCGCTGAAGCACACGCGTTGATAAGTCACGCCGTTGCTCGGCGCGGTGTACAGGTAAATGCCGATCACGCCGGTGGGTTCGACGTCCCAGCCGGTTTCCTCGAGGGTTTCGCGGATGGCGGCGTCGATCAGGGTTTCGTCCGGGTCGAGATGGCCGGCCGGCTGATTGAGCACATTACGCCCGGCCTTGTGCTCTTCGACCATCAGGAAGCGGCCGTTGTCTTCGACGATGGTGGCGACGGTGATGTGGGGGAGCCATTCCATAAAACCTTCCTCAATATCCAGGTTAAACCCGATTCCCTGTGGGAGCTGGCTTGCCAGCGATGGCGGCTTATCATTCAACATTGAAGGTGTCTGATCCACTGCTATCGCTGGCAAGATCCCACAGGGTTTTGTGTTGCATTCCGAAACAGAAACCCCGGCACTGGGCCGGGGTTTCTTTGCAGCATTACAACCTTAAACCAGCGCAGCAATCGCCGCGTTGAAGGTTGCGCTTGGGCGCATGGCCTTGCTGATCAGCTCGGCGTCGGCGTGGTAGTAACCGCCGATGTCCACTGGCTTGCCCTGCACGGCGTTGAGTTCGGCAACGATGGTCGCCTCGTTCTCGGTCAGGGTTTTGGCCAGGGTCGCGAACTGCGCTTGCAGTGCAGCGTCTTCGGTCTGGGCGGCCAGGGCCTGAGCCCAGTACAGCGCCAGGTAGAAGTGGCTGCCGCGGTTGTCGATGTTGCCGACTTTGCGCGATGGCGACTTGTTGTTGTCGAGGAACTGGCCGGTGGCCTGATCCAGGGTCTTCGACAGAACCAGCGCTTTCGGGTTGTTGTAGTTAACACCCAGATGCTCGAGGGACGCTGCCAGTGCGAGGAATTCGCCCAGCGAGTCCCAGCGCAGGAAGTTCTCTTCAACCAGTTGCTGCACGTGCTTCGGCGCCGAACCGCCGGCGCCGGTTTCGAACAGGCCACCGCCGTTCATCAGCGGCACGATCGACAGCATCTTGGCGCTGGTGCCCAGTTCCATGATCGGGAACAGGTCGGTCAGGTAGTCGCGCAGTACGTTGCCGGTCACCGAAATGGTGTCCTTGCCTTCGCGGGTGCGCTGCAGGGTGTACTTCATGGCATCGACCGGCGCCATGATCTGGATGTCCAGACCGCTGGTGTCGTGATCCTTCAGGTAAGCCTGAACCTTCTCGATCACTACGCCGTCGTGGGCGCGCATCGGGTCCAGCCAGAAGATCGCCGGGGTGCTGCTGGCGCGAGCACGGTTGACGGCCAGTTTGACCCAGTCCTGGATCGGCGCGTCTTTGGTCTGGCACATGCGGAAGATGTCGCCGGCTTCAACAGCCTGTTCCATCAGCAGGTTGCCCTTGCTGTCGGTAACGCGAACCACGCCGTCAGCCTTGATCTGGAAGGTCTTGTCGTGCGAGCCGTACTCTTCGGCTTTCTTCGCCATCAGGCCAACGTTTGGCACGCTGCCCATAGTGGTCGGATCGAACGCGCCATTGGCTTTGCAATCTTCGATCACGGCCTGGTAGATGGTTGCGTAGCAACGATCCGGGATCACTGCCTTGGTGTCGTGCAGCTGACCGTCGGTGCCCCACATCTTGCCGGAGTCACGGATCATCGCTGGCATCGAGGCGTCGACGATAACGTCGCTCGGCACGTGCAGGTTGGTGATGCCCTTGTCGGAGTTGACCATCGCCAGCGACGGACGCGCGGCGTAGACCGCTGCGATGTCGGCTTCGATATGTGCTTGCTGCTCGGCCGGCAGGGCCTTGATGCGCGCGTACAGGTCGCCGATACCGTTGTTCAGGTTGAAGCCGATCTGGGTCAGCACATCAGCGTGCTTGGTCAGGGCGTCTTTATAGAACTCGGCAACGATCTGGCCGAACATGATCGGGTCGGAGACCTTCATCATGGTCGCTTTCAGGTGAACCGAGAGCAGCACGCCTTGCGCTTTGGCGCTGTCGATTTCAGCGGCGATGAACGCGCGCAGGGCGTTTTTGCTCATCACGGCGCAGTCGAGGATCTCGCCAGCCTGAACGCTGGTTTTTTCTTTCAGGACAGTGGCGGTGCCGTCTTTGGCGATCAGTTCGATCTTCACAGCGTCAGCGGCGTCGATCAGGGCAGCTTTTTCGCTGCCGTAGAAATCGCCGGTGCTCATGTGAGCGACGTGGGACTTGGAGTCTTTGGCCCAGGCGCCCATTTTGTGCGGGTGCTTGCGCGCGTAGTTCTTGACCGACAGTGGAGCGCGGCGGTCGGAGTTGCCTTCACGCAGAACCGGGTTCACGGCGCTGCCCTTGACCTTGTCGTAACGCGCCTTGGCTTCTTTTTCGGCGTCGTTGGTCACGGTTTCCGGGTAGTCCGGCAGGTTGTAACCCTGGGCTTGCAGCTCTTTGATTGCCGCTTGCAGCTGAGGTACCGAAGCACTGATGTTCGGCAGCTTGATGATGTTGGCTTCAGGCGTAACGGCCAGGTCGCCCAGTTCGGCGAGGTGGTCGGCTACGGCTTTGTCGCCCAGTTGCTCGGGGAAGCTGGCCAGGATGCGTGCTGCAAGAGAGATATCGCGGGTTTCCACGGCGATATCGGCCGAGGCGGTGTAAGCCTCGATGATCGGCAGCAGGGAATAGGTGGCGAGGGCTGGGGCTTCGTCGGTGAAGGTATAGATGATCTTCGAGCGGGTGGGCATATTCGGATTAACTCTCTCTTCTTTGCTAAAGCGTGCGCAGAAACTCGAGGGGCGCCGGGTAAGCGCGTTCGTTCAAAGTCATCCATGAACCGAATGTCGAGAATCTTCGCGGTGATGTTGGGTGCATCAGTAGAGCGTCAAGCAGTCAGGCTGCGGTAACAACCCGACCAATCAGGCGGAAAGTCTCGTTCTAGAGAGGCCAGCCGTCGTGACCCTTTGGTCAGCGGGCGGCATTATACATAGGTAGCTGGCAATCTGCCGATGGTTCATATGCAACCCGTCTCGTCCATTGGTCTAAAGGTCGCAGGGTCGGGTGGGGCGTAGAGTCGCTGCGAATGCTTGAGTTTGGCGCTTTTCCCTTTGCTTTCAGGCTTGTACGAAACCAGATGTAGTCGCGCCGTGAACAGAGGGTTTGCGTGTTGATTTAACTGGGTTACGCTCGAACCAAGCCAGATGTTCAATCCAAACAATGGAGTTCAGCATGGGTTACAAGAAGATTCAGGTTCCAGCCGTCGGCGACAAAATCACCGTCAATGCAGACCATTCTCTCAATGTTCCTGATAACCCGATCATCCCCTTCATCGAAGGTGACGGCATTGGCGTCGACGTCAGCCCGGTGATGATCAAAGTGGTTGATGCTGCCGTGGCCAAGGCCTACGGGGGCAAGCGCAAGATTTCCTGGATGGAGGTTTATGCTGGCGAAAAAGCGACTCAGGTCTATGACCAGGACACCTGGCTGCCCCAGGAAACCCTGGACGCCGTCAAAGATTACGTGGTCTCCATCAAGGGCCCGCTGACCACCCCGGTCGGTGGTGGCATCCGCTCCCTCAACGTAGCCCTGCGCCAGCAACTCGATCTGTATGTCTGCCTGCGCCCTGTGGTGTGGTTCGAAGGTGTGCCAAGCCCGGTGAAAAAGCCTGGCGACGTCGATATGGTGATCTTCCGCGAGAACTCCGAAGACATTTATGCCGGTATCGAATGGAAGGCCGGCTCGCCTGAGGCCACCAAGGTCATCAAGTTTCTGAAAGAAGAAATGGGCGTCACCAAGATCCGTTTCGACCAGGATTGCGGTATCGGCATCAAGCCTGTTTCCAAGGAAGGCACCAAACGTCTGGTGCGCAAGGCCCTGCAATACGTGGTGGACAACGACCGCAAGTCGCTGACCATCGTGCACAAGGGCAATATCATGAAATTCACCGAAGGTGCCTTCAAGGACTGGGGTTACGAGGTGGCGAAGGAAGAATTCGGCGCCGAGCTGCTCGATGGCGGCCCATGGATGAAATTCAAGAACCCGAAAACCGGCCGTGAAGTCATCGTCAAGGACGCCATCGCCGACGCCATGCTCCAGCAGATCCTGCTGCGGCCGGCCGAGTACGACGTGATCGCCACGCTGAACCTCAACGGCGACTACCTCTCCGACGCCCTGGCGGCGGAAGTGGGCGGTATCGGTATCGCGCCGGGCGCCAACCTGTCCGACACCGTGGCCATGTTCGAGGCGACCCACGGTACCGCGCCGAAGTACGCCGGCAAGGACCAGGTCAACCCGGGCTCGGTGATCCTGTCGGCCGAGATGATGTTGCGTCATCTGGGCTGGACCGAAGCGGCTGACCTGATCATCAAGGGCACCAACGGCGCCATCAAGGCCAAGACCGTGACCTATGACTTCGAACGTCTGATGGAAGGTGCCACGCTGGTGTCTTCTTCGGGCTTCGGTGAGGCGATCATCAAGCACATGTAAGCCATGCAGGTACAAAAAAACCGCCTTCGGGCGGTTTTTTCATGACCGGGTGACGGTTATGTCAGCCCGACACCTTTTCTTTATGAGGGGCAGGCGTAGCCGCTTCACTCGCCACGGGCGCCGCTGTGATCTTTACCGCGTGCAGGCCTTTGGGGCCCTGAACAATGTCGAAGCTGACGACCTGCCCGGCCTTGAGGGTTTTATACCCGACCATCTCAATGGCGGAGTAGTGCGCAAAGAAATCAATGTCTTTGCCGTCCTCGTCACGTCCTTCACGGGCATCGGTATTGATGAAGCCGAATCCCTTGGCATTGTTGAACCACTTGACCTTGCCGACAGCCATGCTCAAATCCCTCTGCAACAGACTCCATCGCTGGAGTATCATCCAGGACATCCGCAATCTAATCCGGTAAAAGGATTGACTCCGCGGATCTTTTTTACCCACTGTGGGCTCTATTGGTTGTAACACCGTTTTCCCGATAGTCAAGGTGACCGGGCAGTCGGAGTTGAAAAGGTGTACAGCCGCCCCCACCACTGTATTTGCACAACTGACGAACCTTTCTTTCCATGCATGCAATCAGCCAGATTCGACTAACATTCAATCAGGATCGCCCGCTTCTCCAAAAGGATCATCCAGAGGAGCACGACGACGATTCGGCAGGCGTTGCTGTTCAGGAAGCAAAGCCTGCGTTACAGGCGCCGCCGATGTACAAGGTGGTTTTGTTCAATGATGACTACACACCGATGGATTTCGTCGTCGAAGTGCTCGAGGTGTTTTTTAACCTGAATCGCGAGCTGGCGACCAAGGTCATGCTGGCCGTTCACACAGAAGGACGGGCAGTATGTGGAGTGTTTACCCGCGACATCGCCGAGACAAAGGCCATGCAGGTCAACCAGTACGCCAGGGAAAGCCAGCATCCGCTACTCTGTGAAATCGAGAAGGACGGTTAATCGCCGACCACTTGGGTATGAGGTGAAGCTATGTTAAACCGCGAGCTCGAAGTCACCCTCAATCTTGCCTTCAAGGAGGCTCGTTCGAAGCGTCATGAATTCATGACCGTCGAACACCTGCTGCTGGCCCTATTGGACAATGAGGCTGCCGCCACCGTATTGCGTGCCTGCGGCGCAAACCTCGACAAACTCAAGCACGACCTGCAGGAGTTCATCGACTCCACCACGCCACTGATCCCCGTCCACGACGAAGATCGCGAAACCCAGCCAACCCTGGGCTTCCAGCGTGTACTGCAACGTGCTGTCTTTCATGTGCAGAGCTCGGGCAAACGCGAAGTAACCGGCGCCAATGTGCTGGTTGCAATCTTCAGTGAGCAAGAGAGTCAGGCCGTATTCCTGCTGAAACAGCAGAGCGTTGCGCGCATTGATGTCGTCAACTACATCGCCCACGGCATTTCCAAAGTGCCAGGGCACGGCGATCACTCTGAAGGTGAACAAGATATGCAGGACGACGAGGGCGGTGAGTCTTCTTCTTCAGGCAATCCGCTGGATGCTTATGCCAGCAACCTCAACGAACTCGCGCGCCAGGGTCGCATTGATCCGTTGGTCGGCCGCGAGATGGAAGTCGAGCGTGTCGCGCAGATTCTCGCGCGTCGGCGCAAGAACAATCCGTTGCTGGTGGGCGAGGCAGGCGTGGGTAAAACCGCGATTGCCGAAGGCCTGGCCAAGCGCATTGTCGACAACCAGGTGCCGGATCTGCTGGCCAACAGCGTCGTCTATTCGCTCGATCTCGGTGCGCTGCTCGCAGGCACCAAGTATCGCGGTGATTTCGAGAAGCGCTTCAAGGCGTTGCTCAATGAATTGAAAAAACGTCCGCAGGCGATCCTGTTCATCGACGAGATCCACACCATCATCGGTGCGGGCGCTGCGTCCGGTGGCGTGATGGATGCCTCGAACCTGCTCAAGCCGCTGCTGTCGTCTGGCGACATTCGCTGCATCGGCTCGACCACGTTCCAGGAATTCCGCGGCATCTTCGAGAAGGATCGTGCGCTGGCACGTCGCTTCCAGAAGGTCGATGTCGTCGAGCCGTCGGTGGAAGACACCATCGGTATCCTGCGCGGCCTGAAAGGGCGTTTCGAACAGCACCACAACATCGAATACAGCGATGAGTCGTTGCGCGCCGCTGCTGAACTGGCATCGCGCTACATCAATGACCGGCATATGCCGGACAAGGCCATCGACGTAATCGATGAAGCGGGTGCCTACCAGCGCCTGCAACCGGTCGAAATGCGCGTCAAGCGCATCGAAGTGCCGCAGGTTGAAGACATCGTGGCGAAGATCGCGCGGATTCCGCCGAAACACGTCACCAGCTCCGACAAGGAACTGCTGCGCAACCTGGAGCGTGACCTGAAGCTGACGGTATTTGGTCAGGATGCGGCGATCGATTCGCTGTCCACCGCGATCAAGCTGTCCCGCGCCGGACTCAAGTCGCCTGACAAGCCAGTCGGTTCGTTCCTGTTCGCCGGTCCTACCGGTGTCGGTAAGACCGAGGCTGCGCGGCAACTGGCCAAGGCGTTGGGCATCGAACTGGTGCGCTTCGACATGTCCGAGTACATGGAGCGCCACACCGTATCGCGTCTGATCGGTGCGCCTCCGGGCTATGTTGGCTTTGATCAGGGCGGTCTGTTGACCGAAGCGATCACCAAGCAACCGCACTGCGTATTGCTGCTCGATGAAATCGAGAAGGCGCATCCGGAAGTCTTCAACCTGCTGTTGCAGGTGATGGACCACGGCACGCTCACCGACAACAACGGGCGCAAGGCGGATTTCCGCAACGTGATCGTGATCATGACCACCAACGCCGGTGCTGAAACGGCAGCGCGGGCTTCAATCGGTTTCACTCATCAGGACCACTCGTCTGATGCGATGGAAGTGATCAAGAAGAGCTTCACGCCGGAGTTCCGTAACCGTCTGGACACCATTATCCAGTTTGGTCGCCTCAGTCATGAGGTCATCAAAAGCGTGGTGGACAAGTTCCTTACCGAACTGCAGGCGCAGCTGGAAGACAAGCGTGTGTTGCTGGAGGTTACCGATGCGGCGCGCAGTTGGCTCGCAGCCGGTGGTTATGATTCGGCGATGGGCGCACGTCCGATGGCGCGTCTGATCCAGGACAAGATCAAGCGTCCGCTGGCGGAGGAGATTCTGTTTGGCGAACTGGCCGAGCATGGCGGTGTGGTGCACATCGACATCAAGGATGGTGAGTTGACGTTTGACTTCGAAACCACGGCGGAGATGGCCTGACGGTTGTTGGTCTGTTGTAAAGCGAAAGGCGCCTTCGGGCGCCTTTTTTGTTTTGTGATGTTTTTGGGTTTTGGGTGTATATCCGTTGCTGCGGGTGTTGCTGATTAGGGTTCCGCCCTTACGGCGGGTCACTTTTTACAAACGCCTAAAAAGTAACCAAAAAGGCTTTACCCTGACGTTCGGCCCTCGCTTAGGCTCGGGTTCCTTCGCTCCGGGATTCATCCGGGGGGCAGCGCCTACGGTTTGCTTCGCTGCACCTCCTCTCGCTGTGTTTGGCTGCGCCAAACGGTCGCTGCGCTCCCACCCCCGGATAAATCCCTCCACTCAGCCTGCCGACGGGCCTTGAGATCAAAAGCGATACTCGAGCTAACGCTCATTGTGTTGAGTGGGGCGGCTTTGCCGCATGGGGAGCACGCAATCTGGACTGTAGGAGCCAGCTTGCTGGCGATGGCGGCCTACGAGCCGTCCGATCTCTGACTGAATGCACTCATCCAACTGTGGGAGCGAGCTCGCTCGCGAAGGCGGCCTGCCAGCCGACCAGTCTCTAACTGAAAACACCCAATCCCCTGTAGGAACTGCCGAAGGCTGTGATCTTTTGATCTGCTTTGGCTTTGGCTTTGGCTTTGGCTCTGGCTTTGGCTTTGGCTCTTGATGTGGCTTTTGATCTTTAGCCCCTTCGGCAGGCCGAGCGAAGGTGTCCATCAGGGGGGTAGGCGCGCAGCGCCATGCGGCGAAGCCGCATACATCGAGAGGAGGTGCAGCGAAGCAAACCGTAGGCGATGCCCCCTGATGGGCACCGTAGCGAGGGAACACTGAGCCCCAGCGAAGTGCCGTACGCCGGGGGAAGCCTTTTTGGTTACTTTTTCGGCGTTTGGAAAAAGTGACCCGCCGTAAGGGCGGAACCGTAATCAGCAACCCCCGCAGCAACGGATATGCTCACAAACCCAAACCCAAACCCAAACCCAAACCCAAACCCAAATCGCAGACAAACAAAAACGCCCGGCATAAACCGGGCGTTCTGTATTGACTTGATTAACGAGCGCGGTAAGTGATGCGCCCTTTGCTCAAGTCATAGGGCGTCAGCTCGACGCGCACTTTGTCACCGGTAAGAATACGAATGTAGTTCTTGCGCATCTTGCCGGAGATATGCGCGGTTACGACGTGCCCATTTTCCAACTCCACACGAAACATGGTGTTGGGCAGGGTGTCGACGACAGTGCCTTCCATTTCGAAGCTGTCTTCTTTCGACATGCAGTAAAGCCCTCGGTGTCCAATGAATGGCCCGGTGCAACTGCGCCAGGCAAAAGCGGCGTGCATTGTGCCCGAAAAAGGGGGTTCAAGCCAAGGGGTTTACGGCTTGCGATCAGTTCAGGATCACCCAGCGCTGATTAATCAGCAATTCGATGGGGCGATATTGGGTCTTGTAGTTCATCTTTTTGCAGTTCTTGATCCAATAACCGAGATACACCGCTTCCAGTCCCAGGCGCTGGCTTTCGGCGATTTGCCACAAAATCGCGAAGCGCCCCAGGCTGCGACGCTCTTCGTCAGGCTCGTAAAAGGTATAGACCGCCGACAAGCCGTTGGGCAGCAGATCGGTCACCGCAACGGCGAGTAACCGTCCGTCGAGACGAAATTCGTAAAAGCGCGAGAAGGGCAGATCGCGCACCAGAAAGGTCGAGAACTGGTCACGGCTCGGCGGGTACATGTCGCCGTCGGCATGCCGCTGTTCGATATAGCGCTGATACAGGTCGAAATATTCTTCGCTGAAGTGCGGTTTTACCGGGCGTACCTGCAGATCGGCGTTGCGTTTGAAAATGCGTTTCTGCTGGCGGTTGGGGCTGAACTGCGACACCGGGATGCGCGCAGGCACGCACGCATTGCAATTCTGGCAATGGGGCCGATACAGATGATCGCCGCTGCGACGAAAACCCATTTCCGACAGGTCTGCGTAGACGTGCACATCCATGGGCTGACTCGGGTCGAGAAACAGCGTCGTCGCCTGCTCCTCGGGCAGATAACTGCAGGAATGAGGCTGAGTGGCATAAAACTTCAAACGCGCCAACTCGGTCATGATCAACCCTCGGGATAAGCTGGTGAATTAAGTGTAAGCCACGCGCGCAAAAGTCGCTCAGCAAACCCAGGTGGCACGACTGGGTTGATCCAGGTGGCGAGCCAGATAGTCGGCGAATTCCTGGCGGGGAATCGCCCGGGCACCGAGGCTGTGCAGATGATCGGTCGGCATCTGGCAGTCAATCAGGACAAATCCGGCGTCTTTCAGATGCTGCACCAGCGTGGCAAAGCCATATTTCGAGGCGTTGTCGGCGCGGCTGAACATCGATTCGCCGAAAAACAGCTGACCCATCGCCAGGCCATACAGGCCGCCGACCAGTTGGCCCTGATCCCAGACCTCGACCGAGTGGGCGAAGCCGCGGCGGTGCAGTTCGAGGTAGGCGTCCTGCATCGCTTCGGTGATCCAGGTGCCGTCGGCGTAGTCCCGTGGCGCGGCGCAGGCACGAATCACGGCGTCGAAATCCTGATCGAAGGTCACCTGGTAGCGTTGCTTGCGCAGCAGTTTGCCGAGGCTGCGCGAGACATGCAGTTCGTCGGGAAACAGCACGGTGCGTGGATCCGGCGACCACCAGAGGATCGGCTGACCTTCGGAAAACCATGGAAAACAGCCGTGCCGGTAGGCCTGCACCAGACGATCGGCGGACAGGTCGCCACCGGCAGCCAGCAATCCATTGGGATCGCGCATGGCCTTATCCAGGGGCGGGAAAGTCAGGGAATTGCGTTGTAACCAAGTCAGCATGGCGTCCAGGCTTGCAGAAGGGGAGGGCGGTGCGGGTCTGAGGCCCGCGCTAAAGTGTGCCGTTAAATGACAGGAATGTCGTCCAGATACTTCTCCGCGTCCAGTGCCGCCATGCAACCGGCGCCGGCCGAGGTCACGGCCTGACGATAGACGTGGTCGGCCACATCGCCGGCAGCGAAGACGCCGGGGATCTCGGTGGAGGTGGCGTCGCCGTCGCTGCCGCCCTTGACCAGCAGATAGCCGTCGCGCATTGGCAAATGGCCTTGAAACAGGTCGGTGTTGGGTTTGTGGCCGATGGCGATGAACACGCCGGCCAGTGCCAGTTCGCGGGTCTGCCCGGTGTGGCTGTCGCGCAGACGGGCGCCGGTCACGCCGCTGGCGTCGCCCAGTATTTCGTCGAGATTCTGGTTCCAGTGCAGGCGAACGTTGCCATTGGCGGCTTTTTCGAACAGCTTGTCCTGGAGAATTTTCTCCGAGCGCAATTTGTCGCGTCGGTGAATCAGATGCACCTCTCTGGCGATGTTCGACAGGTACAGCGCCTCCTCGACCGCGGTGTTGCCGCCACCCACCACGGCGACCACCTGATTGCGATAGAAAAAGCCGTCACAGGTCGCGCAAGCCGAAACCCCTTTGCCGGCGAACGCTTCTTCCGAGGGCAGGCCCAGATACTGCGCCGAAGCGCCGGTGGCGATAATCAGCGCATCGCAGGTGTAAGTGCCGCTGTCGCCGATAAGCTCGAACGGGCGCTGCTGCAACTTGGCGGTGTGGATGTGGTCGTAAACGATCTCTGTGGCAAAGCGCTCGGCGTGTTTTTGCATGCGCTCCATCAGCGCCGGACCGGTCAGTCCTTCGACGTCGCCAGGCCAGTTGTCGACTTCGACGGTGGTGGTGAGCTGGCCACCGGCCTGCAGCCCGGTTATCACCACCGGTTTGAGGTTGGCCCGGGCGGCGTACACGGCGGCGCTGTAACCGGCCGGGCCGGAGCCGAGAATGATCAAGCGTGAATGCTTCGCTGCGTTCATCAATTACACCTCATAAGCCTTTGTCACAAAAGACAATGCATGCTCAAATTGAACCGCAGGATTTGTGCGCTTGGCTATGCTCAGCTATGGGTTTGAAGCATGGCATCAGCCGCACAAACCCGTACAATGCCGGGCTGTTACAGAATATTTGTAGAGCGCTGTGTTTATGGCTGTGTTTATAAAAGCCGCGGCACAGTGTTAAAAGTAGTCTCAGATGCGCCGGTTCACTTTTTTACCTGCCTGGATTGGGCAGTTTTTTATCGTCATTCAATAGATGGACGCGCCCCGGGCGCAGGAAAAGAAGCGTTTTGAAGAAATCCACCGCAGCACCAAAAACAGTCGTTCCGCTCTGGCGCCAGCAATTGCACTACCGGCTCAAGGAAGGTGCATTGATCGCCATCGGTGCCTTGTGCCTGTTCCTGATGATGGCCTTGCTGACCTACGGCAAGGATGATCCCGGCTGGAGCCACAACAGCAAGATCGACGACGTGCAGAACTTCGGCGGCCCGGCCGGTTCCTACAGCGCCGACATCCTGTTCATGGTGCTGGGTTACTTCGCGTACATCTTCCCGTTGCTGCTGGCGGTCAAGGCCTATCAGATCTTCCGTCAACGTCACGAGCCGTGGCAGTGGAGCGGCTGGCTGTTCTCATGGCGCCTGATCGGTCTGGTGTTCCTGGTGCTGTCGGGCGCCGCGCTGGCGCATATTCATTTTCATGCCGCTACCGGTCTGCCGGCGGGTGCGGGCGGGGCGCTGGGCGAAAGTCTCGGTGACCTGGCGCGAAACGCGCTGAATATCCAGGGCAGCACGCTGTTGTTCATTGCGCTGTTCCTGTTCGGCCTGACCGTGTTTACCGATCTGTCGTGGTTCAAGGTGATGGACGTCACCGGCAAGATCACCCTGGACCTGTTCGAATTGTTCCAGGGCGCGGTCAACCGCTGGTGGTCGGCGCGTACCGAGCGCAAGCAACTGGTTGCGCAACTGCGTGAAGTCGATGACCGCGTCCACGATGTGGTGGCGCCGACCGTCACCGACAAGCGTGAACAGGCCAAGGTCAAAGAGCGCCTGATCGAGCGTGAGCAGGCCCTGAGCAAGCACATGTCCGATCGCGAGAAGCAGGTGCCGCCGGTCATTGCCCCGGCTCCGGTCAAGGCGCCAGAACCAAGCAAGCGCGTGCAGAAAGAGAAGCAGGCGCCGTTGTTCGTCGACAGCGCCGTGGAAGGCACCTTGCCGCCGATCTCGATTCTCGATCCTGCGGAAAAGAAACAACTCAATTATTCGCCGGAATCCCTGGCTGCGGTCGGCCACTTGCTGGAGATCAAGCTCAAGGAGTTCGGCGTCGAAGTCACCGTGGACTCGATTCATCCGGGCCCGGTGATTACCCGTTACGAAATCCAGCCTGCGGCCGGCGTCAAAGTCAGCCGTATCGCCAACCTGGCGAAAGACCTTGCACGTTCGCTGGCCGTGACCAGTGTGCGGGTGGTCGAGGTGATTCCGGGCAAGACCACGGTCGGTATCGAGATTCCCAACGAAGACCGGCAGATCGTGCGTTTCTCCGAAGTGCTGTCGACCCCCGAGTACGACAACTTCAAATCGCCGGTCACCCTGGCCCTGGGTCACGACATTGGTGGCAAACCGGTCATCACCGACCTGGCGAAGATGCCGCACCTGCTGGTGGCTGGTACCACCGGTTCCGGTAAGTCGGTGGGGGTGAACGCGATGATCCTGTCGATCCTGTTCAAATCCGGCCCGGACGACGCCAAGCTGATCATGATCGACCCGAAAATGCTCGAGCTGTCGATCTACGAAGGCATTCCGCACCTGCTGTGCCCGGTAGTGACCGACATGAAGGACGCCGCCAACGCCCTGCGTTGGAGCGTTGCCGAGATGGAGCGTCGCTACAAGCTGATGGCGAAAATGGGCGTGCGTAACCTGTCCGGCTTCAACGCCAAGGTCAAGGAAGCCCAGGACGCTGGCGAGCCGTTGAGCGATCCGCTGTACAAGCGCGAAAGCATTCACGACGAAGCGCCGCTGCTGCAGAAGCTGCCGACCATCGTTGTGGTGGTCGACGAATTCGCCGACATGATGATGATCGTCGGCAAGAAGGTTGAAGAGCTGATTGCGCGTATTGCGCAGAAGGCGCGTGCCGCCGGTATTCACTTGATCCTCGCGACCCAGCGGCCATCGGTGGACGTGATCACCGGTTTGATCAAGGCCAACATTCCGACACGTATGGCGTTCCAGGTGTCGAGCAAGATCGACTCGCGGACCATCATCGATCAGGGCGGCGCCGAGCAACTGCTCGGTCACGGTGACATGCTCTACATGCCACCGGGCACCAGCCTGCCAATCCGGGTGCACGGCGCGTTCGTTTCCGACGATGAAGTACACCGCGTGGTGGAAGCCTGGAAACTGCGTGGCGCACCGGAATACAACGATGACATCCTCAACGGTGTCGAAGAGGCGGGCAGCGGCTTTGAAGGCAGCAGCGGTGGCGGCGACGGTGATGATCCGGAGACCGACGCGCTGTATGACGAAGCCGTGCAGTTCGTCCTGGAAAGCCGCCGGGCGTCGATTTCCGCGGTACAGCGCAAGCTGAAGATCGGTTACAACCGCGCTGCGCGCATGATCGAAGCCATGGAAATGGCTGGCGTGGTGACGGCGATGAACACCAACGGTTCGCGTGAAGTACTGGCCCCGGGCCCGATGCGCGACTGATTTGGCCGCTCCGATTTGTAACAAAGGATGGCGCAATGACGCGCCGTCCCTTCCCACAAGTATTCAAGAGGACTCCCATGCGTCTTATCCGCATGCTGTTGCCAGTACTGGCGCTGACCACGCTCACGGCCCACGCCGATGACAAGGACGTGGCGCGTCTGACCCAACTGCTCGAAACATCTAAAACCCTGACCGCGAATTTTTCCCAGCTGACCCTCGATGGCAGCGGCACGCAGTTGCAGGAAACCCGTGGCGACATGGTTCTGCAGCGTCCGGGCCTGTTCTACTGGCATACCGAAGCGCCGAATGAGCAGACCATGGTCTCCGACGGCAAGAAAGTCACCTTGTGGGACCCGGACCTGGAACAGGCCACCATCAAGAAGCTCGACGAGCGTCTGACCCAGACCCCGGCGCTGCTGCTGTCCGGTGATGTGTCGAAGATCAGCCAGAGCTTCGAGATCAGCGCGAAAGAGGCGGGCGGCGTGATCGACTTCACCCTCAAGCCGAAGACCAAGGACACCCTGTTCGACAGCCTGCGCCTGTCGTTCCGCAACGGCCTGGTCAATGACATGCAACTGATCGACAGCGTTGGTCAGCGCACCAACATCCTGTTCACCGGGGTCAAGGCCAACGAAGCGGTGTCGGCGTCGAAGTTCAAGTTCGACATCCCGAAGGGTGCTGACGTCATTCAGGAATAAACCCCGGATCCCGGGTCGGGCTCTTGTGGCTTGGAGCCTTTGTGGCGAGGGAGCTTGCTCCCGCTGGGGCGCGAAGCGGCCCCTCTCTTGAATCAAAAGCGGGGACTGCTACGCAGTCCAGCGGGAGCAAGCTCCCTCGCCACAGTTATTCCAACAGGCTTAAGACAATCAGAGGTTTCAACGCTACGTGATGGATCTGTTTCGCAGTGCACCGATTGCCCAGCCACTGGCCGCGCGTTTGCGCGCGACCAATCTGGATGAGTACGTCGGTCAGGAGCACGTGCTCGCTCGCGGCAAGCCTCTGCGTGAGGCGCTGGAGCAAGGTGCCCTGCATTCGATGATCTTCTGGGGCCCGCCGGGTGTGGGCAAGACCACCCTGGCGCGGTTGCTCGCGGAAGTCTCGGATGCGCACTTCGAAACGGTCTCGGCGGTACTCGCCGGGGTCAAGGAGATCCGTCAGGCCGTTGAAATCGCCAAGCAGCAGGCCGGGCAGTACGGCAAGCGCACGATCCTGTTCGTCGATGAAGTGCACCGCTTCAACAAATCGCAGCAGGATGCGTTCTTGCCGTACGTCGAAGACGGCACGCTGATTTTCATCGGCGCCACCACCGAAAACCCTTCGTTTGAATTGAACAACGCGCTGTTGTCGCGGGCTCGCGTCTATGTGCTGAAAAGCCTCGACGAGACAGCGCTGCGCAAACTGGTGCACCGTGCGCTCACCGAAGAGCGCGGGCTGGGCAAGCGCAACCTGACCCTCAGCGATGAAGGCTTCCAGATGCTGCTGTCGGCCGCCGATGGCGATGGCCGGCGCCTGCTCAATCTGCTGGAGAATGCCTCGGACCTGGCTGAAGACAACAGCGAGATGGGCACCGAGCTGCTGCAAAGCCTGCTTGGCGATACCCGGCGGCGCTTCGACAAGGGCGGCGAAGCGTTCTACGACCAGATATCGGCGCTGCACAAGTCAGTGCGCGGCTCCAACCCCGATGGCGCGCTGTACTGGTTCGCGCGGATGATCGATGGCGGCTGCGATCCGTTGTATCTGGCGCGGCGCGTGGTGCGCATGGCCAGCGAAGACATCGGCAACGCTGACCCGCGCGCGCTGAGCCTGTGCCTGGCGGCGTGGGAAGTGCAGGAGCGCCTTGGCAGCCCCGAAGGCGAGCTGGCGGTGGCCCAGGCCATCACTTATCTCGCCTGTGCGCCGAAAAGCAACGCGGTGTACATGGGCTTCAAGACCGCGCTGCGCGCCGCTGCCGAGTACGGTTCGCTGGAAGTGCCGCTGCACTTGCGCAATGCGCCGACCAAGCTGATGAAGCAACTGGGCTATGGCGACGAATACCGTTACGCCCACGACGAACCGGACGCTTATGCCGCCGGTGAAGATTATTTCCCGGAAGAGCTTGAGCCGATCCCGTTCTATCAACCGGTGCCCCGTGGCCTGGAATTGAAGATCGGCGAGAAGCTCAACCACCTCGCGCAACTCGACCGTTTAAGCCCAAGACAGCGGAGAAAATAGTGCTTCCATTGATCGTTGCGGTCTCCGTCGGCGGGATTGCCGGCACGCTGTTGCGCTTCGCCACCGGCAATTGGGTCAGTGCCAATTGGCCGCGGCACTTCTATACCGCGACGCTGGCCGTTAATATCGTGGGCTGTCTGCTGATTGGCGTGTTGTACGGCCTGTTTTTGATACGCCCGGAGGTGCCGATCGAGGTGCGCGCCGGGTTGATGGTCGGCTTCCTCGGGGGGCTGACGACTTTTTCATCCTTTTCACTGGATACGGTGCGCCTGCTGGAAAGCGGGCAAGTGCCGCTGGCCCTGGGCTATGCGGCGATCAGCGTATTCGGCGGGCTGCTCGCGACGTGGGCCGGCCTGTCCTTGACCAAACTTTGATAACGAGAAACCGACATGCTCGATTCCAAACTGTTACGTAGCAACCTTCAGGACGTAGCGGACCGCCTGGCTTCCCGTGGCTTTGCCCTGGATACCGCGCGCATCGAAGCGCTGGAAGAACAGCGCAAGACCGTCCAGACCCGCACCGAAGCACTGCAGGCTGAGCGTAACGCGCGTTCCAAATCCATCGGTCAGGCCAAGCAGCGCGGCGAAGACATCGCGCCGCTGATGGCGGACGTCGAGCGCATGGCGGGCGAGCTGAGTGCCGGTAAAGTCGAGCTGGACGCGATCCAGACCGAGCTGGACTCGATCCTGCTGGGTATCCCCAACCTGCCGCACGAATCGGTACCGGTCGGCAAGGACGAAGACGACAACGTTGAAGTGCGCCGCTGGGGCACGCCGACGCAGTTCGATTTCGAAGTGAAAGACCACGTTGCACTGGGCGAGAAGTTCGGCTGGCTGGATTTCGAAACCGCCGCCAAGCTGTCCGGCGCACGTTTCGCCCTGCTGCGCGGCCCGATCGCCCGTCTGCACCGCGCCCTCGCGCAGTTCATGATCAACCTGCACGTCAACGAGCATGGCTACGAAGAGGCCTACACGCCTTATCTGGTTCAGGCCCCAGCGCTGCAAGGTACCGGCCAGCTGCCGAAGTTCGAAGAAGACCTGTTCAAGATCGCTCGCGAAGGCGAAGCCGATCTGTACCTGATCCCGACCGCCGAAGTGTCGCTGACCAACATTGTGGCCGGTGAAATCGTCGACTCGAAACTGCTGCCGATCAAGTTCGTCGCGCACACCCCGTGCTTCCGCAGCGAAGCCGGTGCGTCGGGTCGCGACACCCGCGGCATGATCCGTCAGCACCAGTTCGACAAGGTTGAAATGGTCCAGATCGTCGAGCCGTCGACTTCGATGGAAGCGCTGGAAGGCCTGACTGCCAACGCCGAAAAAGTCCTGCAACTGCTGGGTCTGCCTTACCGCACCCTGGCGCTGTGCACCGGCGACATGGGCTTCAGCGCCGTGAAGACCTACGACCTCGAAGTGTGGATTCCGAGCCAGGACAAGTACCGCGAAATTTCCTCGTGCTCCAACTGCGGTGATTTCCAGGCCCGCCGTATGCAGGCGCGCTTCCGCAACCCGGAAACCGGCAAGCCTGAGCTGGTGCACACCCTCAACGGTTCTGGCCTGGCGGTCGGTCGTACCCTGGTTGCCGTGCTGGAAAACTACCAGCAGGCCGACGGTTCGATCCGCGTGCCGGACGTGCTGAAGCCGTACATGGGTGGCCTTGAGGTCATCGGCTAAATGAAATATCTGCCGCTGTTTCACAACCTGCGCGGCAGTCGTGTGTTGGTTGTCGGTGGGGGGGAAATTGCCTTGCGCAAATCCCGCCTGCTGGCCGATGCCGGTGCGCTGCTGCGGGTGGTCGCACCTGAAATCGAAGCGCAACTGCGCGAACTGGTCAGCGCCAGCGGTGGCGAATGTCTGCTGCGTGGTTACGTGGAAACGGACCTGGACGGTTGCGGGCTGATCATCGCCGCTACCGACGATGAAACGCTCAACGCTCAGGTCTCCAGCGATGCCCATCGGCGTTGCGTGCCGGTCAATGTGGTCGATGCGCCGCAGCTGTGCAGCGTGATCTTCCCGGCGATCGTCGACCGTTCGCCGCTGATCATCGCGGTGTCCAGCGGCGGCGATGCGCCGGTGCTGGCGCGGCTGATTCGCGCCAAGATCGAAACCTGGATTCCTTCGACCTACGGCCAGTTGGCCGGTCTTGCCGCGCGTTTCCGCAATCAGGTGAAAAACCTGTTTCCGGACGTGCAGCAGCGCCGTGGTTTCTGGGAAGACGTGTTTCAAGGCCCGATTGCCGACCGGCAACTGGCCGGGCAGGGCGCCGAGGCCGAGCGTCTGTTGCAGGCCAAGATCGATGGCGAAGCGGACATCACCACCGGTGAAGTGTATCTGGTGGGCGCGGGGCCGGGTGATCCGGATCTGCTGACCTTCCGCGCCTTGCGCCTGATGCAGCAAGCCGATGTGGTGCTGTACGACCGTTTGGTCGCGCCGGCGATTCTTGAGTTGTGCCGTCGCGATGCCGAACGCATTTACGTCGGCAAGCGTCGCGCCGATCATGCGGTGCCGCAGGATCAGATCAACCAGCAATTGGTGGATCTGGCCAAGGCCGGCAAACGCGTGGTGCGCTTGAAGGGCGGTGATCCATTCATCTTCGGTCGCGGCGGTGAAGAGATCGAAGAGCTGGCGGCCCACGGGATTCCATTCCAGGTGGTGCCGGGGATCACGGCGGCCAGCGGTTGCGCGGCGTATGCCGGGATTCCGCTGACCCATCGCGATTACGCGCAGTCCGTGCGCTTCGTCACCGGTCACCTGAAGGACGGTTCTACCGATCTGCCGTGGGCCGACCTTGTCGCCCCGGCGCAGACGCTGGTGTTCTATATGGGACTGGTGGGCTTGCCGGTGATCTGCGAGCAGTTGATCAGGCACGGTCGCAGCGCGGACACCCCGGCGGCGTTGATTCAGCAGGGCACCACGGTCAATCAGCGGGTCTTCACGGGTACGCTGGCCGATTTGCCGCGTCTGGTGGCGGAGCATGAAGTGCATGCGCCGACGCTGGTGATCGTCGGTGAAGTGGTGCAACTGCGCGAGAAACTGGCGTGGTTTGAAGGCGCTCAGGCGCAGGTCTGAAAATCGAGTTGACCCCTATCGCTGGCAAGCCAGCTCCCACAGGTTTTTGTGTTGAAACTGCAATCTTCAGCATCACCAAAATCCCTGTGGGAGCTGGCTTGCCAGCGATGGGGCCCCAAAAAAACAATAAAAATCTCAGCCCCTGCGCCAGACTCCTTTGCCAGCCAAACGTGCCCGATCATGCGCCCCGCTGAAATCCTGCTTCGGCCCTTTCGGCACAATCCCGGTCGGATTGATGGTCTTGTGGCTACCGTAGTAGTGATTCTTGATGTGCTGAAAATCTACCGTCTCGGCAATCCCCGGCCACTGATACAGCTCACGCAGCCAGTTCGACAGGTTCGGATAATCGGCGATCCGCCGCAGATTGCACTTGAAGTGCCCGTGGTACACCGCATCGAAACGAATCATCGTGGTGAACAGGCGCACATCGGCTTCGGTCAGGTACTCGCCAGTCAAGTAGCGGTTGGCGTCCAGCACCCGCTCCAGATGATCCAGCTCTGCAAACACCTCATCGAACGCCTCTTCATAAGCCTGTTGCGAGGTGGCGAAGCCGGCGCGATACACGCCGTTGTTCACCGCCGGATAAATCCGCTCGTTCAATGCATCGATCTCACCGCGTAATGGCGCCGGGTAGAAGTCCAGCTCGTTACCGGTCAGGCCATCGAAGGCGCTGTTGAACATGCGGATGATTTCCGCCGATTCATTGCTGACGATGCGCTTGAGCTTCTTGTCCCACAGCACCGGCACGGTGACGCGGCCGGTGTAGTCCCGCGCGTCGGCGGTGTAGCGCTGATGCATGAAGTCGAAGTGGTCGAGCTTATCGCCAGTCGAGCCAAGCGCCTTGTCGAAGGTCCAGCCGTTTTCCAGCATCAGCCAGCTGACCACGGACACATCGATCAGGCTTTCCAGGCCTTTGAGTTTGCGCAGGATCAGCGTGCGGTGCGCCCACGGGCAGGCGAGGGACACATAGAGGTGATAGCGCCCGGCCTCGGCGGCAAAACCACCATCACCGCTCGGCCCGGGCTGGCCGTCAGTGGTGACCCAATTGCGACGCTGCGCCTGTTCGCGCTGAAAGGCGCCATCCTTGCTGCTTTCGTACCACTTGTCCTGCCAGCGGCCATCGACGAGTAAACCCATGATCAAGACTCCTGAATCCAATAAGCGTTGGAGCCGAGTCTATTCCGATGAGTTCGAACAAAAAGCGCAAAGATCGGGCGTCTATGATCGGTTATATCGATTTGTTGCGTGCGGCCCAGTACTGCTCGGCGGTTGCGAACGCTTGCTCGCGGCTTTGACCGAGGCCACGCAGGGCCAGGGCCATGGTCGAGATCAGGGCCAATTGCGGATAGCTGTCGACCACCTCGCCGCGCCACACCGCTTTCAGATGTTCAACGTCCAGCGTGGCCGGTTTGACGTGGCGCTGGCTCGACAGTTGCGGCCATTCCTCGTCCCAGCTCTCGCCGCCCTTGGTGCCGTACAGATGGCTGTCGGCATCCGGGTTGATCTCGATTTCGCCGCCATCGCCTTTGACCACGATCGCCGTGTCGCCGAGCAGACCGCTGGCCTCGCGATGCACCGCTTGATAGCCCGGGTGGAAAATACTTTGCAGACCACAACGGGCGCGCAGTGGATTGAGGATGCGTGCCAGCGAATGGATCGGCGAGCGCAGGCCCATGGTGTTGCGCAGGTCGATCATCTTCTGCAACTGCGGCGCCCAGTCCATCAGCGGCATGAACGCCAGGCCTCCATTGTCCAGCGCGCTGCCGACCTGCTGCCAGGTGCGGCACAGCGGGATGTTCAGCTCGCCAAGCAATTGTTCGGTGTACAGACGTCCGGCGGTATGCGCGCCGCCGCCGTGCATGAAGATTCGCACGCCGTTTTGCGCCAGGCACTTGGCCGACAGCAGATACCACGGCAGATGACGTTTCTTGCCGGCGTAGGTCGGCCAGTCCAGATCGACGTTCAGCGTTGGTGCCTGCAAGCGCTCGCGCAAGGCTTCGGTGAAACCGGCCATTTCCTCGGCGCTTTCTTCCTTGTGCCGCAGCAGCATCAGAAAGGCCCCGAGCTGGGTGTCTTCGACCTTGTCGTCGAGCACCATGCCCATGGCTTCCCGGGCTTCTTCACGGGTCAGGTCGCGGGCGCCGCGTTTGCCCTTGCCGAGGATCCGCACGAATTGTGCGAACGGGTGCTCGGCGGGCGTTTCGAGGGTCAGCGCTGGAAAGTCGGTCATAAGCAATTCGTCGGTTTGGGCAGGCCCGCCAGTTTCGCGGCGAGTTTGGCAGGGGTGCCTTTGAACAGTCGGTTCAGGTGCAGGCTGTTGCCCTTGTCCGGGCCGAGTTTGAGTGCGGTGTACTTGATCAGCGGGCGGGTGGCCGGCGACAACTGGAATTCTGCATAGAAGCTGCGCAGCAGGTCGAGGACTTCCCAGTGCTCGGGGGTTAGTTCGATGTCTTCAGCGGCGGCGAGGGCGCTGGCGACGTCTTGGGACCAGTCATCGAGGTCGACCAGAAAGCCGTCCTTGTCCAGTTCGATGGCGCGGGCGCCGACAGTCATCGAGTTCATAGCCAACTGTTGACCTTGTCGTGGTGGATCGACAGTTCGACGAACGCCGGGTAATCGATGGCTTCAGCCCAGTCGGGAGCAACGATGGCGCGGGCCAGCAGGTCTTCGGCGAGGGCGAACAGCTTGACTCGGCGTGCGTTCAACGTAGCGAATGGCGCAGTGCCCGGTTGCAGGGCGTAGACCGCATCGCCGGATAACAGCAACGCGTCAGCAGCGCCGATCACGCGCAGGCAACTGCTCAGGCGCTCGTCGCCGAACGGGGAATGAGACAACACATGCAAAGTCGACATCAGAGGGTGATCACCTGGTCGTAACGGTCAATGAGGGCGGTGATTTCGCTGGCGCCGAGTGGCTGCGCTTCGTCCAGCGACAGCGTGCTCAGGCCACGGGCGCTGGCGCTGTCGGTGCAGTAGAACAGTTCTTCAACGCCGAACATCGGCAGCGCCTGCAGGTTGGCGCTGAGGTCTTTCTGTTGCAGGGCCTTGGCGTTCTGCCCGGCGGCCAGTTGCATCACGCCATCATCGAGAAACAGCAGGCCGATCGGCAGATCGAACGCGCCGCCGGCGAGGACGATGTCCAGCGCTTCGCGGGCGCCGGGGCCAGACCACGGCGACTGGCGGCTGATGATCAACAGGGATTTGGCCATCTCACGCGCCTCCGAAACAGATCAGTCGATCGGCGTCCTGCACCGCATCGTGCAACTGGCCGAGGCCGGACAATTCCCACGGCGCGCTGACCGCGACCGCCTCACGCTGGTAGCGCCTGGCTTCTTCGTCATTCAGTGCGCCACGGCGCAAGGCGGCGGCGATGCACACCACGCCGTCCAGTTGCTGCTCGCTGATGAATGCGCGCCACTGTTTGGGCAGGTCCAGTTCGTCCTGCGGGGTGACCACCGCGTCCGAGGCGTTGTACACGCCGTCCTGATAGAAAAACAGCCGGACAATCTCATGCCCGCCGGCCAGCGCGGCCTGAGCGAACAGCAGGGCGCGGCGCGAGGAGGGCGCATGGGCGGCGGAAAATAGCGCTATGGCGAACTTCATGACGGACTCGATCAGCAAAACTGCGGCCATGATAAAGCTTTATCGAGGCAGCCGCGAAACCCAAGTTGTACACACCGATTTCTGCTGCTATCGGTCATAGGGGGCGAATCCATGCAGGAGCTGCGGCACGCTGCGATCTGTTGATCTTTACAAGCTGGATCAAGAGATCGCAGCCTCGTTTCACTCGACAGCTCCTACAGGGGATTTGAGTGAGACCTCGATCAACGGGGCATATAGCCGAGTTGCCAGCGCCGCGGAATGCTCAAGGTCAGTACGCCCAGCACCGCCGCCAGCAAGCCGCTGGCGAACAATGCCCGAAGCCCGAAATGCTGTTCCAGCACCGCGCCGAGAATCGCGCCGATGAACATCCCGCTCCACGGCACCAACTGCACCCGCCAGCCGTTCCGGCGTTCGCCGAGCATCCAGCGCCCCAGTCCACGGCCGAACCGCGACAGCGCTCCGGTCACGTAGGTCAGGCCGACCGGCAGACCGTTCACTTCCTCGACCGCCGCATTGAGCATGCCCATCGCGATGATCGCCGCCAGCAGCGCCGGCAGTTGCGTGTCATATGGCCAGGCGGCCGCCAGGCAGAGCAGGGTGGCGATGCACAGCAACAAGGGCAATGTGCGCCGCCCACCGAGGCGCCCGATCACGATCCCCAAGGCATTACCGATCACGAAGGTGATGACGAGGATGATCAGGCGCAAGGTCAGTCCGAGGTCGCCGTCACTGATCGCCACCGCCAGTCGCGTGGTGTTGCCGCTCATGAACGAAACGAAATCGCCGCTGGCCATGAAGCCGATCGCGTCGGTCATGCCTGCCAGCACTGACAGGCTGGCCACCAGCGCCAGACCGATGCGCCCGCGCCATTTCTGTCGGTGCAGATGCCCGGAAGTGGCGCGGTGAGTCGAAGTGGAGGGCAGCATCGGCGACGATATCCTTCAGCGGCGGTTACGGTTCCAACCCATACAGATCGCAGTAATCCGCCCAGCTCATGTGCGCCATTTCCGCCACCTCGCGGTGCACCTCCATGCGCTGGGCCTGATAGTCCTCGGGCGTTGCCGCCGTCAGGAGCAAGGTCAGTTCCCAGGCAAACAGGCCTTGATTCTCCGCCTCGGCCTCGAAGGCTTCGTGCAAGCGTTCTTCACGATACTGCGCCGGGGTTTCGCCCTTGGCCTGGGCCAGCAGCGGGTTGAGATGATCGAGGGATTCGCGCAGTTCGGGGCGCGCGTCGAGAAACAGTTTCAGGGCTTGTTCATGTCGCTGGTCGGTGGGCGCCATGTGTGTTCCTTGTGAGGCTGATGACCCTAGGGTGCCGGAGCGGCCGATGCGTGTCGCGCTATAAATGCAGTAAAGCAGAACGATTTTGCCTGTTGCGGTGATACAGTCCGCTTTTTTCTGAATGAGCGAATGCAATGCGAATTCTGATGGTAGCGCTGGCCGCGACTCTGCTAGCCGGCTGCGCGGGTTCGGTGATGGACGATTCTCGCACCAAAGCCCCTTACAAGGTTCTGACCTCGGACAAGCCCGAGAAAGTCGTGGCTCAGTGCGTGCAATTCGCCTGGCAGGACGAAGCGGTGTTTGGTGTGGATGCCGGGGCGTACCTGCAACCGGGCAAGAAGGGCGGCTCGACCGTGTACACGCGTTCGGCGGAGTCGTTTGTCGATGTGACCAGCGATGCGTCGGGCACGGTGCTCAATTACTACGCGCAGAAAGATGATTTTGTTGCCAAGCGCCGATTGGCGGGGTTGGCGACCTGTCTCTGATATTGCGCTGAAGCGGCTGCCGTCTTCGCCAGCAGGCTGGCTCCCACACTGGATTTGTGTTCGCCACCGATCCTGTAGGAGTGAGCCTGCTCGCGATAGGGCCAGTGAATTCAACCGATCAAGCGCTTCTGGAAATAATGCCGACTATGCCCCGGCGGGTAGTCGACAATCTCGCCAAACTGCGTGAATCCCAACTTCTTGTAAAACTCCGGCGCCTGAAAATCGAAGGTGTCCAGCCAGATTCCCATGCAGTTCTTTTCTCTGGCCAGATTTTCCGCCATGGCCATCAATTCCGAACCGATGCGTTGCCCGCGACCCTGTTCCGGTACGCACAGCAATTCAATGTACATCCAGGTAAAAATCACCCGGCCATACAAACCGCCGAGTATCGCGTCGTGTTCATCGCGCACCAGCAGGGCGAAGGGCTCCGACTTGGAGCCGCCGGTCTGGGCGTCGTTATAGGCAATCAAAGGCTCGAGAATGGCCTTGCGTTGCTCTTCCGTGGGGTTCTGCGACAACTCGATTCGCAACGTCATGGGCGACTTCCTTGTGAGGTGAGTGCGCAGCCTATCCTGCCTGACGTGCATCTTCCAGGTCCCTTCCTCAACCCGTTGGAACCGTCTTTGTTGCGCCGGGGTCTAGCTTTTACAGCGTCATTTCGAACGCGGTTGATGAGGAACCTCCATGAACATTTTCGAAGCCCTTCGCGAAAGCCACGACCGCCAGCGCAATTACGCCAAAGCCCTGGTCGAAACCAGCGGTGACACCCCGGAGCGGGTTGAAGCCTACAAACAGTTGAAAGCCGAGCTGCAGGCCCACGAAACCGCTGAAGAACGCCACTTCTACATCCCGTTGATGGAGTTCGACAATGGTGTCGACCTCAGTCGCCATGCCATCTCCGAGCACCATGAAATGGACGAGATGATGGAAGAACTGGACGAGACCGAGATGTCCAGCCCGGCCTGGCTGGCCACCGCGAAAAAACTGTCGGACAAGGTCCACCACCATCTGAAGGAAGAAGAGCAGAAGTTCTTCCAGATGGCCGGCAAGCTGCTCAACGAAAAGCAGAAAGAGCAACTCGCAGGACAATACGAAAAGGAATACCAGGCACAACTGGAGTGAGGGGATGATTGCAGGTTTTTGCTGTGCCGGCGTGTAGGCCTTTAGCCATGCGTCAGGTGGGCGTTGTCGCAAATGACTGTATATTCATCCAGTATTTTCGGGGTTTTCCGCTTGAGCCGTCGATGGCCTGCGACAAAACCGCCGATGGACAAAAAATCCACCTCCGTTAGCTTGAAGGCCTCTCCTCGGACAGGAGAGTTCTTAAATCAACGGAGTGAAAAACATGAACCAACCACAAGCTCAAACCCAACTGCGACACGGTCGCGTCACCTCCCCAGCCAGCCGCGGTGCGGTAGCCATCGAGCAAGGATTGCTCGGTGCCTGGCAGGTCAACGAAATGGAAGGCGGCAAGAACTTCCCGGCGCTGACCGCAGGGCCTTTTCCTGCGCCGTATGGCAGCGACAGTGACAGCGTCACGCCGCCTGCCGACGGTTACATCCTCAGCGGTGGCAAGACCGATGCCCGTGACTGCGTGAACTTCACCGACGAGGAAATGAGCAAAAAGCTCAACCGTCCGTTCAGCTGGCCACTGCTCAGTGTCACCCCGGGCCAGACGCTGGAAGTGAAGTGGGAATACACCGCGCCGCACACCACCCGTGGCTACCGCTGGATGATCACCAAGGATGGCTGGGATCCGAAGCAACGTATTTCCCGTGCGCAGCTCGAAGCGCAGCCTTTCGCCGAAGACTTCTACACTCAGGTGCCGTATTACAGCTATCCGGGTGAACTGAAGGCCAAGGTCAATCATTCGGTGAAATTGCCGGCCAACAAAAAGGGCCGTCACGTCATCGTGCTGATGTGGATCGTCGCCAACACCGGTAACGCGTTCTATCAGGCGTTCGACGTCGACTTCAAATAACGGCGTTACGCTCAACCCACAGGTTCTGAAGGATTAGAACATGTCAAATATCGACTTCACACTCGTGCAAAACCAGGCGGCTGACGCGGCTTCGCTGATGCCGAGCATCGCCGGCAAAAAAATACTCATGGGCTTCTGGCACAACTGGCCGGCCGGTCCGAGTGACGGCTACCGCCAGGGCCGTTTCGCCGAAATCGCTCTGGAAGCGGTGCCCAAAGAGTACAACGTGGTCGCGGTGGCGTTCATGAAGGGCAGCGGAATTCCGACCTTCAAGCCCTACAACGTCTCCGATGCCGAGTTCCGGCGTCAGGTCGGCGTGCTCAACAGCCAGGGGCGGGCGGTGCTGCTGTCCCTGGGTGGCGCCGACGCGCACATCGAGTTGCGGGCCGGACAGGAGCAACCACTGGCCAATGAAATCATCCGTCTGGTGGAAACCTACGGCTTCGACGGGCTGGACATCGATCTTGAACAGAGCGCGATTGATTTCGCTGCCAACAAGACCGTGCTGCCGGCTGCACTGAAACTGGTCAAGGATCACTACGCAGGCCAGGGCAAGCACTTCATCATCAGCATGGCCCCGGAGTTTCCGTATCTGACCACCAACGGCAAGTACGTCGGTTACCTGCAGGCACTGGAAGGCTATTACGACTTCATCGCGCCGCAGTTCTACAACCAGGGTGGCGACGGGGTCTGGGTGCCGGAAGCCAATAATGGCAATGGTGCATGGATCGCGCAGAACAACGATGCGCTGAAAGAGGACTTCCTCTATTACCTGACCGAAAGTCTGGTGACCGGCACCCGGGGTTTCAGCAAAATCCCGGCGGACAAATTCGTCATCGGCCTGCCGGCCAACGTCGATGCGGCCGCCACCGGTTATGTGATCGACAGCACCGCCGTGGGCAATGCGCTCAAGCGTCTGGCGATCAAAGGGCTGCCGATCAAGGGCCTGATGACCTGGTCGGTGAACTGGGACAACGGCGTCAGCAAGGATCGCGTGCCGTACAATTGGGAGTTCAGCCGGCGTTATGGGCCGCTGATTCATGGCGCCCGAACAGCGGAGCAGGAAACGGACGACGCGTTGTCGCGCCTCGCCCGTTAACCGCAAATAAAGAAGCCCGGTAGCGCTGCCGGGCTTTTTTTGTGCGCGCGATTAATCGAATATGTGCGTTTTCCGATGACACAAGGATCAGGCGTCATGACCAAGACAGCCGAGCGGGTCAACATTGTCGACACTGAGGTGTTGTCCCACGACTGGTACCTGTTGAAGAAGATCACCTTCGACTACCTGCGCAACAACGGCGACTGGCAGCGGCAGACCCGCGAAGTCTACGACCGTGGCAATGGTGCGGCGATCCTGTTGTTCAACCGCGTACAGCGCACGGTGGTGCTGACCCGCCAATTCCGCCTGCCGGTGTTCGTCAACGGTCACGATGGATTGCTGATCGAAGTAGCGGCGGGACTGCTGGAAGGTGCGGCGCCGGAACAGCGGATTCGCGACGAGGCCGAAGAAGAAACCGGCTACCGCGTGCACGACGTGAAGAAGGTATTCGAGGCTTACATGAGCCCCGGTTCGGTGACCGAGAAACTGCACTTCTTCATTGCCGAGTACGACGCGAAGTCGAAGGTCAGTGAGGGCGGTGGCCTGGAAGAAGAAACCGAAGAACTGGAAGTGCTCGAGTGGGGCTTCGATGAAGCACTCGCGGCGTTCCAGCGTGGCGAGATCTGCGATGCCAAGACCATCATGCTGTTGCAGTACGCAGCAATGAATAACCTTTTCAACACCTGATTCAGCGTCAATCCATTGTGGCGAGGGAGCTTGCTCCCGCTGGGCTGCGCAGCGGCCCCAGGTTTTTGCCAGTGCTACGCACTGGAGCGGGAGCAAGCTCCCTCGCCACACGATGGCATTTGCAGGGTTAAAACAGGTCGCCTGTTCTACCGACATCAGACCATTCACCACCCTCCAGCACCAGCAACCGCTCTTTGGCCTCAAGCCCACCCGCAAACCCGGTCAATTTCCCCGACGCACCAATCACCCGATGACACGGCGCGACAATCGAAATCGGGTTGCGCCCATTCGCTGCACCCACGGCGCGCACGGCGGTGGGATTGCCGATCTGCTCGGCGATCTGGCTGTAAGTGCGGGTTTCGCCAAACGGAATGGTCAGCAACGCCCCCCAGACCTTTTTCTGAAAATCGGTGCCGACAAAATCCAGCTCCAGGTCGAAGCGATCACGCTTGCCGGCAAAGTATTCTTCAAGCTGCTGCGCGGTTCGCTGCAGCAACGGATTGTCCGGCGCTTCGCTCATCGGACCGAGGCGCACCCGGCCCGGTTTGTCGTTTTCCCAGAGGATGGCCGCCAGTCGCAAGCCGTTCGCGACCAGCTTCAATTCGCCGACCGGTGAGGGCAGGGTGATGAACGTGTAGGACATGGGCAAAACTCCGGGACGGCGGGACAGCGGCACCCAGCATACTGCCTGAGCGGGGAGGCGCAAATCGTAATAGCGACCATACTGCTAGGTGCTTTTGCAGCGTTCCCCTCTGTTCTGCACAGAATCCAATAACAAAAAAGAGATCGACTCATGAAGTACGAACCTTTGGCCAAAACGCTGATCGCGACTTCACTGGCACTGAGCTGCCTGATGGCCCACGCCGCTTCGGTGGCCCCGGTGGCCGCCGAGAACGGCATGGTGGTCACCGCCCAACATCTGGCCTCCCATGTCGGCGTCGATGTGTTGAAAAACGGCGGCAATGCGGTGGATGCAGCGGTCGCTGTGGGCTATGCGCTGGCGGTGGTGTATCCCGCGGCTGGCAACCTCGGCGGTGGCGGTTTCATGACCATTCAACTGGCGGACGGACGCAAGACCTTCCTCGACTTCCGCGAAAAAGCCCCGCTGGCGGCGACTGCCAACATGTACCTGGACAAGGACGGCAACGTCGTCCCGGACCTGAGCACCCGCGGTCATCTCGCCGTGGCAGTGCCCGGCACCGTTTCAGGTATGGAGTTGGCGCTGAGCAAGTACGGCACCAAACCGCGCAAGGATATGATCGCCCCGGCGATCAAACTGGCTGAAGACGGTTTCGAGCTGGAGCAGGGCGATGTCGATCTGCTGGACTACGCCACCGATGTGTTCAAGAAGGACATGCGCGATTCCGGTTCGATCTTCCTGCACAACGGCGAGCCGATGCAGGTCGGTCAGAAACTGGTGCAGAAGGATCTGGCGAAAACCCTGCGCACCATTTCCGAAAAAGGCGCCGACGGCTTCTATAAAGGCTGGGTGGCCGACGCCATCGTCACGTCCAGTCAGGCCAACAAAGGCATCATTACTCAGGCCGACCTCGACAAGTACAAGACCCGCGAATTGGCCCCGGTGGAATGTGATTACCGTGGCTACCACGTGGTGTCGGCGCCACCGCCAAGCTCCGGCGGGGTGGTGATCTGCGAGATCATGAACATTCTCGAAGGTTATCCGATGAAGGATCTGGGCTTCCATTCGGCCCAGGGCATGCATTACCAGATCGAAGCGATGCGCCACGCTTACGTGGACCGCAACAGCTATCTGGGCGACCCGGATTTTGTGAAGAATCCGATCGAGCATCTGCTGGACAAAAACTACGCGACCAAGCTGCGCAACGCGATCCAGCCACAGAAGGCCGGGATCTCTGCTGAGCTGAAACCCGGCGTCGCGCCGCATGAAGGCAATAACACCACGCACTATTCGATTGTCGACAAGTGGGGCAATGCAGTGTCGGTGACTTACACCCTCAACGACTGGTTCGGCGCCGGGGTGATGGCGAGCAAGACCGGGGTGATCCTCAACGACGAAATGGACGACTTCACCTCCAAGGTCGGCGTACCGAACATGTACGGTCTGGTGCAGGGTGAGGCCAATGCCATCGCCCCGGGCAAAACCCCGCTGTCGTCGATGAGCCCGACCATCGTCACCAAGGATGGCAAAGTGGTGATGGTAGTCGGCACCCCGGGTGGCAGCCGCATCATCACTGCGACCTTGTTGACCATGCTCAATGTCATCGATTACGGCATGGGCCTGCAAGAGGCGGTCGACGCGCCGCGTTTCCACCAGCAATGGATGCCTGAAGAAACCAACCTCGAAGACTTCGCCGCCAGCCCCGACACGAAGAAGATTCTCGAGAGCTGGGGCCACAAGTTTGCAGGGCCACAGGATGCCAACCACATCGCGGCCATCCTCGTCGGCGCGCCGTCGCTGGGCGGTAAACCGGTGGGCAAGAACCGTTTCTACGGGGCCAATGATCCACGGCGCAATACCGGGTTGTCACTGGGCTATTGAGAGGCGTAAAAAGGGGGCGGGCTCAGGCCCGGCCCCTGTCTTGAGTATCGATCAAGGAAGACCCATCATGTCTAGCGCATTGCTGATCATCGACGTCCAACAGGCTCTCTGCTCGGGCGAATACCAGTGCTTCGACATTCGCCGCGTCATCGATACCATTAACCAGCTCAGCACTCGCGCGCGCACGGCCGGTGTGCCGGTGGTGCTGATTCAGCATGAAGAAAAGGACAGCCCGCTGGCCCATGGTGCCGAAGGCTGGCTACTGGCCGAAAGCCTGCTGACTGAAACGCAGGACCTGCGCGTACGCAAAACCACCCGGGATTCGTTCTATCAGACCGATCTGCGAAAGCTGCTGCCCGGAGAAGACTTCGAACGTCTGATCATTTGCGGCCTGCAGACTGATTACTGCGTCAACGCCACCGTGCGCAGGGCGCATGAACTGGGCTACGACGTGGTGCTCGCCGCGGACGCTCACTCCACGGTCGACAACGGCAACATGAGCGCCGAAGACATCATCGCCGAACACAACAAGGATCTGGCGCACCTGACCGGCGCTACCGGTCGCATCGACGTTAAACCTGTAGCCGGGATCATTTTCTGAGGCCCGAAAATTCTTCTGTCGGTCTTACTGGCCTCATCGCTGGCAAGCCAGCTCCCACAGAGTTTGGCATGGATCACAAAGTCTTTGAACAACACCGATCCTTGGGGAGCTGGCCTGCCAGCGATGGCGGCGAACCTGTCAATGAAGATGATCGCCAGCAGGCTGGCTCCCACAATGGCCGGTGATGTGCACAGATTCCCATGCCCAGCCCAAATCCCCTGTGGCGAGCGAGCTTGCTCGCGCTGGGCTGCGTAGCAGCCCTGACACCTCAAGTCGCAAACAGAACCCCACGAACCTCCCCAACCCGCGGTGCCACGACGCCCTCCAGCACCATCCGCGTAATCGTCTCCGCCGCCGTCTGATAATCCTCATCCTGCGGCACCGGGCGCCCGGTGATGCAGCCCATCTGCCAGCCAATATTGGTGTAGGTGCGGGTTGCCGACCAGATGAACAGCATCAGGTGCTCCGGATCCACCGGCGCCAGCAAGCCGCGCTCGATCCAGCTGCGCAGGCATTCGACATTGCGTCGGGCTTCGGCGTGCAGCAGGTCGCGGCATTCGTCCGGCAATTGGCGGCCACCGAGCAGCAGTTCGCCGCTGAAGACCTTGGCGATGGCCGGGTGTTCGCGGGCGATGCGGATACGCGCGGCGACGTAGGCGCGCAGGCCGATCATGGGGTCGTCGCTTTCGCGCAGCGCCGCCGAGGCTTCCAGCAGCGGTTCGACGAATCCCAGCAGGACCTTGGAATAGAGATTTTCCTTGGTCTGGAAGTAGTAATACAGGTTGGCCTTGGGCACGCCGGCACGGGCGGCGATGTCGCGGGTCTGGGTGGCGTCGAAGCCGTTGGCGGCAAACTCTTCGCTGGCGGCGGCGAGGATCAGTTGTTCGTTGCGTACGCGGATGGCACTCATGGGAACACGATGTAAATGGTTGGCATGGGCAGATACTGACAAATTCGGTTTCGCAATATACAAAACTATATAACGGTGAGGCCAGCTAACTCGCTCAAGAGCGCTATGCTGGTTCGATCATCAAAAAAAACGGGGGAGGGAACATGGCCATCAAGGCACTGCGCGCTACGGCGGCGCATTTGGAGGCGGTGGCAAAACTGTTCGACGCTTATCGCGGTTTCTATCAACAGCCATCGAACCTTGAGCAATCGCGAGCCTTCGTCGCCGAGCGCATGGCCGCCGACGAATCGGCAATTTTTCTCGCCCAGAATGAAAACGCCGAAGCGTTGGGTTTTGTGCAGCTGTACCCGACGTTTTCCTCGATCGATGCCCATCGCACCTGGTTGCTCAGCGACCTGTTCACCATGCCCGCCGCTCGGGGGCGCGGCGTCGGGCGGTTACTGATGAACACCGCGCGCGACTTTGCGTTGCAGACTGGCGCCAAAGGTCTGGTGCTGGAAACTGCCACCGACAACTTTACGGCGCAGGGTTTGTACGAGTCGCTGGGTTATGTGCGTGATACCGGCTATTACACTTATTTGCTCGATCTGCGTCAGGGCTGATCGGGTTCAACGCTGCCGCGTCAGCAACCGCTCGACCTGTGCCAATTCCCAGGTACTCAGCAGGTTGACCGGATTGGTGCCGTAACGCTGCCACGTCGCCAATGTACCCTCGCGGCCATCCGGGCAGCGGCAATGTTCACAGTGGTGCAAGCGTCCGCCCTCAAAGTCCAGCAGCAACTGCCAGCCTTCGATATCGACCGCAACCAGGCCGGCATCGCCCGGTTTCTCCGCAGTCCGCAGGGACAGCACGCCCAGCGCAGCCTCGCGCAAGCGCTGGCAAACGTCGCGGGCGGTCAGCAATGCAGTCATGGTCATACTCGGTGGAGGCACAAGCGCGTCAGCATAAATCGTGCGTCGACGGGTGTCAGCGATCGCTGGCCCGATTCCGAACTATTCCGTAACATCCGCTCCCCACTTTTTACGAACATCAGCGGCCACATTCGTCGGCCGATCAGTCAGGTAAGCCATGAAACCGAAACGTCTGCGCGCCGATGTCCTGGCCGGACTCACCACCTCGTTTGCCCTGTTGCCCGAATGCATTGCGTTCGCGCTGGTGGCTCACCTCAACCCGCTGATGGGCCTGTACGGGGCCTTCATCATTTGTACGCTGACCGCGTTATTCGGCGGCCGGCCGGGAATGGTTTCCGGGGCGGCGGGTTCGATGGCGGTAGTGATCGTCGCACTGGTGGTGCAGCTCGGTGTGCAGTATCTGCTGGCGACGGTGTTGCTCGGCGGACTGATCATGATGGCGTTCGGCTTGCTGCGTCTGGGCAAACTGGTGCGCATGGTGCCGCACCCGGTGATGCTCGGTTTCGTCAACGGTCTGGCGATCATCATTGCGCTGGCGCAACTGGAGCATTTCAAGAGCGGCGAACACTGGCTCAGCGGCACGCCGCTGTACCTGATGACCGGGCTGGTACTGCTGACCATGGCCATCGTCTACATTCTGCCGCGCCTGACCCGCGCGGTGCCGCCGGCATTGGTGGCGATCCTCGGCGTGGGCCTGCTGGTCTACCTGTTCGGCCTGCCAACCCACACCCTCGGCGACATGGCGCACATCGCCGGCGGCCTGCCGACCTTCGCCTTGCCAGACATTCCGTGGACGCTGGAAACCCTGCGCATCATCGCTCCGTACGCGATTCTGATGGCGCTGGTGGGCCTGCTGGAAACCCTGCTGACCCTGAACCTCACCGACGAAATCACCGAAACCCGTGGTTACCCGGATCGCGAATGCGTCGCGCTGGGTGCGGCGAACGTGGTCTCCGGGGCGTTCGGTGGCATGGGCGGTTGCGCGATGATCGGCCAGACCGTGATCAACCTCAGCTCCGGCGGTCGCGGGCGTTTGTCCGGGGTGGTGGCGGGGGTGTTGATTCTGCTGTTCATCCTGTTTCTGTCACCGTTGATCGAGCGTATTCCGCTGGCGGCGCTGGTGGGCGTGATGTTCGTGGTCTCGCAGCAGACCTTCGCCTGGGCCTCGTTGCGGGTGTTGAACAAAGTGCCGCTCAACGACGTGTTGGTGATCATCGCCGTAACCACCATCACCGTGTTCACCGACCTGGCCACTGCCGTGCTCTGCGGGATCATCATCGCCGCGCTGAATTTCGTCTGGCAGCAGGCCCGCGAGTTGTACGCCGATGAGCACCTGGAAGCCGACGGCAGCAAGCTCTACCGCCTGCACGGCACGCTGTTTTTCGCCTCGACCACGCCGTTCCTCAACCAGTTCGACCCGGCCAATGACCCGGCCCGGGTGACGCTGGATTGCCGGCATTTGAGCTTCGTCGACTATTCGGCGATTGCTGCACTGAAGACGCTGCGCGAGCGTTACGCCAAGGCCGGGAAAGAGTTGCAGGTGTTTCATCTGTCCGAGCGCTGCAAGAAACTGCTCAAACGCGCGGGCGTCGAACACCACTGATCCCCCTGTAGGAGCTGCCGCAGGCTGCGATCTTTTGATCTTTTTTTTCAAAAGATCAACATCAAAAGATCGCAGCCTGCGGCAGCTCCTACAGAGGCGGTAGGGTTATCTGGCGAATTTCTTTGCGCCGGCTACGCAGAGGATGACGCCCAGCGTCACCGCCAGCATGCCGACACTGACCTGCTCATGCAGCAACGTCGCCGCCAGCGCCAGACCGAAAAACGGCTGCAGCAGTTGCAGTTGACCGACCGCTGCGATCCCGCCCTGGGCCAGGCCGCGATACCAGAACACAAAGCCGATCAGCATGCTGAACAGCGCCACGTACGCCAGGCATATCCAGGCCGAAAGGCTGACGTGGCTGAAGGAGGCGGGCGCCAGCCACAGGCTGAGCAATGCCATCACCGGCAGCGACAACACCAGCGCCCAGCAGATCACCTGCCAGCCGCCGAGCACGCGCGACAGTTTCGCGCCTTCGGCATAGCCCAGACCACAGGCCAGAATCGCCGCGAGCATCAGCAGATCACCGGTGGGCGAAGCGGTCAGTCCCTGTGACAGGGCGAAGCCAACGACCAATCCGCTGCCGAGAATCGAGAACACCCAGAACACCGGTCGCGGACGCTCGCCGCCACGCAGCACGGCAAAAATCGCCGTCGCCAGGGGCAGCAATCCGACAAACACAATCGAATGCGCTGACGTCACGTGTTGCAGCGCCAATGCCGTCAGCAGTGGAAAGCCCAGTACCACGCCCAACGCCACAATCAATAACGACCACCATTGATCGCGTGCCGGGCGCCGTTCGCGAAACAGCCACAACAGAATGACCGCCAACACGCCGGCAATGGCCGCGCGCGCCACGGTGAGAAACACCGGATCGAATTCCAGCACCGCCAGACGCGTGGCGGGTAGCGATCCGCTGAAGATCACCACGCCGATAAAGCCATTGATCCAGCCGCTGGTTTTTTCCAGCGCCGGGTTAACCGGGTTCGAAGTCCGTTCCATACAAGGTCACACTCAAAAAAAAGGTGGGTTGCTTTCGAGCCATCCTGGGGCCGAGAATCAGCACAATCAAATAATTGTCATGGATACATCCAGTATGCCGCGCTCGCGCTACAAGACCCTCGTTGACGCCTACGCCGCGGACATTCGCGCGGGGCGTCTGGCACCGGGAACCCGACTGCCGACTCACCGGGAACTGGCGGCCAGTGCTGGGCTGGCACTGGTCACCGCGTCGCGGGTGTACGCCGAGCTTGAAGCGATGGGGCTGGTCAGCGGCGAGACCGGGCGCGGGACGTTTGTGCGCGAAACCTCGTTGGCGCCGGGGCAGGGCATCGATCAGAAAGACGTCGCGGTCGGCATGATCGATCTGAATTTCAATTACCCGTCGCTGCCCGGTCAGGCCGACCTGTTGCGGACGGCGTTACGCCAGTTGGCGCTGTCCGGTGATCTGGAAGCCTTGCTGCGTTATCAACCCCACGCCGGGCGCCAGCATGAGCGCGCTTCGGTTGCGCAGCATTTGCAGGCTCGCGGGGTGCACGTCGATGCCGGGCAGGTGTTGATCGTCAACGGTGCCCAGCAAGGGTTGGCGGTGACGCTGATGGCCTTGCTCAAACCCGGGGATGTGATTGCGGCGGATGCGCTGACGTATTCCGGCTTCAAGGTGCTGGCCGAAGCGCTGCATCTGGAAGTGGTGGCGATCCCGCCCGGTGAGCACGGGCCGGATCTGGCGGCGCTGGAAAAACTGTGCCGCAGCCGTTCGGTGCGTGCGATTTACAGCATGCCGACGCTGCACAATCCATTGGGTTGGGTGACGCCGATCAAACAGCGCGAGCAATTGGTCGCGCTCGCCCGCCGCCATGATCTGACGATCATCGAAGACGCGGCCTACGCCTTTCTGGTGGAAAACCCACCGCGTACCCTGGTCGATCTGGCACTGGAACGCACGGTGTACGTGTCGGGACTTTCGAAGAACATTGCCACTGGCCTGCGCGTCGGTTTCATTGCCGCGCCGCTGCAGACGGTGCCGGCGCTGGAGCGGATCATCCGCGCCACCACCTGGAACACCCCCGGCTTGATGACCGCGATGGCTTGCGGCTGGCTCGACGATGGCACCGTGACCCTGCTGGAACAACAAAAACGCGACGACGCCAAGGCCCGGCAAATGCTCGCCGCCGAGTTGCTGCAAGGGCTGACTTGCATCGGTCATCCATCCTCCTATTTCCTGTGGCTGCCGCTGCCGGAGGACGTGCGTGCCGATCAGATTGTCGTGGAATTGATGCGCGAGCAGATTTCGGTGACCACCGCCGAGCCGTTCGCGGTGTCAGCGCATGTGCCGCACGCGATTCGGCTGGCGTTGGGGTCGGTGCCGATGGATGTCCTGCGTCAGGCATTGATCACCGTCAGAAAGGTCATCGGCGCTTATCTGTAAAAAACACCTGCTGTGAATACCCCTGTGGCGAGGGAGCTTGCTCCCGCTGGCCTGCATGGCAGGCCCAGACTGGGGTCGCTACGCAACCCAGCGGGAGCAAGCTCCCTCGCCACAAAGTGTTAGCCTTGCCTCAATTGCATCACACCGTTTTGGAACGCCCGATGAAAAACACCGTTTCACTGCTTCTTGCCCTGACCGCAACCGCCGTGCTGTTCAGCTCGACCACCCACGCCGCAGGCGATCCCGCCGCCGGCGAAAAGATCTTTCCGCGGCTGTGCGGCGGCTGCCATCAGGTCGGGCCGGACGCGCGACCGGGGTTCGGCCCGCAACTCAACGGCATCATCGGCCGACCCGCCGGGACCTCGGCCAATTACGTGTATTCCGACGCAATGAAGAACTCCGGCAAGACTTGGGATCGCGATACGCTGACCGCGTATCTGAAAGATCCAAAGGGCGTGGTGCCGGGCACGCGGATGATTTTTTGGGGCCTGAGTGACGAAGAGAAGATCGATAATTTGTTGGCGTATCTGCAGCAATTCGCCAACTAAAGAATTTTCTCGGCCTGCCCGGCGAACCACTGCGTGACCACCGCGCACGCCGGGTTTGATGCCGCTGCCGGCTGCAGGCACAACGCGTAAATTCCGCCCGTCTTCAGCGGTGGTCCGAACGGCACCACCAGCACCCCACGCTCGATGGACTCAGCCGCGAGCGTCATGTCGGTCACCGCCACGCCCAAACCTCGCGCGGCCGCATCCAGTGCCAACTCGTCGAGGTTGAACGGGATGTGCCGGTAACTTTCCAGCGGCTTGCCGCCGTTGGCCGTCAGCCATTCAATCCAGGCCTGCCGATCGGCAGAGCGATGCAGCAAGGCGAACCCCAGCAAGTCTTCGACCGAGCGCGGCGCGTTCGCCAGATTGGGCGAACAGACGGGCACCAGCGTTTCCTCGAACAGCGTCAGGTAATCCGCGTCATTGTTTGGCTGCGGCAAGTAAAGAATGTAGGCGTCGCTGTCACTGGCCGGTTCCACAACCTCGGTGGCGACGGTTTCGATCGCCAGCGAAACCTCGGGGTGGCGGAGATAGAAGTCACTGAGTTTGGGCAGCAGCCAGCGCACCGCCAGTGACACATGCATACGAATGCGGAACGGGCGTTGCTGTGGAGCGAGGCGTTCTTCGAGGGTTTTCAGTTGCTCGAGAATGTTGATGGCGCTGGCCAGCACCTGTTCGCCTTCCGAGGTCAGGCGCAGGCTGCGGCTGGTGCGAATAAACAGCGCGACATTGAAATGGCTTTCCAGTTGCTGGATCTGCCGGCTCACCGCGCTTTGGGTCAGGCACAGCTGTTGCGCAGCCTGGGTGAAGCTGGCGCAACGGGCGACTTCTACCAGCGTCTGCATGGCCTGCAGGGAGGGCACGTGGCGGATTTTATCCATGCGTTTTCAGAATGGCTCGATGATTTTATAACGTTGGTTGGGCAAGCCGAGACCTTATAGATTTTAGCTCTGGCGGCGAACCTTGTGCTTTTTCCATGCGATTCACGCATGAGCAAAGGTGAAAGGCAAGCCGTGCAACGACAGTCGAATGAGGTCAGCAATGGAAAACGTATGTGGCTGGATCGCCCAGGCCGGCAGCTCGCCGGAGCGCGGTCGCCTGAGCGGTGCGCAGAAAGCCGATTGGCTGGTGATCGGTGGCGGGATTACCGGCCTCAGCGCCGCGCACAACCTGGCACAAATGCACCCGCAGGCACGGATCGTGGTGGTTGACCGCCAGCGTGCGGCGCAGGGCGCTTCGGCGCGCAACTCTGGGTTTGTCGTGGCCCACGAACATCCGGCCGACAGTGAATTGATCGGGGCGCCAGGCTTTGCCGGGTTCGAAATCGACACGGCGATTTCCCGTGCCGCCAGCGATGCGGTGCGCCAGGCCATCGCGCAACATGCCATCGACTGCGACTTTCGCGACAACGGTTATTTCTTCGCTGTCAGCGACGCCGCCAAGCTCAGCCATGTCGACGCCAAACTGGCGACCTTGCGTGCCCTCGGTGCCCGCGCAGAATTTCTCCAGAGCGATGCGCTGGCGCAAAAACTCGGCACCCGGCACTACGCGGCGGGGATCTGGTGCGGCAACGGCAATGCGCTGTTGCAACCGGGCAAATACGTGAAGGGCCTGCTCAATGCGCTGCCGGGCAATATCAGCGTTTACGAGCACGCCGACATCAGTGGTCTGGAGCGCATCAGCCACGGCCGGCTGCGGGCCAACGCCGTGGGTGGCAGCGTCGAAGCCAAGCGGGTGCTGGTGTGTCTGAACGCATTCATTCCCCGGGTCGGCATTCATGACAGTGGCACTTTCCCGATGGAACTCAGCGCCAGTCTCACCCGGCCGCTCAGCGATCAGGAATTTCAGGCGATCGGCGCCGTCGAGCCGTGGGGCGTGCTCTCGACCCGG
Organism: Pseudomonas sp. LF020; assembly: GCF_053456425.1. Classification (NCBI taxonomy): domain Bacteria; kingdom Pseudomonadati; phylum Pseudomonadota; class Gammaproteobacteria; order Pseudomonadales; family Pseudomonadaceae; genus Pseudomonas; species Pseudomonas sp. LF020. The sequence continues at coordinate 340,393 of NZ_JBRFIX010000007.1, forward strand.
CCGCTGGGCGCCACGGTGCGGCTGACCCCGGACCGGCGGGTGATGATCCGCAACACCGCCGAATACCGTACGCGCGACTTGTCAGAAAGCGAACGGGTGCAGCGCCGCGAACACCATGTGCGCGGCCTGCGACGACGCTTTCCGTTTCTCGGCGCGCAAGACATCCAGTACACCTGGACCGGTCATTTGAGCGCGACTCGCAGCGGTCAGGCGTTTTTTCAGAAGGTGGAAGAGGGCGTGTTTGCCGTCGCCGGTTGCAACGGTTCCGGGGTGGCGCGCGGCACGCTGTGGGGGCGCTTGCTGGCGGAACTGGCGTCGGGCGTCGATTCACCGCTGCTGCAATCGGTGATGCAGCGCGCCGAACCCGGTTGGTTGCCACCGCGACCTTTTTTCGACATCGGTGCCATGCTGCGCATGCGCGTGGAGGCAGTCCGGGCCAGAACAGAAATCTGAAGTTTCGCCTACCGCACAACAACAAAAGCCACTCAACACAGGTGACAGACCATGCGCATTCACCCACTTTCCCTGGCAGTCCTGCTCGCGGCCAGCACGGCCGCTTGTGCCGACGAAACCGTGAACATCTCCAACTGGAACAGCTACATCGCCCCGGACACTCTGGCCAATTTCACCCAGGCCACCGGGATCAAGACCACCTACGACATTCACGACAGCAACGAAGTGCTGGAGTCGAAGTTGATGACCGGCAACACCGGTTATGACGTGGTCAGCCCGTCGAACCATTTTCTGTCGCGACTGATCAAGGCTGGAGCGATTCAGAAACTTGACCGGTCGCAGCTGCCGAACTGGAAAAACCTCGACCCGGTGCTGCTGCAAAAACTTGAAGTGAACGATCCCGGCAACCAGTACGGCTACCCCTACATGTGGGGTACCGCCGGCATCGGTTACAACGTCGAGAAGATCAAGGCGATTTTCGGCAACACCGATATCACCCAGTCATGGGACTTTTTCTTCAACGAAGAAAACATCAAGAAGCTCAGTCAGTGCGGTGTGGCGTTTATCGACAACCCGACCCAGGTGCTGCCGATCACGCTCAACTACCTGCACTTGCCAGCACACAGTCATGAACCGGCGGATTACAAACAAGCCGAACAGCAACTGCTGAAGATTCGCCCGTACATTCAGTACTTCCACGCCTCGAAGTACATCAGCGACCTCGCTAACGGCAATGTCTGCGCGGTGATCGGCTTCAACGGCGACATCGTTCAGGCCGCCGCCAGCGCCAGGGAAGCGAAAAACGGCATCAACATCGCCTATTCGATCCCTAAAGAAGGCACGACCCTGTGGTTCGACATGGTGGTCATGCCCAAAAGCGCGCCGCACGAAAAGAACGGCTACGCCTACATGAACTATCTGCTTGACCCCAAAGTGGTGGCCAACATCAGCAACAGCATTCACTACGCCAATCCCAATGCGGCGGCGGATCAGTACCTCAACGCGGACGTGAAACAGGATCCGGCGATCTACCCGCCCAGGGAAGTGATGCAACGGCTGTTCACTGTGGAAGAGCTCCCGGCGGCGATTGCACGGTTGTCGACGCGGTTGTGGACCAAGTTGAAGACCAATACCTGAGTTCGCTCGCTTGATCCGGGTCAGGCACGCAAGCCTGGCTCGCCAGCACGTGCGGGATTCAAGAAATGCGGATGGCGGGCGATACGACTGTCACCCATGTTCTGGATCCTGCCTGCTATGAAGAAGATTCTCGGTATTGTTTGTGCGCTGGCATTGCTCTCTGGTTGCGTGACCAAAAACCTCAGCACTGAAGACCGCCAGCAGATCAAGACCGTGAAGGTGTTGCCGGTGTTTGTCGCGGTCGACAATTTCCAGTACACCAGCATGACTCAGGCATGGAGTGCAGGTCTGGGCGCGGGTACCGGGGCAGCAACCGGCATGGTGGCCGGTGCATCCTCTGCCGGTACAGCCGCACTGACGGGCGCAGGCTCCGTGGCTGGCACTAAAACGGGCGATGTGCTGACCGGCGATATTTCCCGAGCGATCCAGAACAACATGAAAGCCAACGGTATCGACCTGAGTCAGTTGATCCGCCAGAGTTTCGTCAAACGCATCCAGCAGGAACGAGTCTTCACTGTCGTGGGTGAGGGCGAGCAGGCTGACGCCGAGGTGGAAATCCTCGTGATGCAGTGGGGGCTTTCCCTGAAGAACTACAGCACCGTGCTGTACCCGGTTATTGGCGCCAATGCTTCCATCAAGCGCAATGGTTCTGCGGTGTGGCGTAATTTCGAAACCATTTCAGTGTTCAACGACGCCAACACCATCGCCTATACACCGGAGCAATATGCGACCGATCCCGAGGCATTGCGCACGGCGTTCACCCATGTTTCCGATCTGGTGATGAAAAAACTTGTCGATGATTTGAAACCTTGATTTTTCGGCGAGGACAATTCGACTCATTGCACCTCGCTGTGATCACTGATCAGGCGATTTGATTACGGCCCGCCGCTTTCGCCTGATACAGCTGCTGATCGGCACGTTTGATCAGCATCGTGTGGCTGTTGTCCGCCGGATCGGCCAGAGCGACGCCAATGCTCACGGTGACTTGTCCGATGTTGGGGAAGTGCGCTAGGGCCACGGCGGCACGGATTTTCTCAGCGACCACCTCCGGAGTATCAGGCTGGGCAACTTCCGGCAGCAGCACGGCAAATTCCTCGCCGCCGTAACGGGCGACGAAATCGGTGGCACGCACGCTGACCTGAATGAGTTGCGCCAACTGGAGTAGCACGTCGTCGCCGATTGCGTGGCCGTAGGTGTCGTTGACGCGCTTGAAGTGATCGGCGTCGATCAGCAGCAGGGCAAACGGTCGCCCGGTGCGGCGGAACAGCAGACTGTATTCGCTGAGTTTCTCGTCGAAACGGCGGCGGTTGTAGACGCCGGTCAGTGCATCGTGGGTCGCCAGGTTCAACAGTTCGGCATTGGCCTGCATCAAGGCGGCGGTGCGCTGGGCGACGGTGGCTTCCAGCGAGGCGTTGGCTTCCTGCAGTTCGCGCTCCTTGGCCAGCAGCGACCGGGTCATGGCGTCGATCGACTGCCCAAGCTGGGCGATTTCCCGCACCGGGTGCTGCAGCGGAAAGTGTACGCCGGGCTGCTGGTTCTGCACCTGTTTGGCCGAGTGCGCGAGTTGCTCGATCGGCCGGCTCAGGTACTGCGCCAGGTAATACGCCACCAGCCCGAACGCCACGGCGGCGGCTACCCCCAGCAGCAACAATTTATAGAGCAGCAGGCGCGCCGGCTCCAGAGCAGTGTCCAGTGGCTGGCGCACGGCGATCGACCAGGACAGCGCGGTACTCGAAGGCGTCGGTACGGTGACCATGCTGGTCAGGTAACCGTTGCCGACCGACCAGCCCGGCAACTTCGGATCATTCACCGCCAGTTGCTGGCCCATCAGGGCTTCCGGGTACAGCACCTTGCCGTCGTGATCGATGATCAGCGCTTCGATATCCGGCGATGCATTTTTATGCGAGAACGCTGCCGACTCGACAATGCGCGTGACCCAGCTCCAGTGCGCGTGCGCCCCCAGCACGCCAATCACCTGACCGTCGGCGTTGCGGATCGGCGCGGCGAAGTCGATGAAACGCAGCGGTTCGCCGTTGGGCGTTCGCGGTAGCAGTTTGGCCAGCAACACCGCTTCGTGCGGATCACCGGTGTACTCACCGCGCAGGCCAGACTGGAACCATGGCCGCTGCTGCACCGATTGCCCGACCAGCAGATCATTGACCGCTTGATGCACATTGCCATCGGCATCGGTCACGCCCATCCAGGCATACTCGGCACGGGCCTGGGTGCGCAGTTGCATCGATTTGAGAATCGCCGGGTTGTCGAGATCGCCGCGTTCCAGATGCGGCGCACGGCTGAGCAGGTAGACCTCCAGCTGGCGCTCGCGCAACTGGTCACCGAGCAACGTCGCCGCCGAACGCGCGGTATTGAGCAGGGCATTGCCGCTGGCCTGTTTCATCTGTTCGGTGGCGATATGCCCGACATAGAAGCCGACGCTCACCAGGGTTAGCAGGGACAAACCGGCGAACCAGAGGGTCAGGTGGCTTCGCAGACTGGCTTTGAGCATGGGCAGGCAAATTCTGTTTGGAAGTTGTGGCCACATGTTATGCGTATTAAGCGTCGGGCTGCCAGTCGGTCGCTTCGGTTAAGCATCGTCGGAAGTTTCCCCGGATGCTCTATAGGGCAAGATCCTTTCTGACGCTGATTGTTGAAAAGAACCACGCCTGCAAACGATGAAATGAAAAAGCCCGGCTGATCAGGCCGGGCTTTGTTTGACTGCTTCAAAACCGTTGTTTCATGCGTTGCGGCTTTCGATCAGACGATCCGAGCCACCTTCGGCAACGCGGCGTTCCTGCAAACGATCCGAGCCACCTTCAGCCACGCGGCGTTCCAGCAGACGATCCGAGCCACCTTCAGCCACGCGACGTTCTTGCAAACGATCCGAGCCACCTTCGGCAACGCGACGTTCCAGCAGACGATCCGAGCCACCTTCAACCACGCGACGTTCTTGCAAACGATCCGAGCCACCTTCGGCAACGCGGCGTTCCAGCAGACGATCAGAACCACCTTCAGCCAAACGGCTTTCAATCAACTTGTCCGAGCCGCCTTCAGCGACCAGGGTGTGAGCGGGTGTTGCTGCAAAAGCGTTGACTGCAAGAACCGAGAAAGCGATGCCGAGGAAGGTCTGGCGTTTCATGATCGTGTGCTCCGGGGTGTATTGGGTTGGTATGGAGCTGATGTTACGCCGCGGATTTTGTATGAGAACTTCATTGACGTGATGGTGACTATCGACGCCAGCGATGTGTGCCGCAACGGCTGATCTAGAGCTTCTGTGCCCGAATGCACAGCTCTCCGGTGGCGCGGATCAGGGCCAGATCATGCAGTGCGTCGTGGGTCAGACCCTGCCGGGCCTTGGCCAGCCAGACCGGGCAATTCGGGTCGCGGCGATGCGGCGCGAAGTCGGCGTACTGGCGCAGCAGGCGGGTCTGCAACTCGTCCAGGCGTGGGCGAATCTGCTTCGCCAGATCCGGTCGTGGGGTGTCCGGCGCCGCACCGGTCGTTTGCCATTGCGCGAGCAATCCGTACTGCACCAGTTTGTTCGCCTCCATTTGCGCGGCGATCAACTGGGCCACGTCTTCGGGGTCGAGCTGGTGTTCGGTCGCCAGGGTGCGGGCATTGGCGATGACCTGGGCTTCGCGTGGGCTGTCCTGAATCGGCTTGCCGCTGTCCCATTTGGTCAGCGCCACCAGGTCGCCGATATTCAGGCGTTCGTTCAAGGTTGTCAGCAACGAACGCAACGATTGGGCGGGGGCAGTGGCTTCGGCGGCGCCAGCAAGGTGGCTGAAAACCACCAGCAGGGAACAGGTCAGGGCATTTCGCAACAGGGTCATGGGCAGGTGCGTTCCACGGAAAATAGTGCCGACATTTAAGCCTTGAGCAGAGGCGATGTCGACCGACTTTAACCCGCCCATCTAGCGTAATATCCCTCGCATCTCCCACCCCGAGACCGATCCTCAATGCAAACCCCCGCCATCAGCAAACCCCTCTGGCAAACCTACCTGCTGTTCCTCGCGCCGATGGTGCTGTCCAACTTCCTGCAATCGATGTCGGGCACGGTCAACAGTATCTACATCGGGCAGATGCTCGGGACGCAGGCGTTGGCAGCGGTGTCGGGGATGTTCCCGATCATCTTTTTCTTCATCGCGCTGGTGATCGGCCTGGGCGCGGGCGCCGGGGTGTTGATCGGCCAGGCGTGGGGCGCGCGTGAGGCGCACATGGTCAAGGCGATCGCCGGGGCAACGCTGTTGCTGGGGGTGTTGATCGGTTTGCTCGCGGCGGTGCTGGGCAGTGTGTTTGCGCGGCAGGCCTTGCAGGGGCTGGGGACGCCGGCGGATGTGCTGGACGACGCGGTGGCGTATGCGCACGTGATGATGTGGATTCTGCCGTCGATGCTGGTGTTTGTGCTGTTCACGCAATTGCTGCGCGGGGTCAGCGACACCGTGTCGCCACTGTTGGCGCTGAGCGTGTCGACCTCGGTCGGGCTGGCGCTGACCCCGGCGCTGATCCGTGGCTGGTTCGGTTTGCCCCAACTGGGAATCCAGAGCGCTGCCTTCGCCGGTCTGGCCGGTAACCTGTCGGCAATGGCTTGGCTGGCCTGGCGGCTGATTCGCAAGCAGCATCCGCTGGCGCCGGACCGTGAGTTCTTCGCGGCACTGCGGCTGGACGGCGCGATTCTCGGCAAGGTGTTGCGCATCGGCCTGCCGACCGGGGTGCAGATGATCGTGTTGTCGCTGTCGGAGCTGGTGATTCTGGCGCTGGTCAACCAGCACGGCTCGCAGGCGACGGCGGCCTATGGCGCGGTGACGCAGATCGTCAACTACGTGCAGTTTCCGGCGCTGTCGATTGCCATCACCGCCTCGATCCTTGGCGCCCAGGCCATTGGTGCCGGGCAACTGCAGCGTCTGGGAGCGATCCTGCGTACCGGGCTGTTGATCAACGTGTGCCTGACCGGTGGCCTGATCGTGCTCGGTTACCTGTTGTCGCACTGGTTGCTGGGGTTGTTCCTGACCGAAGATTCGACCCGGGCGATGGCTGAGCACTTGCTGCACATCATGTTATGGAGCCTGCTGGTGTTTGGCTTCCAGGCGATCATCGGCGGCATCATGCGCGCCAGCGGAACGGTGCTGGTGCCGGTCATTATTGCGATTGTCTGCGTGGTCGGCGTGCAGTTGCCGGCGGCTTACTGGCTGGACGGGCAGTACGGTTTGCAGGGTGTGTGGATGGCGTTTCCGGTGGCCTATCTGGGCATGCTGGTATTGCAGACGCTGTATTACAAACTGGTCTGGCAGCATCAGAAGATCGAGCGGCTGGTCTGAGCCTGAGCCACACCGGCAGACAAATGACATGGCGCAACCGCGGGTTGTTTGCTTAAGTCAATCGAGGCCTAGAAGGTTTGCCCTGTCCGGAGAATCCCATGCGTGCCCGATTCACCGCTGTGGCAGTGTTTACCAGCCTGTTCGTCATGACCTGCACGCATGCCGCTGAATACAACCGCGTCAACACTACCGCCAGCAAGATCAGCTTTATTTACAAGCAATTCGGCAATCAGGTTTATGGCACCTTCGGCAAGTTCGACGCGACGCTGCAGTTCGACAGCAACAACCTCGCCAGCGCCCACACCACGTTGCACATCGACCTTAACAGCATCGACGCCGGCAGCGTGGACGCCAACACCGAGCTGGTGAAGCCGGCGTGGTTCGATACCCAGCGCTTTCCAGTGGCGGTATTTGAATCCAGCCGTTTCAGCCGGGTGACGGACGATCACTATCTGATCGCCGGGCGTCTGACCCTCAAGGGCATCACCCGCGAAGTGCAGGTGCCGGTCGAGCTGAAACCGGACAGCGCGATCGGCATTTTCGACGGCGAACTGGTCCTCAAGCGTGACCAGTTCGGGCTCGGTGCGGGGGAGTGGGCGGACACCGTGGTGTCCAACGACATCGCGATCAAGTTCAAGGTGGTGGCGCCACAGCAGTGACGCCACCGCTGGCGATCAATACGCGCGCCAGTGCCCCGGCACCCAGCGCCATTCGTTGCCGCCCCAGCGGTAATGCCCGGCGACCCAGTGATAGCCCGGCGCAGGCATCACCGGTACGACTTCCACCGGTGGCTGTGGCCGGTGCGGCCGGGCGGGGGCGACGACGCAACCGGACAGGGTGATGGCCACCAGCGAGGCGGCGAGCAAGGCTTTAACGCTTCTGGACATGGGGTGTTCCCTATAGAAGAAGTGTGCAGGTCGACGGGCAATCAGCGCACCCAGCGCCCTTCAACCCAGAACCAGTTCGGCCCGCGTGCCTGCCAGTGGCCGGGCCGCCAATGCGCGCCGTGGCGCACCGGTTGCCAGTGCCCCGGCATCCACACATAACCGCGTCCTTCCCAGCGCCAGTGTCCCTGATCCCAGACATAACCGGGACGCGGCCCGGGCATCACTTCCATGCGCATCGGCGGCGGGGCTTGCTGAACGATCACCACCTGCTGGGCAAACACCGGCGCACTGGCCAATGCGGCCAGGGTCATCGGCACCAGCAGCAGGGTTTTTCGCCATTTGAACAGTGAACGCAACACGCTCATGACAACTCCTCAAGGCCTGCGTAAAAAAGAGAACGCAGTTGCAGAATTGGACGCCAGATCGGCAAAAGATCCGCTGTGCAGCAGATGAAATTTTCTCCACTTTCCTGTAGGAGCTGCCGCAGGCTGCGATCTTTTGATCTTGTTTTTAAAAAATCAAAAGATCGCCGCCTGCGGCAGCTCCTGCATAAAGCGGGTGGCGGGACGGGGTATGATGTCGCGGTTTTCCGCCGGAGTTCAGCTGTCATGCCACGCATCACCCACTACAAAACCCCATGCCCCGAAAGCGTCAACAGCCAGATTCTGCAACTGGTGGTCGATTACCTGACCGACATCAGCGCGGTCGGTCTCGGCCCGAGCAATCTGCTGTACAACGTCTATCAGTACGCGGTCGGTTATGAGGTGCATCTGTATCTGGAAGCGCTGAACGGCGAGAAGGGCACCGAGGTGGAATTGCTGGTGGCGACGGCCGAAGACGACCCGGAGCAGGTCACCGGTTTCCTTTTGTACCTGCCGGTGCAAGGCGATTGGGAGGCCTGCAGCGTTGCCTACATGGCCGTGCGCGAAGGCTATCGTCGCCAGGGCGTGGCGCGGGCGATGATCGGCGAGATGGTCAGCCGTTATCCGCATGCCGAACTGACCTGCAGCGTTGGCAAGGTGCCGTACTTCGAGGCGCTGGGCTTCGAAGTGATGGGCGCGCGCGAAACCCAGGTGCTGATGAGCACCCGGCATTACCGCAGCAACGGCCTGCGCGGCTTTATCGACACCACGCCGATCTATCGCTCGCTGGAAGTGCAGCAGATCCACACCTACCTGCTGCAAAAAAATGGCAAGCGCGCGATGCTCGATGCCGAGAAACAGCGCGACCGGCACCTGGATCAAACAACCCGGCACGTCGAAGAGTTTGTCCGTCAGCGCCTGACGCTGCACTGATCCCGTGCAAAAAACAGACAAAAAAAGAGCCTCAAGGCTCTTTGATGGGGAGAAGTAGAGCCCACGAGGCTCAAGCTGCGCATGAAACAAGGAACGGGCTTGATTGGGGGTTCAGAACACCCGTTCCCTACGCCGCCGCTCAGGAGTGAAGCGACTGCGTACCTTCATCATGGGAACGCGCAGGGGCCGACTCAAGTACCGCTAGTCGCACGGGCGGCGGCCCGTTCCACCATGGCGATGATGGTGGCGAACAATTCGTCCTTTGCTTGCCCGGCACTGATTTCAGCGCTGGCGGCGGCATTCGACAACGCCTCGGCGGCACCGAGCATGGCGCGCAAACCGGCCTGGGTGATTTCACCGCCAGCCGCCAGCGGTTGCAGCACGCTGCGGCACTTTTCGAGGAAAATCACTTCGTAATCGCGCTTGATCTTCTCCAGCTCCGGCGTGCTGCCCAGCGCCGCAATCACCCCCGGAATCTCGTTGCCCTGCAATAACACGCAATCGACATACGCCGTGGCGATCACCGTCGCGGTATCGATCAGCGTCGGCGGGCAATTGTCGATGGCGGCGTCCATCACTGCGGTCTGGCGCGTATCGAAATCCCGGTACAGCGCCGCGAGCAGCCCCGAGCGGGTGGTGAAGTGGTCGTAGACCACCGGTTTGGTCACCCCGGCCTTCTCCGCCAGATAACCCAAAGTCAGCGCATCGGTGCCCTCGGCGCGAATGATCTGCCAGGCAACATCGAGCAACTGGCGATTGCGATCTTCGCGCGACAGACGACGGCGCGGTTGGGCAGGGGAATCGGCTTCGGTCATTTCAGTGGTTGACATCGTTAATATACCAAACGTAACTTACTGTTCGTAACTTACCAAGAGTACATAGCCCTTGGTCAGCGCAAACTTACAGGAGAATTCCCATGCATGCATTGATTGTTGTAGCGCATCACGAGCCGCGTTCGCTGACCCACAGCGTGGCGACGCAGATTGCCCAAGGCCTGACCCGCGCCGATTCGGCCAACACCCATGAGATCGCCGATCTGTACGCGGAGGGGTTTCAGCCGGTGTTCGGCGCGGCGGATTTCGCCGTGCATCACCGTGAAGCACAACCACCTGCCGACGTGCTGGCGGAACAGGCACGGATTGATCGAGCCGACGCGCTGGTGCTGGTGTTCCCGGTGTACTGGTGGTCGATGCCGGCGCTGCTCAAGGGCTGGATCGATCGAGTGTTCAGCAATGGCTGGGCGTTTGATTTCGCTGGCGACCTCAAGCATGTGAAGAAGCTGCAGCGCCTGCGCGTGCATCTGGTCGGCCTCGCTGGCGCGGATGAGCGCGCCTACGAGCGTCACGGTTATGGGCCGGCGATGAAGGCGCAGATCGAGCACGGGATTTTCGATTACTGCGGGGCGACGGTGGTCAGCTCGACGCTGATGGTGGAATCGGAAGTGCGTGACCCGCAGGAACATCTGCAGACGGCGCGGCACCTCGGCGCCCAGATGTTCACCTGAGTCGCACCCCTGTAGGAGCTGCCGAAGGCTGCGATCTGTTGATTTTTGAAAGCAAGATCAAAAGATCGCAGCGTGCCGCAGCTCCTACAGGTGTTGTCAGTGTGATCCGGGCCAGCCGGACTTGGCGAGGGCGGCGAGCAGCGTTTCTGAATCCAGCCCCGGCACTGCATGCCCGTTGCCCTCGGTGCTGTCGCTGGCGAGCAGGGCATTGATGATCGCTTCTTCGACCGCTTCGGTGGCGGCCAGGAACAGTTCGCTGATGTGGTCGTTGTTAACCATGCACAAGCTGTCGCAGGTTGGCGCGCCTTTGCCTTCGTAGGCGGCGGGCGGGATGTGTTGGTTGCCGGTGGCGAAGGCGATGAAGATGTCGCCGCTGTGGTCTTCGTTACCACCGCCGCTGCGCGCCAGGCCGAGGCTGGCGCGTTGCGCCAGACGCGTGCATTGATGCGGCAGCAATGGCGCGTCGGTGGCAAGGCAGACCACGATCGAACCCATGCCCGGATGCGGCAGCGCAGCACGCAGGAACGGCGAATCCACCTGCTCCATGTAGCGACCCACCGGATAACCGTCGACCCGCAACTCGCTACGAATACCGTGGTTGGCCTGGACGATTGCGCCCACCGTCCAGCCACCCTGAGCGCTGCTCAACCGCCGTGAGGCGCTGCCGATGCCACCCTTGAATTCATGGCAGATCATGCCGCTGCCGCCACCCACTGCACCTTCCTCAACGGCGCCGTCATGCGCGGCACTCAGCGCCTCGGCGACATGCTCGGGCTTGACGTGAAAACCGTTGATGTCGTTGAGCAGACCATCGAAGGTTTCCAGCACCACCGGCATGTTCCAGTAGAGGCGCCCGTCGTCCGGTTGCTGCTGGCGATCCAGCGCAATCAACGCATCGCGCACGACGCCGAGGCTGTGGGTGTTGGTGAAGGCGATGGGACTGGTCAGCAGCCCGGCTTCACGAATCCACTCAAGGCCGGTGGCGTCGCCATTGCCGTTGAGCACATGCACCCCGGCGAAACACGGTTGCTGATTGGTCGAGCCGCGACGCGGTTCGATCACGGTCACGCCGGTGCAGATGTCACGTCCGGTTTCGCTACGGCCACGCACGTTACTGTGGCCGACGCGCACGCCGGGGACATCGGTGATGGTGTTGAGCGGGCCGGGTTGCAGCTGGCCGATGCGGATGTTGAGGTCACGGGCACGGGGTTTCATGGTTTGTCTCTCTATAAAAAGGCAGAAATGAATCAAACGGGTTCAATACAAATTCCTGTGGGAGCGTGGCTTGCCCGCGAAGGCGTCCGTCCAGCCAGTGCATGTGTCGCCTGACACACCGCCATCGCGGGCAAGTCACGCTCCCACAGGTTTTGTGTGGTTTGCAGGTGGGGTTACTGGCCGTTCTTGACCTTGCTCCACACCCGCGTGCGCACCCGCTCGATGGCTTTGGGCAGCGGCTCCAGGGTATACAGGGTGGCCATCGCCGCCGCGGACGGATACACCGCCGGGTTATCCCGCGTGGCCGCGGCCACCAGTGGTGTCGCCGCCCGATTGCCGTTGGGGTACGACAGGTGATCACTGATCGGCGCGATCACTTGCGGGCGCAACAGGTAGTCGATGAACGCCAGGCCCTGAGCGCGGTTCGGCGCGTCCTTGAGCAGCACCAGCGTGTCGAACCACACTGGCGCGCCTTCCTTGGGCAGGCTGTAGGCGATCTTCACGCCGTTGTGCGCCTGCTCGGCATTGGTTTTGGCTTCGAGCATCGCGCCGGACCAGCCGACCGCCACGCAGATGTTGCCGTTGGACAGGTCACTGATGAATTTCGACGAGTTGAAGTAGGCAATGTGCGGGCGCAATTTGAGCAGCAGCGCTTCGGCTTTCTGATAGTCCTCGGGGTTGGTGCTGTTGGGCGGTAATCCGAGGTAGTGCAGGGCTACCGGGAGCATCTCCGACGGCGAGTCGAGCATCGCCACCCCGCACTGGCCAAGCTTGGCGAGGTTCTCTTCCTTGAACAGCAGATCCCAGGAATCCAGCGGCGCCTTGTCGCCGAGCGCGGCACGCACCTTGTCGACGTTGTAGCCGATGCCGTTGGTGCCCCACAGATACGGCACGGCGTATTGATTGCCAGGGTCGTTGTGGGCCAGTTTGCTCAGCAGGTCGTTGTCCAGATTGTTCCAGCCCGGCAATTGATCGCGGGGCAGCGGGGCGAGGGCGCCGGCCTTGATCAGCGTCGGCAGGCTGTAGTTGCTCGCCACCACCACGTCGTAACCGCTGCGGCTGGTCAGCAATTTACCTTCGAGCACCTCGGCGCTGTCGAAGGTGTCGTAAACCGGCTGAATGCCGCTGTCGCGCTTGAAGTCGGCCAGGGTGGTGGGGCCGATGTAGTCGTACCAGTTGTAGACGTGCACGCTCGGTGCATCCGCGGCACTGGCGGCGAATGTGACGCCAACACAGGCGAGCAGGCCAAGGTTGATGCCCCGGTTGATATAGCCACGACGACAACGCATGATGCGGCACTCCTGGCCTGCGGCAGGCCGGTGATTGACAGGAGTGCTCAGCCTATCGGGGCGGGCGCGCCTGACCCATTCCCATCATGGGTTACTCAAAAGGGGTAGAGCGTGGACGCGTTGTTGCAGGAGTTGCCGGTGCATCAGAGTCTGGCGCGGGTGTTCGCCGCCGTCGGCCAGGACGCTTTCTGGCGCGCGCTGGTGGACACGCTGCGGCTGCTGGTGCCGCTGGACAACGCGCTGGTGGCGCTGATGAAGGCGGGGCAGGCACCGCGATTGCTGATCGACTTCGACAGCAAGGGCCGCGCCGATGAGCAGGAAGAACTGGCCAGCTACAGCGCCGGGATGTATTTGCTCGATCCGTTCTATCAAACCGCCTCGACCGGCATCGCCGATGGCCTGCACAGTCTGGCCTCGGTGGCGCCGGACCAGTTCCTGCACAGCGAGTATTACCAGAGCTATTTTCGTTCGGTGGTCGGTGAGGACGAATTGCAGTTCATGATCAACGTCGAGGGCGGCGTACTGGGCCTGTCACTCGGGCGCGCGTCGGCTTTCGATCTGGCCGAGCAGGGCCGTTTGCTCTGTGTGCGCGACTGGGTGTTGGCGGCGATGCGTCGTCATGTGCAGCTGTTGCCGCCGCAAGGCGCTGGCACCGAGCCGGTGGCGGGGGATCTGGCAACGCTGCTCGACCGCTTCGATGCGCGCCTGACCACCCGTGAAGTCGACACCGCGCGCCTGATCCTGCAGGGCTTTTCGAGCAAGGCCATTGCCCAGCAGATGGGCATCTCGCCGGAGACGGTGAAGGTGCATCGGCGCAATCTTTATCACAAGCTCAATGTGAACGGGCATGGCGAGTTGTTCGCGCTGGTGCTTCGCCCACCCCCTGCCTGAATCACCACAAATCCCTGCGGGAACTGGCATGTCAGCGATGGCGGCCTACAAGCCGACCAACCTCCCAACTGAATGCACTCAATCCAACTGTGGGAGCCAGCCTGCTGGCGATGGTGGCCTATGAGCCAACCAATCCCCGCCTGAATGCCCTCGGTCAAAATGTGGGAGCTGGCTTGCCAGCGATGGCGGCCTACAATCCGACCAACCTCCCAACTGAATGCACTCAATCCAACTGTAGGAGCCAGCCTGCTGGCGATGGTGGCCTATGAGCCAACCAATCCCCGCCTGAATGCCCTCGGTCAAAATGTGGGAGCTGGCTTGCCAGCGATGGCGGCCTACAAGCCGACCAACCTCCCAACTGAATGCACTCAATCCAACTGTGGGAGATTCTATGTTGCTCAGCAACCCTAGAATCTCAAACTGATCGGTATTCGCCCTGATTCTTCATCAGGGCGAATGCCACTCGGCAGAGCTTGCGAGCAAGAGCTACCAATGCCTGTGTTT